>NZ_BJDJ01000006.1 GCF_005405085.1 Lactiplantibacillus daowaiensis | reverse complement strand
CGCTCATGTTTATCTGGCTACGGTCTACATTGCCTCAATTTGCATCTTACTTAAGTAGTTTTAAGACGGACCCTAGTCCCGAAATCCAAATTACTTTTAATCGTGCCACTAAATAACACGGCTTTTTGTGGCAAGTAACCCAAACGGTCGTTTAAATCAGTCGTGGCATATTGCGTGACGTCGACACCATCTACTAAAACCTGACCAGCTGTCGGGTCATAGCGCCGTGGAATCAGATTCAAGGCCGTACTCTTGCCACTCCCAGTGGCACCAATCAGCGCAATCGTTTGGCCTTGTTCAGCTTTGAATGACAAGTGACTCAACGCGGGTTGTTCGGCCCCTGGATAACTAAAACTAACATCTTTAAACTCGACAGTCCCAGTTTGGGTTGGGGTTACCGTCGTGTTGCTAGGTGCAGTCACACTTGGCTGGATAGCTAGAACTTCATTGACCCGGCTGGCCGAGACCGTGACTCGTGGCAATAAGATAAAAATCATCGATAGTAATAAGAACCCCATAATAACTTGCATGGCATATGATGAAAAGACGACCATATTACTAAACAACGTTAACCGCGTCGCGCCGGCGGCTTCATTGATAATAACAGCCCCAATCGTATAAACCGCCAACGTCAATGCGCTGGAGATGAAGCTCATGCCCGGACTCATTAAGGCTAAGACCCGATAAGCAAATTTATTAGTCGTGGTTAAAGTATCGTTGGTCTGATTAAACTTGTCATTTTGATAAGCTTCGGCGTTATAAGCATGGACCACCCGAATCCCTGTCAGATTTTCTTGGGTCACTAAGTTCAACTGGTCAGTCAAACTTTGGACAGCCCGAAACTTCGGTTGCACACTTGTTAAGATAAAGGTCAACATGATGCAGAGTACAACAACCGCAATGGCTGTCGCCGTCGTCCATTGCCAGCCCTTCCCCGCAATCATGCAAATCGCCCAAACGGCGGTAATCGGTGCTTTGATGATGACTTGTAGTCCCATCGCAACAAATTGTTGGATCTGCGTTAAGTCGTTGGTCGTCCGGGTCAGTAAACTCGCCACTGAGAAATGTTTAATATCTTGTGTTGAATAATCCATGACCTGATTGAAAACATCTTGCCGTAATCGGGCCGTAAAACCACCAGCGATTTTAGCCACAAAATAACCGGTAATCACGGCGGCAATCACACTTAAAATCGAATACAATAACATCATTAAACCGGGTTTTAGAATCGAACTAACAGTGGTCCCGGCCGTTTCTAGTTTAGTGGTGATGGTTGACATATAGCCCGGAATACTCAATTCTAACCAGACCTGGGCCACGATAAAGACCAGACTGATCAGAATCATCCCATATTCGCGGCGATTTAATCGTTTTAATAATTTGAACATGCTGTCACTCCTTAGTTTGCTTAAGTTCGCATACGAACTCTAGTCATAAAAAAATACTTATTCAGTATTTTTTTGAATTTGCGCCATTACTTTAAAGAATGTCGCTAAATCGGCATCGCTAACACCATGGCTTAATGTTGCTTCCATCTTTTGGGCCGCAGCGTCAATCGTCGCCATTTCCTGAATCGACGCTTTCGTTAAGAAAATGCGTTTGTAGCGCACATCGGTCGCCGGTGCAGTGACGATAACACCGTTTTTAACCATCCGACTCACTAACCCGCTGGCGGTTGATTTACTAATACCCATCGCTTGTTCCAAATCACGCTGATGGATTTCTTGATCACGATGTTGGAACAAATAGCCCGCAGCCATGCCCTGCAATTTTGAGATTGGTTTGCGATTAAAAACGGCATTCGTCTTTTTGACATACTTATCTAAACTTAACGATAAATTCCGCACCCGAAACAAAATCGTTGTTTGTGGATCTAACATGACGTCACCTTCTTTGCCTTGTTCGTATACGAACTATATTACTGCGATTATTAGCGCTTGTCAACAATAAAAATAACCCAAATTGGGCACCATCCCCAACTTGAGTTACTTTTAATAGACTGATTTAGTTGATTAACGTAAAGTCTTTGAACGCGATTGCACCGGTACCACGATACTTGAAGTACAAGGCTTGTTCGCCGACTAATGGGACTGTCGCCGCAGATAGTGCCTGCCACTGCTGCATGGTGGGCGCTACTGGAATGGTAGCAACTGGTTGACCAGTAGGCGTGGTTGAAACGACCAACGCTCCTTGCCCCGTACTTTTAAGCGTAACGGTAATCTGAGCCAGGGTCGTAAACGAAAATGTTTTAAACCCAACTACCGCACCCACTGTCAAATTAGCAACGATCAGCTCACCGTTTGCTAACTGCGTTAATCGTGGTTGCGCCGCATCCATTGGTCGATCACCTCGTTAACTTGTTGACACTGGTTATTATCATGGTTTGCGGACGAACTATTTTAGCTAATATTAGTTTAATTTAGCTAATGAAGTTGTTTTTACATTAAAAAAACACCTTGCGAGCTATGAAAATGATGCTCCATAGCTCACAAGATGCTAAATAATTCACTTAATCAAAAGAAATACCGGTCCATTCCGGGTTCTTCCTTACCTGGCGCATATTGGCTACCATATTCAATGCTTTTATTGACCGCTTCGGCAAATGGGGTGGTCATAATCTTGCGATATTGGTTAGTGAAAGCGGCTAAGCTAACCCAATCACCATTTTCACCAACCATAATCTCACCATTAACACGCTTGGCAAGATAAGCGACCAAATTATAAAATCCTTTTTGATTGATCAACAGTTCTTGTTCAAACCCAGACATAACAACAATCTGATCTGAATTACCTTTAACCTGACGTACCGTCAATGTTGTCGAGTCCCAGCTACCTTTGACTGATAACCATCTTTTCGTATAGTCTGACAAAAATAATGAAAAGCTCAGAAAAAAACCATCATTAGAATCAATACCATAATTATCATGGTTTACGAAAATCGGTATATGACTATACTGAAATCCCCAAACTTTCTCAGCAACTTCTGTATAGCTAATCTTAACATCAACACTGCTATCTTCAATTCTTACAAATGCAATCATTAGCTTTCACTTCCTCGCTAATCAATAAAAATACCGGTCCATCCCTGGTTCTTCCTTACCTGGCGCATATTGGCTCCCATATTCAATACTTTTATTAACGGCCTCGGAAAATGATATGGTCATAATTTCATGATATTGGTTAGTAAAAGTTGCTAAATCAATCCATTGGCTATTTTCACCGACCATGATTTCACCATTAACATGTTCAGCAATATAAGCAACTAAATTGTAAAATCCTTTTTGATTGATTAAGAGTTCCTGTTCAAAGGCAGTCATAATCACAATTTGATTTGAATTTTTTGGACTTTTCCGTACAATTAAGGATGTCGCATCCCAACCTTTCTTCTTATTTTGCCATTTTTCTGTATAATCTATTAAAAACAGAGAAAAACCTAGATAAAAATCATTTTGCGCATCTAGCCTAATACCATCATGATTCACAAAAATTGGCGTTTCACTCTCGTTAAATCCCCAAACTTTCTCGGCTAATTCAATATAATCAATACTAACGTTTATATTCTTACGATCCATATTAACAAATGCAATCATTAACTTCCCCATTCTTCACTAATCAACGAAAATACCGGTCCATCCCGGGTTCTTCTCTCCCAGGTTCATGTTGGCTCCCATATTCAATGCTTTTATCGACTGCTTCGGCAAATGGGGTGATCATAATCTTGCGATACTGGTTAGTGAAAGTAGCTACGCTAACCCAATCACCGTTTTCTCCGACCATGATTTCACCATTAACATGTTCAGCAATATAAGCAACTAGATTGTAGAATCCTTTTTGATTGATTAAAAGCTCCTGTTCAAAAGCAGTCATTATCACAAGTTTACTCGAATCGACCTTCATCTGATTGACCATCAATTCGGTTGAGTCCCAGCCACCCTTTATTGCTCTCCACTTTTTAGTATAGTCCGATAAAAATAACGAGAAGCCAAAGTAAAATTCATTCTGAGAGTCAAGTTTAATACCATCATGATTCACAAAAATTGGCGTTTCACTCTCGTTAAATCCCCAAACTTTCTCCGCCAATTCGATATAATCGATACTAACATTTACATCTTTATGATTCATATTAATAAATGCAATCATGTCTTTCTCCTTACGTTAATGACTGTGCAGCACGATAAACGGCCTTTGCCATATCCTGTAATTTTCCTTGTGTTAAATTCTTTTTAAGTCTATCCGGAACTTCTCTTAGAGCATCTTTAACTGAACTAACTTTTTCATATTTTATTCTGATATCAACCGTCTTGTCTTCATTGCACTGAATTTGCAATTTATGTCCTTGTGGTTCGGCATCCACCCGCTTGTGTGACAGCCATAAAAGGATCTCACTACCAAAAAGGGCCAACACATTCAACAATGTATTGACTCCTACTATGCTAAAACTAAATGCTATTTTGCGCCTAAAATAATCGAATCAACGCCACGCCAGCGATCATAATCACCAGGCCAACAACTTGTACTAACGTAATCGGATGCCGTTTAGCCCCTAACCAACCGAATTGATCAATTAACAAGCTCCCGGTCATCAAGCCAACTAGCACGATCACAACGGCTAAGCCGGTGCCGACGATTGGCACTAAGACCACATTACCAAGCACATATAATGCCCCCAACATGCCGCCAATCCACATCCACCACGGGTTATGATCAGCACCAGCTGGTATCGTTAAATGTAGCGGTGTGCGCGTCACGCCAACAATCAGCACCAAGGCAACTGTCCCAACAAGAAATGAAACGAATGCCGCTTTTAAAGACGAGCCTAATACAACGCCTAAATGGCCATTGACCGCTGTTTGCGAGGCACTTAGCATCCCGGTTAGAACCCCAGTTAACCGCCATAGCCACAGGCTAGCCGCTGGCTTAGTATCGGCATTATTGTGATGGTTCGCCAAGTAATTACTTAACGCCACAGTACAAATCACACCTAACAACACCAGTAGTGCGCCCAAACCGCGCGTCACGGTCAGTGCGCTGACTTTGGACCCGAACCAACCAAAGTTATCAATGAGTAACCCCATCAAGATCTGCCCTAAAACTGGCATGATCACCGTTTGCACACTGCCGAGCTTAGGGAAGAGTAAAATATTCCCGGTTAAATAAATCACGCCAAAGAATCCACCCAGCCAAATCCACCAAGGCTGACTCGTAAATAACCCGGCTGAAAATAATAACGTATGGTCAAGTATTAAGGTCACAACGGCTAAAAACAATGTCCCAATCGTAAATGACGCTAATGATGCTAAAAATGGTGACCCGACCGATTCACGTAGCCGGGAGTTAATGCTGGTCTGAATGGGTAAGCCAATCCCAATTGTTAACCCAATTAAAATCGCAATCATATCGAAAACTCCTTGTCCAATAAATTTGAAGATGAAATCAGCTTACAACCTGTAGTTAGGTACTGGACAAGTTAAAGGTTCCGAATTCGTTCTATTTTTATTTTAGCGCAACTACCTTAGTTGACGCTACCCTTAAATGTAAGCGCTATATATTTTTGCAAAAAAAAAACGACGAACTGGTCTTAAGTTCGCCGTTTCGGGTTTAGGAGTGTAACCGTAATTTAGAGTTTGCCGGCAGTTTTACCTGCAATCCGGCCAAAGGTAATGATATCTGCAATCGCGTTACCACCTAAGCGGTTAGAGCCTTGGATGACCCCAGTTAATTCGCCCGCAGCATACAAGCCAGGAATGGCTTTACCTTTTTCGTTGAGCACTTCGGTCTTTTCATTGATGACCAGCCCACCCATCGTATGGTGCACAGATGGCACGGCTTTTTCAATGTAATAAGGCCCTTTAGCTAAGGAAACTAAGCCAGCCCGATGATGGAAATCTTTATCATTACCAGTCTTGGCATAGTGGTTAACTTTCTTGATCGTCGCCTTTAAGGTTGCTGGATCAATCTTGAAGTCTTTCGCCAATTCATCGATCGTATCAGCCTTATAGAGCAAGCCTTCTTTGATCAATTCGTTGTATTCTGCTTTATGCGCAGCCTTCGTCTTTGAAATTCCGTCAATCTTATCATTCCAAATCTGGTACGTATAGCCACCAGTTTGTTTCAAGATGGCTTTCGAAATCACATCACGCCGTTCCAATTCTTCAACAAAGCGTTTTCCTTGTTGATTTACTAAGATGGCGCCGTCAAAGCGGGTATCCGCTAATAATGAAATCATCCCAGTCTTAGGGTTAGCGATTGGATACGTTTGGATATACTTCATGTTGGTCAACTTAGCACCAACATTTTGTGCCATCACGATCCCATCACCCATCGTACCGGCCGTATCCGTTGATTTATAGCGCTTATCATATTCTTTGTTATACTTCGTCCGCATCTTGACGTTTGACCCAAAGCCCCCCGTCGTTAAAATAACGGCTTTCTTCGCATTAAAGGTCACATTCTTCTTATCTTGATAGCGTGCCTTGACCCCAACGATGCGGCCATTGCGTTTGATTAAACTCTTAGCTTTAGTATTCGTATAAATTGGAATCTTCAACGACTTCGCTTTGTTATCCAACTTCGTCACTAATTCTTGACCCGTATGGCCAACTGGAATCAGGGCCCGTTTGTAGCTATGCCCACCGAATTGGAAGAGTTGATCATTGATAAACTTCACGTGAATATCATCACGTAACCACTTCGCTGATCCTAGCGCATTGTTAGCCAAGATATGCACCATCTTCGGATCGCCAAGATAGTCGCCACCCTTCATGGTGTCTTTGTAGTAACTCTTAACTGAATCCCCCTTAATGCCTAATTTCTTTTGGACCCAGTTGCCGGGGGCATTCATTTCCCCACCGGAAATTAACGTGTTCCCACCAACTGTTGGCATCTTTTCAATAATGGCAACTTTCTTACCAGCTTGCTTGGCTTCAATCGCGGCACTAAAGCCCCCACCGCCAGAACCGACCACGACGACATCGAAGTTATTAGTCTTCGCAACTTTTGGATCAGTTGATTTCGTCTTTGTCTTGGTAGTCTTCAAGGTCACGCCAGCCTTTTTAACCGCGGCATTGATAGCGGCGATATAACCTTTACTGGTGGCCGTAGACCCACTGACAACATCAACATCGGTCGAATTTTTTGCCACGATCGTATCTTTAAGTTGGCTGTAAACTGGCTTCGACAAAACTTTATTTTCGTTTTGACTGAGCACTTTGATTTTTTCGATCTTGTCGCCCTTAAAAGTTACGGCAACTTTGATGTCCCCGTGTTTCCCACTCCCTGTCCCCTCGACAGTTTGGGTTTTGCTACTGGTTGAACAAGCGGTTAACATCAAGCCGGCTGTTACCGCTGTCATAATAGATAATAATTGCTTCCGCATGTTGGAACCCCCTCCGTTATTAATTAACAACGTTAGTATACCGAGAATTCCGAGCGTTTTCGTTGGACTTTTTTGATATTAGGTGGACTTTTCTGGTCGATTCGTGAAATAATGTACAAAAAGGCGTTCGGGGGGACACACTTATGCACTCACTCAAAAAACAAACAGTGAGTTTATTTTTAATCACATCACTAAGTTTGATTGGCTTAATCTATACGACTATGCGACTAGAGATGAGCCGCAATATTCTACCATTGAATACGTCAGTCACACAGCGCGTTGTTGACAATCGGACCAACCAAATCAATAGCTGGTTCGGCGAGCGGTTAGCGGAGCTCCGACTACTGGCCGACTTACCAGCGCGCCATCATTATTCGCAGGCTGAGTTATTTCAAGAAACGGCGGCCGTTGAAGGCTTCGAACAGCATAACTATGTTTCGATTCGCCTGGTATCTAAAGATGGTATCTCGCGATCAGCTAGCTATCCCGACTTTTCGGTGCGCAACCGTAAATATTATCAAGACTTAGTTGCCCATCCTAAACGACAATACACTGTCAGTAATTTATTAACGTCGCGTGAAGATCACCGTGCCATCGTCATCATCTTATATCGTTTGGCGCGACCATTGACGGATGGGACGACTTATTTAGCGGCCGCCGTGCCGTTGACTAAAGTTGAAAGTCTTGCTAAGAACTTAACCATCTATGATGGCAAAGGGGTGATTTTGAGTGCGGACAATGACTCGCCACAAGTTAACCCGAAAACGGAACTGTTATTAACGGCATCGCTAGACTTATTGCCACAATGGAAAGTGAATTATGTCGTGCCCAAAAAGAGTTTGGGTGAAAACACCCAGCAATTATTACGGTTATTGTTAGTCATTGCATTAGTCGTTATTGGCCTTTTAGGACTACTCCTAATCTTGTTATTGCGGCAAATCATTCAGCCGATCGTTGGGCTCACGACGACCATGACGCAAGTTCAAGCCGGGAATCGGCAAGTTCGCGCTGCTGAAACGGGCCCGAGTGAGATTCGCAGCCTCGCCACCGCCTTTAATCAAATGTTAGTCGAAGTTTACGTTAGTGAAGCTCAGTCACGGGAAGCCTCGATTCGCGTCCTGCAAGCTCAGATTCAACCGCACTTTTTATACAACACTTTAGATACGATTCAATGGCAAATTCTGGGCGGTGACTCCGATGCCGCCGTAACGATGCTTGAAAATCTCAGTATTTTTTTCCGTAAAGGATTAAATCACGGTCAGGATGTCATTGCGCTCGCTGACGAATTGGCACATGTTAAAAGCTATATTAATATCCAAGCAGTGCGGCATCCGCAACTGGCACACTGGGACTATCAGATTCCAGACGACTTGCTGAGTCAACCTTTGCTGCATTTCAGTTTACAGCCATTAGTGGAAAATGCGATCAATCATGGCTTACGGCCGGCTAATCATGGACACGGCCAATTAGTGATTCAAGCCCAACAACTAGACGATACTAGGCTACGACTAACCGTCAGTAACGATGGCGCCCCGATTCCTAGTGCGACTTTACAAGCTTTAAACGACGGCTCGTATCAAGGTGGCAAAAACGGTTACGGCATCTACAACTTACGCCAACGGCTACAGCTCTTTTATGCCGGTCAAGCGACCATTCACTTTATTAGTACGCCAACCTTAACCACGGTTCAATTAGACCTACCCATTATTGAAGGAGATGTTTAGAAATGCGTAACTTATTAATTGTTGATGATGAAAAGGCCTTGCGAAACGGATTAGCGCACTATTTGACCCAGTTAACGACCCCATTTGACACGATCACCACCGCCGCTAATGGGCAAAGTGCCTTGGCTTATTTTGAACATCACCCTGTCACGGCGGCTTTGATCGACATTAACTTAGGTGATTTAAATGGCCTCGATTTAATCGATTTGATCAATCAACGCTATCCACAGACATTGATCGTCATTATTAGCGGTTACGATGATTTCGACTTTGCTCGTCGTGCGGTGAAGTTAAATGTTTTGGATTACTTATTAAAACCAATTCCGCGATCGGATTTACAAAAACTCATGCAGACATTTAAGACGCAGTTGGCACCAGCACCAGTTGCTAAGCCCGCTACTAGCGACTTAGCGCAAAACGGGCAAGCCTATATCGAGGCGCATTATTCCGACCGCAATCTATCCTTAGCCCAAGCTGCCCAACGTTTATTTGTCAGTGAAGCCCATTTGAGCAAGCAATTAAAGCAAAATTGTGGTCAAACCTTCTCTGAATATCTCATCGACTACCGGATCAACAAAGCGCGCGAACTGTTGCGCAATCCTAACTTGCAATATTCAGTCTGCGAAATTGCCCATAAAGTTGGTTACGAAGACGCCCATTACTTTAGTCGCGTTTTTCGCAAAAAAGTGGGTCAATCACCATTACAATATCGCCAGGCTAACTAAAAAAGCACGCCAGCATTTTTTGCTTGGCGTGCTTTTAACAATAACTTGTTTACATTTCGTCTGGTGCTTTAACACCTAATAAGCGTAACGCTTCTTTCAAGACGATGCTGACACTCTTCACTAAGGCTAAGCGCGCATTCAATTCATCATCTTCAACTAAAATCTTCGTGTTCCCATAGTACTTGTTGAAGGCTTTAGCCAAATGAATCGCGTACTTAGCGATGATTGATGGTTCATAAGCATCGCTAGCCCGTACAACTGTCGCTGGGAATTCGCTCAATAACTTCAACGTATCCCAAGCAGCTGGGTCACTCAAAGCTTGACCAGCAGCGGATAAGTCTGGATTACCGGCCTTGCGTAAGATACTTTCAGCCCGAGCATGGGCATATTGAACGTAAGGACCCGTTTCACCTTCAAAACGCACGACTTCTTCTAAGTTAAAGTCAAAGTTGTTCATCCGTTCATTCTTCAAATCATGGAAAACAACCGCGCCAATCCCGACAGCATCAGCCACAGCATCTTTGTCAGCTAAGTCCGGGTTCTTTTCATCGATTTGTTGATGCGCCAATGCCACGGCATCATCTAAGACCTTATCCAATAAGATCACCCGACCACTCCGCGTTGACAACTTCTTGCCGCCTTGGGTAATCAAGCCAAATGGAATGTGATGAATTTGGTCTGACCAGTCAAAGCCCATTTCTTTTAAGACCGCTTTTAATTGCTTGAAATGGTTTGTTTGTTCGTTCCCAACGACGTAAAGTGATTGAACGAAATCATAAGTCCGCTTCCGATAAATCGCTGCGGCTAAATCCCGTGTAATATAAAGGGTCGCACCATCGGACTTCTTGATCAAAGCGGGATTCAAGTCATACTTGCTTAAGTCCACCACTTCGGCACCTTGGCTTTCGTGTAACAAGTCCTTGCTTTCCAAAATCTCAACGACTTCAGCCATCTTGTCATTATAGAACGCTTCACCCTTGAACGAGTCAAAGTCGATATCCAAACGCTTGTAGATTTGCTTGAACGCCTTCAAAGATTCTGAACGGAACCATTCCCATAAATGGGTCGCTTCTTCATCGCCATTTTCCAACTTCTTAAACCAGTCACGCGCCACATCGTCCATTTCAGGATGGTCGACGTCTTCTTTATGGAAACGCACGTAATACTTCAATAAGTTGTTGATTGGGTCGGCTTTAACCTCATCTTCGCTCCCCCACATCTTGTAGGCTGTGATCAACTTACCAAATTGAGTGCCCCAGTCACCTAAGTGATTGATTTTAACGGGCTTGTAGTCGATCTTCGTCAAGATATTGGCTAACGAATTCCCAATGACCGTTGAACGCAAATGGCCCATTGAGATTGGCTTAGCAATGTTAGGCGATGACATATCGATTGGCACTTGGCCTTGGCCACCAATTTTGGCGTCACCAAAGTTAGCGCCGTCAGTTAACACTTGTTGTAAAATGTCTGCCGCAAAGTCCGCCTTCTTCAAGAAGAAGTTGACGTAAGGACCCATGGCAACGACTTTTTCAAAACCAGTTTGATCGATTTTTTCAACGATGTCACCAGCAATCATTTGTGGTGCTTTGTGTAACGTTTTAGCTAACGTAAAAGTTGGGAATGCTAAGTCCCCTTGTTTGGACGTTTTAGGTTGTTCGATTTTAGCTAAGATATCAGCAACCGATAAGTCCGTTAAAGTTGGCGCTAAGGCGTCCGCAACTTGTTGTTTGTAATCCATATTTTCCTCCTCGGACCGCAAAAAAAGTCCCTTACACATCTATAAACATGTAAGAGACGAGAGTTCCCGCGGTACCACTCTAATTGATATTGCATCCACTTATTATCGAATTGTCGTCTTCAAAAGCGCGCTTCCGTTACTGTCTTGATTCGGCTCCCATCACCCCGAACTCGCTAAGCAAAACAACTAACGTACTCCTCTTTCTCGTTAGACGTGGTTCATTTTTAACATGCGTAAGTATAACAGAATTTATTGCGTTTGACTAGTTTAGCGGTGGCATTTCTAAAGATGTAACACCATATCTTGATGCGGAATGCCATCTTCCAAGTAAATCGGTGAGACTGGTTTAAAGCCAAACGACCGATAAAAGCGATCTAAATAATGTTGCGCTTGAATGTTCACTTGGGTCGTTTGGGGCCACAAGGCTTTAATTTGCGTCAGTGCCGCATTAATCAATTGTTGCCCGTGACCATCACCACGATCGGCTTGATTGACAATCACGCGGCCAATCCGGGCTTGTTGATTAGGTTCGACCATTAACCGGGCATACGCCATTAAATGACCATCAGGTGCTAGTCCCATAAAATGTTGCGCCGTTAAATCAACATCGTCGACTTCTTGATACGGACAGTTCTGTTCAACCACAAAAATTGCGACCCGCAATTTATAAATCGCCTGTAACTGCCGTGGCGTTAAATCATCAAATGCCAAGACTTTAAGATCCATCTTCAGAAACCTCCTGTAATGCAATTTGTTCTAAAGCCGTCACAAAACTGGCTTTTTCATCACCATACCCCGTAATGTCACACGGATGGTGTCGAGCCGCTGTCCGCTTGAGTTGCCCGTATATTTGGGCAACGTCAGGATGTAATCGCAAATAATCTCGAACGGCCAAATGCCGCGCAATTGCGGCCAGCTGTGACACATCAAAAATATGCAACTGGTGGGTGCGGTCATCGCCACCTTTGCGAAAATAGCGTCGACCGACAATCCCATACTCACCCAGCCCTTCATACCCCAATGCCGCAAATTGGGCGGTTAACTGATCAACGACTGTAATATCGTGCACAACCGGTAAAATATCGATAATGGACTTAGCAGCTAACCCCGGCACTGCGGTACTCCCAATGTGATGCATCGCCACCAACGCTGGGCCTAAAATGGCCTTGATTTGCCGTGCTTCATCTTGATAAACGGCCGGCCAAGTCGCTTGATAAGGCACAACTTCAATTTTCTGCATGCCATTACCTCCTAAAAAACGGTATAAAAAAACTAGCAATATGCATGCACATTGCTAGTTGGCCGCTTTGAAATTTAAGCGGGTGACGGGAATCGGACCCGCGACACAAGCTTGGGAAGCTTGAATTTTACCACTAAACTACACCCGCGTTGACAACAGAAAATAGTATATCATATATTTTCTGGCTTGTCAGTTAAAATTTAAAAATTTATGCTTCTGGTTCCACTTTTTCAGCAACTTTAGGCGCTGCCTTGATTAATTTCGCGTCACCTTTGCGTACGACCGCGCGATGATTATATTCATCAACGACTGGTTTGTCGGACTTAGTAAACTCTTTGATTAAGATCAAAACTGAGTTTTCGTAAACTTTTTCAATTTCACCTTTAAAATCATGTTCAAGTGAAGCAAATTTTTTACCTTGGACGTAATCGCCAACTTTAAGTTCTACCGCCATGAGATAACTCCTTCATTCAAATTGATAACAAATATTAGCAAATCCCTGCTCGAGTTGCAAGGCTTAAAGCACTTTTTTAATTAATCTGTCACGGAAGCGGCCTTTTCAACCGTTTCCACCGGCTTTTCAGTCGCCATGCGCTGCCGTAATTCGCGCACCGCCCGAATATAGGCTGGTAATAACACCCCAACGGACCCTAGCCAAGCTAATGGTTCCGAGAAACAAGCCCCTGGATAAGCAAAGAACCGGACCAAAATCAAAGCGGCAAAGACCCGCATGAATAATTCAGCCGCCCCCGCTAAGGTTGGAATCGCACTCCGCCCCAATCCTTGTAAAGTGTTCCGCATAATAAATAGCATCGAAAGTAAAATATACGAACTACCAATAATATTAAAATACGTTTGTGACAGATGAAGCACTGCCATGTCTTGATGCCCGACAAACAAGCCGACCAATTGTTGACCCCAAATAATTTCAATCAGACCAGCGGCCACACTGAATGCCCCGGAGAGCCACATGGTTTGTTTGACCCCTTTGATGATCCGATCATACTTGTGCGCACCAAAGTTTTGCGCGGCAAATGTCGCCATCGTTACCCCAAATGACATTAACGGTTGCGTGGCCAACTGGTCAATCTTTTGCGCGGCCGTCGTGGCAGCAACCGAATTCGTCCCCAAGCTGTTTAATGCCGCTTGCAAGACGATTGTGCCAATGGCAATGATCGACATTTGAAACGCCATTGGTAACCCAACGCGTAAATGTCCGGTCACTTCACTACCACGAAACTTAAAGTGACGCCGACCGATATGCAAAATCGGCACCCGCACAATAATATAGACAACACACATTAATGAGGCAATCAATTGGGCCAAAATCGTTGCCCAACCAGCACCGGCGATTCCCCAGTGAAAGCCTAAGATAAAGAGTAGTTCTAGTCCGATATTAATCAACGAACTAATAATCAAAAACCACAACGGGGTTCGACTATCACCGAGCGCGCGAATGATATTCGATAACAAATTAAATGCGATCGGCGCTAACATACCGCCTAACATAATCTGTAAGAACGTCCGCGCATCATTAATGATGTCACTTGGCGTTTGCATCAACGTTAAGATATGGTCGACAAAAATCAGTGACAAAATCGTCAAAATAATGCCGACAACTAAACTAACCGCGATACTGATGGCAAAACTACGCCGCACGCCTTTAAAATCTTTGGCACCGTAATGTTGGGCCGTCAAAATTGATAACCCAGCCGTTAACCCCTGAGCAAACCCAACAATCAAAAATTGGACACTCCCAGTAGACCCAACGGCCGCTAACGCTTTAACGCCCAACGTTTGGCCGACGATTAGCGTATCTGATAAACTATAAAATTGCTGAAAAATGTTTCCGATCAATAATGGAATCGTAAACCAAAATATCAGTTTTAACGGCTTCCCCTTTGTTAAATCGTTCATTTTTACGCTCCTTTCGTGAATTAAAATCTGGTCTAGCCCCCCGCCATCCTTGACTTCCTGCTAAACAAACTTTGCCAGTATACCAACTTTATCCCGTGAATACTAGCACTTAACCCCCAAATATAAATTAAATTATTGTTACAAGCCCTAAGCTGATTAAACCGGGTTTTTATGCGAGCGACCATAAGCCCGAAACAGCAACCTTGGACGCCTAGCCACAGCGTCACCACTAATTGGTTTATCTTTGGGTTTGTTGCATTTAAGCCTGAGATACCGCCTGTTACGCAAATGTTAAACGATTGAAATATTCTCATGAAAGATCGACTTTTCGCATAATCTTGCAGTTTGCCTGTATATTTGGCCCTGCAAACTGAACGATTCTAAATTCACTTTAAATATTTATTCGTCAATTGTCCGTTCAGTTTTCTAAACCTCGAATGCAATGGTACCTTTTTTCAGTCAAAGCCGGTATAATCGATTGTGAATAGTATGGCGTGGTTCAAAAAAGGAGAAATTATTTGATGAAAACTTGGCAAGCCAACCTACTCTTGGGGATGGCCGCAACCACCATTGGTTTGGTTGCATTTAACACGACGGGGACCCGGGCACAAGCAGCCGATTCAGTCGTCAATGACTACATTATTAGCAATAACTTACAACATGCGACGATTACGTCGAGTCTTTGGAGCGGATTTCCAAAGAATGCTTACCGCAACGGGGTTGGTAAGCCTGAAGGGGTCGCGGTTCACGAAACGGCCAATCCCAACTCAACAATTTATAACGAAATCGCCTATATGAAAAACAACTATCAAAACGCATTTGTCCATACCTTTGTCGATGCTAGCAAGATCATTAACATTGCCAACACGAATTACTTGGCTTGGGGCGCCGGTTATTATGGGAACCAACGCTTCGTTCAGTTTGAACAAGTTGAAGTACATTCTAAGGATGCTTTTGCAAATGAGGTCAACAATGCCGCCTATTATACGGCCTACATTTTAAAACAATACAACTTAAAACCTGACGATGCCGCTTACGATGGTAAAGGTACCGTTTGGTCACATGGGGCCATCTCGACTTATTTAGGTGGGACGAATCATACTGATCCAAAAGCTTACTATGCCAATGCTGGTAAGACTTATTTTGGCCAATCATATACGTTTGCGATGTTCTATCAGTTAGTTAAGCAACGCTACAATGAACTTGCCCCAACGACCGATACCACGACTGACACCACAACTAGCAGTAGTAGTAGTGCCGTTAGCAGCAGCAGTTCTTCAGCAGCAACAACAACGACTGACACCTCATCGTCAACGGCCACAACAGTGGTTAAGCCACAATTTGCTAAGGTAAGCTACTACAAGGCTAACGGTGGCGATTGGGCCACACTAAGTTCAACTTACCGGAACTATCGGGCTTATAACCATGTTAAAGGTAGCCGTGCTAGCGTTAAGAATTTAGGCTGGCCATATGGGTCATATACGGGGCGTAAAGTTTACCTCGACATGCGTGGTGTTAAAGCATCTGGCAGCACTTGGTACCGGATTCGTTTTAGTAAAGCTAGCAATGCCAAGCGTTATTGGGTCTATGGTAAGGCTTTAACGTTTGCTAAAGTCACGTATACCACTAATCTAAATCAGAATGAAACGATCAAGACGACAACTAAAGCGCCACTCCGAAATCACGTGTTAAGTTCAACTTACTTATCTAAAAACACAGGTTCCGCCACCGATCTGGCGGGTCAAACCGTAGCGGTCAACGCTAAAGCCGTCAAAGTCCAAGCGGGCAAAACAACCGTTTGGTACCGCATCAAAGATAATCAAAAAACTTATTGGGTCTACCAATCAGCCCTGCAATAACATCACAAAGCCAAGCGACCTAACGGGTTGCTTGGCTTTTGTTTTTGACTAAAAAATTAATATTCAACATTTATAATGGCAAAAAGATTAAAATTTGATTTGACTTTATCATTTAACGGTGGTAACTTTTAAGCAATCATAAAACAGAAACGTATTGATGAGGAAAGTAAAACGTGGCGACTTGCCCAGGGAGTTCGGGATAATGGAAACCGAATCAGGAAGTCGCGTTTGAAAATGGCCTCTAAACGGCATCGCTGAGCGTTAAGCCAGGTGATGACAGCCAGCCACCGTTACCCGGCGACCGTATGAAACGTACGGGTTAAGTTCAATATCGTGAGGTATTGATAAACTAAGGTGGTACCGCGAACGGCAACTTCGTCCTTTTGAGACGTAAGTTGCCGTTTTTTTTATTTAAATTCTTTTAACTAACAATTAAGGAGTGGTCAATATGACTGTCATCAGTAGCAACTTAGGATATCCCCGTTTAGGTGAACATCGTGAATGGAAACATTTATTGGAACATTATTGGCGTCATGATTTTGGCACTGATGAATTTCATGCCACAGCTAAGCAATTACGCTTAGCTAATCTCAAAAAGCAACAAGCATTAGGGGT
This sequence comes from Lactiplantibacillus daowaiensis, assembly GCF_005405085.1. Lineage (GTDB taxonomy): Bacteria > Bacillota > Bacilli > Lactobacillales > Lactobacillaceae > Lactiplantibacillus > Lactiplantibacillus daowaiensis. The sequence continues at coordinate 114,395 of NZ_BJDJ01000006.1, read as the reverse complement.
TGATTATATTCCAGTCGCAGACAACTCCGATTACGACCATGTCTTAGATACATTAACGGCTTTTGGCGCGATTCCGACTCGCTTTGGTCACTTTGACCATGCCTTAGCGCTCCCCGACTATTATGCCATTGCCCGGGGCACTGACACGGCCGTCGCCGCTGAAATGACGAAATGGTTCAATATCAACTACCACTACATCGTCCCTGAATTCGACGACGTGCATTTCCAATTATTGGACAATCGTTGGTTACGTTACTATCAAGAAGCCAAAGCTGAACTGGGCATCGATGGTAAGCCCGTCATTTTAGGCCCGGTTTCTTTCTTAAAACTTGGCAAACGCCAGGGTCAATATTTAGATGCGGCTGGGGTCGCTGAACTATTGCCACAATTATTACCACTTTACCAACAAGTCTTCCAAGAACTCGCGGCCGCCGGTGCTAAGTGGGTACAACTAGATGAACCGACGCTAGTCAAAACCACCGATCCAGCAGAAATCGCGCCTTATCGACAAGCATTAACCGCCTTACATCAAGCCGTTCCAACCTTAAATATCGAACTACAAACTTATTTTGATAGCTTAGATTTATATGACCAAGTCGTCGACCTACCCGTTCAAGCGATTGGTTTAGATTTAGTTCATGACCATGGTGAAAATCTCGCCCATTTACGGACCAGTGGCTTTCCAGCAGATAAAGTGCTAGCCGCCGGCCTCATCGATGGCCATAACGTTTGGGCCAGTGATTTAACCCAAAAATTCGACCTCGTGCAAGAATTAACGCAACTCGTTGGCACTGATCACCTATGGTTACAACCAGCCAATTCGTTATTACATGTCCCGATCACGACTAAAAATGAACCCCAAGCTGATCCAATCTTGTTGGGAGGCCTCGCTTTCGCTGATCAAAAATTACAAGAACTCGCGACATTAACGACGGCGGCTAACCAAGGCGTTGCGGCCGTCCAAGCGGATTTTGACCGCAATCAAGCCAACTTAGCCGCTTTGAATGCCTCTAGTCACCGTAATAATCAAGCGGTTCGTGACGCTGAAGCCCATTTAGCTGACCAAACATTTGAACGGCAAGCGCCTTTTGCGACCCGGATCAAATTACAACATGACCGACTCCACTTGCCACTACTACCAACAACCACGATTGGCAGCTTTCCTCAAAGTAAAACAGTACGGTCGAAACGCGCGGCTTGGCGCCACGGCGACTTATCTGATGCCGATTATCAAACGTTTTTAAATGCAGAAACCAAGCGTTGGATCGACTATCAAAATGATTTAGGCTTAGACGTCTTAGTCCACGGTGAATTTGAACGCACTGACATGGTCGAATATTTTGGTCAAAAGCTCACTGGCTTTTATGCCACCCAAAACGGTTGGGTTCAATCATATGGGTCTCGTGGGGTACGGCCACCAGTCATCTTCGGTGATGTCGCCTATACCGAACCCATTACGGTCGCGGCTTCTGTCTATGCACAAAGTTTGACCGATAAACCCGTCAAAGGCATGCTAACGGCCCCACTCACGATTATCAACTGGAGTTTTGTCCGTGATGATATTCCAACCGCGCAAGTTCAAAATCAAATTGCGCTCGCTTTACGTCAAGAAGTTCAAAATCTTGAAAAAGCTGGCATTAAGATTATCCAAGTTGACGAACCCGCTTTACGTGAAGGGCTGCCGCTAAAACAACGCCATTGGCAAGCTTATTTAGACGAAGCCGTTTATTCGTTTAAAATCACCACGACAGGTGTTGCCAACGACACCCAAATTCATACACATATGTGCTATTCGAACTTCGCTGACATTATTGACACCATTAAGGCGTTAGATGCCGACGTCATTTCAATTGAAACGTCTCGTAGTCACGGTGAAATCATCAGCGCCTTTGAACAAACTGGCTATGACCAAGAAATTGGCTTGGGCGTTTACGACATTCATAGTCCCCGCGTCCCAAGCGTCGCTGAAATCCAAGCCAATATTCAACGGGCACTGCGGGTGATTGACGTCCATCAATTTTGGATCAATCCAGATTGTGGCTTAAAGACACGTCAAAAACCAGAAACGTTGGCGGCTTTAAAGAACATGGTCGCGGCCCGCGATGCCGTTCGTGACCAGCTCACCACCCCAGCGAAATAAGGAGGTCGGGCCATGGATTTTAAAACAGCCCTTAAACAACGGGTCTTAGTTGCCGATGGCGCGATGGGCACCCTGTTATATGGTAACTATGGTATCAACTCAGCCTTTGAAAACTTGAACTTGACGCACCCCGATACGATTTTGCGGGTCCATCAATCCTATATTAGCGCTGGCGCCGATGTCATTCAGACCAATACGTACGCTGCCAATCGGCTTAAATTGACCCGTTATGATTTACAAGACCAAGTGACCGCAATCAACAAAGCCGCGGTCAAACTGGCCGAGACCGCCAAACATGCTGCTGATCATCCAGTCTATGTCTTAGGGACGATCGGTGGTTTGGCTGGTGATACTGACCAAGCGGTTCAACAAGCAACCCCGGCGGCGATTCAGGCTAGTCTGACTGAACAACTCCAAGCTTTGCTAGCAACCAAACAACTAGACGGGATTTTATTAGAAACTTACTATGACTTACCTGAATTGTTGACGGCCCTCAAAATTGTCAAAGCACAAACCGACTTGCCAGTGATTACCAACGTGTCGATGTTAGCGCCCGGCGTTTTACGCGATGGCACGACTTTTGCCGATGCCGTGATCCAACTGGCTGCGGCCGGTGCTGATGTGATCGGTACTAATTGTCGCTTAGGGCCTTATTATCTAGCCCAGTCATTTGAAAAGCTCGCGGTACCGGCAACGGTTAAACTAGCCGTTTATCCTAATTCGGGCCTCCCCGGGACCGACCAAGATGGCCACGTGGTTTACGATGGTGACCCCAGTTACTTTGAAGAATACGCCGAACGTTTTCGTCAATTAGGCCTCAATCTCATTGGTGGCTGTTGTGGCACGACGCCACTGCACACCGCCGCGTTAGTTCGCGGCTTAGCTAGTCGCGCCATCGTGCCGCACACCGCCGTTGCCCAACCGCAGTCAGCACCAACCTTAGCATCAACGATTGGGCCGCACCCGTTTTTACAAAAAGTTGCCACCCAAAAAACGGCACTAGTTGAACTCGACCCACCAAAAGATTTTGACACGGCCAAATTTTTCAACGGTGCGCAACGCTTAAAAGCCGCGGGTGTCGATGGGATTACCTTGTCAGATAATTCTTTAGCCAGTGTCCGGATCTCAAACGCCACAATTGCCGCTCAATTAAAGTTATCCTATGGCATTACACCAATTGTGCATTTAACGACTCGCGATCATAACTTGATTGGCTTGCAATCTGAAATCATGGGTTTGCATAGTCTTGGGATTGAAGATATTTTAGCAGTCACTGGCGACCCGGCTAAATTAGGTGACTTTCCTGGTGCAACTTCGGTTGGTGATGTCCGTTCCGTCGAACTCATCAAGTTGATCAAACAGTTCAATAGTGGCATCGGCCCGACCGGGAAATCACTCAAACAAGCGACTGATTTTCGCGTTGCGGCTGCTTTTAACCCTAATGCTTATCGCACCAATGTATCAACGAAATCAATTGAACGTAAACGCAATTATGGTTGCGACTATATTATTACGCAACCCGTTTTCGACATCAAAAACGTCCAAGCCCTAGCCGACGCCTTAAAGACCAACGACCTGCACGTGCCCGTTTTTGTCGGCGTCATGCCCTTAGTGTCCTATCGTAACGCGGCCTTTTTGCATCATGAAGTCCACGGCATTCGCTTGCCGCAAACTGTTTTAGACCGCATGAAGCAAGCTGAACAAGCTGGCAATGAACGAGCCGTGGGCATTCAAATTGCCAAGGAATTGATCGATGGCATCTGTGATTGCTTTAATGGCGTGCACATCGTGACCCCGTTTAACCGCTTTAAAACGGTGATTGAACTAGTTGATTATGTGCAGCAAAAAAATTTAACATCGGTGCAATAAAAAATTAACACCGCCAACTAGCACTTCATGCTAAAATTAAACTTGAAGTGTTGATTGGAGGCGTTTTTTAGTGGTTTTACCTGTGCATATTTTAAGTTGGCTGTGGTTAATGCTGATGGTTATTCTCGGCTTGACGCGCCAAACAGCCAAAAGCGCCAATCGGTACTTGATTTTAAGTCGCTTAGGTTACTTAGCCTTAATTATTACTGGCGTCTACCTGAGCACCAAAACGTTTACTGGCGCTTGGCTATTAACTAGTTTAAAGGCGCTACTTGGCCTAGGCACGATTGGCCTGATTGAAGTGGCTTTCGCCCGGCGCCAAGAAAGTCGCTTGACCCCACGCTTGGTCAGTTTACTCGTCGTGGGAATCGTCTTAACCGTTGCGGTTGGTTGGGGGTTACACTGGACCTTAACCGGGCAGTGGTTCTAAAAAAACGACGCTCGTCTTCACGACGAACCCCGTTTATTTACTAAAGCGTTTCAAAATTTGTTGCCGCATGCGCATCTTTTGATTATGTTCCATAAAGATAAGCCGCGATGTGCCATAATTAAAGATACCGACCAAAACTTGATCTAAGATCTTCACAAGCATCGGGGCCCAAAATAGGACCGAGATACCGACAAACATGAGGAACGTATCAAAAAAGTAAGATAAGCCGCGGGTCGCCATAAAGCTTAAAAATTCGCGGCACCAATGCCAAAAATCACTGGATTTTGACCGAAACACCACTGCTTTATTCGTAAAAAAGCTGAAGAGTGTCGCTAAAACCCAAGCAATCGTGTTTGAAAATAAATAGTGCTCTAACATGACCGAATGTAAGACCCAAAAAGCCACCACATTCACGAGCGCGGCTAAAAAACCAAAAATCGCATATTTCCAAAAGTAGCGATACCTACGATAAAGGCGCTTTATTTCCTGCACTGCTGTTCGCCGCCGTTTCTTTATAATCTTAACTGAAAAACGTATCTGACCCATCTTACCCTATTTGACTAGCAGTTGACAAGCGACACTCGCGAATCAACCGGTTACAACCATTAAAAAGCGAATTATTTACCACTATTTGGAGTGAAATTTGATGAAACTTTACTTGTTATTATTGGGCTTAATGCTCGTGTGCGTCATCTTGGTGATTGGTTTAATCATGAGCATCGTCCATAATCACCATCGTAAACAAGCGCAAGCCGCCCAAGCAGACGTCTTAAAAGACATTCGGACGCGCCTGGTACGCCAAACGTTGGTCAACCAAGACCAAGCCGCGGCCTTGACTGAGTTACAAACACAAAACGAAACCTTTAAATCGCAATTACGTAAAACGGTCCCTAAACCCGTCAATGCCCCACAAAAGCACCGAATCGATGCCAATTCACGGGCGATTTTCCGCTCTTATGTGGTCGGTTTAGATTATTACCAAAAAGAATTTGAAGCCGCTCTCCAAGACGCGATTAAACGTGATTATTTTAAACCTTATGATAACTACAACGATTCTGGATTAAAAGCCGATTACTTATATGCTAAAAAGTATCAAGTCGATGCGGATGCTAACATCGGTGAAATCCAATTAGTTGAAGAAGTCGATGGGGCTAAACGCGCGGTACGGATTGAATTAAAAGTCGCTGATCACGGCTACGTCATTGGCTATTTACCGAAGAAGCAAGTCAATGAAGCTTTCAACGTCATTGATATTTACGCTAATTCCGTCATGACCTTATCATCTAAAACCCGCATTACGGGTGGTCAATGGAAGATGGCGATCGATGCCGTTGATGATTTGCAATACATGAATGATCCTAACGCTCAGGAACGGCGATTAGCCGACTATGGATCGACGGATACCCCACTACAAATCAAGACCGGTCGCAAATCTTACTTCTTACAATTTACGTTATACGAACTAGAAATTGCCAACGACCAAATTCCTTTGTATAGTTTAGTCGACACAACTACTGGCCAACGCGGTTCCATCGTCACGATTGAAGCTGAACCAATCAGCTATCAAATTGCAGTGGAAGCTGGCCCTCAAGCTGGGCAAAAATTGCTCATCACACCAGATCAAATCGCCCGCGTCATCTGGGTGCCAAACTGGAAATAACCGAGGTAACTATCCTATGAAAAACATTTTTTTTGCAACTTTATTAGTCGTAAGTATCTTGATTATGGCTTATGTCGATTATCAAGTTATTCAAGGCACTAATTATCCAACGCTTTCACAAGAAGAACAAAGCCAATGAGCCGCCGCTATTTAGGACTCATCGGCCTCAGTTTGGGGTTACTTTTGACCGGTTGTGCGGCTAAAACACCGACGATCACCCAACACAAAGCCAATCAAATTGCCACCGAAAATCGGCAACAAAGCGCGAATGCTGCGGCCCAGGCCCAAGATGCGAGTGCCGCTAAAAAGACCGGTAAACAATACCAAGCGGCTAATGACCATATCACGAGTGCTAGTATGGCCGCCGCGGCCGTCACCCAAGTGTTACAAGCACCCAAACGACAACTTACGCATGCGGTCCCAACTATCAATCAAGATGGCCGTGGCAAGCATTACTATCAAGTCGATACGTATCGGCAATTGACCAACGGCAAACGGGGCCCGTTATTACAAACTTACTTTGTCTATCCCGATGGCCGCATCACCACCAAACAACTCGATTAATAAAACCCCGGTTAGCGTCACGTTAACCGGGGTTTCGTATGCTATAATTAGTACAAACTTACTTTGGAGAGGTCACTAATGAAATTCACAAAATCACTCGGGGTCATTGCGATGGGGATCGCTTTACTTGGTGGCGCCCTACCCGCGCAAGCCGCCCTGCATACACGAACAGTCCCTGCTAGCTTTCGGCACACTTGGTATCACTATGATAGTCGTCACAGCTATAGCAAATTGCAAGTCACTAAGCACGGTACTAAAGGCACGATTTACAAGAATGGCAAAGTCAACCAAGTCTGGGCAAACGCCCAAGGTAAACGCTTTGTCGCCATCATTCATAGCCATAAAAAGATTTCCGTCTATAACACCCGCTATGGTAGTTTAAAACCGTACAGCGACAGCATTGTTTTGACCAAACAAACCAAACACGGTCGCGCTAGCCTCAAAGTTTCAGTAGCTGGTTTTCCAAACACCTACTACCGCAGTAAATCAGCGGCCTATCAATATCGATAACCAAAAAAACACGTTAATGGCGATCACTCGTCATTAACGTGTTTTTTTATAAGGGCGGTATGTGGGAATCGAACCCACGCGTGCCGGAGCCACAATCCGGTGCGTTAACCACTTCGCCAATACCGCCATCAATTATTCGTTGGTTTAAACCAACAAATAATAGTATACACTAGTTAGGCGAAAAGGTTTAGGGGTTTCAGAAAAAAAGTCGACTTAACTTACCGCCGCGAAATTACCTCTAATGATGACTAGCGTCTAACGCTTGACGTAAGGCTTTGGTCATAGCGGTCAACTGACTTAACACCGATGACTGCGTCGCTATTAGCTGCACCATCGTACTTCCAATCACAACACCATCAGCCACCGTGGCCAACTCAGTTGCTGCTACAGTCGTCGTCTCACTCAGTATCACAATTGGCAACTCAGTCACCGCTCGCAATGCCGCGATGACTGGTTGGGTACTTGTAACCGTTGGGGCCTGTCCAGGAGTTGCCAAGACCTCGATAAACCCTGTTGCCGCAGCCGCAATCGCTTGTGCACGCTTAGGCGTCGTGGTGGTACCAACTTGTGGCATCAAAGCAATGCCCTGGGCTGCTAAAGTGGGTTGTAACTCCCCTTGTTCTTCTAATGGCAAGTCTGGAACGATCACGCCACCAATCGCAAGTGCCTGACATTTGGCCGCAAATGCCGCATACCCATATTGGTAAAGCAAATTGGCATAAGCTGATAACACGATTGGCATTGTCGTTTGTTGTCGAATCGCAGCCACCATCGCAAAAACTTGTGCCGGCGTCGTGCCAGCTTTTAACGCGCGTTCATCAGCAGCTTGAACAACTGGCCCATCCGCTACCGGATCAGAGAATGGCACTGCTAAAATAACGAGATCACAACCAGCTTGCGCCAAGGTCACGACTTGACTCACTGTTTGCTCAAAGTTCGGGTCGCCAGCGACTACCGTACTCAACAAAGCTGGCTCGTGCTTAAAATTAACAGTTAATTTAGTCTTCATTTAAGGTCACCCCACGATACTTGGCAATTGCGGCCACATCTTTATCACCACGGCCAGACAAGGTACAAATGATACTTTGATCCGGGCGCATCGTTGGTGCTAACTTTTGCACGTAAGCCACGGCATGCGCACTTTCAATGGCACAAATAATGCCTTCAACTTTAGCAATGTACTCAAAAGCCGCGACCGCTTCATCATCGGTAATCGCCACATATTGTGCCCGCCCCGTTTTGGCTAATTGGACATGTTCGGGACCAACACCGGGATAATCCAGGCCAGCTGAAATCGAGTAAACCGGGGCAATTTGACCAGCATCATCTTGTAAGAATAATGATTTCATCCCGTGAAAGATACCAGGCCGACCACAGGTCATCGTGGCCGCAGTCAGCGGGGTCGCACTCCCCTTGCCCGCCGCTTCACAGCCAATTAATTGAACAGTTGGGTCATCAATGTAATTGGCAAAACTACCGATTGCATTACTGCCACCACCAACACAAGCTACGACCGCGGTTGGCAAATGCCCTAACTGATCCAGACTTTGTTGCCGTGATTCTTGACTGATCACACTTTGATACGTCCGTACCATCACTGGAAATGGATGCGGCCCAGTTGCTGACCCCATGATATACGCCGTATCGTCTGCCCGGGCGGTCCATGCTTGTAGCGCCGCATTGATCGCATCTTTTAAGACCATTGACCCCGCGGTAACCGGATGCACCGTCGCACCCAAAAGTTCCATCCGATACACATTCAGTGCTTGGCGGTCGGTATCCATTTTACCCATGTAGATGTCACACGCCATCCCGAATAAGGCTGCAACGGTAGCAGTTGCTACCCCATGTTGACCAGCCCCAGTTTCTGCAATCAAGCGCTTCTTACCCATCCGTTTTGCCAATAACGCCTGGCCTAAAACATTATTAATTTTATGGGCACCAGTATGATTTAAATCTTCTCGTTTAAAGTAAACCTGCGCGCCACCTAAATCAGCTGACATCCGCTTTGCATGATACAGTAACGACGGCCGATTAGCATAATTACTTAGTAGATCGGTTAATTCAGCTTGGAATTCAGGATCTTGTTGATAGTGTTGAAAGGCTTGGTCTAATCGTTGCAATTCGGGCATCAGTAGTTCCGGGACATATTGGCCACCAAAATCACCATAACGTCCAGTTAACATTGGGTCTTCACTTGATTTAGCTGCTTGCATTGTCGTTTTCTCCTTAATTAAATCCGATTGTTAGTGTCATTGCGTCTAAACAGTCGGCTTGCCATCGTCTCAATAACATGTCTTTTGCCTCCTATCAAAAAAATCCGCCCATGACTAATGATTAGTCAAGGACGGATTATTCCGCGGTACCACCTTGGTTGAACGACTATTGACGCAACGACAAAAAAGACTTGTCCCCCGCAATAATCGTTCCAGCTTAGCAGAATGCTAACACATTCCCGGGAAATGACGTCTCCCTTACGTCGCGAGGTACTTGAACCGTCAATACGGTTGGTTGGTCGCGCCCTCAGTGGTCCATTTAATAACTTGCGTTCGATCGCACTCTCAGCAACGGCGACTCTCTTTACGGGCATCATTATCTTGATCTCCACTTCATTGGTTTCATGGACGAATATTTAAGTTGTTATTTACATTAAAACTTTATGAGTTAAATGTCAATGATTAATTTTGTAGTGGCTTCAATCCTGATATAAGCTGCTATATTAGCGCCTTAAAAATTAAATTTAGATTAGTTTGATTTATGATGGGCCGACACAAGTTTACTAGCTTAATCCGTGCCGTCGGGTAATGGGAAAACTGTTGCTTCGTTTGATAATCACAATGCGCTTAGTGATAACTGCTTCTGAACATAATCATGTCGTGCTTTAATTGCTAACATGATATTGCCGCCAAGTCATCTTCATTAAGCACCCTCATTTAGGATATCCAGTTTACTTGTGCACTTACAAAAAAGACCTCACTAACCGTAGTTAGCAAGGTCTGCTTCGATATTATGATGCCCCAGGCAGGATTCGAACCTGTACATTGTTGCCAATACAGCGACCTGAACGCTGCGCGTCTGCCAGTTCCGCCACTAGGGCAATTGTCTTTCAACAACAGCTTTAATTATAGCGAAAAGCGGGCTAAAAATAAACCTTTTTCTATATTTATGCAGTTAACCTACTTTTTACCCGGTTTAGCGAATTGTTTACGAAAATCAGTATCTAATAACGCTGCCCGTAATTTAGCTTTAACTTCCGCACGCGTGGGTAATGTCTCAGCCGGTTGCTTTCCCTTAGTAGACTTGGTTTTATCAGCCATTTTATCAGATCTCCTTTGACGCATTATTTCAATAGCAAATTTTAACACAACTAAAACCGTTCCCTAGACATAAGTTTCAAATTTTTTTAGTACGAATAAATTTTTAGACTGGTCTTTTACGGAGTTACCTTATAGAAAAGCTGATCAGCTTAATCATTAACTAGGAGGCGTCATTTTTATGCCACAATTGTCAAAACGAGCCCTCATTGGACTCTTCATTACATTATTCGGTGGACTATCCTTTGGTCTGCATCAAGTCAAGCAACATCATCGTGCCGTTCAAGCAGCGGCCGCGAGTTCATCAATGGTCGTTGCCAGTTCCAAAGCCCAAGCTAAAGCCAGTTCACTTGCCGACTCCGCCGCCATTTCAGCGTCAGAAAGTAGTGCTGAAGCCGAATCGGTTGAACAAGCTCGGACTGAAGCTGCTAGCAAAAAGGCCACCCAAGCGGCCAAAAAGAAAGCCAAGGCTAAATCGCTTTCAAAATCCAGTGTCAGCAAAACTTCGAAAAAAACAACCGGTGAAAGCAATGACAGCGAGTCTACTGCCACTACAAGTGCCAGCAGTACCACCAGTACTAACGGTGGCATTATTGGCAACAGTAAAACCCGTATTTACCATCTACCTGGTCAGCGCAGTTATCGTATCAGTCCAGGACATACCGTTTATTTCAACAGCGAAGCTGAAGCGCAGGCAGCGGGGTATCGGCCATCACGACGCTAATAAACTGTCCGTTTTACAACGCAACTGCTATTTTGCTAACTTCACGACAGTTCCATAACCAGTCACTACTAAAAAGCGTGGTGCGACACTCATCCGTACGACCTGAGTGTTAAAGTTCACATAGATCAAACCATCGCCATCATTATCAGCAGCCTTTTGCATTAAATCAGCTTTTACTTTTTCAATTAAATCATCGAAACCTTCGAATTGATCAATGGCATCAGATTCGAACATTGTATGTTCAGTCGCTGAAACGACCGTTTTAATCATGTGTGACCGTTGCAAATCACCAGTGGTCATAAACATGTTGTTCCCCCCTTTTAACTTCAGTTCAAGGTTAATTTTACTGGAAAGCCTTTCCATGCGCAAATATCGTGACGAATCTTGCCGAATTAGTTGACTTTTAGCCTGAAGGGACTAGGTTAGAGCTAGGGAGTGATATTTTGAACAAAGTGAACCAACTTTTAGCAACTTATACGTTTGAACCGATGACGACTAAAACGACTTTTGATGAACATCGGCTCAATGTTCAAGATGACGACCGCATCATTCCATTCGGCCAATTTAAAATCCGGTTGAAAAACATCAACGACCAACATTACTATGAGTTGAATTTAAAACAACAACTCACCCGGATCACAAATCACGGCTTCCAGTTAAAGGACCGGCTACATGGTATCAAGGTTCGGCATGTTAAACAACCAACTAATAAGTTAGTGATTGCAACAACCCTAAAAATCAAACAAGTTCCAGCCAGCATGCCCGCACCAAAACAGCATCAATTACGGACCACTTGCGACGTTCCGGTAATGAACCATCAAGCAACGACACTACCAATGCAAGTACCAGTCTATGCCTTTCATGATAATCACCAAATCGTCTTAAATCAGACGGCGTTAGCCAAGTTGTTTTTAACCACCGATTTGGGGCAAACCGCTTAATCTGCCACTTTTTCATAAATAATTTGTTTTTTTCCAATAAGTATAATCAATATATATTGCAAATAACTAATTAATTGCGTACAATATACTAGAAAATGAAAAGGAGCTGGTTCGATGGCAACCCCAACTAAGAATATTTTATTAGACGAACAATTGTGTTTCGCTTTATACACAGCTAGCAAACGGTTCAATCATTTCTATGCCGAAGCGTTAGCACCGTTTAAGCTAACTTACCCGCAATACATCACTTTGTTAGCCCTTTGGGAAAACAGTCCAATGACTGTCCGCGAACTCGGCTCACACGTCAATCTCGACAGTGGGACCTTGACACCACTACTTAAGCGGATGCAGACCCAGGGTTGGGTTGAACGTAAACGTGATGAAAATGACGAACGGCAAGTCAATATCTCGCTTTCACAAAAAGCAATCGATGCAAAACCTGAAATTTTCGCGCACGTCAATACGTGCATGGATCTGTTAGGCATGGACGAAAAGACCTATCAAGAGACTCGTGATACGGTCAACTTTGCTGCCGACCGCATTAAAAACGCCAATCCAAAAAAAATTGACTACGACGGTCCTGATTTCTAATCAGACCAAAAAGGACGCTGTTGCGTCCTTTTTTTTAGGTCAACATCGTGGTCAAAATCACACTCATCGCCCCTGCATTAATCAAAAAGTGCAACAACATTGGTGCTAACAACTTGCCCGACCAATGATAAACACCAGCTAAAATCAGTCCCATGGTGAAGTAAATTAAAAAACTCGGTAAGGTATTAGTCGTATGTAAACTGCCAAATACCACCCCGCTCAATAGCACATTTAACCAATCGTGTTTAAAAAACAGATTCATTAATACCCCGCGAAAAACCAGTTCTTCCATGATAGGCGTTAAAAACACCGCACTCAATGCTTGCAGCCACAACGCCAAGGTACTCCCAGTCATCAAGGCTTCAATCGCCGCATTATTTTGTGTTTCAGTTTGCTGGTAAAATAACCGGTTTAATAACTGAAAGCCACTTTCTAACATCAAGATGACCATATAGCTGCCTAAGACGAGCCAAAAGTCACGTTTCGTTAAACTAGGCCAATGCCAGTTACCGGTATAGTGGCGATAGATGCGATAAGCCACATAACTTACAACGACAAAAGTCGCTAAATACGCTAATACGAGCCCCAATTGCCAGGGCCATTCGTAAAATTGGGCCACTAATTCGTTAATTAATTGTAATAACATTGGTGGCAACATCACACCTAGTGCCAGCATGGCCATCAAGCCTAATCGCCATAACCAGCTCAAGCCTCGATCAACGATCTGCATCGCTTTCACCTCTTCATGTCCTCGCTTTCATTTTAGCGCAACTATTTTCAAGATACACCCGTTTACCCACGCAGATTTTGCCGACAAAAAAGCGGTCGCCCAATTGGACGACCGTTTATGTTTAAGTTATTTCAATTGTTCAAATAATGTCTTGAAATTAGCGGTACCTAACCCAGTGGCTTGATTGTAGCGCTTGCCAGGTTGACCGGTGTAATACAAGTTCGTGTTATCCGTCTTAGATGTCAATGGTGTAAATGGCGATGATGACGTCTTAGCTAACCGATAAATTTGTGGATTCCAGTAACCGATACGGCTGCTTAATCCACTATTCATGACTGCATTAGCAGCGGCGACTTGTGGTGCCACCACGCTCGTCCCACCAGAGACATACCATTTAGGTGACTTGCCAACCGTCTTAGCTGAACTCAAATATAAGTCATAACCTGTATTTGGATCCGCATTAAATGCTAAATCAGGCACGTTCCGACCAGTCCCTGTCCCAGTGGTGTAAGTCGTCTTACTAGTCCGGGTCAAACTACTGTTGCTAAGTTGCCATAAGTTGACAGCCGCAAACGTATTGACCCCGTCACCGATCAACGTCCGTTGGAAAGCCGGCGTCGTTTTATTCAAACGACTAAAGCCCCCACCGCCACCGGAGAAGTAATCATCCATGCGGTCTTGGTAACTTGAATAGTAACTCTTATCAAAGCGATTATAGAGGTAATCTGATCCCCAAGCCCGTTCGGTTTTCACGTCAACTTTAACTTTCGTTGAACCTAACGTATAACTTGACGTAAATGGTAACGTCGTCCCACCTAATGCCGTCACATAAGCAGAATCCGCTGGAAAATCAACCGTTTTATCAGTCCGATAACTACCGGCATTATCTAAAATACTATCGTAAGCACCATTATCACCGGTAGCCGCAAATGTTGAGATACCTTGAACCGCAGCCTGTTGGAAAATCGTATTGAAGGCTTTAGCATAAGCACTCGTCTCGGCACCTTGACTAATCGCTGATAGCAAGGTGCCTTCACTTTGACCCCAACTCGTTGTCAATTGCGAGGCGTTATTCTTAGCCACAATCGTTGCCAGGGCATTGATCATCCCAGTATCCGTTTGTGGGGCTAAATAAACATCTAATTTGGCATCCGGTGCCACCGCACCAGCTTGTTCAACATCCAATGTCGTTTCATTATAACCAGTCCAACTAGAACCACCATCGATGTTGTACCGGGTAATATTACTTTGAGACCCCGGAATACCTTCTTTTTTCCAATAATACGCCGCATCAGCTGGATGGAAGTTGGCAAACGATAAAATCGCGATGCGTTGGCCTTTCCCAGTCAAACCTTGTTCGTATAATTTATCCAACTTATATTGATTGGCAAATTTTTGCGGTTGCGTCGTTTGATCAACGCTAAGTTGACCTTTTGATGAATGTGCCGTCGTTAAATTTGATTTGTATTTACCATAACTGGATAACCCGAGCACGGCATTGATCTTGCCTTTAAAGCTACTTGGCACTTTGGCTTGCTGCGTATGTGTCTGGTAAGTTTTCCCTTTGACCTTAACTTTGACTAACGTGACGCCAAAAGCTTTATTAATGTTGCTAACTTTCCCGGTCGCTCGAATTACCAAGTTACCACCGTAAACTTTATAGCTTAAATTGTGCTTCTTCAAATACGCTTTGATTGTGTTGAGTGTCTTAGTTGATTGACCATATTGCTTACCAAATTCAGCCGGTGTCAAATATTTGTGGTAACTAGCTGACTTTGGATTGACCGTGGCATAGCTGTACTTACTCAAAGCACTGCTGTTACGTGGCTTTAAAACGATATCAATAACTTCCGTTTTGCTCTTACTAACCTTCGTCTTGCTACTGCTAGACTTCACCCGTGGTGCAATCGTATCCGATAAAGTCGTCGTGCTAGCGTGCCCCGTCATTGGTTGCGCTATCATAATGCTACTGCTTAGACCAACGACTAACCCTAACGTTGCGATCCATTCTTTTTTCATGGTTAACCCCCACTTCTCTGCTTAACTTATCTCAAGTATCAAGATTTTACCAGTGAAAGTCAACAAGTGAAGCTTAAAAAGTAATATTTTTATGTATTAACCATTCAAACCATGATAGATTAGATTTAGGATGATTATTATTTAATAATTAATCTATTAATATAAATAATTTGTATACTTTTTTAAAAATAAAACCAACTTTTTTCCGTTTTAGGCCTAATCTTCACAAAATCTTCACAATTATGTAATACTATACCCTTGTACCTAATAATTATACACTTGTTCATTTTACTCCCCCAAAGTGGATGGACAAGTAAGTACAATCCCCCATATTGTACTTAAACCTAACTCTTTGGCCCTACTGCTACTAAGCGGTAGAGTCATTTTTTTATGTGCTTGTACCTTTTTTGTACCTTTTTTCAGAGAAAAATTTTTAACGATATTATTTTAGCTAAGACTTACTTTCACTTTTGAAAAAGTTGTTGATTTGCTCTAATCATCGTATGCAAAAGCAATCCATTTTGATGCATATCCGCATCGTTTTATTCAAAGATTAAGATACAAAAAAATCCCCATACCAGTCAAAAGTGACTAGTACGGGGATTAAGTTTAGCTATTAATTCTTACATAATCTTTATTGGCAGTGAGATAAAATCCAGACTCGGTTTTAAGCAGCCAGATGTCACCCCAACGAATAACGCCAGTAATCGTGAATACTGTGCCCTTTCCGTACTTACGAACTCTCTTTGTACGGCCCTTATCCTTATACAGATAAGTTGACTTGATAATCGTCACAGATTTCGGATTGGTCACATAGTACCAGTTCCGAACGTTTGTCCTATTGGCGGTAATATAAAAGCCGGACTCCGTGACTAAACGTGGTGTTCCAGCTTTACTTTTAGCAACTGATTTAATTTTAAACTGAGTACCAGCTTTGAAATATCGGACCCGGTGCTTAAACTCAACATCTTTATAGATACCGATTGGTGTCAAAGCCTGAACTAACTTAGGATTCCAACCATAATAGGAAGCTTTTTTAGTTTTAGTGGTTACTTTTCCATCATCATACTTAAACATTACGCCATTATAGTCGATGCTACCATCAACGCCAATCCGCTTCCAATTATCGGTGTATTGCCATGCTTTAGCACTAATAGGCAGCTTAGAGATGCCATACCAGGCAATCCACCATCGTTTAGTAAGGCTAGTAGATAAACGATTTCCGAACCAACTGCCCATTGTATAGACCCAAACGTTTTTATATCCTTGTGATTCCACATAGGACACAAAGGCTTTAACGTCTTTGGTCGGATTGGTCATCAGCGATCCATCTTCAACGTCAACAATAACTGGCTCCGTTTCCTTGATGCCATGAGACTTTAAATGCTTCACAAACCATTGAGCCTCAGCCACAGGATCACCAGCGCCATATCGTGAAGAGTTGCAAGTAAGATAATGGTAGGCGCCAACTGGCAAGCCAACAGCTCGTGCACTGGCTAATTGCGACTTTGCACTAATATTGACATAGGCGGTACCGCTAGCACTGCCCTGAGTGAGCTTTACTAGGACTCCACTACTACCGTAGCTCTTTAGCTTCTTAAAATACGCCTGAGTGGTAGGCTGATAGACAGCCACATCATTAAATTCTGGCACAGGATCATCTCCTATTCTTTTACGGCAGCAGCGTTGATCGTCTCTGCTGGCGCGGCCACTTTAGTATCACTAGCCGGCTGTGTTAGTTTGAAACTTTGATAGGCCGCTTCCACAACATTAGCTACATTCTCGATATCAATATCGATTTTATGATCGGCAAGTTGACGGTTAACGATACGTACGGCTTCTTTTTTCTTATCGGAACCCATGGCATCTAAGTTAACTGAGACTGCAGCCACTGCCGTCCCCGCCCATTGTTCAAGCTGTTCATAATGTTGCTTAGTCTTGGCACTCTTAGTGATCGCCTCTTTGTTATCAAGAATTTTATGGACTAATGGCCATGCCTTAACCGCAATCGTGCCACCGATTACTGCGATCACCGTTGCCCCGCCATTTACTAACCAACTAAATACATCATTTACTAATTTCATCATTTTGTTTGTCCCCCGTTAATTTATCAATTTTGTCTTGCATCAAGCCAACTTGTTTGGTTAAAGCATCAATCGTATGTGATTGGTCTTCAACCTGTGATGTCAATTCCGCAATTTTTCCGTTCTTTGATTCTAGCTGTTCAAGTAGTTCTTGAACTTTAGCAATCATATCTGGCATTGAGTGCGCGTAGACCGATTCCGTATCGGAATTTGCTTTTGTTTTAGTTCCAAAATAAGTGATGATGCCGCCAATCACACCGCCGCCAACCGTTAGCAACGTTTGAATTAATCCTGAGTTCATTCGGTATCACCAGCCCACGCATCAAAAATTAGCCGCCCAGCCACAGCAAACATCAACCAACAATCAAACCGTGCAAATGGGTGTCCCAATAACTCAATATTTTGGATCAAAAAAGCCAGCGCATAGACGATCCACACAAACGTGAGAACGACAAAGCACCAGCTAATCAATGGGCGAATATTATAAACAGCTACAATCACCGTAATCGTGCCTAAGATAATTGCAATTGTAGCGAATGGTGGGTCGCCAATATGACTTGCCACCGTATTAAAAAAGTCCGGGCGTGCAAAACGAAATGAGTTGGCTACAAAGTAGGCACCAATCATAATCGTTTCTAGACCAGACATGAGCAACGACCTATTCAATTTTAGATTATTCATGTTTTCATCCTTTCTTAGTAAGTTACTACTTTGCCCATAAATAGATAATATCCATCATTGTACGGACCATTTATTAATAAATGTGGAATCTGCAAACTTTTTTCACTCACTATCTTGATAGACAATCCGGATGAACCACCGAAGGAAGGACTGACTGGTAAAACAACCGTTTTTCCAACTACCAATTGACTCTTAGGGATATTTCCTTGACCCGTTCCATAATCTGAAAACTGTGGGAGCCCACCCTGCTGATATTCATAATATTTTGTATACGTTATCGTTATCCCATTCTTTGCTCGACTAATTTTATCGCTAAAATTTAATATTAAGTCATCACCAGTTACATTATTATCAGTGTTTGTTGCTAATAGTGTTCCGACTGGGACATAGTCCTGATAAACCTTACTGCCGCCTCTATAAATCGTTCCAATACGTTTGCCATTAATAAATGGGTGTATAGATTTGCCATTTATATAGATTGCCATGCTGTTGCTCCAATCCAACCGAACCAACTAGCAGGCAATTAACACTAGTAGGCCGTAATTGACGCGATAATTAATGAATCAACTTCACCATCATAAGGATAAGCCGCACTTGTATCGTAATACGTTGTTCCACCTAAGCCATGACCCGTTGAAGTTGCTAAAGGCGAGTAGCCTACCTTAATAGTTGTATCGTTAACCTTTGTAAAACGAATATAAAACTTGTTGTAGGAAGCACCTACCAGCAGATCATACGTTGCGCCATTTGCCATAGATTTAAATGGAATTTGTTGGTGAATAGGTGTGCTTAATGCCGGTGATGGTGCTGAATGATATTTAGTCGGGTGATTAGGATCATCTGCCCCAGCAGTGAACTGCCACCAAACATTATCATAATTCGTCGCATTAATTACAATACCTGTTTTAAGCTTACTAATCGGTTGGTTAAGTGTAATGTTCGTATCTGACGTATAATACGCGTTCCCGTTCCACAATATTGTTCCAGGTTTTACGTAATCACGATAGATTACCCCCCCCCGCGATAAATAGTCGCTATTCTTTTACCATTTATATACGGATGTATTGCTTTTCCATTTACGAATATTGCCATATTTCTACCTCCTATTATTCGACTGTGTAATACAAATTATTGCTATCTGCTTTAGACTTGGCAATTGCATCAGCTTCACTAGACGCTTGAAGAAATACTTGATGTAACGTCCAAGCACCCCACCCTGAACCATTCCAGTACATTCTTGTTGCAGTTCTACCATCTTGTTTACACGCGACTTGAATAATTGTATTGTCCGTTGGAAATACTGACCATGCCACATAGGCTTCAGTACCAAACGGGCCATTAGTAACTGCTGTGCTGGAGTAATAATTACCAAATGTGTTGTAGTTGTAGTTATTAAGATCAGCACCATCGGCATTCGTCCCTGCTTTCAAACCATTGATGGCCGATAAAGCACTATTCGCGGTGCTGATAGCGGTTGTAACATCTGCGGTTGTGGCAACATCTTTACCACTTTTTTGAAGTCCATCAGTAAAGTTTGCTGGCTTCGTTGTATCGGCAAGCGTTGATGGAACAGCAGGTACCCCATCTTTTGTGATATAAGGGTTACCAGTAGTTTTATCAATTGGTGCTACATCAAAAGTATTTTTGCCGGTGAACTCTTGGTCTTGACCCGTTCGTGCTAAGTCAGACGGTAAACTGCTTGCTAGTAGTAGCGGATTATTATTAACCGTTGGAACAGTGTCAAAGTTGTTTGCTCCAGATAGGTGGACGACTTTGGAATCATCAGCGGCCGTATAGTTTAGCTTGTCCTGCTTAGCGTTAATCGCCGCCGTAAAGTCAGTTTCAGTTACTAGCACTGACACAGCATCTTTTAAATCTTGATCAGTCAAATAAATATCGGCCGAATTAGTGAAGTTCACTTGATCCGTCCGACTGATAGTTGTTTTATAAGTGTAAGTGACCGCCTGTGGTGTTAGGCCATCAAATGGTGCCAGGTAGTTCGGGTGATCAGATACTGTCAATCCGTATAGAATTTCATTACCATCATCATCTTTGGCATAAACACCGTATGTCTTGATATAAACGCCCGAGCTTAAAGCCGAGTTATCACCATTACCGCGAATCTTCGTTTCACCATTATTGCGGTCAAGCATCGCCTGTGGTGAATTAATAACGACCTCTTGCGGTGTGATTAAAGTTAAGCTTAGTAGTTGTGCATCGCTGAAACTACTGCTATCCATGCTAGAAAATACCATTTTGGAATAAGTAATCTTTGTTTGACCACTTTCAACACGGTCGAGCAATGTTTTACCAGCCGTTGTCAAAATACCTACATTCATCGTTGCCATTAGGCCATCTCCTTTACTGTTACTTGAGCTGATGTCTTAGCTAATACGCCAACATATAGCTGACTAGGGCTTTCGATACTGTACTTCAAATCTTTCAAATTATATTCAGGCGGCAGCATTGACTGAATCGCATTAGTTAAAATGGTCCGCTTAACATCGGCTTTATCTCCGCTATTCCATGAGAACGGAATATTAATAATCTCAATTTCTTCTGGATTATCCGTGCCAACAATATCAAACGTATTGACCGTGACATTCAGTAATGTTGCTATCAACTGCTTAACATCATTAGTCGTAATACCAGTTCGATTCTTCATCATCTGGAAACGAATCTCGAAGCGTAAAAAGTCATCGTCATCATCTAGCCGGTTAATCCCATAATCGGCTGCTAAATCGGTCAAAGACTGGCCCGAACAAGTTGATAATAAACGTTGCTTTGAAATACTTAGCAAGTTATTTTTATGCTGAATAAACATGTCCGCAATGATATTAAGTATGCGTTGATTGTTTGAATCGTCTTCCTGATTCATATAAGCTGGAAAACTACCTAAAACATGTTCACGCATCGTCTGGTCACTGATATCACTTTCAGTTTGATACATACCATCACCTTCAATCTGTAACATTAATCGTAATATTATTAGCTGCCACGACTGCTAATTGAAACGCATTGATCGTGACGTCTTGTGAACTTAAAGCATCCGCTGTCGTACCAATCTTAATCGTGGCATCATTGACTCCGACCGGTGCGTACACGGGACCAAATAGCTTAGAATACAGTACCTTGCCACCCATCTTTAAGGTGTCAAAATAGTTCATAATTGCTTGCTTAATTTGAACGGGGCCATTATCAGTATCAAACTGTGTCTCATCAACAGTTAAATCTGCCGTAATATAAATTGGCACCGTCTCTGCTCGGTCAAACCTCACAATATACTCACTCCCGCCAATATCCGTGACAGCACCCATCACACTGCCGATTGTGTTTGTTACTGGTGGTAAGTGATCGAAGTACGTCTGTGCAATCGTCGCATCATCACCACCGATGACGTACAAATGCAATGACTTAGCTGGATTACCATAGCTATCCGTTGTCATCGTCTGATTATTGACCAGCCGCACGTCTTGGACACCAATGACATTTTTAATCGCCGTCTCAATCCCGCTAACCGTACTGTTTGGCTTGCTTTCACGATTAGCCAGTACCCGTAATCGTAACGCATCATCAGTTTCAGGATCACCGCCACCAGTGGCCGCTTGTAAATTGGTGACTTGCTTAAAACCATCAACGGATTCTTCAGCATTCACAATCATATTCAACATGACATTGCTTTCAGTACCACTCTCCAGCGCATTAGCTTGCACTGTAGCTCGTCCTAGTGGATTACCGTCTTCATCTACCAATGGTTGGGTAATGCCGCCAGAATCCACATAGGTTGCCTGCTTGCTAAGTGTAATATCTTTAGCAGTCGCAAAGATTTGACCATCAGGTGTTGAAAACTGTGTGCCTTCTGGAATAATTGTTGGTGAATCCTGATCAACGTAACCATCAATTTGTAAATCAACAACAGCATACGTGGCTGGCTTACGGTAAACATCTTCCTCAGCCGCTAAATCATCAAGATTAGCGCCATTACTTTTCAAGACAAACATCGCATTATAAATACCCTGAGCTAACTCTTCAACTTGCTCACTGATATCTGACAACGTTCCTGCTAGTAAGCCTGTCGTTTCGGCATCGTCCATATCTACACCATCACCAAAGTATTTTACGAATAAAGCGTTGATGTCTTCCCGTAAATCATCTAGTTCTGGCCGATCATAGCCTTTAGTCGTTAGTGGCACTATCATCATCTCCTTCATCGTCAGCTGTATTATCTAAAGCCATCGTCGCATTATAAGCTTCACCGTCCATCGTTATCGTGGCACTTAAAGCTGAGAGTCGCTGCTCACGATCGATACTGAAATCAGTAATCTCGATACCTTCATAGCTCTCGCCTAGTTGTGTTTGCAAATAATCGTCTAAAATCGATTGCACTACACTTTCGTTATCACCATTAATCATGACATCGTTTTGATCCAATCCAATATCATCATTCCACGCTAATTCACCTAAATTTATACCAAGTAGCAAATTCAAATGTTGGACGATTTCATCATTATCATTGACTGTATTAAAAACACCGGTGTTGGCATCAAAGTCAATATCACCGGTGCTATCTAAAGCTAACGCCATCATGGTTTAACCACCGCCTCAACAACTGGATCTTGCAAACTATGCATTCGTTTACTTTCCAATTGGTAATTACTGCTGCCAGTCCAGTTATCCATCTCACGATCACAATATCCAATCCAGACAACTGAACCAACCTTCATCTTCTTATAGTCTGGCGCTTTCAATGCAACCATCGCTTCATCCGTCTGCCAGATACTTGCTGGCACTACACATTCCGTTAATGCCGCTCGCTTATCTTTATCAGACTGTAGCGGTAACGGTTGCACATCACAAACATGGCGGCTTTTATCATAACTAATTACCCGACCAACAATATGGCAATTGATGGCGGCCTGAATCATCGGAATTAGTTCCTCAGTTAAAAAATCGGATAACTTGTTTTTGGGATCCGAAACCTTCTTAGGCATACACCACCACCTCCATCTCATAAGTGCTCTTATCATGTTTATGATTGACACTTTTGACTCGTTTCAAACCAGAAATATTCGTGGCCTTAACATATACTGCTGAGCCAGCACTTAACCGCGGATCATCAAAGCAAGCTAGCGTATACGTCTTACTACCGCCATCACTTTCATCGGCTGTTGGTTCCGCTGTTAAGCCGTTCTTCATATCCAAGTAAAGATGCTCATTGTATGGATTAGGCTTAGCATTATCATCAATTACCAGCTTACCTTGTCGATAGTAGACTTTGCTTCCACAGTCCTTAGCAATAGCTTTAATGGCTGTTAACGGCTTACTGGAGAGTGTATAGCCCTTCTTGTAAACCTTGTTTTTCTTCAATCGACAAACTGAGATTTCAATCTTGGCATCACGTTTAATCCGATCAATAATCTGTTTGGCTTTAACGCCCTTTTTAAACGCAATATTAACCTTCTTGACCTGTCGCTTGGTATAAGTAACTTTAGTTTTACCAGCAGTTACCGTCTTCTTAACCATTTTGGAACCATTAAATTTGCTATACAGTCGCTTATCTTTAGAATAATCAATACCCTCGGTAAAGGTGACCTGAAAACTTTTATCAGCACTATCAAGCGTTTCTGGGGTGATATTTGTGATATTGCCTTCACTCAATACGCCATAAAGATCACTCGGACCAGACTTAATCACAATATGATCACCTTTATGAATCTTAGATTGATGACTCTTAGCAATGTTATAAAAGGTCACCGTATTACTAGCTGGGCTACCGCCATCGGTCGAATTGACTTCATAATCGATATCAGTATTGTCAGCCGTTGATAAAGTCAGCTTATTGCCGCTATGGGTGATAGTCACTACTGTTTTATATCCCCAGTAATAGCCCTTACTACTAATCTTCTCTTTCAATTGGCTTCACCTCTAAACCACAATGTCATCAATGCAAAGTTGCACCGTATCGCCTAGGTTGCCCGGATCAATCTGAGTTTCATTACCGGACTCATCCATCGGAATAATCGTATCAGTCGGCAGTGCATCATCATTAATGCCACGCCATAACGCCTGATTCAGAATTAAGACTTCGCCTTTACGAATGTCATTACCTTCGGCATCAGCAACATCGACAGTAAAATGCTGGTCAGTTTCGTTCCATTGAAAGGTAAACAAAAAGACCCCATCACTAAGGTCTACGGATTGCGTATAAGGAAAGTCATCAGCATCGACTTCAATCGTGTCATGAACACTCATCAGACATACCTCACTTTCACACCCACCGGAATTACTCGTGCGGGCCACTTATTCATCTTTTCAAGACTAGACACTGACACATTGTACTTCTGTGCAATCCCCCAGTAAGTCATGCCAGCTTTAACTGTGACGTACTTTTTAGTCGATTTACTAGACCCTTTTTTCTTACTAGCACTAGCCTTAGATTTCTTCTTAGACTTCTTAGCATACTTAATATGGGCTTTCTCGGCGTACTGTAAGGTTAGTTGGATGGCTAAGGTGTCTTTGTAAGGCTCATCCATAGTCTTGCTGACACTGGCTAAATAGGCATGATTCCACTTAGAGAATCCCCGCACAACCACTTCAACATTTTTTCTAGCCCAACCTTGTAGAATAACGAACTGTGCATCCAATTTGCTAAAAGAACTGCCGTGCAAGTAATACGTTCCACTTAGCTGCTTACTATTCCGCGATCCGTAGTTAATCCGTGGGTCAGACTTATCAACTGGATGTGTCGGCAAGTCCTGTTCATCCGTTTCATTAGGTGAAGCCTCACCAAATAGGAAAACACGGCTAGTTTTTCTGTCAGCACGATAAATAGCTGTTGAAAAGCCATTTTTAAGACCTTTTGACTTTCTGGCCGCTTTAATCTTATTTTGAATTTTAACGCCATTATCTCGCTGCAGTTTTTGCTTGGCTTCCAAAACCTTTTTATTATAAGCCGTTTTATAAGTCGTATAATTCTTAGTATCTTTGACCTTCTTGGCCTTTAGATCACTAATAGCTTGCTTGGTATTACTAATCACCGTATCTGCACGAACTTTTTGACTCATCGCTTTGGTATAACCGGCACTATTAGCAATCTTACGCATAGTAGCCGCTACTGCGGCCCGTTGCGTGGTAAGGCTTTTAATTTTCTTAGCACATTGTTCACGTTCTTTCTTACTTTTAGTTGTCTTCATCTTAGATTGAGCTGTTTCGATTTGTTTCGTTAATGCTTTGTAGGCCGCACTCTGATCACGGTATCCATTAGCTTTGTTCAACAAATCCTCAGAAGTATCAATCTTCTTCTCGGCTGACGTGATCACACCTTTAGCTTTAGTAATCTTTTGGGCATCTGTTTTAACAACGGCTTTCGCCGAATCAGAATGCTTTTTAAGATATGCTGTGCTCTTACCTTTAGTTACAATCTTTTTCTTCTTAGTCGTCATTAAACAATCAACCCTCCATCATCATTTAAGCCCAAAGTTTCACGAATCTTTTCAACTAAGGCATCGTTTGAATCATTCATTACTGATTGCAGTTTTGAAACCGTATTCGCATCAGCATTACCAGTAACTGTCATTTGAATCGTAGCGCCATGAATATCAATCTTTTGGCTACCACGAGATAGGATCTTCTTAGAAGTCTCATGATCAAAGACATGACCGCCGGATTTAGGCTTGAATAGCTCCCAGCCTTTTTCACCAACTACTGACAGTTGATCAGCCGGCACATCGCCACCCTTGGCGTACCAATGATTGGCTTGCCAATGAGCATATGCTTGATTGATGCTGTGATAGTTGCCATGCGTTACATAGTCTTTCATCCACTTTAACTGCGTAATCGGATTAGTTTTCCAATCAGAACCAGCACTTGCCATCTTTGATCCTGGTAACGATTGTGGTAACCCATAAGCGCCAGAACCGCTATTAGTAGCATGCGGATTCCAACCGGATTCATGACTAATGATGTAGTTATACATGTCATACTCAGACTTTGGAATGCCAGCTTGCTTCAACCAGTGCATATGATCACCGCTTGGCTTGGCATTAGGCCCACCGCCTGAATTGTCAACACCAAACATGCTGGCTAGTTTATCCATAAAACTAAAGAAACCACTACCTACCTGCTTCTTCATATTTTTGTTGATTGAACCAGCCGTGGTAGATTTTTTAGAACTACCTTTGGTATCATCATCATGCAATTGACTAATCCGCCGTAGTCCAGCGAAGCCACTCATAAAGCCTTTGATAGGGCCATATTTAATCCCATCAGTTGGATTTTCGGCGTTATACATCCGACCACTACCACTGGTATTGGAAACAATCCCAACGTGTTCAGATCCGCCAGAACCCCAGAATGCTAAGTCCCCAGGACGAGCCTTAGACCAAGAAACTGGACTAGTAAATTGATATTCAGGTCCGGTAGTAGAACCGCCACCAACATGAACACCTAAATGCTTCAATGCCGTGTAAACCAAACCAGAACAGTCATAGTATTCAGGTCCTAACCGCCCAGCACTCTCGCTATAACCTCTAGCAGCATGACCAAGCTTAATGGCTTCATCTAAGAAAGCGCCACGCGAACCTGAGCCTTGGCTGCCACCACCATCTAGGTTAACCATACCCCATAATGATGACCACCATTGCTTGGCTTGTTTCTTCATACCACCATACATGCCAGAAGCAAATGAACTTAAAATCTCACCGCTGCCCTTTGGCTTGGTCAGCATGTTATTCAAATACTTCGTTGGATTACTAATAATCTTTTTGACAGTGTTAAAAGTGCCAATGGTTGCTTTGGCTACACCTTTAGCGGTTGATGCAATGCTTGCACCTAAACTCTTAGCACCATCCCACGCACCAGTTGCAATATTCTTTGTTCCTTTCCAAATACCACTCAGGAATCCAGTACCATTAGCAAAATGATCTACACCCATCATCTGGCGAGCCTCGGAGGCATTTAGAACCTCGGCGCCTGGTTCCAACATCCGCATGACGTTAGTACCCTTAATCAATTCTGATAGACCATTCGGATGAATTAGCATTTCACGATTGCCCGTTTCTGGACTATCATGACCATCATTAAGCATCGCCATTGTAGGACGAGTAATTGCGCGGCGTTGGTTACCAAATACACCAGTACCAGTTGCCAAATGAACATGGTTAATCGTGCCAATAGCTTTATCGGAACCACCAAACTTGCTAATAACAAAGTCGATGCCCTTGATTCCACCATTCAACGTATCGATAATGCTATTGATACCATCTTGAACATGCTTGACGATGCCTTTCCATAGATTACTAAACCAGTCATCAATACCATTCCAGAAGCTCTTCCAGCCTTTGCCGATATCTTTCCAAGCACCGGCAAATGTATTATTAATTTTTGATAGCCGACCACCAGTTAAATTATCGATATAATCATAAGCACCTTTAAATATACTGATGATTACTTTAAACATATTCCTTGCTAATTTTGGAATATCTTTTTTCAAGTCAGTAAACCTACCTGTAAATACATCGTAAAACACCCGAAGTAAGGACTTAAACGCAGACCATTCTGTCTTAAACACTCGAACTAAGTCTCGCCAAAGACTTCCCCAACGCTTATTGACCCCAGAAACTAGCTTACCCATAATCTTAATCACAGATTTATATGCTTGGCCAAACCATTTGCCAATGCCGGTAGCAAACTTCTTGCCCCATTTCAGTAGACCATTGACGAAGTTGCGGAACTTTTTGTTGTGCTTATAGAGTTCAACTAAAACGGTAATTATAGCAACTACAGCTGTAACAATCGCAATTGACGGATTATTCTTTGCAAATGTAAATATTGATCTAAAGCCTTTGCCAACACCTAATGCTGCCTTCTTTAGTAGACCTAATGATTTAACTGCAGCCTTAGTCGCTACATGCGCAGTAAAACTCAATCCTCTTTTTATCGGACCGCCTACTTTTTTAGCAAATATTGAAAAACCAGAAACTATCTTCTTGGCTCCCTTTGTTGCAACTTCAGCGGTCCATTTCAAATCACCTTTAATTCTTTGTATTGGATGTCGAATAGTACTTGCAAAACGTGTTAATTCTTTCTCGCCCTTCTCACCATCAACTTTAGGCTTAAGAATAAGTCCCGCTTTTTCACCAAAGCCTAAGAAATTCTTCCCAGCAGTGTAACCGCTGATCAACTTAGATGTTGCCCAAATACCAGCTATCGTTTTACCGATCGTTTGGATAGCACCTACATGTTTAGAAATTTCTTTCAGCCAGTCAGCGGTAGATTTAAGGTTCTTAGTTGAATCCTTACCGTGACCAGATAGCAGTGCTGCAGTCCCAGCAAATGCCTTCCAAACACCTAAACCAAGGTTCTTAGTGATACTGAATAACGCGCTACCCATTTCAGCCAAAGCTTTGCGGTTCTTAACCAAGAATTTGATAGCATCGCCAACATAGGTTCCCATCTTGGTACCAAGTGCTTTAGCGATGTCTTGCAATTGTTTCTTAACATCGCCCAAGCCGCCTTTCTTTTTATCGATCGTATCCATAGCTTGCGAAATACCGCCAACCAACGGTGCCGCAAAGACGGCCTTTAAATTCTGGAAGGTCCCACTAATACTTGCCATTTGACCACGCGTTGTTTTACTAAAGGCTGACCACTCTTTACTGCTATTCTTAGCAGCTTTCGATAGGTACCCTTGTAACTTACTCCCAGTAATTTTGCCGTTCTGTAAGGCGCTATTAAAGGCTTGATTGGTCATGCCACTAGCCTTGACAACGGCTTTTTGTAGTGCCGGCATTTGACCGAATGACCGTTGAAAGAAGCCAGCTGAAACTTTCTTTGAACCAGTCAGCTTAGCCACACCCATACTAATCTGTTGAATTTGCTCACCAGATTTACCGGCGGCCATACCATAGGCGGCCATTTCGTTAGTCAACTCTTTAGCTTTAGGAATACTATCAGTTGCCGCATAAAATTTCTTTTGCATCGCGTCCAATGCTGAACCTGCAAAATTAGACTGGCCTCGAATCTCAGCAATTTGATCAGTCATCCCGTGAGCTTGTTTATCATTTAGACCAATGTTTTTCCATTGGTCACGGATTTGTTCGCCACCCTCAGCTAACGCATAACCCTGTTGAGTGATGGTTTTAATCTCACTGGTAAGCCAGCTAAGCCCACTTGAAACCGTAGTAAAGATGAAACTGTTCCTAATGGTGTCATGCAGCTTACTAAGCGAAGACTGTGATTTCTTAGTTTCATCAGTTTCCTTTTTAATCGAATTCGCGGAATCATCAGCCGACTTTTTAGTGTTAACAATTTTATCGCGGACCTCAGTAAACTTTTGGGTAGGTAAGTGAGTCATAGCATCACTATACTTCTTTAAGCTGTCTTGTGATTCATGCATCGCTCTACAGGCTTCTTTAACCGAACGCGTGCTCTTATCAACCGGACTACTAAAATCAGCATCTTTCTGCAGACCATTGGCGGCTCTCTTAGTTTCACTAATATCACTACTCATGCTTTTAAAGCCTTGACTAGCTTTATCAGCAGCCATTTTAAGGTCACGTGTTATCTTATGAACCTCACTAACGGAACTTGTTGCTTTATTGATGCTTTGACTAGCATTGCCAAAACCAGCAAATAGTCCTTTAGTACTCCCAGCGATATCCTTGAGGTCCCGAAATTTACCGAGTAGTTTATCGATATCATCATTTAACCGTCGGAATTCTTCCATACCGCCGATGTTTAACTGAATGCCAATACCGGCATGCCGAACTTCTTTTGTTTCAGTCACTTCTTGTCACCTCCTTCACCAAGTAAAACAGCAATCGCTTCAATCACACCGGCCTTCACCGACTCTTTCAGCAGTTTTGCCAACTCACCTTTATATTTCTGAGTTAATGATTGGGCCTTAATAAACTCATCTTGTCCCATCTTATTGATGGCCTGTTGCGAATATAGTCCCCAGATTGCGGGTTCTATAAAGCCATAGTCGTGATCAGTCGTTTGCTTAACTAGCTCAGCGTTTAGTTTTCCTTTTTTGAAGAACTTGGAATTATTGGAATCGTACCGTATTTGACAGAAATCGAAGTCCAGTAGTTAACGTATCCAGCACACCGTTGTAATCCAACACATCACGTAGATACTTGGTTGCTTCGCTAAATGCCTTCATACCTAGTCCATAGCCATCGTGCCCGACTTCCCAGTATTCCATTTGTACTGGCTGACCGTTGTGACGGAAAACTTCTCGGTTAAGCTTAGCCAATGTATCGTGAATGTTTGATGCACCCGATGGTCGTTCTAACATCATCGTGACTTGTAGCGCCGTCCGATAGCTAGGCCAAACCATTTCAATTTTAATATCTTTGCCAGCCTTATTTTTAACCGCCACTTGCTTCTTATGCATCGATTCTGGTAAAGCCTTTTCAAGTTCTTCGTAGTTCCAACGTGGTTCAATTACCACTTGACTCATAAGGTCTTGGAACATTTTTCCAAAGTCGCCTTCATCATCACCAGTATTCATTAAATCCATAATTTGCGAAGCCTTACCGATGCCGGGATCTTCATAAGTAGCCTTTCGACTAGTTTCCTTGCCATCTTGGTCTTCAAACTTGATAGTTTCATCATGCCGGGCTTCCTTCAAAGCTGCTAAATAATCAACATTTTGCTTAGTTTCACTCATTATTTTTCCTCCTAATAAAAAGGCCCGACCATTACAGCCGGGCTTAAACGTGTTCTAATCTAAATTGATGTCTGGGGCGTTACGCGTAGTCGTATATTCTGAGGCCAGAACTGTCCAGGCCAAGGTATAAGCACCACTATTTTGTTGATCGTCAGGTTCTTGTTGAATAACACAACCTTCACCTTTAGTAACTTGGCCAGTTTGATCATTAGCACAAGTAATTGAGAAAGTTGGATCAACACCAGCATCTGCATTAATTGATTGTTGATACAGATAATGTAATAGGTTGTTGGTATGTGACCCCGGCACCATCGTTAACGTGAAGGTCCCACCTTTATCGTTTGATTGGAAAATCATGTTGTTGCCTTCAAAGGTCTTTTGTTGCGTATGGGTGGCCGTGTTTTGCTTTGAAGAAACCTTTTCACCATCTTGAAACCCACCTAATTCATAAGATTGACCATGAAATCCAATATAAGTGTGCATCCAACGTGCTTCAATTAAGTCGTAGCTAACCCCATTTGATGTTTGTGGCATTTAAGTTCATCCTCCTTCTATAAAGTAATGTCTAACTTCATGTTGACCGTATCGATGTCATCAGCGATTTGGGCCACAACGCCAAAGCCATTGTAGGTACGCGATGCAACATCGGCATTCGGCGTGTTAGCACGAGAAACACTAGTGACATCAACGCTATTCCCATCAGATAATGGGAACAACACACCTAAAGCTGCCAAATCATCACCAGTGGTTTGTAACGTTTGCGTCATTTCCTTGATGTGTGCATCGTCGTAAGTCACGAACTTATGCCGATTCAAGTATTTTTGTAATGCATTTTGGAATCGATCCACAACTAATTGAGTGTGCACAAATTGGTCGATGTAATTAGTCGTTAATGCTTTCCCGTTTAACAACATGTAATCGCCGGCCTTGTTGACTACGGTTGTCCCACCAGCAGCTGCAATTGCATCATAGTCAGCCATCGTTAAGTCGGTATCTGGTGCAAAGGTCGTTTGATTACCAATATGTTGCCAATCAACTGGTAAGTTGGCGGCTGCATAGGCTGCTGCTTGTGCGGCTCGATAATTGCCAGCGGTTGTTACAACTAAAGCGGCCGTATTGCAAAGTGAGTCCTTAGCTTTTTGATAACCAATAACGTGTGTTTGTAACTTTTGTAAATTGGCAACACTACTTGGTTGAGTTACCAGCATGATCCGTTGATTGTCGTAAAGAAAGTCAGAAACTGCTTCAATTTGATCTTCTGAGGCGTTATCTAAGACCAAGTAGATGAAACCATCGTATAGATGTTCAGTTAAACCGGTCACAATCCCTGGTGTCGCATTCGCTGTAACCGTACCGCCGTTAGCGGTACCACTAGCTTTAACGCTTGATGGATCAGCAGCGTCAGTGTTTGGATAAGCGATAACCTCGACTGGTCCTTTGAAATTATCTGCTTCAAACATTGCTTCTGCCTGGTCATATACTCCAGTATCTTCACCATAATCATTGGTTAAATCATAGAGTGAGTTATAGACGGTTGCCTTCGTGGTAGCGTCTGTATTCTTAGTCGCAATGGCAACTAACGGTGTCACTGCACCGCTAGTCAATTGATGAATTGAAACGATGATATGCACATCGGTCATTTGTTTAACTTTCACCATGCTTTAAATCCCCCTTGTTTATTTGAATAGTAGGTTTAACGGCCTGAATTTGACCGGGCTGGGTATTATCCTGAAAGCCATCCAGTATTTCGATCTGTAGGTCAGTTCCTGATGTAAAAATGTAATCGCTAGTCAAAAAATCAACTGTAGGTGGTAATGGTGATGCTCGTTTAACACCGATGCCTAATTGAGCCAATTCAGCGGCCGGTTGCTGTTCACGAAACAGTTTTGATAGCCAATGAGCTATTGCCTTGGCTTCATTCTCAATGTTAGAAACGGCCTTCATTTGAATGCCGACCAACACCGGTTCATCATTCATATTCTCAAACGTTTGGCCACTACCATCGTCATAGATATCATATTCAACGTATGGAAAAGCCGGATTAGGTGCAACTACGTTTTGGGCAGTCACCACTAAGTCCGGCTCTTCTTGATGAATCTGATTAATTAATGCTTCAACTAAATGATTATAAAGATTGTTATCCCACTTACTCATCTTGTCCCACCCCCTGAACCTGGTAGTAGGTCAAGCCGGCAGCAACATCTAGTCCGTGGCTGATCACTTTGTACTTTTGCCCTTGCTGAGTAATCACCAATGTTCCCAATGGCTGTCCAGCAGTTTGAGATTCCCAATACATGTTGCCAACTGCAATCTGACCACCACCCGCATTGTGATAGGTCAAATTAGGATCTGCATTGCTGACTAACGGTTCGTTAACATGATTATCTGGTTGATATTCAGGAGCCGGCAATCCGCGTTCATCACGTGTCTGATTGCCAGTTGGAACACGAATCGTTAATGGTTGGGCTAGCTGATCATACATGAATCTAAACTGACCAAAATTAGGAAAGGCCACTATTTAGCAGTGTCTGCGGTATCTGTAGTTGTACCATCACCTTGGCTAACAGTCGCGCCATCATCAGTGGCCGTAGCTGTTACATTGATTGGATCAACTTCACCAGAAACAGTAAAACCGGGAACAGCAACAAAATGACCAATGAATACTTTTGAGCTAGCATTATAGAAAGCCACCTTGTACTCACCATCCTTGATCACATCGCCAGGTTCACGACCAGTGATCTTAACAACCTTGTTATCCCCATAAAATTTAATGTCATTTACTGTTGGTGTTGCTACTGTTCCGTCTACGATTACTAATTGAAGAGCCATGTCTATCAATTCCTTTCTTTAATCCACATAATTGAATCTCTTAACTTACCACTTTGAATTAATGGATCATCAAATCCTTTATTGGCAACTGTTAACGCCGCGTTCTTAGGATTATCAAATGCCTTAATTGCTTTCTTTAAATCATCTACTATTCGGTCGCCCAGCTTAGTGTAGAAACCATCGACCGATAAATCACCCATCATTAAATTGAAACCTAAGTCACCAGCATAATCAGTCCATGCATCGAGGCTATGATCAAACGTATTCCGAATAAACGGCCTTGGCGGAATCACAACACTTTTACGCAGGACAAACATCGTTTTAATGCCTACTGACTTACCCGGATCTTTCATCGCTAAGTACGCTTTCTCAGGTGTCTGATAAACGAAAAACAGATTAGGAAAATCTTTTGGATGCTTACCATGTGCTTCTGGTGTCGGTAAAGCCAACCATTGCCGATTAACTGGCCGGATAGTCTTGCCATACTCTTGCACTAGCGCAATCATATTTAAATGCTGATCCGTCCACGGCACACCAATAGTCAATCGGTCTTTTTCAAGTTGCTTAAATCGGTCATAAATCGCCGGCATGTTATTGAAGTCATCGCTCATTCAGTCCACACGGCTCCCATATTGCTGCCATTACCAAAACTAGCTACGGTGGCATTATATTGAAGCAAGTACGGGTCATTACTCATCAGCAAATTGAAGTTAGTCTGACTGTTGCCTAATGTCGATGCTGACTGTACGCCGCCATAACTCATCGCCCAATCCACATAAAGCAAATGCCGTGCATACTGAATCGTCCCAGCAATCAATAAATCATCGATCAGGCCGTCATTTAATGCTTGCTGATTTGCTAGCGTTAGCTGTTGGTTAATCTCATCATCAGTAAAGTTCTGAAAAATACTGATACTGCCTTTAACATCACTTACACTAACTGACATGGCCAATCACCTACTTGCTAGGAGTCGTTGATGAACTAGCTGCTGCAGTCGATGCATCGGGTGCGACTTCTGAGTTAACACCTTTAATGACATAGTCAGGATCAATCGTAAATCCATACTTGATAACATGGATGTTACGAACATCATCAACCGGCTTAAATAGCGCTTTGGTCCCAGTTTCAAGGTCATCCTTCCACTTAGTCGGGTCAGATTCAATAGCCATATCTGCAGCCGTCCCAGCGACATGGGTGGTAACGACACGCTTATGCGTAATTGCTGAAATACCACCTTGTTGCAAGTTGTCACGATCAACCGTTACCCCATTTTGTGGTGTGGCTGTTGAGTAGTTCACGGCACCACTACCAAAGATATAGGCAGCTGTCGTCCCTTTAGCATCCAACGTGATTTGGTCATCTTGAACGATAGTCATCCCGTTGTACGTTTCGATTGGGGTCGCACCTACACTTGGTTGAATCGTGACGATTAAGTCCTTTTCCAACATGTAGTTATAGGTCCCTGAGTTAACTGCCATTTGAGTTGGCTTTCCAGAATTAACATCGCCCATTCGTGCCATCGCCCGAGTAAAGTCGGTCGCAGCGAATTCTTTTTCTTTCCCAACATTAAATGACTTAGCCGTTGCAATGTCAGTATTTAAGAAGGCTGCATTCAATACTTGAATCAAACGTTGTTCATCGATGGCACCCCAATAAGTCGCAAATTGTGCTGTGATTTGATCAAGTGTCCGCGCACCAGTTACCAAGTCATCATAATCTGAATTACCAAATGATTGGTCTTCATAGATTTTGACATCATTTTCGGTACCTGACGTCATGCCATGAGTCACAATGTCATTCTTGTTATTCCATACTTGTGTCTTTAACTTAGTATCGATGGCATTCATATGTGGCACAGTAACATATAAACCCGGTTGTAAAAGTTGATTACCTAGGATTGGGTCTTGCGCGATGATGCCAGATTTAAAAAAGTTGTTGGTTTGGGTAACTTGGTCATAGACCCAGTCGAGCCAAACCTGGGGAACAAAGTTAGCTGATAAATCAGTTACATTTCCGCTAATAGTAGCCATATGCTGCTACCTCCTATTGTTTTGAGTATTGTTTATAGCCTTCAGGGTCTTTAGTCGCCAATGCCATTTGTTCTGAAAGACTTAGCTTTGAAAAGTCAGCTTGCGTCATATTCTGTGATACTGTTGCTGAACCGGTTTGTGGATTGGTCTTTCCTTTAACCCGTTCATCGACTGCTTTAGCCACTGCCGATGCAAATAGTTCACTAAACTTCATTAGATTGGCATTGCGCACATCATCATTAGTGTCACTCACAAATTCAGCAAAGCCTGCTGGAATATTTTTATCCGTCAAGGCTTCTTTGGTCGTCGCTAACGCATCACGCTTGTCAGCTGCATCTAACCGTGCTTGCAATTGATCTGATTGTGCTTTAAGGGCATCGCGTTGGTCTTGGATAGCCGCTTCGGCCTTTTCCTGTGCACTCATACCGGCCCGCTTTTCCCCTTCGGCTAACCAATCATCCTTTTGCTTTTGTAAGTCACCATTTAGAGACGCTTCGACTTCACTAGCCTTAGCTGCCATCATTCGATTAACATCTTCCTGCGTGTACTTAGCAGAACCAGCCGATGTCGCTGAACTAGTAGCCGCCGATGCAACAGTCGATTGTGAGTTCGCTGAATCCGGTTCAGGATCAGCAAAATATTGCAACTTCATTTTCATCATTAAAGACTCCTTTGTTTTAAGTCACACGGACTAAATCGGGTAAAGCGCGATAGCTAAATTGCTTGTTCTTTAACGCCCGCTTGCAATAAAAGGGCAAAATAAAAGCCTTGCCTAAGCAAGACTTAAATCATCATATAAGGAACGCACCATGTGACCATTATTATCGACCATCACAAACGAGCATCGACATCCGGGATGTGTATCTTCTGGAAGATGTGGTGCATCGTCAATGAGCCATGGCCCTTCATTAGCCAATTCTTCACACGGACCACAGTGTCCCGGTTGCAATACCATTTCTACAGCATGTCCACCCAAAGCGCTGTAACTATGCAAAGTGGCCTGATTATCACTATCGGCCTTAACTGACTTTAGTAGTGTCTGCGCCTGCGTAATCACTTTGTTTGCTTCACTGGCTAAATTGTCATTTTCACGCGGTTGACTAGGGGACTTAAACTTGGTCAGCTGTTGCCAATCTTGTTTGCTTAAGCCTCGTTGTAAGCCGTGATAAAGGACCTGTTGAACGCGTCCTGCCATCTGGTCATTATGTAACCAAATACGGCTCTTATACTCTTTTAATGGCTTTATTGTTGCTTTGATATCTGTCACTGGTTTAGCAGTTCTAGCTTGATACGTTTTACGATAGCTAGTTTCAATCGCTTGCTGGCCAAACTGATCAGCTTGATCACTGGCAACTGCTAGGCCGATGCTAACCATCGCGCCTAACATATTTCGCTTAGATATAGTTGCTTGGGCATAAGCGAGTTTTAAATGCTTAGCGAGTGCATCGTCTGGATTAGAATCATTGACCATCGCATCAACAGCCAACTTGAACTGTTCTAAATCCCACTGACTAACCTCTTGGTCAACCTGTGTTAATGTCAATCCGGTTTCAGTCGCATAATTGTTATAAAACGTTGTTAAGTGAGCTGAAATCATAACTAATGCATCACGATAGAATTTAGCAAGTTGATTACCGTCCTGTTGATCCTGTTTCACTAGCTGCTTGATCCGTTTCAGTTCCTGTTGCTTCGTCGTCGCCATCATCAGTCACCTCACTATCATCGCTACTCATACCCGGTAAGTTGCCGAATGCTTGTTGGCCACGTTGCATATTCGCATCTTTTTGATCAGCCATCCGTTGTTGCTCTTGATCAGCTGGAATACCAGTAACTTGTTCCGCCATCTCTTGAATCGTTTCATCCGAAACAGCGCCGGTACCCTTCACAGCACTGATGTTCTGCATAATTTCACTATCATTCTTTGGTAAATTAGGTGTAAACGAAACGGTTACGTTACTGTACTGGTCCGCCTGCACGTCAACACCTTCAACAAACGACCATTGCTGACAAATCAGTTTCAAACGTTGCATCAAACCACGTTGATACAATGACTGCATGATGTCACGTTCTTGATCAACACCCCACAACTTATAAGACATTGCAACGCCAGATGCATTCGCCGCAAAGTTTGCATCGGTCGTATCTGGCGTATTGGTATCCTTATGAATATCAGCTAACAATTGATTGATGTAGGTTGACCAGTCTTGCGCACTAAGCTGTTTTGTTAAATACTGCGCTGTCGTTTGACTGACCAACTTAGAACCATTAGGTTGATCATAAACGTAGGGCCGTAAATACAATACGTTAGCATGCGTATCTAAGACCTTTTGTACCATGACAACCTGATTAGTCTTGCCACTGCTATCTTTAGGATTACTAGTATAACCACCCTTTAAATTATCGATATACAGCGGCTTACCATCTGGACCAATCATTTGTTCTAGCTTGCCAGTATTATTTTGCACTTCACCATTAATCATCAGCATTGCATTACTAAAATCTGCCTGACTGTTAGCCATTTCTGATAGCGACTGATCATATTCATCAATCTCATCTAGCTTTGGCTCCCATACGCCCACACGTTCATCGTTCAGCACATACTCAATCAATGGCACATCGCCAAAGCTGTGTTCGACCTGCTGTTGTAATTTCCAATCAGCAGCCGGATTACCCTCAGCTTGATAACTGTAAATAGAGTCTTTTGTATAGACTTCAATTTGATAATTGACCTGATTCATTACGTTTACAGCAAAGTAACGGACTGCAAATAATTCAATTGGTTTGACATCGGTGGACCAAACAACGAACGCCTGACTAGGATCAATCGGCGTAATTTGTGGGGCATTATCATCCTTAGCACAATAGATTAATTCATACGCTCTGCCAGTGTTACATAGATTCTTACCCATAACTTTCTCATGATACGGTTCATCATTTGCACGATTAAAGTCAGCCAGTGCCGTTAAAATATTGTCACCAGTATCTGAATCATCGGCCTTGTTAGAATAGCCAAACGTCAATGGATTACCAAACTCGTAGCCGACTCGAATATTGGTAATGTACCGTGGCAAACCGGACGTAATACGCTTATCAGCCTTGCCACGCCGTTTATTTGATAGCCAATAATGAATGTTATTGTCAGCTTGATAATAGCGTTCTAGCTCTAAAATACGCGGTAATTGATTCGTATAATGATCGTTTACATACCATTGAACCATCTCAATAAAATCAGCAGACATCGGCTTTAGTGCTCGCCAAGTGTCTGCTGGAATTTGGTACTGTTGATTTGCTTGAAATTGATATCGGTCACCAAAACGTTTGCCATTTAGCATTGCAATACTGTTAGGCTCTGGATTAATCGACCGATAATGAGCCACTAAGTCGTTAGTTTCAGCCATCTAATCACCTCACATCCACGGCACTGAATCATCGCCCATAATTAAGTTATTCTGCTCTAAAATTCTTGTTTGTTCGTTTAAGTCAACCTGATTATTGTGCGCTAACTGCCAGGTTCTTGTCGCTCGAGCATAGCGTGTTGCATCCATCACATCATCGTTAAGCTTGATTGGCTCACCAGTTCGTTCATCCCATGTATATTGATATAGTTCGTCTAAAAACTTATCTAAGGCTTCTTTAATCACTAGGAACCGATGCTGCTTAATCAGACCTGCCAGTTCTTCAACACCTGTCAATCGTGTCTTATACGCATTAAACGCATTGAAATGCTCGTTTTGGAATCGCGTCACATACTCAGGCCGCGCTGAATCACAATAAAATGGCATATTATAGCCATATTTAGCCTGCATCGCTCGGGCAACATCGATCCAGTAATCAATCTGTTGATGTTGTTTGGTAGTTTCTTGAATCAAATAAGTATTACCATCATCGTCATCGGCTAAGACAACGATCACGCCTTTATGTTCAAATCCCCAGTCAACACCAGCATAGTAGGTTAAAGTCTTATCATTAGTTCGTCGCTCGTATTCAACTTGACTAATGATATTCTGCTGTTTATCAAAGTCACTGTATACTAAGCCTTCGCCAGCTACCCATAGTCCTAAAACAGAGCGGTCATAGAACATACCACTCATTTGAGCCTTCATATCATGAATATATTTCTTGGGTAAAAAAGTATTATCATCCATCGTAAAGTGGTTATAAAGAATACCTTTACTCTTATCACTGGCTTTATCGATATACTTACGTTTCAACCAATGTGTTGGCACATCCGGGTTGGTATCACCAATGATTCGTGCACCCTCAAATCCCCGAACCCGATTACGGATTTCAGTAAATGATTGCTCATTAGCCAGTGACATTTCATTGATATAAGCACCCCAAGCGTTCATCCCACGAATCGATGCCATCCCAGCAATCGTTCCGGTATAAGCTTGGACAACACGCACACCGAACAACTCAAAAGCCCCATGCACATCAAACTTGATGTTCAACATCGGGTAAGCCTGCATAATTTCTTGTAGCACGTTATTGGCAATCGTCTTACTAGAGAATCCAGCTAAAATGTATTGGGCTTTCTTATTCATCGATTGTGCAACCTTGCCGATGCGTAACAGCTCTCGTAAGAATAAGTCATTATCGATAACCGTTTTCCCTGAGCCAACAGCACCACTGTTAATCATGAGCGACCAATCATCACGGTTAAATTGATCATATACCGTCAACTGTTTCTTAGTATATTTAAGTTCAGCGTAAGTTGTCATTTATCAATTGGCTCCTTCAATCTGGTGAACATCTTATCGAATTGTTCTGCCACATCACTACCACTACTCTTAGCACTCTTGGCTTTTTCCTCAGCAATATCAGCTTCAGCTTGCAGCTTACGTTTCTGAGCATCATTAAGCTCTGTATCAGAACGAAGACTATTACGCCAGACATCTGGTCGCCTATTTTTAAGCCAAAAGGCGGCTGCATTAACATCTGGTGGTAACTCATGCACGTT
Source organism: Lactiplantibacillus daowaiensis (assembly GCF_005405085.1). Taxonomy (GTDB): domain Bacteria; phylum Bacillota; class Bacilli; order Lactobacillales; family Lactobacillaceae; genus Lactiplantibacillus; species Lactiplantibacillus daowaiensis. The sequence goes on along the minus strand of NZ_BJDJ01000006.1, from coordinate 73,646 downwards.
TTCGGTCTGCTGAATTCGTTTATATTCTGGTACACCAGCAATTGCAGCGTCTTTAACTTCTTTTAACGATGCTTTCGGATGGTCAAGTTTCCACTGGTTACTAAAACGCCGGCGTTCCATCTCCAGAACGTCAGCGTCTTTATGTACCATGCGATACATTTTATCAGTTGTTTTGGTGCCCATAGCTCGTTTCAATAAGGCGTTCTCGACTTCACGATCAACAACTTCTTTGCCTTTACTTATGGTGTCCGAAAGGTCGGGAAATTGTTTACGCCATACATTCAATGTTGAGCGGCTTATTCCCATGTTATAAGCAATCTGCTTATCTGTAAGGCCATCACGCGCCCAACCTCTAATTCGGACAAGGCCATCCGGTTTCAGCCATTTTTCGTACTTGCTCATTACATATCACCTGCACCTCTTTCATCACTATTTGCTCCAAAAATCGGCTTTAAAACACAGCCGACTTTTCTAATTATTTTTCAGCGTCTTTTGCAGATTGAGAGTCACCATCTACATCTGAGAATTCATAATTTAAAATCATTAACCTAATACATGAACCCATTAGCATTGTTCCGGCTATTAAAGTATAAATAAAGAGATAGCCAACTAGCAACGTCATGAACCCACTTAACACCCAATTAATTGGCAATCGAGAACTAATTAAAATGTAATTAAAGAAAGAAATAACAATTTCTAGGGCTAACAATGATCCTTCAAAGTAAAACCTAAAAAAGATTTCCAATAATGACGTAAATCCACCGAGGCTGTCTATTTTTTTAATCACTTTTAAGCCTATACTACCAACTATTAAAGCAAGTCCCCCAATCAAGAATCCAAGAATCCCCACCTCGCTACTTATAATCATCTCTAATACACTTTTAGCGACACTTGTAAATTCTGTTGTATGTGCCGGATAATTACTAACAATTAACATTCCAGCAAATATACCTGATATAACTATGCTAATTGCAGCTTCTTTACTCCAAAAAACTTCAACGTAAATTTTTGTTGAAGTTAAAAAATCCCAGTATCTATCATGTTCTTTTACATCACTTATGTGTTGTATTTTCTCCGCCATTATTATTAGCTCTCAATCTTAATTTAGTTCGATATTTAGCTATATCAAAAATACCCGCTCTCGCTTTTTCGGAAACCACAGTTCTATTCTTGTTGTCGTTAGACCGAACCTTTTTCTTGTACGGAGTGTCCTCACTGGTCTCAAGTGTCAGGTCTTCTCCGTGTGCATCTTTTCCTTGAAAAGTTGCTTCAGAGTACCCTAATTTCACACCCTTAATATTATCTTTTACGAGATCACTACTCTCATCAAGCCCATCCCCCTGCTGAGTCGAATAGTTCATCTCAATTTTCGTTGCACGACTGTTTTGAACTTTCTCAGCATCCAACGAATATATATTCGCAAAAGCAGTCTTGTCTCCATTTGGTGGTACCAATTTAACCTTTAACTTCTTTAATACTGCAAACTCTCGAATTCTAGAATCTAACTCATCAACGTTAGGTTCCAACATAAATTCTACGCCGACACCGGTAGTTTTCTTTATCAGTCTAGCCATATTAGTAAGAACTGATTTCTGACGCATTTTAGGGCTTGTTGTAAAAGCAAACATCTCTTGATGAACATCAAAATAAAAAATCAAGTATTCTAACTTGTTTGGATCCTCAACATCAATCGCCGTATCTTTCGTAGGATCATACGAAGAATGTTCCCCTTCTTTAATGTACCCCATGTTACCAACAATCGTAGTATTATCTTCGTTTTTATCTAAGTCGAACAGTTTAATTCTGCCGCCGAACTCATCATATATTGAAGTGTTTGGGCTTAAATTTGCATAGATGGTTGTAAGCAATTTAGGTAATAACGTAGAATCCTTATAGATATCGTATATTTGTTCATTGATGTTCATTTTTGCAAAATAAATCGTTGCCATTTTTACTGCCTCCAAATTTATATCTAATATAACTATACAAAAACTCTCGCTATTAAGCGAGAGCAAGTTTAGAGTCATGCTATTTAACTAACATATCAATGGCTTATTCTGTGCCATAAATATCACCGGCAGGATTTGAACCTACATCTCATCACGACTTAACCAATTAGTCCACGGCGATCCACATATACTTTTACAAGCACAAGGGGTTACAATCTGCAAATTCAATTAAGCATTTATCGTCCTCAACTCATCCACATATCGCATAATACTAATATAACAGGCCTATCCGGCGCTTTTGGGGCACATTCAAGACATCATACTCATATCGTTAATCGCATCGGCTCCCCAAAGCAAAATCGATAAATCATGCGTAACTGCTTGTATATCACGGTTTATCGTTCGATGGTCTACACCAAATAGCTCAGCACAGCGATCACGATTAATTGTCTTTTTATTTAAAAATAATGCTTTAATCTCACGATAGCGGCGCTTACGTAACTCATCAGCGCTGTTAATGCAATCTTCTTCATACTGCTTGAGTACCAAGTCAATGTATCGAATCATGAGCTTAGAACGTGACTGATACCCAATTAGCGCATAAACACTCAGCTCCCACTTTGGAATAGCAGCAGTCGCCGCCTGATCATCAGTATTTAGCTTTGGCAAGCCAACATTAACATGATCTTCCAAGTACCGATAGTTTTCCAAAATCAATTTGGTATTTCGTAGCTTTCGTTCATAGGCCGATTTCTGATACTTTTTAACTTTGCTCCGATAAGCATCGATACCCACTTGAGCAGCCACCTTAATTTGTGCATCTGTTAATTCTGTCAATTCTCCATCGCCCCTAGCTAAATAATTTACAATCAGTTACTAACTGATAATCTTCATTTTGAAATGCCCGTAACCGTGGATTGATCCACCTAACCGACTTCTCCATAAAGATACTTGCCGACCGCTTACTGATTTGTCCTCGTAAGATACGTTCAAAAATATAAATCTCATAGTTCGTTAATTCATACACCGGACCATGTAAATAAGTCTTCGTTAATCGGTGTAAATCATCTAATTCCGTCTTCGTTGCATTATTCATGCTCCTGTGTTCCAACTCGATTGACTGAACCTTAGCCATAACGAGCGGCCATTTAGTTTTCATATTGTGCTTCCTCCTTAATTTCGTTGATCATCGATGCCACCAAACGCGACACCGCTTTTAGTACCATGGTGCTTCATGCGACTAATCGTTCTTGGCCCATACCGTTTATATAAATCATCGCCTGTAAAATTGGTCGTCGTAATCACCGTTTTATTTTCACGGTTCCGCCAAAAAGTATCGGCTAAATCTAATGAATAGTCTGTGGAGCGTTCGCTGCCAAAATCATCTAATATAACGATATCGGCTCGTTTTAATTCATCCATAGTCTTGTTGACTTGCTTCGCTAACTGACTATCACTAATCGAGCGTTTCTTGTTTTCAACCAATTCACGCCAATCAATAAAAAGTATTTTCCAATTGACCATTTGTTTAGACTTGATACCATGATTGACCGTGAATACTTGTCGCTTATAGCCAGTCTGTTCAAAAATGTAATACATCATACCAACGGCTAAATGAGTCTTGCCGACACCGGTTATCCCCATCAATAGGATATGCTCGGTGTTACCCCCGATAATTTCATTCGCTAAACCTTCACAGCGTGTCAGAACCCTTTTCTGCGCCATACTATTTGTTATATAATTATCAAAGCGGTGATTGAAAGTTTTGCCATCACTAAACAAGCTGTAACTTGTTAGATAGCTCAATGCATCATTTTTATACGCCGATAATGAAAGCTGCTCATTATTCGGAATTGTATGATGCTTAATATCTTCCATATAGCCGCAATCGGGACAAGCACCAGCCATCTTTTGACCGGTTTGAAGATTCAACGCTTTTGGTCGCAGCAATGGGTGTCCACACACTGGGCAACTCACACCAAATGTTTCAAACTTTTTAGTCATCAGCTTGGTGATAGCATCGCCTATGGAATTTCGGTTCATAATAGGTCACTATCCTTTACGTCTCGTTTCTCAAGAGCAAATCCATTTGATCGTGCACGGTTTGAACCGCCAAATTCTGTTCGTGCTTGGTTGTAATGGCTTTGTTCTTCTTTTTTTGCCTGTTCAATCGTCTTGATACCTTTCTTTTGATAACTTTCCAACACGCGGTCCATATATCTGTCAGCACCACGAGCAGTTACATGACTACGACCGGCGTATTCAATTGCATACGCTACAAGGTCATCACCATAGCTGTGCCGCCAATCGTTTAAATCTTGCATCGCAATTGCATTCGGAAAGCCCCACAAGTTTTGCCACAGTTCCACTGGATTTGATTTTGAAATTGGGTCTGGTTGTTTAGGTGAATCTTGAGCGTCATCGTCTACTACATTATTTATTTGGTTAGGTAAGTAATTAGTATTATTAGTACTTAGTAGTGTGGGATTAACCTGTGTACGGTTTTTCCACATAGGTTCATCCGACAATTGCCACTCCGATTTTCCTAGATGCCCAGATTCATCGCGAATTCGGCTGCGTTTTAGATAGCCACTGACTTCTAACTCGCTTAGACCACTGCGCAATGCATCGCGCCCACCAGTAGCATGCTTAACCACTTCAGTTTCATAAAAGTCCCAGTCATCCGGCATACTCCAAAGATAAACAAACAAGCCTTTAGCCTTCCAACTTAGCTCATCATCGCGAATAACCTGATTATCGATTACCGTGTAATTCTTCTGAGCAACTTTTTTAATTCTGGCCAATTAACTCACTTCCCTTAGTCTCGCTTAATCTCATAAGTTAATACGTTATAATGTTTGAGTTTAAACAGTGAATCCATAAACTCTTGCTTGGTTAAGTTGAATTTCTTCATCCCTTCATCGATGGACATCGGTTCCTTAAAGAGGGCCATCACCATTAACAAGAAATCGTAGTCATGTAAATCAAACCTATCTTGTTCTGCTAACGTTTTAATCGTTGAAACTGTTTTAGAAGCATCATACAAGTCAATCGCGAGCCTTTCAGTTTTGTTTGCAGTTGGCTTAAAGACACTTGGTTGATCAAGCACATCATTTCTCGCCATTTTGATAGCCATCTCCTTGAACTAAAAGGTCCTCTAGCACTCCTGTTCCACCTTGTTCACGCTTAAGATCACTCAACGCGGTAATCATATCAACACAGAAAATACGAATGTCTTTATTCATATAGTTAATGAGAAATTCAAACACATCATGAATCGGCGTATCAAGTCCATGTTGCTTAATCATATCCATCGTGGAAAAGTAATCTTTGACTTCACCAGTCTTGTCATAAACTTTGTCAATCGGAAAGATAGTCATGATTTGTCGTGGTGTAAAGCCTTCAACCATCGTTAAATCTTCTTCCATCGCTTTAAAACGGAGCATTGGCGGAATGTTTTTCCACTTTGCACGGTTAACATAACGGTGACTCTTAACGCCTAGAAAGAAGATAGTGGCAAAGATTTCTTGACCACGTTTCATTCGATAATCATCGTCAAGAATGGCATTAAGCTCAATATAGCCATCATGTCCCACCTTGATTTTTCTATTCGCATAGAGATAAAAAAGCTTTTGCGTCTTACTTTGATTCATAGTCCGTCATATCCTCCTCAAATAGTTTTTCAAAATGGTCGTGCACATCGTCCCAACCGTAATGGTCAGCGCGAATTATGGTCGCCAGTAACCCGACAATCATCAATGGCACTAAATTAATACTCATAGCACATATACCTCCTAATTATTTAGATACAAGTCACTCATACCAAGTTCGTCGGCGATGCTTGCCAGCAACTCATAATTAAACTGCTGTACATCTTTGACCGTACATTGCTTAAGTGAGCCATTATCAAGTCGATACGTTAGATTAGGATTAAGTTGGAAATCGTTGTAGGCCAAAAGTGTCTCAAGGTCATCTCGTAACTTATCATTTTGCATGGTGAAACCTCCCTGTTTATTTTTTACCATGGTAATTCTTCCCAGTGCCGGTCTAAGAAAGCGGCCATCACACTAGCCTTAAATCGCCATGGGCTTCCTTTGATACCCCGATGGACTAATTGCCCCTGCTGTTCCATTGAGCCAATCTCACGGCTATACCGGGGGTTTTCTAAGATGTTATCCACTAGCCACGGCCATGATTTATTACCACACCACAAGCGCAAATCTTTAGCTGTCCATGTCCGACCAGTTAGCGATTCGCCATCATAACCATGGCTATCGTCTGGGACTAACTTCATACCATCAGGAATCTGCACAGGTACCGTTACTTCAAGAACTTGTCTCATGTAACCAACTCCTTTCGTAAGGTATTTATTGTTATATAATTTAGCTAATTCAAAATAATCGAGGTGAAATTAATGCCTAAAAGAATTACAGTAACCGATCAAGATAAAACCGGTAGAAATCTTAAGTTCCATGACAATCACACTGGTAAAGATATGTCCCGAAATCAATTTGTGTCCCAAATTAAAAAGGGAAAGTATCCTAATTATGAGATAAGAAGAATAAATGGTTTGGATACTACGGTGTCGAAACCAGATAGTACCGTCAATAATAATCTTGGTTAATCATCCTCACCTGCGTTGAACAGCACTTTGAAGCCACTTTTAGTAATTAATTCCGTGGACGTAATAATTGCAACTGGCTCATTGTTCCTGTTAACAACAGTGATATTTGAGAAGTATTTCCCATTCATAAATATTTGGGCGTGCTTCTCTTTTTTGTTCTCCTTCATGTCAACACCACCTTACATAAAATTAATTTCTTCACTTCTCAATCATCGGTACAACGCCACAGCTCTCAAGTAGTTCATATAAATGAAGATATGGCCCTTTGTGTCCATTTAGTTTATGGCTTAATATCTGTGCGGCCACCAGAATGCACAAGTAAAGGCAAAACCGAATCTAAATCAGGTAATGTCTGGAGTAAAGGCAAATAATTCGATTAGTGGCCGTCTTCGGATGGCTGTTTTAGAATCATTTTCCTGTCCCATAAGATAAAGCACCATCGAAACAGATCTAGCTGAATCCATGACTCAATAATGAACTGATTATTTCCGTCGCGATATTTAGTTAAATAGTGATGAAACACCTTTTATACCTCCTTTGATTTATCCAAAATAAATGACATTGTCATGCCCAAATAGTTTGCAATATAATTAGTTATTCCAACAAATCGAGGTGAAAATCATGGAACTAAATCACGATTGTGTAAGAGCCATTCTAATTTGGACTGAAACAAATGTTCAAATGGGACAGCCACAATATACAGATTCACTTTTCAAAGACACATCATTTTCGAAATGGACTGATGATGAAATAATTTACTGCGTTGCTAAACTAAACGAAGCTGGCTTTCTCGATGGTGGGGCCATCGTTAAAGGCAATCAAGTTTCAATTAATGCAATTAACTCCCTAACATGGGCTGGACATACTTATCTGGATACAATTCGAGATGATAAAGTATGGCGTAAAACAAAATCTGTATTAAGCGATCTTAAATCAGCATCACTTTCGACTGCCGGAAAAGTTGCCGAAACCATCTTGTTGGGAATTATTAAAAAGAAAACAGGTTTACCGCTTTAAGCTATCTTCATCAATGTGCCTTGATACAAAAGATAAATTTTATCTTTATTATCTGGGCACTCTTTTAATACTTTCGATACATGTTCAAAAACAAGTTCAAATAAACTGGCTGGCGTAGTTGCCACAAAATGGCAGTCATATTTCTTAAACTTTGCTTCGTCAATCAATACAACTCCAAACTCTTTCATTTTTCCCTCCTATCTCTCAATCATCGGTACAATTTCATATCCAAGTAATTGTCTTAATATTCCTCATTCCAAATGTCATAACGGATGGCGTACTCTTTAACAATTGCCGTAAAGATTTCAATCAGCTTTTTATCTTGAGCAATCACATCAATTTTGGTCGTACGTTTACGCCGGCTTAGTGATACACCTTCATCGGCCATTCTGCGACGCAAATTAGTCAACCGTGTTTTCAGTGACACACCACCGCGACGATCAACTTCGTCATAAATGTCATTGCGGATACCTCGATGTGCTTCCGGTGCGTTTCCTTCAACAACCGCCATCGCGTTAATTAGATGGGTAGTATCATTACGCCAATCCACTGTAGAAGTACTAATGATGTCGCTCAGCCCATCTAGTTTATGATTCTGATGATTGACTTTACTTTCTAGCTGGCGTTGAGATATTGCTTGCTTATTCATTTGCCCAATCAAACCATTTAATGCTTGTAACTCTGGTGACAGCTGAGACAGGTCAACTTGTGGCTTGGGATTGAAGTAGTTTTCTTCAAGTTCATCGAACATATCCCATGCTTTGTCGGTTCCAAGCATCTTTGAATGACGTGCCGCACCTTGTTTAGTCCAGAGATATAGTGACGGTGCGCGTTTACCAACTAGGTCGAAATTTTCGAAGTAGTTCTTGAATTGCTTTAATTCAGACCCTTTTAAATGATAGTAATGTGTACCTGCAACAAATTTATCTTTGTTATTGAGAAAATTTTGTTGAATTTGTTGGGCAGATGTTTCATAAAATATTGCCAATTGTTCAGTGGTTAAAATCAAATCACCGTTATACTTAACCTGTTGCAATTCGTTCATTTAAGTCACTCCTTAGTAATTTTTCAGTAGATGTATAATTTAGTTATTCCAATACAATCGAGGTGAATTATTAATGGGTAAAAATCAATGGGTTAGTCCTCATGGTGATGGTTGGGCCGTAAAAGGTGCTGGCAATTCCAAAGCTACTAAAGTCTTCACCAAAAAATCTGATGCAGTAGATTTCGGTAAACAAGTCGCGAAGAACCAGCATTCTGAATTAATTGGTCAAAAGAAGAATGGTCAAATTAATTTAAAAAATAGCTACGGTAACGATCCTTTTCCACCAAAGGATAAAGATTAATCATCATATTTAGGCGTTAATCTCACTCTATAACCCTCTGCCATATCAAAATCATTTGCGGTGATTACGGCAATCGTTTTAGGGTGTTTTTCTACGGTTTCAACAACTATCTTGGTCCAATCACGTAGATCAGGTGACTTTTTCATCTCTTATTCCTCCTTACAACTTTCACAACCAATTCATTCAATTTCATTAATCATTTTCACAAACAAGTGTCATTTAAGATTCCGGCTATACCGAATGAGGTTAATGAGAACGCCAATATTCAGAATTAAAATAATCAAGTTGATTGTCATAATTAGATTGTCCATTGAATCACCTGCTTTTCTCTAGCTGATTATTCCTTCGCTTTGTCTAAAATAAATGTCATAGTCACACCCAAATAGTTAGCAACCATTTGCAAACGATCAACTCTTGGAATTGATTTATCCCACTTAGAAATAGAACCATTCGTAAAATTCAAGTCATGTTCTATTTTGTAAATACTCAAATCCTGATCAATAGCAATACCCTTGATTGCTGAATAGACTGTCATATTATTGTCTCCTTTCAGAATTATTTCTAAGAAAACCAATTAATTATATTGACTCTAAATAGAAAAGGTTCTATTATGAAGATGTACTAAATAAGCCAATTGCTTGGACTATTTGGTGAGTCAATATGCTAATTTGCTATGCTCCCTCAAGCACAAATACATGTTAACTCAGAAATAGTTCTAAGTCAACGAATAAATAGAAATACTTCTGAGGAGAAAAAACATGAATACTTATTCTCGTATAAAGGATTTAGCCAATGCTCACAAAATAAGCATTTCCGAACTCGAAAGAACTCTGCAGTTATCTAACGGATCTATTTCTAAATGGGCCAAATCGATGCCTAATTCAAAATATTTAACCAAGGTAGCAGATTACTTCGATGTATCCACAGATTATTTGCTGGGCCGCACTGATAAAAAGCACTTTTACGATTTAACACAAAAAGACCAAACTGATATTGGAAAAGAAGTCGATCGGATGATTGAAGGACTTAGCACCGATGCAGAAGTTAATTACTATGGAGAACCAATGACCGATGAAGATCGAGAAAAAATGCGGGTCGCTATGGTTGCCGCTCTTCAAGCCGCTCAAATAGAAGCTCGCAAGAAATTTACTCCTAAAAAATATAGAGATGATGAGTAGGCGGCGATTTTATGGCTTTCGAAAAAGATGCAATTGAAGAAGCACAGAAATTGATGGACAAATTTCACACGAGCGACCCCTATGAATTAGCAAGAAAGTGTGGATACATTGTCTTGTACGCAGATTTAGGCGATGTCAATTTTGCTCAACGGGACTATTTCAAACGGATTGATGTTATCACGCTAAACTCACGATCAGATGAGAATCTACAACGCTATTCACTGGCTCATGAAATTGGCCACGCAATACTTCATCACGGCTTTTCTACTGCCTTTTTCCGGCGTTCAAGCGGTTGCGGCATGGTAAATTGGGCAGAACGAGATGCCAATGAATTCGCTATGCAGATTATGCTTGGGCAATTTACTGACGATGATGTTGATCAAATGACTAAGTACGATTTAATTGAAGCAATGGGGTTAAATGAAAATTTGGCGGAATATATTATTAAGTAGTATAGCTATTTTGGAGGGATTATATTATGAAATGTTCAATTTGTGGGAAAAGGTTATTAGTTGGAATAAATAGTATCACGACTTTAAAAGATGGTGTAATATGCAACAACTGTGCTACAGAAGTCGGCTTATCAACTAAATCACTCTTTCACAGCATGGCAGAGGTAAAATCTTCTGGAACGGTAACAGTTGCAGAAGCTACTGACTATTTTAATAACCATAAAACATTTACTTTTGAACAAGAACGTGCTCAGAAAAAGCTAGAAAAGAAACAGGCACAAAAAGAGGAAGAACAACAACGAGCGGAAGATGCCGATAAATATGATCAACTATTATCCGAATTCAAAGAAGATAAGGCTTGGCATGTAGGTAAAGTTTATTTCGATGACAAAAAACAACAAGTGTTAGTTAAAAAATCTACCGCCGAACACATATTCAATGAACGAACACTCAACTTTCCCTACTCTGACTTAGAAAGCTACGATGTCATCGAAGACCCAACGACCATCGAAAAGAAGCATGGCGTTGGTCGTTCAATCGTTGGCGGCTTAGTCGCTGGCCCAACTGGTGCAGTACTAGGCGCCTTCTCTGGCGGCAAATCGTACAGCGCTGTATCAAAGGTTGCCATGATACTTTACTTCAAAGAGAACTATCATATTGAAGCCACGTTCTTGAGCACCGATACCTCCACTTCCAGCTCTACATACGCTGCTGTTCAGCGTTCCATCATGCAAGTTGGACACGACTTGGATAAGATTATCGCTGATAACAATGCTGGCACGACCACACAAGCCACTACACCTAGTGATACTTCTAACAGTACTGCCGACGATCTACGTGAGTTAAAACAACTACTAGACGATGGCATTATTACGCAGGATGACTTCGACACTAAGAAGAAACAAATTTTGGGGATTTAGTAACGCTAATACTTTGGAGGAATTATTATGGCTAAAATGTGTCCAATTTGCGGTAACAAAATAAAGTTCTTAAAAAATTTCGAATTAAAAGATGGAACAATCTGTCAAGACTGTGGTCAATCAATTGGCTTAGACGATAGTTTCGTATCTTCTGTAGAGGTTACTTCAATATTAACTATTCAAAATGTCATCGACTATAAAGATGGCAACACCAAGATTGATCCTAAACAATACTGGACAGATTATAAATCTAATAAGAAACAAAAAAAGTCCGCGAAAAAGGCTGCAGAAAACGCACGAATGGAAAAAATCGAGAATGACTACGTCGAACTCATGGATGAGTTCAAAGCCGACAAAGCTTGGCATGTCGGTAAGGTATATTTCGATGACAAGAAGCAACAAGTGCTTGTCAAGAAGAGTATCCCTGAGCGGATGGCCTACGAACGAACACTAAACTTTCCCTACTCTGACTTAGAAAACTACGATGGCATCGAAGACCCAACGACTATCGAAAAGAAGCATGGCGTTGGCCGTTCAATTGTTGGGGGCTTAGTTGCTGGTCCTACCGGTGCAGTATTAGGTGCCTTCTCTGGCGGCAAGTCATACAGCGCTGTATCCAAGGTTGCCATGATACTTTACTTCAAAGGGAACTATCATATTGAAGCCACGTTCTTGAGCACCGATACCTCCACTTCCAGTTCTACATACGCTGCTGTTCAACGTTCCGTCATGCAAGTTGGACACGACTTAGATAAGATCATTGCTGATAACAATGCTAGCACGACCATGCAAGCCGCTACGCCTAGTGATACTTCTAACAGTACTGCCGACGATTTGCGTGAGTTGAAACAATTACTAGACGATGGGATCCTAACCGAGGATGAGTTCACGGCTAAGAAGAAACAAATTTTGGGGATTTAGGAGAAAAAGCGTACATCCTCTCCCACCAATAAGTGTGATGTTTAAAAAGGCCATTTTTTAACACCAGTCATAGCAAATAAAAGAAAGCATAGTGAATTATATGGACATTACCGAACTGACAGATTTAGAAGTCAACCAATTAATCAATTCCGTAAAAAAATGTGAACGATCAATACCTGGTGAAACACCACTTATTGGCAGAATTAAGGACGATACTCCCGTACTAGACTTCGAAAATCACATAAAATACATTTTGCACAGATATCGTCATCCCTTTGATGCTTCACGCTTTAGCTTACACATTAGGTTTACTGACACTAATGATATACTAATACGAGTTGATATACACAATGGAACTCATAAGAATCCAGACGGTACGGTAGTTGGGCAAAACCATATGCATATCTACCACAATCAGGATGGGCTACGAAAAGATGCTTCGGCTATTCCATTGCCAGATGAAATTCATGATATTTCAACACTATTTATAGCCTTAGATGAATTTCTAAATTATACTAATACCAAACCATATGATAGTGTCTCTAATTAGCATTAACTAAATCTTGGAGAGGAGCTTTTCAAATGTTAACGATTCCACAATTAAAAAAATCAGTTGAAGATTTTTATAGAGAAAGCATTAATTGGTCGCCTATTCAGAAAGGCATAACACGAATTGATACTCCTTTCCTAGACAGACATAATGATGCAATCATCCTATATGCGATTAACCAACCTAACGGTTTAATACGGCTTACAGATGGTGGCTACATCTTTGATGACTTAGAAAGTGATGGGATTTATCTTTCTAGATCGAAGCACCGTATGAAGATACTTAAAGAACAGCTAAATGGCTATTCAGTTAAATTAGATAACGAGAATCACGAACTATTTATAATTACATCGCTAAATGACTATCCAGTTAAACAAAATCTTTTAATCCAAGCAATGCTGTTTACTAATGACATGTTTATGCTATCAAACAAAAAAATATCATCCATATTCATTAGTGAGGTTGCAAATTTTTTTGAATCCAAAAATATTAGAGTTACCGATGGTCCTAACATCATCGGGCGTTCCGGTATGATTCATCATTATGACTTCTCAATCCCCGGAATTCGAGAAATACCTGAAAAACTAATTAGGACAATGAATAGTGCAAATAATGAATACTACGCAAAATCAATTGCAATGGACAAAAGGCAAACTCAAGATGTAAGGCCAAATACGGACTTTTACACAATCATAAATGATGAAGATAGTATCGATGACAACATCATTAATCTTTTTAATTCAGAAGGCATCATTCCAGTACCATTTTCAAAACGCAATGATTATGTTGAACAGTTAGCAAAATAAGGATCATAATTTCAATAAAAAAGCACATCCCCTCCCGCCAAGAAGTTGGATGTGCCTAACCTGAATTACATACTAATCGGGACTAGTACGCCCTTTTTAGCTCCTTTAGTATATCATATTGGAGGAATTATCATGGCAGATTTTATTAAACGTGGTGACACGTGGCAATATCGGATGTATGTCGTTCAGCCAACTGGAAAACGTGAACGTATCAATAAGGGCGGCTTTAAAACCAAGAAAGAAGCCCGATTAGCGGCCGCTAAGTTAGAATCAAATTATGATGATGGTTTAGTTATCAAAGTTACTGAAAAGACGCTCGCAGCATACTTTAAAGAATGGTACGAAGTTAATATCGAGCCCCATGTCCGTCCAGCAACCAAACGCCACTATAACATCACCATTAACACGCTTGAAAAAAAGGATATTGGCTCATACCAGCTAAAACGCATCACTCCAACCACATATCAAAAGTTCATTAACACTTTCGGTAAGCATCATGCAATGTGGACAGTAAAAAAAATGAACGCTCAAATCAGAGCTTGCGTAAAACAGGCCGTTTTCAACAAGGAGTTACCCCGTGACTTTACACAAAACGTAAAGCTGGTTTACAATGAAAAACATTCTCGCGATGCCGTTTGGCTTAACGGTACGCAAATGAAGCAGGTATTATCCTATTGTCTCGACTATGTTCAAACATCTGGGAGACCCATTAATCACTATATAATTATAGTGGCCCTACTAACAGGGCTTAGACTAGGTGAGCTGTTAGGATTAACTTGGGCCGATCTCGACTTTAAAGCTAAAACTATCACGGTATCTAAATCTTGGGATTATGTGGCAAAAAAGCTGGCACCAACAAAAACAAAATCATCCATGCGAACCATTTCGATTAACGATGATTGCTTAACGATACTCAAACAGTTACGTGACTATCAAATCCAAAAAAATAACATCAACGCGGACAGCCAAATATTTTTAAATCATTACCACGTTGTGCCAACTCCAACAGGCTTAAACAAAACGGTTCGCGGTGTACTGGATGAATGTGGAATCGATATCCCCGGCTTCCATTTTCACAGTCTGAGACACACTCATGCTAGCTTTTTGCTTTACTCCGGTGTATCTGTCCTAGCCATATCAAAACGGCTAGGACACAGTAACACCCGAATTACCTTAGACGTGTACAGCCATATGATTGATGAAATGCAAAATCGTGAAATGAATAAAATTACAGACACTCTAAATTCACTGTTTTAAGGTGATTAAGTTATATTTTTTAGGGATGGAAAACATTTTGTACCTTTTTTGTACCTTTTTATTTTATAAACTCATATTTTCTTAGTTGTTGTTTAATTTTCAAAAGCTTATAAACACTGCTATATCAGCATTTCTATTTTTAAGATTCTTTCTAAATAGTACCCTTTCGACCCATATTGTACTTAAACCTAACTCTTTGGCCCTACTGCTAGTAAGCGGTAGAGTCATTTTTTTGTTTAAAAGTGCACCAAAAATACCCCAATTTTGCATTGGGCCTTGCACTTGGTATACTTAAGAAGAGATTTGTTAACTTGAGGTGAAACCATGAAACTTGAAGATATTGCACATAACGTGGCCCATGCCATTAAAGATCGTAGTAGTGATAATCCTTACATTTTGGCGATTGAATTTACGGACAAAAAGTCAAAAGGTAAATCCGCCACTGGTTGCGTGATCGTTCAGATGCCAACCGCTAAAACCTATTCATTGACGAGTTATGACTATCGTTATATGGATGCTGGTAAAGATATTTTAGCGATGGAACTCGGAGCCTTTTTCGAATGTGACGATGACCTGGACCAACGGCAACCCATGATTGACTTAATCAATGAACTCGTCAGTCAAGATACTGACAATCACAAAACGTTAGTAACCGACTAACCCAAGTAACCGTTCGTCAATGATTTGACGGCGGTTATTTTTTTGAAATCATCAGTTAATTTTCATCGCTAGTCGTTTTTGTGTTCAAATATTTTCACCAACGTGTGGGACTTTTCACGAAAACATGTTATGCTATAAGTAGTTACTGATGCCCGCAGATTACGTTAGTTATCTAACTTAGTTTACGGTTTTATATTTCATCATAACTGCGTATATCAGTTTAAAAGATTTCATTCACCAGTTACCAACGGCACTAAAAAGGAGCGACTTTTCATCATGCTTATCAGTCATATTATTGGTAGTATCGTCATCATTGCCATTATTTTCACCTTAATTCGACTACATACGGTCCATCAACGCACATTCCAACAAGCTCACAATGGTAACCATCACTCGGCGCCTAGTCACGAAACTTATTTGCAATCCGTCAATACGATCAATTACTTAATGATCAAGCTCACTAATGGGCAAAAACACCAATTTACAGCCGGCGATGCCGCTGATCTCGAAGTCGCTTTACAAGCTTTATTAGGTACCGAAGTTGACGCGCAGCCAATGACTGGGAGTGAAATTATTTTGACGGTGACCCTGTCAGCACAACAAGCCCGCCAAATTGATTTGACCTTAACGCAACCTGATGAAACCACGCCTGAATTATTCGACCATAACAAAAAAACGACCGTCCGCATTAATCAGACTGTCGTTACGAATGGTCGGCACTTTTATGCGGCGATTCAACATGCGTTACGCAATGTTGATTAACTCGCGTAGTTGCCAAACCACACAAGCAAAACATCAAAAATAAGAAATAACAAATTAAATTGCAATAACCACCAATTCATTAGGCCCCGTTCACGCACCATCCCCACGACTGACAACGCCATTCCGGCGACAGGAATAAGACCGCCTTGTAGTAATTGATACAGCGGTAAATAGGCATGCCCTGGTGCAAAAGCTGGCCCCGACATCTGACCCAATAAGACAAAGAATAAAAATACCCCGATATTTAATAACGAACACGCAAAAGCCGTTTCGGTAATCGTGCCCATTGACAACCGGTAATGATACCGAAAACGAAGGACTACCGTGCCAATGATACCAACTATCAAAATGAGTCCAATCACAATCATTGCAACGTTCACCGCTCCTTTTTAATCTCAGCCTCCACGATACGCCATTTACCAATCCCCGCCTACCGGTCGCCTTGAAGCTTAACGTTTTTTTAGCAAAGCCTACGCCTCACTCATAATAGTCACCTAACAAAAAAAGATCATAACAGCAACTGTCATGATCGACCCCCAGTAATAATCAACTTTAAGCGAACCTAACGCTTTGACGCTACTGGTACAGTTAACGTTTCGGTTTTAAGTCCCGGAACTTGAACCTGTACGTGACGCCGACCTTTCACCGAAAACTGGGTGGTGAACCGGCCGTCTTGTTTATTTGAAATGACCTGATGGACCTTTTGACCTGTTCGGAACGTGACGATAACCCCATGTTTCGTCCGTCCACTAATAGTTGCCCGTTGATTGGCGGCATTATAATCCATTTTTGCAACGATTCTATGCCGATAATGACGATTATCACCTTGCAAACTATACTCTGAACCTAGAATTAATAAGCATCCAGCGAGAATCATTAATGTTAGCGACCAAAATTGCTTCATTAACGTATCCCCCTAATAACCGGCCCCCATGACCGCTTATTTCGATAGTCTTATCATACTGGCAATTCACCCCAAAAGACCAAAAAAGGTGCAAAGCATCGAGATGCTTGCACCAACGTTGGGGCGTTTTTATTCAAATGAACGATTTTGTTACATGATTGTAACTATCTCGTTTAATCCACGCGCACGGATAACTGCGATTGCTTGATCAAAGTCGCCAAATCATGCATCTTCCGCACCGCGATATCAACCGTTTCACCATTTTCAAAGTAGCCCAATTGTGCCTGTTTATCGACGCGCACTAACGAACTGGGGTTCACCAAAAAGCTTTTATGCACCCGGAACAACTCCGGATGTGCGACGGTTTCGTCACTGATTTTACCATTATATTGAATGATCCGATCTTTCAAATGCAGTACCAATTTATTGCGCGCTGCGCCCGTTTCAATAAACAATACTTGGTCGAGTGGGATATTAAACAACTGGCCACCCTTGGAATACGAAAACATGGCCTTATTTGCAACCCCTTGCTTCGTATAACGTTCATAAGCAACCCGAATATCTTTTTCGACTTTTGCTTTAACCGTATCTTGACCAAGATCTTTAACCACGAAATCTAACGGTTCAATCCGGCGCTCAAACGTCAAAAAGGCCATTTCCGAATGGGTCGATACAAACACGATTTTGGCATTTACATCGCGTTCACGAATCTTGGTTGCTAATTCCAAGCCATTTAAAGCTTGACCAGTATATTCAATATCTAAGAAATACAACCCTTCTACATCTGGATGCGCATCTAAATAGTCCAATAACGCTTGCGCCTGACTCGTTGCTAAGGTTAAGGCCATATCAAAAGCGTTGATCATAATATGATTACTGATGATCTGTTTTAAAGTCGCTAATTGTTCCGGATCATCTTCCACAACAAAGGTCTTTAACAAGGTTGATTTCACTCACTTTCAATACTAATTATAAATTCAAACCGCTCATGGGCGCTCAATTCATACGTCACATTTTGGATGGGGTCTAGCAATTCGCGTACCGTCGCTAAACCTTGACCATGCCCCGCACCTTTAGACGTGTGCCCAGCCACCATCAATTCATCTAACCGGTCAATCGATCCTGCCAATGAATTGGCAAAAATCAATTCAACCATTTGCGGATATTTTACAACAGCGACCGCAATTTCACCACCAGTTTGCCCGGTAACGGCCTCAATGGCATTATCCAACAAGATGCCGCTCACTCGCGCTAAAGTCACTTGATCGATAGCTGGCGTCACAATGTCATCATTGGCTTCCAAACGGACTTGAACCCCCGCTTGCCGAGCAACTGAGAATTTATCTTGGATAATGGCCTTTAATGATTTATCTTTAATCCGTTCCAAATTATCAAAATGACCAAAATCACGCGTCAAGCTTTTCCCTGATCGATCAACAACTTCCGCAAAATATTGCTTTAAAGCGGGGTCATCCGCATCATGAATATATTCGCCTAACGATAATAAAATATTTTGATAATCATGCCGGAACTTACGCAAATTTTGATAACTATTTTCCAGATTTTTAACATAAATATCATATTGATGGCGCTCTAAGGCTTGACGATGGGCTTGAACGCGCATGGTATAGCTGTAGAACAAGTAAATAAAGGTCCCACCATTAATCAGCAACACCGCAATCAAGATAATCATCAAGATGCCCAAGAAGCCATGCCCAATATTATAATTATCAGCGGCCGCCGCCACAGCAAAATAAGCAATGGCCGCAACAACTAACGCACTCGTAATCACATTTAAAGTGACATCATCACTGAATTGTTTTGCATGCCGTTTGTGTAGTAACTGAAAACTAATCGCCACGGCTAACATACAGGCCGTCACCACAATTTCACCCACGATTTCAAATAGCCAACCACTCCAAGCTCCTAGCCCGACGTGAAAGATATCAAAAATCGTTTCGGTGGCGTAATTCCCAAAGAAACTAAATAAAATATATGCGAGCGTTGCTGTCAAACTTGTCACGATAAAAAACTTCTTATCGCGGACAAATCCCAGCAACCCTAAGTTCACTATAAACGTCGCAATGTCTGAATAATCATCGTAAAGCATGTATCCAGCCGTTAATAACACAGCCATTAGCACCACGGTGCCGTACACCGCCCGCTTGCGCAATTCCTGATTAATCAGGATCTGCAATACGAAAACCAACATGACCGAATACCAATGGTCAAACGCGGCGATAGACCAACTAACATAAACGATGATTTCGCCCCTCCCCAGAATACCGATAGTTCAATAGTCTTATTGTATCGAATGGTGGGCGGTTTGTATATTTTATGTGAGAAACTTAATAATTTTTAAGACTGTTTTTTCATAACCTGACAGGTGCAGGACGTTTTAGACCAATTTTTGGTTAAGATGGGTTTTACATCATTTATTTCAACTAGCAACAAAAAACCACCTATCAATAATAGATAAGTGGTTGATGTCTGTTAATGGAAATCACCCGGCATATAACTTTCAATAACTGCCGTAATATTAAACGTTTCAAAACTATGGAAACTGGCTTCATCGATTTCCGCATACCGAACCGCGATTTGTGGTCGCTTGGTCAGGTCAAAGGTATCCACGTAGTTGAATTCCAAATATTTCTTATGTTCACTATGAATGAACCCGGTATAAGTATCACCATGCTTCTTGATGCGACCAGATAATTGAATGACTTGGTCTTTCTTGAAGGCCAACTTCAATAATGCCTTTAGTAAAGAATGATGATGTTCTTTCTTCAAAAACTTAGTCACTAACCGTTCGGTATTCCAAATATCAAAATAACCGCGTTGTTGGGCTAAGCTGACAATTGTTGTCATACTCTTCAAATAATCGCTGCCTGTCACGATTTTTGCCAGTGACGCCTTCCGGAATACTACAATCCCATCTAACTCACCGTCAACATTAATGGCTTCGACTAAGACGAATTTTTCGTCTTGTTGCATGATATAGCCGACACTAAATTGTTCGTTGGTCCCTTTGGAATAGATCTCAACGAGATGTTTACTTTTAATGGCTTTGGCTAAATCGTCTCGAATCGCACTCATTGCGCGTTCCCCCATTCACTGATAGTTTCCAGTGGTTTTCACTGGCAAAACTTGTCGCGTCCACTACATTTACACCTTACATCATAACACTTGCAAAACTAATTATTCAAACGGAGAAAGTCACAATATAATAATACCATTGTTTACAAAACAAACTTATTTATAACTTCGGCTAACGCATCGTGATTATTATCGGCTTTAGTGACATACTTGGCCGCCGCTTTGACACTATCAATCCCATTAGCCACACTAACTGGTAACCCAACGGCATTTAACATTGGTAAATCATTACTATTATCACCAGCTGCAATAATTTCACTTGGCTGAATACCCAATAGTTGCCCCAATTGAACTGACGCAGAACCTTTATCAACACCGGCCTGGTTAAATTCAACATAACGACTGGATGAAAATGTCACGGCTAATTGACTCGGATCAACAACTTTTTCAACCGCTGCTTGCATCGCCTTACGTTTAGCCACCGTTGGTAGCGCCATAATCACCTTCATCACATTTAAATCCTTAAACTGGTCAAAATCAGCACTCGTGACCGGCGTAAAGGCAGCACCCCGATTGGTCAAATAAGCGGAGTCGTCAGGAGTTGGATTATAAATAAATAATTCATCTTGCGTATAAACATGGGTGGCCGCTTCAGCATCTGCTGCCCCTACTTCAAAAACAGCCTTTGCGAGTTCAAATGGCATCGCATTGACCGCAATCGGTCGATTACCGGCATTTTCCAAAATCAAGCCACCATTATATGAGATAGAATATTGATCTTTTTTATCTCGTAACTGCATCTTTGCCAAACTATCTTGAAATGACGTATAGCTCCGACCGGAATTGGCGACAAAATAGACGCCCTTAGCAGTTGCTGCTTGAATTGCCGCCGCATTTTTCGCAGACAAACTCCCATCATCGTTCATTAAGGTTTCGTCGAGATCACAGACGATCATCTTATACATTGCAATACCCTCTTAATTTTAAGTTTACTTTCTTTACTCTATCTAACTCGTTGTGTAAATGCAACCGCTTTAACGTTAGAGTTAATAGTTCTAGTACTTTATATCCACAAGAAGTGAATTTTTCATTTTGAGTTTTTTTACTAAAAATGAACTTCGCTTTATAAGTGCATTACAAAAATTAATTATTAGTATAAGTCAGAATATGTATATCAAAATAGGATTGGGCTACCACATTCAGATAGCCCAATCCTATTTTCACATATTCAATGAATCGCTACCGCATCTATTTTCTACCTAGAGGCATGTTGACTTCCAACAATAAGTGTAGTATGCTACATTTATTGAGGTGATAAACATGGCAACAACTAAAACTGTAACTGCTATTGGGCCCAGAATTAAAATGCTAAACACATTGGTTGAAAAAGAACTAAATAATACTCTAGCCAACTTAGATACCCCATTAACTGGTACGCAAATGACTGTGCTGATGACAATTAATGATACGCAAGACAGCGTTATTACACAAAAAAACATGGAAAGCATATTGCGCTTAAGCCACCCTACAACACGGGGCGTCATTAAACGATTGGTTGCCATGAATCTGATTAGTACTTCTAAGATGCCTAATGATCAACGTCAAGTCGTTTTAAATATGACATCGCAAGGCGTTGACTTAGTTAAAGTCAATCGCGATAAAATTAATAAGTCAGTGCAAGCTGTCGAAGCAAGAATAGTAGCTGGTCTTTCAACGAAAAACCAACAAGAATTTTTAAAAGTTTTAAACAAAATGATTAACAATTTTTGATTTAAGCAAAAGTGTAGCATAGTACATTTACAGGAGTGATTCAATGAATTCAACAGTTGCAAACCTAAAGGCACATCCAAAACAAAAGACAACGATGGTTATCATCATGCTCTTAGGCGCATTTCTAACATTACTTACTGAGACCTTTTTGAATAATGCCCTACCAACAATCATGAAAGAATTATCTGTTTCACAGGCGACTGCACAGTGGTTGAGTACTGGGTATCTGATGGTCGCGGGGCTTATGATTCCAATTTCGGCATGGGTCTTCAAACGATTTGATGTTAAGTGGACTTACTTAACCATGATGATCATTTTTTTATTCGGAACCATCATTGGCTACCTAGCACCTTCGTTTCTAGTCCTCTTAATCGGTCGCTTGATCCAAGCAATCGCTGCTGGTTCATTGATCCCTTTAATTCAAAACGTGGTTCTAATCTTATATCCCGTTGAAAAACGCGGTGCAGCGATGGGAATGACCGGAATTGTCGTAGCCTTTGCACCCGCAATCGGTCCCACCCTCTCTGGATTATTAATCGATGATTTTGGCTGGCGTTCCTTGTTTCTAGTACTGATTCCTTTAACGTTAATTGTATTAGCATTAGGGGCTATTTTCATTCAACACATCAACGATGCGCGACACGAGGCACTAGATTTTTGGTCCTTATTCCTATCACTAACAGGCTTTGGTGCCTTACTCTATAGCTTTTCATTAGTTGGTAATAGCGGCACGGTAACACTATCCGTTATTCTCATGTTCATCATTGGCTGCATCTTAATTATTTTATTTGGTATTCGTCAGTTAAAAATTAAAAACCCACTAATTGAACTACGAGTATTCAAAAACCAGACTTTTTCAATAACTTCGATCTTAAGCGCCATCAGTAATATTTCAATGCTAGGGGTAGAACTCGTCATGCCGCTGTATTTGCAAAATGTTCACGGTGTCTCAGCTCTCATTTCTGGCTTAACGCTTTTACCTGGAGCCCTCGTCATGGCCGTTTTAAATCCGATTTCCGGCCAATTATTCGATAAGTATGGCATTTTTAAATTATCACTAGTTGGATACTTGATCCTTGGCTTGGGGACGTTGCCAATGTTCTTCTTTACAGCTAGTACCAGCCTATATTTGATTGCCAGTTTGTACGCGATACGAATGGTTGGTATTGCGCTCGTTATGATGCCTACCTTTACAGCTGGGGTAAACGCGCTTGATGAAAAATTAGCCATCCACGGTAACGCAGCTTCTTCCACAGTTCGACAAATTGCGGGGTCATTAGGCACAGCGTTACTGATGATGTTAGTCGCATTATTCAGTAAAACAACCAATGGTAAGACAGATTTGACCAGTCTAAATCAAGGCTATCATGCCGCATTCCTAGTGGCTTTTCTAATGGCAATTATGGGATTAATTATTTCATTTAAGTTAAGAAAAAAAGTTCAGGATTAATATCAGATTTCCTCGGCGAAACAGATATACGGATAGAAAGCTGAGTTGATCTATTATGAAGCTCATCAAAAATTATTGGTTCAACACATGGCTATTTTCGCGGATAGTTATCATAATTGTGCACAAAAAAGGATTGAACTATCATTCTCTCGATAGTTCAACCCTTTTCCTATTGGTCTACGCTCTATAATCTTCAATTGATTTCCTACTAATATAACTTGAAGGCATGCTTCAATAAACTTTGGGACTTTCTTGTGAAGAGTACTTGCTAAGTACACTATTTATTTCATTTTCCTTTTACAAGGGGCTTAGTCATATGTTCCCGGTAATTTTCACCAACATATGCAAACTCATAAATCAAATCACTCGTTTCAATGAACGACCGATCACCATCAATATAATTAATAGTGCCTTCGGCCAAATATCGCCCATATTTCGGCTTTGTTCCTTTAAAAATCCACCTAAGAAAGAATGGTGTCATCTTATAAATATAACGAGCATCTAACTCTTGCTTAACTTTAACAGTATATTCAATTGTCTTTTCACCACTTCGAAATAAATAGTGAGTGACTTTTGGAAATTCATGGACGGACTCCTTTTGCATAAATTCCTCATGTACTTCACACTCTACATTATCAGTGCTATCGAATAACAATTTACCATTGATGTCTTGCAGAAAAACCAATGGAATACGTTTATATTCGTAATGTTCATTCATCACAAAGTCAAACACGGTTAAAGTATGCTTTGATGTACTCTGTCGCGACCAAAACCAATGATTTAAAAAATCGAATTGAGTTGTGTTCCCCCATTGATGATCATGATAGCCTACTCCTGTAACCTCATGTACTTGACCATCAATCATGACCGTTCCGGTCACCTTACCACGTGGTACAACACATAACCAAGTAAAATACTTTTCATCATTCGCTTCAAAACCAATATGTCCTGTTTCTCCACGCCACGGTGAACTTTCGCTTTTTAACTGGACATCAAACCCAAATCCATCGACTGGTGCAACTTTGATATTATAAGTTTTTAAATCTCCCTCAAAGTAATTATCACCCCAACGGACATCGCATTTTTCTTCAGAGAAACTAATCTCATTATTTGGAAACTTAGTAATCCTTTTGGAAATCTGACGACCGTCTGGTGTTGTTAAATCGAATTTAATGCAGGGATGGGTTCCTTTCATAAACATAAAAGGCTGGATTTTTGTTGAATATACCGCTGCAATTTTACTTCCATCATCTAAAATAACATCAAAGTACCACCATTCCACGACACCACGACGATCATCATCTCGTTTTCCATCTTCCCATAGTTCGACTTCTCCAGATTTCAAACCTAACCGTTGATAGTCTTCAAGTCCTGCCATCAATCTTGACTGGGCCATTTTGGTTCCTCCTTAACTGATCCATTTATTATTCTGATTGTGATTGTCGCTGTAACGCCATACGACATCCATTACGGAATTCAACTGCATAATGTTCAATATGTTCTTCAACATAATTATCCGGGCAATTCGCTGGATACCAAATCATCAAATTTGCTTCCATACCATTATCAGTATTTTTGTATTGTTGAAGCACATACGTAAACGGCGTATCGTCTTGCAGCGGACCACTGCCAGCTGTAACAATGGCATATTGCGTGTCATCTACAAATTGACGTATAAACTTTGGCATCATGTTAATTGGCGTAGGCATAGGCTTAGTCAGTACTGGGTGCCCACCCATAGTTTCAATATTACCGCCACCTAATGCATAATGTTCTGGATGTACTACAAAAGTTTGCTCAAACATCATGTCACGGGCCTGATTAGTAGATCCCTTCACTGCATTCATTAGTTTGGTTACGGATTCAATCAATATTTCACTAGTAATGCCTTCAATTTGCAAGATTAACTGACCATAGTTGAAGTCGTTATCTGAAGTATCCGCATACTTTTTATTCAAAGTAAAAGACTCCGCTAACTCATTCTTTAATAGAGCTAACATTTTATCTTCATACAACAATTTACGTAAATTGGTCACTGCACGATTTGCTGCCGTCAACTCCCATAGGTCAATTTGTTCATCATCGTTATGTGGTTGGTTCATTAGTTTGTTTGCATGAATAACCATAGTTTTGCTCTGGATTAATTTCATCTAAAATAATGCCTCCTAATGCATACTTGTTCTAAATTGACGATTGATTATACCTATGCCATAGTATAAGCTGGTTTGATGATTCAAAGTGTATCACCTAAAAACAAACAGAACAATAACATACAGCGGGACAATATAGTTATCTTTGTCTCAGTAAAAAGGAGTTATCATTATGCGTTACAGTAAAACCGAGAATATTCGAGTGAAAAATCAAATCGTCAATGGCCTATTCACCTTGTTACAAAATACCCCCTTCTCTGCCGTGACAATTTCGGAGTTAGTTAAAACTGCTAACGTAGCTCGTGCTAGTTATTACCGTAATTTTAATAACAAAGAAGAAATTCTCGATTACTATTTCCAGTCCCTAAGATTGCGCCGTAATTTAACCAAAGATCAAGATATTTCCTTAGATTATGAGCACTTTAACAAGGGATTTGAAGAAGCATTCAAATTATTCTTGAACGAAAAGCAACGGATAACTTTGTTGTTTAACAACGGACTTTCCAGTTATATTTACGATTGGAGTCTTGATCAAGTCATAGCTGTTGTTGGAAATATGCCTGCCAATTCTCCAGAGCGATATCGTATAAATTTTTTTGCTGGTAGCATATTTAGCGTTCTCTCCGAATGGCTTCTTTCCGGCACTCGTGAAAGTCCACGAGAAATGTCAGACATTCTATCCAAATACTTAATGCATGGTGTACTCTAGTACTCCTTATATTCTTCGAGAGCATTTTTAAGTTATCTAATTTTTTGATTGTGAGTGACATATTGCATTCAATCCTTGACTTTGTAGCGTGTTGAAATAAAATTTTAAAAAATTCAGTTTTAAATACACGCAAAAAATTTCGAGATGTTTTTAACTAAATCCGTACTTTATTTCAATATAAAGTGAATTTTTCATTAATAAATGAACTTTCCTTTATAAATCGACTACAAAAACTAATTTTTAGTATAACTTGTTACGTGCATATCAAAATAGGATTGAGCTATCATATTCAGGTAGCTCAATCCTATTTTCACATATTGAAAATTCAATTATTTATTTTTCAGACCGGCAATTACTCACTGTTTATGATTAGATTCATTCGCAATATATCTCATCACTGCTGTTAATTCAAAAGAAGTAGTCTTGTCATGTAAATCCGCTCAATCATTATCATATTTATCCAAAATTTCTTTAGCAATTCTTTTTTGTTTTTTAGATCAACATTCTTCACTTATATATCCTCTTCACAGAATTACTTTCTTAAATAAAATACCGGTTCTTTCTACGGCATCTTTTACAAATTGAAATAAATCGTAATGACTTATTGCGTCTAAATTCCCCCTAAGAATTTCTAAAAGCTGCTGTTATTAAAATAGCTATTATAAAAAATGTTAATGCAGATGCAAACGGTACTTTTCCAAGTAGGTATGTTATGGATAACCCGATTGTTCTCATCAACAAAATGACTAGCAGCCAATTTTTAACTTTATTCATACGCCGCTTCCAATCATGTTATAGCATAACGTCTATCCATATTTAGGATAAACACATTTTACAAAATCAAAATAACAGATGTCTTATATATATCCACAGAATACAATATCACATGCATTTAAATAGCGGAGAACCATTCACAAACATAAATAATCAACAGCCAAATCATGGATCATTATAAAAGCTTGTATTCAATTACCATAAAAACACCATTTCTAATTTCATATTATCGCGGTAACCTAGCAAGTTCTATTTCAGCTTCCCCGCAACAATCTGTATAATGAATGTTGTTGTAAGCCCTCACAATCAGAAATATAGCCTGTCTTTACTTTTAAATTTTTTAAAGACAAATTCCACACTTACTGCTTAAAGTCTTTTTGACAATTATTTAGTAGTCATGTAAAAGAATTTACCAGCCACGAATAGCGCGTAAATCATGAAATGAGGTATGTTTAATGGCTCGTCCAACAACTAAAAAGGATTTAATTGCGGCTAGTGACAACCAGTACGCGGCTTTGTTAGCATTGATTGAATCCATCCCAACCGAAGATCGCACTCGTGAGTTTAATTTCGACAGCTCTAAGGAAAAGCAAGCCCATTGGCGACGTGATAAAACGATTCGTGATGTTTTAATTCATATTTTTGAATGGCATCAACTGGTCTTAAACTGGGTCAACAGTAATCTAGCCGGTACTAAGCAGCCTTTTTTCCAACGGGCTATAATTGGCGAAACTATGGTGAATTAAATCAGGTTTTCTTTGACAATCATCAACAGACCAGCCTTGATGAAGCCATTGCACTATTGAAGCAAACACATCATGACGTTATGTGCTTAATCGATACATTTACAAATGAAGCACTATTTTCAAAGCATCATTATGAATGGGTTGGCGGCACGACGCTTGGTAGTTATTTTGTATCTTGCACAGCGAGTCACTATACTTGGGCCATCAAGAAAATAAAGAAACATAAAAACGCGTTAGCTTAACGATTCAGTAACAACATTAGAAATTCTGAGCGCACAACAGTTTGCTGTTCTCAGGATTTTTTAGTCTGCCATTCTAAAGAACAGTAACTATCCAAGTAACACCACAATTGCAGTAATCGCGTTTCAGCATCAATCAATAAAATTAGTTTCAAACTTATCCTAACCGCAAAAAAACCATGCGTTTCAATTGTGACTAGCTGGTATCTCTGATATGCTGGTTAAGACCAATTTGAAGGGAGTACACACATTATGATTGAAGAATTTAAAGCGTTTATTGCGCGGGGCAACGTGATTGACCTGGCCGTCGGGGTTATTATTGGATCCGCCTTTACTGGTATCGTCAAATCACTGACAAATAATTTAATTAATCCGCTAATCGGGATTTTTCTAGGTCGCATTGATTTGTCTAACTTAAAAGTGACGATTGGTGAAGCGACCTTTAAGTATGGGGCTTTTTTAAACTCGGTCATTAACTTCTTTATTATCGCGATTGTTGTGTTCCTGATCGTCAAAGCGATTAATAAAGTCGTGCGTACTGAGCCTGAAGTTGAAGAAGCACCTGAACCAGATCAATCAGAACAATATTTAAGTGAAATTCGTGATTTATTAAAAGAACAAGCTAAAAAGCAGTAAAACTAGGCCTAAGCAAAGTTTCTATCAAAAGTCTATATAGTATTGTGCCTCTTTTTTTGATACAATATATTGTGCAATTTTCTATAAAGAGGGGCTATCATGGTGATAATAACAGCAGGAATGATTGGGGTCGGTAAAACTACGTTAACTGGTTTAATCGCCGATCACCTTGGAACTAAGGCTTTTTATGAACCCGTTGGCGACAATCCAGTATTGCCGTTATACTACTCGGATCCCAAAAACTATGGTTTCCTATTACAAATCTATTTCCTTAACAAACGTTTTGCAATGATCAAGAAGGCATTGGCCGATGACAACAACGTCCTCGACCGTTCAATTTATGAAGATGCCCTCTTCACTAAGGAAAACAACGCCGAAGGTAATATTTCGGATACGGAATTGAAGGTTTATCTTCAATTGCTCGATAACATGATGACTGAATTAACCGAATTGCCTAAAAAGGCGCCTGATTTGATGGTTTATTCTGAAACTGATTTTGACACGATTTTATATCGGATCAAAAAACGTGGTCGTGACTACGAACAATTCGATAACAATCCCGAATTGGAATCTTATTACTACAAGATGTGGACCGCTTATCGGAAGTGGTTCGATGAATACGACGCTAGTCCTAAGATGAAGATTGACTTGCAACACTACGACTTAGAAAAAGTTGAAAATCAACAAGCTGTTTTGGCTCAAATTGATGCTGAATTGGCTAAGATTCGCAAACCCGCGAACGTTGACTAATTAAAAAGCGACACTACCGATTTCATTTGGTAGTGTCGCTTTTTGTCTGGCAAGTTTTAAACAGCAGCGCGGACATCGCGCGCCAATTCAAAGTTATCGGTAATCACGGCACTCACTTGTTTATCAAACAACTGTCGCAATTCATCAGGATCATCCACGGTCCAAACTCGTTCGGCCACATGGTGCATGGTTTGATAATGCTCCAAATGTAAGCCTTCCAAATGTTCCGTCGCTGCAAAGCCCTCGGGATCACCAATTCTAGCCGATGACAAGAACGCATATTTCTGGGTTGGGTCTAGGTCATGCCCACGTTGCAAACTCTTTAAATTAAATGACGAAAAAACTACTGGATAAACCAAGTCGGTTTGACGAATCATGCCTAGAACAATACGTTCAATGCCTTGATAGTAGTGCTTATCCGTCTTAAATTCCAGATTCAGATGGACTGGTTCACCACTGACCAATTCTAAAAATTCCGCTAATGATGGCACTGGTTCGCCATTAGCTAATGTGAATTGCCGAATTTCAGCAAACGTATAATCCGCAATGGCCCCCATCCCATCAGTAGTCCGGTTAATCTTTTCATCATGCATGATCACTGGAATATGATCCTTTGTTAAGTGTACATCAAACTCTAAGCCATCAATATGTTGACTAATCGCATACGCGAAGCCTGCTAATGAATTTTCTGGAAACTTTACTGGCACTCCGCGGTGACCATAGATTAATGATTTACTAGTCATCTCATTTCAACTCTTTCCGCTTATCCGCGACCATTGGCCCGGTTAGTTGATTTTAACACTTTATTGTAAGAATTTTCAGCCGTTTTCAATGATTGATAGACATCTTTACCCGCATAAATTTGCTGCATCGCATTTTCAATCAAGGCTCGCGCCGCAATCACGCCATCGATAAAAATACCCGAGTTCGTATAATTAGCCTGAGCACTGCGTAGTTGATCACCCGGTACTTTCGTCATGGGGTATTGCGCATATAATTTTTTCAGCACGGGTTCTTTGGCTGAATGCGTATTAATCGCCAAGTAGCCCGTTGCTTTTTCCCATTTGGCTTGATTTTGCGCATTTACTAAAAACTTGGTGAATTCCCAGGCCCCTTCCTGAACGGCGGCCGATTTATCATTGGCGATCCACAATGACGCCCCACCGACCGAGATACCATTTGGTTTCACACCATCTGGGTGGGGATAATAGGTCACACCGAGATTTTTCCCAAGTCCTTTAATCAATAAACTCGTATCGGCAGATGACTGCATAAACAACCCTAATTTACCGGATAAAAAGGCCGCCGTTTCATTCTTGGCATCACCATAATTCATCAGATCACCAGCTTTAGCCCGCCCCTGTAACCACTTCATTGATTCAAGTGCGACTGGCCCGGTAAAGTTAACTTTCGTTGAAATACCAGTATGCCCATCGTGTTGGTTGGCAAATTCTTCATTGGCATTCGATAAAAATTGTTCAAATAACCAAGAATATGCTTCGACACTCATGCCCTTTATTTGATGGTTAGACTTTTGATATAACTGCTGTGAAACCCGGGAAATATCACTATAACTTGGGCTAACCGGTAATGGTTTGATACCGTATTTCTTAAATAGTCCAGCATTGTAAAACAACGTGGTTTGTGAGGTGTTGAATGGCATCGCCAACAATTTGCCATTTCGAGTTGCCACGCCACGCGCGACTGATGCAATTTGATCAATATCATAATGGTCACGGTCAATAAACTTTTGGACCGGTACCGTGTAGCCACTATGATACATTTGGCTCGTCGAGATATCCATAGACTGAAAAACAGCCGGCGACGCGGAAGTCCCATGCGTATTCATCACCTTTTGAATCACAGCGTTATAACTGCCTTGAAATTGTGGTACCACTTCATACTTCGACTGCGACTTGTTAAACGCTGCAATGAATTCGTTCAACTGTTGCTGACCTGGTCCCTTCATCTCATGCCAAAAGACCACTTTAATTCGACTAGAAGCGGCTTGCACTTGAGTCCGAGCGTAACCGAAAATACTAAAGCCAATAATGACTAACCCAACAACACCAAGCACTTGCCAATAGGTTTTAAAGAGATTTTGGACAGCTTTCATTTGACAGCCCCCGCATTCAATCCTGATTTGAAGTAGTGTTGACCGATCAATAAGACGATTAAAGTCGGCACCACAACAATCGCCGCACTAGCTTGAATCATCCCCCAATCATTGAAAGTTTCTTCTGACTGTAACTGACGTAACCCATCTTGTACGGGACGTAAATGATCACTAAATGTTGTTAACATCGGCCACAAATATTGATTCCAACTACCTAGAAAACTATAGGCCGCTAGCGTGACCAAACTAATCTTGCTGTATGGCAACGTGACTTGCCAATAAAATTGCCAATGACTAAGACCTTCCACATCAGCGGCCGCTTTTAAATCCGCCGGAATTTGTAAAAAGGCTTGGCGCAGCATGAAGATGCCAAATGCTGATGTCAAAAATGGGATGATCATGACCGCATAATGATTGAGCAACCCTAGTTGTCTAACGGTTGTGAAGTTAGGAATCACTTCCGCTTCAAACGGTAGCATCATTGTGGCCAAGACAATATAGAACAGTGCATCGCGATATTTAAATTTTAAAAAGACAAACGCATATGCAGCTAACGAGCAGAAAAAGACATGCGCAATCATGACTAAAGTTGAGATGACTAGACTATTAAATAAATAACGCAAAATCTTGGTTTTGGTAAAGGCTGCAACGTAATTATTCAGCGACAAGTGAGTACTCCAATATGATCCCTTAGCGATATCCATCGATGGGAGAAAACTCGTCCATAGGCCCAAAACAAAGGGGAAAATCACGATCAGTGCCAACAACACCAATCCAAAATACTTCAGGCTGTTCCCCAACCGCCGTTGTCGTTGTGCTTGTTGTACAGAGACATTTTCCATTAGTAAGTCACCCGTTTCGCTAGTAGTTTAAATTGCACTAAGGTAATGACGGCAATAATAACGGCTAAAATAATTGATTCAGTACTAGCTTGGGCATAATTACCGTTCATAAAAGCGTCTTTATAAATACGATAAACCAATAAATTAGTAGCATCAGTTGGACCACCCGCCGTCATCAAGTCAATCAGACCAAAACTCTTAAAAGCTGAGATCAACGTCACGACCCCCACAAAAAACATGGTCGGTGAAATCATTGGCAACGTAATATGCCAAAATTGATACCATGCTGACGCACCACCAACATCAGCCGCATCATACAAGCTTTTAGGCACCGATTGTAAGGCCCCAAAGAAAAGTAAAAAGGTAAAGCCTAGATGCATCCAAACACTGGTGACGATCACGGCGACCATCGCCCAACCTGGTTTCGTCAACCAAGCAATCGGCTGACCGCCAAAGAACATAACGATTTGATTTAATACACCGGTCGTGGGATTAAACATAAACAACCAGAAAATAGCTGAGACCGACACCGAAACACCCATTGTCGCAGTAAAGATCGTGCGAAAAAAGCCAATTCCTCGTAACTTTTGATTCGCCATTGCCGCGAGTAATAATCCCAAAACTAAGGTTAAAACAGCGACACCCACCACATACGTCACCGTCGCTCTTAAACTCGCCAAATACGGGGCTGATTTCAGTAAATTAAGATAATTTTGTACACCGACGAAGACGGTCGGTTGACCAAAATTATTCGTTAAAAACAAACTCAAATAGAAGGTGCGCAACATCGGATAAAAGACAAACACGCCTAATAGTAACAACGATGGTCCTAAGAACAACCAGGCATAATACTTATCATTCTTTCGTAACTCAAAACTAGCCACCTTAGTTGTCGTCGACTGTTTGGTAAAAGGATGATGATTTGTTGGTTGTTGCGGTTTAGTTGACGGTAGCGACTCGAGCATCTTTAGCCCCCCTTTGTTCTGCAATCAACGTGTCATCGGTTCCAAAAACAAATGCGGGGCCTAACGCGGTAATCGTCACGCGTTGATCAAGGGCCACTTGCATTTGGCCAGCTGCAACCACCCGAACTTCCACATCATTATCTAAAATTGCCTCAATAATTGTTTGATCACCTAAAGCTTCAACGTTAATCACCGTGGCATTACCGGCCTGATCAGCGACCGAGGTCAACTGCAACTCATTCGGCCGAATACCAACTGTATACCGTCCGGCAGCTAATGGCTGATCTAATTCAATTTCTAAGTCGTCATCAATAACTAATTGTGCTGACGCAGCGGTTCCCGAGGTCATTGCCGATAACAAGTTAATCTGGGGGGTGCCAAAGAATTGGGCAACAAAATGATTGGCCGGATGATTATAAATGGCCAATGGTGTATCGATTTGTTGCACATGTTGGTCATTTAACACCATGACGTGATCCGCCATGGTCATCGCTTCAGTCTGGTCATGAGTGACATAAATCAAAGTTAAATTAAGTTGCCGTTGAAGCTCACAAATTTCAGCCCGCATCCGCACGCGTAATTGCGCATCCAAGTTAGATAACGGTTCATCCATTAAACAGATCTTAGAATCACTCGCAATGGCGCGTGCTAAGGCCACCCGTTGTCGTTGACCACCGGAAAGTTCACGTGGTTTGCGGTCACGATATTCCGTCAGATTAACCATTGTCAGCGCTTCAGTTACCCGCTGCTCAATTTCAGCCGGCGCCATTTTACGGGCTTTTAAGCCAAAGGCCACGTTGTCAGCAACATTTAAAAAGGGATAGAGTGCATAGCTCTGAAAGACCATCGATAAATTCCGGTCTTTCGGTGGGACCCCATTCATAATCTGACCATTGATCTTCAATATACCGTCAGATATTGGGATAATCCCCGCAATCATGCGCAATAATGTACTCTTGCCGCAACCTGATGGCCCGACAATCACAAATAATTCACCATCTTGAATCTCAGCATTAACCGCACTTAAAACTGGCTGTGTATCATGTCCATACGACTTAGTGATACCTTGCAATTCAATTCCCATAAAGGCTGACTCCCTCATGTCATTTATTTGTGATTTGAACTTACCAATCACTACTTAAAGCATGCCAGATGAACGTTTCGAAAACATCGTTATGATGTAAAGATTACGTATGAGTTATGTAAAATGATTGCAAATCACCATTTTATTTTCAGAAAGACATATAAAAAGCCCGATCAACTAGGCTTTCCTAGTCAATCGAGCTTCAAAAAAGACTACTATACTTTACGCGTACTACGCTTAGGCTGGTCTACTGTTTGCTGGGCCAAATCCGTCCGTACAATTAACGTATCACAAGTTGCTTTACGCATCACATAGGCAGCGTTAGAACCAATCAAGATCCGGGCAACTGCATTCAAGCCAGTCGCACCAACAATGATCAAATCTGTCCCATACAAAGCCGGTAGTTCAGTCGCCAGTAGCAGTTTAGAGTTGCCAGAGTGTAAATGCACCTGGACGTCACTGACACCAGCGTCAACGGCTGTTTGCCGGGCCTTCGCTAAGTTCGCTTTTAATTCCGTTGTTAAATCATTTAAGAGTTGTGGAGTTGCCGCACCAAATCCCATGGGTCCTTGTGTAATACCGATAAACTTTTCCGTGTTAATAATCGTCACAATATCTAAAGCAGCTTGGTTTTGACGGGCAATCGCAATCGCCTTATTTAAAGCCAATTGTGATTGCGGGGAAGTATCGACGCCGACGAGAATCTTTTGGTAATTAGTCATGGCAATTCCCTCCTTAAAAGGTTTTACTTGTCAGTTGCGAGTACTGCAATGGATTCACCATAGATCGCCATAGCAGCCATCAAGTCATCTACTGGTTGGAATTCGTTTGCTTGGTGCATGGTGTCTTCAGTATGTGGGAATAAGGCCCCAAAGGCAACCCCACGCTTCATCATCCGACCGTAAGTCCCACCACCCACGATTTCAGGTTGTGAGTCAGTATCGCCAGTTTGCCGACGATAAACATCCATTAAGTCTTTGACAAT
The DNA here is from genome assembly GCF_005405085.1 of Lactiplantibacillus daowaiensis. GTDB lineage: Bacteria > Bacillota > Bacilli > Lactobacillales > Lactobacillaceae > Lactiplantibacillus > Lactiplantibacillus daowaiensis. The sequence continues at coordinate 37,988 of NZ_BJDJ01000006.1, read as the reverse complement.
TGGATCTTCTGGATCAACATAATGTGGCACCATGAAACTCCCTTGACTGACCGTTGCCCCAGTTGGTAATTGTGCCATCACACCCTTAGTTAAGGTTTCAGGTTCAATCCCTTTTGGATAACGGAAGTTTAAGGTCAAATCGCCACCATTTTGATGGTCAAAATGGAGTAACCCGACATTCATCGTCAAGTCACCCATCACATCATCGGTAAAGGCTAAGCCTAATTGGTTGACCCGTGAATCATCATGCAATTTGTCGGCAATAAACGCGATAAAGTGTTGTGCATCGCCAGCAAACGCATAACGGTTCAAGAAGGTTGCCAAATAGGTCCCGGCATTGATCCCGTTGCGTGGTTCCATCCCATGAGCGGCCTTACCGATAACTTCCAAGCGTACCCCTTCAGGGACAACCGTCAATTCACCAATAACGGGTTGTTCGTCCAAGTAAGCCGTAAAGTCAGCCGCTAATTGTTCATTATCATCTGTTGAGACAATGGCAACCGCTTCACGTGGCACCATATTTTCCCGCAACCCGGAATCAAATGAAACCAAGTTATAATCGCCGGTATCCGTGTTACCAAAGTGGACTTGTAAGCTCACATTCCCCTTTTCACCATTGATCAATGGGAATTCAGCATCTGGTGAAAAACCTAACGTTGGTGCTGGTTCAACTTCAAAGTACCGTTTCATCCCAGTCCAATTGCTTTCTTCATCAGTCCCAACAATAAACCGGACCTTCTTGTTTAAGGTCAAGCCAAGTTCTTTGACCATCTTCAAGCCATAATAAGCGGCCATCCCAGGGCCCTTGTCATCTGAAGCGCCCCGCGCATACAACTTACCATCTTTGATCGTTGGTTCAAATGGATCTGTATCCCAACCATTACCAGCTGGCATTTCATCCACATGGGCCAAAACAGCCAAGGTTTCATCGCCTTCACCATATTCAGCATAACCAACTAAGTTATCAATATTCTTAGTCTTAAAGCCATCGCGTTTGGCAATGTCTAAAAACGTCACTAGGGCTTCTTTAGGACCTGGTCCTAAAGGCGCATCATCTGTTGCCTTACTATCATCGCGAAAACTTGGTACCCGTAACATGGTGGTTAAATCAGCTAAATAATCATCCTTATGTTTAGCTGCTTCTGCTGACCAATCAATTGTCATCTTTTGGTTCCTCCCAATTCTATTATTACTTTAATTTTATCATAGGTGACGCAAAGTTAATAATTTGAAGCAACCGCTATCAGGTCTGCTATACTAAACTTGTAATCGAGAAAGTAGGGCGACTTATGCAAACTATCACGACTGACTTAGTCAAACAAACCATTATCAAACGGCCCGCTGATTCTTATAAGGGAACTTACGGCCGCATCATGCTCATCGGCGGCAATCAAAATTTTGGTGGGGCCATCATCATGGCTGCCACCGCAGCAACATACAGTGGCGCCGGCTTAGTCACAGTGGCGACTGATCCTAGCAACTTCACCAGCCTCCATGCCCAATTACCAGAGGCAATGGTCATGGATTATCAAAACACGCCACAGCTACTGGCCTTATTAAAAGGTATGGACGTCATTGTCATTGGCCCGGGTTTGGGGACTGAACCTGGTGCCGAAACCGTTTTAACCACGGTTTTGACTCATGTGACCGTCCAACAACGATTGGTATTAGATGGCTCTGCTTTAACCTTACTAGCCGCTAATCCCCAACCGTTACCCGCTAGTCCCATCGTCGTGACGCCCCATCAAATGGAGTGGCAACGCCTAAGTGGGCTAAAAATTGCTGATCAAACCCCAGCTGCCAACCAAGTTGCAGCACAACGCTTACACGTAACGGCCGTTGTCAAAGCCCATCGCACCACGATTTACGCTGGTACGCAAGCTTGGCGCAATCCCGGTGGGTCCCCCGCAATGGCAACTGGTGGGATGGGTGATACGTTAGCTGGAATGGTTGGTGGCTTTTTAGCCCAATTTGCTGATTTTAACCACGCCATTTTAAGTGCCGTCTATCTACACAGTGCGATTGCTGATGACTTAGCACAAACCCGCTACGTGGTCTTGCCGCATCAAATCAGTGCCGAAATTCCGAAATACATGCATCACTATAGTCAATTGTAAAAAAAGTGGCCGCTGACAAATTTGTCAGCGACCACTTTTCCTTATTCAGTTTGACCCGCATCGGCCTTTAAAGCCGTTAATTCAGCTTCTGTCAAGGCCCGATAGTTACCCGCTAATAGGCCGACTGGTAACGTCAATGACCCAAATTTGATGCGTTTTAATTGCACGACCCGTTCACCCAAAGTGCCAATCATCCGTTTAACTTGATGATATTTACCTTCGTGAATCATGATTCGAATCGTCGTGAAATTCTCGATTTCGTGAAATGCCACGATTTCAGCTTGGGCTGGTTGGAGTTGGGTCCCGTCTTTTAACGTGATCCCCTCGTTAAACCCAGCAACTTGTTCAGCGGTGATTTCACCAGTGACTTCTGCCTCATAAACTTTGGTCACATGATGGGCCGGTGCTAATAACGCGTGTGATAACGCGCCATCATTGGTAATCAACAAAATGCCTTCGGTATCCTTATCTAACCGACCAACTGGGAATAAATCATCCCGGTAATCCGTCGTGTTAAATAAGTCCAAGACCGTCTTATCCGTCGCATCCACTGTCGCCGTAATCGCGCCAACTGGCTTATTCATCACATAATAAAAATATTGTTGATAACGTACTTGTTCATCATCTAAGAAAACTGCGTCACTGACGGGGTTCACTTGTTGTTTGCCTGACAAGACGCGTTCGCCATTTGCACTAATATGGCCATCTTTAATCAACCGCCGTACTTGGGTTCGCGTCCCAATTCGCATCGCATGTAAAAATTTATCAATTCGCATAATGCACCTACTTAATTCGTAGTTTCCGCCGTAACCCGGCTGCCCGACTGCCAATCATCAGATCAGCTAAGTGGGACTTCAAAGCAAAGTAAGCATAGACCGCCCCACCGGCAGCCACTGCTAAGATTAAAATAACCATCGCTTGCAATTTGCTTTGTTCATTTAATACTAAGTTTAACCCATGGACCACGATTGTCGCCGCTAAATACGTAAAAATCGAATAAATCAAAATTCGATTGACCTTTGGTAAAAGCTTGGCATACCGCACCCCAAAATTAACTTCTAAGTCATAAAGAATCAAGAGACTCGAAACCGCCATCCCAATTGCTGTCGCCACTAACGGCCCAGCAGCTGATAAGAAGATCACACATGGCACTTGGACGATTAATTTAACCGCCAAGCCAATCAAGTAAAACCGAATCACATCTCGATTTCGCGATAAGCCTTGCATTAACGCCGAAACAACGGTAAATAGTCCGAGTAAAATCGCTGTAAAAGCTGAGATTTGTAAAATCAAAGCGCCAAGTTCGTCATAACCATAAAACAGCGTGTTCAATGGATAAGCCACTGCGGCCATCCCTAATGACCCTGGAATCATAATAAAGAGGAACAAAATCAACGCATCTTCGAGTTGTTTGCGGATTTGCTTTAAGTTATGTGCCGCAAGTGATTCTGACAACAATGGGACGACCGTAATCGCAATCGCTGACGCCAAAGAGACGATAATCATGACCAACTTATTAGAGTTAAACGCAAAGAGTGCGTACAACGTGTTGATCACAGAAACTTTCATATGGAAGAAATGTTGCATGATTGGTTGGAACGTTGCTTGGTCAAATAAGTTAAAGACCGTCGTTGCCGTATCAATCACAATAAATGGAATGGCTTGGATAATAATGTCTTTAAACAACTGCCAAACCGGAATCACTAATTTGTTATCACTTTGTGCGGCTAAACGGTTCAATTCCGGTTGTTGGCGGTAATAATACCAACCCAACAACAAGAAACTAGCAGCAGCCCCCACAAAGGCGGCAAACGTTGATTGCGTAATGGCATTGACCCAATCGCCGCGTTGTACCCGCATGATAAAATACGTTGCGCCTAACATGTAAACCACGCGAAAGACTTGTTCCACAAATTGAGAGACCGCGGATGGTGCCATTTGTTGATACCCTTGGAAGAATCCCCGCGTTAGAGACATCGATGGAATAATCACCAATGCAATCGCTAACGCACGCAAGACCGGGATCATGTGCGGATCGCTACCCCCAAAGATAAAACCAATGGGTTGCGCCCCGAACCACAAAATGCAGCCCGCTAAAATCCCGAGCGCCGTGGTCAACAAGAGGCCCCGTTTGTACAGTCGTTGGCCAACGCCATATTCATTCATGGCATTATATTCTGAAACCTGTTTAGAAATGGCAGATGGAATCCCACCAATGGCGACTAACAAGAAGAAGCTATAGATGTTATAGCCTTTTGCATACAATGCATTCCCCTGCGCGTAGTCATTGCCGAGCCACATGACCCAGGGAATAATGTAAATGGCCCCCAAAATCCGCGAAAACAGACTACCGGCGGTCATCCATGCTGAACCACGGACCATCTTTTGATGCGCGTCAGCCTCCGAATTCATGTGCGGATTTTGTGACTGATTTGCTTTCGATTCCTCAGACATGTTCTCCTAACCCACTTTCTTAGTTCAATCTTAACCATTTTAGATGAAATATAGCGAACATGCAATTCAATTCTGAGGTTAACCGCGACTTTAATCGAACCTTAACTAACACCATGGCGGCTTAAATTGCGCCCCACAAATATAAACAGCCGCCACCTTTTTTGGTGACGACTGTTTGTCGTAATAGTCGAAGTCAATTAAACGCGCGCGTCCCAGCGGTCAGTTAGCAGTTTTCACTACATCGCTTCTTCCGCAATCTTAGTATAATAAGTCTTACCACCTAAACTGTATAGGCTGTAATAGGCATACGGAATGTCATCGTCTGATTGGCCCGGCGTATATTGTGGCTGATGTAAATTCTTCAATTGCAAGCGATACTTGGCCTTCCCGGCCTTAGCAACCTGCTTCATCGTCACGCCTTTAACCCGTTGACTAAAATATAAGTTTTTGACGGACTTGGTCCCCGTCGTCTTGGTAAGCTTTGCGGCACTGGTTGGTTTAACAGTTATCGTACCGGTACTGTTAACAGTGTGGACTTCCAAATAACCATCCGCTGTCAACCGCACAACTTTAGTCGCCACAAAGTGCTGAACCGCCGCTTTGCCGCCTAAATATAAGTCGCCTTGGCTCCAAGTTGGCATATAACTTGGCGTTTTGGCCCGTTGAAAGTACCGCTTCTTAGCGGTGATCGTCGTCACGACCGGTGCAGGCTTGGTTTTCGTTGCATAGACTCTTTTCAAAAGCTGATAACTCAACTGACTGCCGCGATTAAGCCACAATTCTTTGCCCATCGCATCGCCTGACACAACGGTCCCCTTCGGCAAAGTCACGGTCTTCACCGCATCTTGGCCTTGACTGGTCATCGTCGTAACGGTCAGCTTGACAGGCTGTTTGGCCTGATAATATGGTCTAGCTTGTAAATAATCCCGTGAGACCGTCGCGTTACCAATCTTTACCGTCAATGATTGTGCCTGTGCCTGTGCCAGCGTCGGGCCAACTAGTCCCCCTAACAATAAGCCAGCTACTAATATGAGCCCCTTTTTTAACCGTTTCATCCTGTAATGCCCCCCTATTTTATAGTCAAACTCAGTTTAGTAGATGCTCAAATTAACGTCAAGCTACAAATCGCCATGATACCTAACGATATAAAAAGTGTGCTAAACCCCGATTTAATATCGGTCTTTAGCACACTCGATTATACGTTTAACTTAGTTGGCAACAATGTTAACCAATTTGCCAGGCAAAGCGATCACTTTACGAATCGTCTTACCATCGATAAATTCTTGCACTTTTTCATCAGCTAACGCTAACTTTTCAAGCGCATCTTTGTCCATGTCTTTAGCAACTTCCGCATGTGAACGAACTTTACCATTAACTTGGAGCACGATTTGAACCGTATCTTCAACTAACTTGGCTTCGTCATAAGTTGGCCAGCTAGCGTAAGCAACGGTGTGGTCGTGACCTAACAAGGCCCATAATTCTTCAGATAAATGTGGCGTGATTGGGGCTAATAACTTCACTAAGCCTTCAATGTAAACCACTGGTAAATCATCGACTTTATAGGCTTCATTAACAAAGACCATCATTTGGGAGATGGCGATATTGAAACGCATGGCTTCATAATCTTCCGTCACCTTTTTAACGGTTTCGTGATAAATTTTATCTAACTTACCGTCATTAATGGTCGTGACCCGATCCCGCACATGATTATTATCATCAATAATCAAACGCCAAACCCGTTCGATCCACTTGTTGGCCCCATGTAACCCATCCGTACTCCAAGGAATTGAAGCTTCTAATGGGCCCATGAACATTTCGTATAACCGTAACGTATCGGCACCGTATTGGTCGACGATATCATCAGGGTTAACGACGTTGCCACGTGACTTAGACATCTTTTCGTGGTTATCACCTAAGATCATCCCTTGGTTCACTAACTTCTGGAATGGTTCCTTAGTTGGCACGACGCCTAAGTCATACAAGAACTTATGCCAGAACCGCGCATAAAGTAAATGTAAGACCGCATGTTCTGCCCCACCGACATACAAGTCAACTGGTGACCAGTACTTCAACTTGTCGTAATCCGCTAATGCTTCCTTATTATGTGGATCAACGTAACGTAAGAAGTACCACGAACTCCCAGCCCATTGTGGCATCGTGTTCGTTTCACGTTTCCCTTTACGGCCGTTTTCATCAACGACATTGACCCAGTCATCGATATTGGCTAATGGACTTTCACCGGTCCCAGAAGGTTCCAAGTTCTTAGTCGCTGGTAACCGCAATGGCAATTCATCTTCAGGTACTAACGTGGTCTCGCCATCTTCCCAATGAATCACTGGGATTGGTTCACCCCAATACCGTTGCCGTGAGAAGATCCAGTCGCGTAGTCGATAGTTGACCTTCTTTTCACCAGCATCATGTTTAACTAACCAATCCACCATCTTATCAACGGCGGGCTTCGTTGCCATGCCATTCAAGAAACCGGAGTTGATGTGTTCACCATCTTCGGTATAAACTTGCTTGTCATAATCGTTTTCACCAGCAATGACTGGTTTGATTGGCAAGTCAAATTTTTGCGCAAATTCAAAGTCACGGCTATCATGCGCTGGTACACCCATGACGGCCCCAGTCCCATAAGAAGCTAAGACATAATCAGCAATCCAAATTGGTAATTTTTCGCCATTAACTGGGTTAACGACATAACTACCCGTGAAGACCCCGGTTTTATCCTTGTTTAAATCAGTCCGTTCGAGATCAGATTTAGTTGAGATTTGTTCTTTGTAAGCTTTAACAACGGCTGCTTGTTCCGGTGTTGTCAATTGTTCAACTAACTCATGTTCAGGTGCTAAGACTAAGTAACTTGCCCCGTATAACGTATCTGGACGCGTTGAGAAGACTTCGATTTGCTGGTCTTCAGCACCGGCCACTTTAAAGCGAATGGATGCCCCAACTGAGCGACCAATCCAATTACGTTGTTGTTCTTTGATGCTTTCAGGCCAATCAATATCATCTAAGTCATCGATCAAACGGTCAGCATACGCTGTAATCTTCAAGCTCCATTGTTTCATTGGGACCCGATAGACTGGGTAGCCGCCCCGTTCGGTCTTACCGTCGATTACTTCTTCGTTAGAAACCACGGTCCCACCCATCATATCAGGGGCCCAGTTAACCAACGTTTCAGATTCGTAGGCTAAACCTTTTTTGTATAATTGTTCAAAAATCCATTGGGTCCATTTGTAGTAACTTGGATCCGTGGTGTTCACTTCGCGATCCCAATCATATGAAAAACCCAATGACCGAATCTGACGCTTGAAGTTTTTAATATTTTTCGCCGTAAAGTCCTTAGGATTATGCCCAGTCTTTAAAGCGTATTGTTCAGCAGGTAACCCAAAGGCATCCCAGCCCATTGGATGTAACACGTTGAATCCTTGCATCCGTTTCATCCGCGACATAATATCTGTGGCGGTATAGCCTTCTGGATGCCCAACGTGTAACCCTTGACCAGATGGGTAAGGGAACATATCCAAAGCGTAATACTTTGGCTTATCGGTCCCGTCTTGTGCCTTGAAAGTCTTATTGACTCTCCAATAATGTTGCCATTTGTGTTCAATGACTTTATGGTTGTATGCCATAATAGTGCCCCTTTCTTGTGCCTGCTATGTAACTAGCATTGCGATGGTTAACTTTGGACTAGTGTTGACGTTGACTTACCTGAGGCGTTTGCGTTGATTTTGGAGTAGTCTCTTGTTTTTTAGTCGAAACGTGTTCAGTCAGGCAGCCAGCTCCGCTTGCTACGCCAGGGTCACTGGCAACCCGCCTTCCTTCACACTCTAGACAAAAAAAGCCTATAAGCAAACAGCGCTTATAGGACGAAACGGGGTTCCGCGGTACCACCTATGATTCCACGATAGTCGTGGCTTCTTGGGAATCTTAACGCGAAACCACGTCCGTACCTACTTCATTCAGCCGGAAGACTCGAAGGTGAGTTCATCGGCCATGAATCCCCGTTTTCAACTGCCACGGAGTTTCTGAAAATCATCGCCGACTACTAGTCCTTGTCAGAGTCGCAAAGTTATTAGTTCTCATGGTAGCAAACCCCACGGGATTATTCAAGCGCTCTGGCTAAATATTCCATGTGATTCCCCGGCTAAGCCAAGCGCGTCGCTAGCGTCTCAGATAATCTAATTTGTATTTTATTAACGGTAAAATGATTGAATGCTATAATAGTTTGAGATAAATTTAACGGAGGTGGGGCGATGACCCGACATAAATGGCGACCCCTAGACTTTTGGATGCTTGGTTTGACCGCGTTTTGGTTCTTTTGGACTGGGTTAGTGGCGCAACCAGCCCAGTTTATTCATGATTTCGACCAAGCTATCGCCCTACCGCTTCACCATAGTCCACAGTGGTTTCAGCAACTGATGGTCGGTTACACCCAACTGGGTAATCCACATAACTTGACGATTATCACGCTCGTCTTAGGATTGGGCCTACTTATGTTAAAACAACCCCGAGCCACGATATTTTTATGGATCAATACATGGATCTTTGGCGGTTATGGTAATTACTTCGTCAAACAAATCATTCAACGACCGCGACCAACCGCTTGGCGACTCGTCCAAATTGGCGGCTACAGTTACCCCAGTGGTCATTCAACATCAACGACCCTCTTAATCGGTAGTCTTATCGTGATTGCTTGGGACTTATGGCCAAACCGCTACCGCTTAAAACGGTGGCTACTCGGGATTGGTGCTAGTTTAGTGGGCCTCATGATGGTCAGCCGTATTATCGTGGGCGTCCATTATCCTAGCGATACGGTTGGTGGCCTAATCCTCGGCTGTTGTTTACTTTACTTAAGTGTTCGTTTAACGACCGGTCGCCGGACTGGTCCACTCAATTATCAGTCAACGCACCAAAATTCATCAAAGGAGTGAAGTATCATTCAACTCAGTTCTGCGCTAGCGTTCAGTCATACTTTGATCAACCAAGTTGTCGATCCTGGTGATACCGTCGTTGATGCCACCGTTGGTAACGGCCACGATACGGTTTACTTAGCCAAGTTAGTGGGGCCAACCGGTCACGTCTTTGGCTTCGATATTCAAGCAGCGGCGATTCAACACACGACAGATGCCTTGAAGGCCGAACGCTTAGAACACCAAGTCACGTTAACTAAGGCCGGTCACGAAACATTAGCAACCGTCATTCCTGCCGATCAGCTGATTAAATGTGCCATTTTTAATCTCGGGTACTTACCCGGTGGTGATAAAACGATTATCACGACGCCAACGACAACTTTAACAGCCGTACAAGCATTAGAATCACGGTTAGCGACCAACGGTGTGATTATTTTACTCGTCTACGCCGGCCATCCTGGTGGTGAACAAGAAGCCCAAGCGGTATTAGACCATGTCACCCAGCTTGATCAACACCAGTTTCAAGTCTTACGCTACGGCTTTCTCAATCAAGTCCATCAGCCACCTTACTTGTTGGCTATTCAAAAACGTTAAGCGTATCACAAAAAGTCACCGCAACAGTAACGATTGCGATGACTTTTTTTGCACTAAAACACATGCTTATTTAAGTTGCCTTAACCACTGCAACAACGTTGTTTCAACGAGCTGCTGCTGCCGGTGAGTACTAATGGTGGCCGTATGATCCCCCTTTTGGTGACCATAACTGCCAAAGCCCGCATGATTGCCCCCTTTTAAAGTGACAAACTGCGTTTCTGCTGGTAAATAATGTTTGCTTTGACGATAGCTCGTCCAGTTCAACACACCGTCCCGACTAGCGGTTACCGATAAGGCTGGCAAAGTGGTCGCCTTTAAAGAACCCTTTTTATCTGGATAACTCGCCAAATAAAAGATCCCCATTAACCCCTTGGGATGTACCGCCGCATAACGACTTGCCATCACACCACCGAGGGAATGCCCCCCAATGACATAATTTTTGCGCGCTGCAGTTGGCACGGCCGCCGCCCGATTACCGGCTAATACCGCTAAGTCGAGTGGAAAATGCATCAAATACACAGTATAGCCGTGCTTAGCCAATTGTCGCGCCCAAACACTGTAACTATTCGGTGCCACTAACGCTCCGGGATAAAAGATCACGGCAGGTTTGGTGGATTGCCCTTTAAAAACCGTATATTTTTTTGTAATTTTTGCACTAGTCGCGGCATTAGTCGCCGCTGAACTCGGTTGATATTCCTTGGCCTTAAAGACACCTAGTCCAATGCCTAATAAAATAATCACCACGCCTAGCGACCAGCATAAAACTTTAGTCTTTCGCTTCATCACGTTCACGTTGATGTAACTTTTCAGCATGTTGCGCCGCGGTCAATTGCGGCCCGCGGTCTAGCGTATTGACAATTACTGCGATAACCAATAAGGCCAACGCAATTAAATAAACCCAATGCAAGCCATTATATAAAATACCGCGTAACGTTGGCAGTAGTTTAGCTGGTAATTCAGTGGCCGTTTGGGGATTGATCAATTTGTTCATCATCGCCATATTGGTGCCTGGATGCCGTGCAATCCCATGGTTCATGCCAACATTTAACGCAATCCCAAAGACTGAAATCATCAACGTTTGACCAATCGTCCGACTTAATGTATTAAATGATGTGGCCACCCCAACAGTTTTAGGCGAAACCAAGTGTTGTGACGTAACCGTCGTGGCGGTAATCACAATCCCGAATCCAATCCCACCAACCGCGGTAATTAAGAAGAACCAACCAAAAGCCGTTGTGACTGGAATCAAGGCTAAACAAATCCCCGTGACCGCAATAAAGGCCAAACTCAAATAAATGATCCGGCGTGGGGTCCATTTGGCTAACAACCGACCAGTCACAAAGGACCCGATAATCCACATCAATGAACTTGGCGTGACCGCGAAACCAGCTAATGACGCTGGCACGCCCAAAATACCTTGCGTCCAAGTTGGAATATACACTTCGACCGCCATTAGAAAACCACTAATTAGAGCAGCAACAGCATTTTGAATCACAAACGTACGATTCTTAAATAGCTTCAGCGAAATCACTGGTTCATCCGTATGACTTTCCCGTCGAATAAAGAGCCATAAACTCAAGGCGCTCACGACCCAAGCAATCACGACGGTCGCCCAATTAATCGTGGCATTCCCTAAGAGTTGGAAACTAAGCATTAAGCCTAGTAAAAATAGCATTAACCAAAAACTACCTAAATAATCGACTTTGACATTATTGTGACGCTTAGGTTCACGTAAATAGACTTGGAATAAGATCAACGTAATCAACCCAACTGGCACATTAATGAAGAAAATCCAGTGCCAGCTTAACTTATCAACGATCAAGCCCCCAATTAACGGCGCTAACACGGAGGCAATCCCCCAAGCTGAACTATTAAAGCCTAAGACTTTCGCGCGTCGTTCAAATGAATAAATATCAGCAATGATCGTCATTGAGACTGGCATCAATGCCCCGGCCCCAATCCCTTGAATGGCCCGCCAAAAAATTAGCGTTGGCATCGAATCGGATAAGCCACTCATCATCGAACCCACAATAAAAATCAAGAGTCCCGCTTGCATCACTGGTTTACGACCAATTAAATCAGTTAACTTACCATAAATCGGCGTCATCATGGCATTCGTTAATAGATAAATCGAGAACACCCAGTTCATTAAAGCGACCCCATGCAAATCACCAACGATCGTTGGCAAGGCCGTTGAAACAATCGTCCCTTCAATCGCGCTCATGAACGTGGCCACATAGATGGCGACCGTAACGGCCATGACGTTCGTTTTTCGTTGTTGCATCAATACATACTCCCTTACTTTTTAATCAAATTTCACTTAATGGTTACCGACAAAATCACCCCAAAATAAAAAACGGCCTCAAAAAGAGGTCGCTTTTAGCGTCGAGTACCTACAGACCGTTACGATCTGATTGGATCGTCACCGTTTATTATTTAAATTCAGCTTTTAAGGCATCCGCTTTGTCAGTGTGTTCCCAAGGTAAATCAATATCAGTCCGACCAAAATGACCATAAGCCGCTGTTTGGCGGTAGATTGGCCGTTGTAAGTCCAACATCTTAATGATCCCAGCTGGACGTAAATCAAAGTGGTTGCGAATTGCGTTGATCAATGCTTCATCACTCACTTTACCCGTGCCGGCAGTATCAACGGCGATGGAAACAGGTTCCGCCACCCCAATGGCATAGGCTAATTGCACTTCGATTTGGTCAGCTAAGCCAGCCGCAACAATGTTTTTAGCAATGTAGCGTGCGGCGTAACTTGCAGAACGGTCAACCTTAGTGGCATCCTTACCAGAGAAGGCACCACCACCATGATGAGCAAACCCACCATAAGTATCAACGATAACTTTCCGGCCAGTTAAACCAGCATCCCCTTGAGGACCACCGATAACGAAACGACCAGTTGGGTTAACCAAATACTTGGTTTTATCATCTAACAAGTTTGCTGGAATCACAGCCTTGATCACTTGATCAATCACCGTTTGGCGAATCGTGTCCAAGTCAACATCAGGATCATGTTGCGTTGATAACACAACCGTATCCACACGTTGTGGTTGGTTTTGTTCGTCATATTCTACGGTCACTTGGGCCTTAGCATCAGGACGTAACCAGTTAATGGTGCCATTTTTCCGTAATTCGGCAATCTTGCGCATTAAGCGATGGCTTAACGAGATTGGTAATGGCATTAATTCAGGGGTTTCGTTGATGGCATAGCCAAACATCATCCCTTGATCACCAGCACCGATTTGGTCCAATGGATCACCGTCACCTTCACGGGTTTCCAAGGAATCATCGACCCCTTGCGCGATATCAGGTGATTGTTCGTCTAAAGAAACGAGGACGGCACAGTTGTCACCGTCAAAGCCGTATTGGCCATCGGTATAACCGATTGACTTAATCGTGTTACGGACGACTTTTTGAATATCCACGTAGGCCTTGGTTGATACTTCACCGAAGACCAGCACTAACCCAGTTGTCACTGAAGTTTCAACGGCAACCCGTGCTTCTGGGTCTTGTTCCAACATAGCATCTAAGATTGAGTCACTGATTTGATCCGCAATTTTATCGGGATGGCCTTCAGAAACAGATTCAGATGTAAATAGGTGTCTTTCACTCACTTTAAAATTCCCCCTTAGATATTTCGGTTACAAGGCATCTAAGAGTGTACCCGCAAACGGGTTGGTGGCGCGCATAGCCTAGCTTAACAATTACTGCGGGTTTGGCAGTGGTTGTTAAGCGTAGCTAGGCACAGCCACCAGTTTGCGGGTGCACGTTTCGGCTCGATTGCCAGCACGTGCCTCTTATCCTTTCGGGAACTGCTCATAACTGTACCACTCTAACACAATCAACAAATTTTTTAAAGAATCTTCCCAAATTATTGACCGACCGTCAGCTTATCGGTAGGATTGAAATATTAACTACGAAAGATGTTGAGTCGATGATTCGAATTGGAAAAATAAAATTAAAACGCGATTATGTGCAACTCGTGGTCTACACGATCTTGCAAAGCATCATCTGTTGGTGGGCCGCGCTTGATTATGGCCGCTCCTTTCAAACCGCAACGTTTTCAAGTGCGCAGTTGCCATTGATTGGCTACACCATCGCCATTGCAGCGACCGTCTTTATTATTCTTGACCGTCAAATACCGGCGCAATGGAGTTTGATTGCCATTGGCGTTTCAGTGGCCTTTGCCTTTACCAACATTATTGCCAAGGAATCAGAATTACTGTATTTACTGCTCACTTGTAGTGTTTGGCTATTCGTGATGGCAATTCCACGGTTTGGCATGCAAAACTATTTCGGACTCGTCGTCTTTAGTATCGTCATGACGTTTACGATTCCAGTGGCCGTCTTCTATTTACAAAACAATTATTTATCCACGACATTTTTATGGAAGCTCACGCCACTAGTTGCCAGCTACGTGTTCTTATATGTCCCGACCTTTAGCAAGCAGCGCCAGATTAACCAACTGATTTCGGCAATTACTGGCGCCTTGTTAGTCATCGCGATTTTCTTACAACCGATGACTTGGCAAACTATCGTGGCCATTGTCGTCACGATTGGGATTTGGTTTAGTCAGCAGTCGTTTGGCCGCATTCGCCAACACTTGATGATCAATGCACTCGCACAATTAATCTTGATGTTTTTACTTTACTAACCAAAAAAACTCAGCCAATTGGCTGAGTTTTTTTAATCGGCAACGATAAAGATACCAATAATGATATATAACCACGCTAAACTAACTAACGTCAGCACAAGTGCCAACGTCCCCCACAATAATTGCCAGCCCCAATGTGCTTGGTGGCGTCGACAAATAACCAGCAATGTCCAACATATTATCATGGCAATAATTACCATTAACCCCAGAAAAATCATCTTAAGCCCTACTCTCGATTAGTTTTATTGTGCGGCCACAATTTTTGCCGCCGCGGCAATATCTTGCGGGGTTGTGCGACAACACCCGCCAATAATATTGGCACCTGCGGTAATCCAACTTGCCACAAAATCAGCATATTGATGCGCGGCAGCCGTTTTTTGCCACGTCTTCGTCACGGGATCGTATTCATCACCAGAATTGGGATAAACGATTAACGGAATTTTAACCGCTGCCCGTAAAGTCTTTAAGGCTGGTTCAATATTTTCCAACCGCGTGCAGTTTACCCCAACAGCGACCACATTTGGTTGGCCCGCAACCCATTGCGCGGCGGTCGCTAAATCAGTGCCATCGCACAACGTTTTTGAATCTTGAATACTGAAGCTCACCCAGTAGGGTTGGTTAGCAAACTCAGTGGTCACCAAGTTAACTAACGCTTGCACTTCTGCAAAGTTGGGCATGGTTTCAAGCGCTAATAAATCAACCCCGGCTTGAGTGATCAATTGCAGCCGTTCGCGATGAAACGCTTGGTAGGCGACTTCGTCTAAATGATACTTGCCCGTATACTCACTGCCATCAGCCAAGTAAGCCCCATATGGCCCAATACTGCCAGCCACAAATCCGGTAAAGTCTGTATGTAGGATGGCGTAATCATCGCGAGCTTTGGTGGCAATTTCAACTGCTGTTTGAATCAAGTGACGCCCCGTTTCGGCTGATAAACCAGCCTGAACAAAAGCTGGGACATTAGCTTGATACGTATTGGTCGTCGCAATCTGGGCCCCAGCTTCAAAATAGCTTTGATGGACCGCTGCGATGGCCGCTGGTCGCTCCAGCATCGCGGTGGCCGACCACAAGGCGCTGTCCGTCGTTACGCCACGCTTTTCTAATTCCGTTGCCATAGCCCCATCGCTAATCATGAGACCAGTCGCCGTTAATTGTTTAAATGATTTAACTTGCATTAACAGGTTCCTTTCTCGCTTAAACTTATGTTATTCTAATACCATTGCGATTTACTCATTCTATTCTAATTAATTCAAAAACACCAGAAAGGTTTGCGATAGTTATGTCCAAACAAACACATTTAAACCGGCAAATGGAATCTCGCCACGTTTTAATGATTTCCCTCGGTGGGGTCATTGGGACTGGGCTTTTTTTAAGTTCCGGTTATACGATTCACGAAGCTGGTCCGATTGGGACTTTGATTGCTTATTCAATTGGCGCTATTCTGGTCTATTTGGTCATGCTCTGCCTCGGCGAACTCGCCGTTGCCATGCCGTACACCGGCGCCTTTCACGTTTATGCCAAGCAATACATTGGTCCCGGAACTGGTTTTACCGTCGCCATTTTATATTGGCTGACTTGGACGATTGCCTTAGGCTCTGAATTCACCGCCGCTGGATTGATCATGCAACATTGGTTTCCCCACATTGCCACTTGGCTCTGGAGTCTGCTATTCATGGTCGTTATTTTCTTAGTCAATGCGATGTCAGTTCGTTGGTTTGCCGAAGCCGAGTTTTGGTTTGCTAGCATCAAAGTTGTGGCGATTATCGCCTTTATTATTTTAGGCGGCCTAGCGATGGTCGGCGTTTTACATATGCAAGGCCATGCCAGCGCCCCTGGTCTTAGTAATTATACCAAAAATGGCTGGTTTCCAAATGGTTTTGGTGGCGTCTTTACCACGATGTTAACCGTTAACTTTGCGTTTTCGGGCACCGAACTGATTGGGATTACTGCGGGTGAAACTAAAGACCCCGCGCATACGATTCCCACTGCGATTCGAACGACCTTGTGGCGCCTGATTATTTTCTTTGTTGGCAGTATGTTCGTGATGGCGGCGTTGATTCCTTATCAAAAAGCCGGCGTCACGCAAAGTCCGTTCGTCTTAGTATTCAAAGAAATCGGGATTCCCTATGCTGCTGATCTGATGAATTTCGTGGTCTTAACTGCCATTATGTCCGCTGCTAATTCCGGCTTATATGCCTCGACACGGATGTTATGGTCGTTAGCAAATGAAGGGACAATTCCTAAGATTTTTAAGCAAACGACCAAACGTGATGTGCCGCTAGTGGCCTTAATTACGAGTATGCTCGGTGGTATTTTGGCGTTACTTTCAAGTGTCTACGCGGCCGGTTCCGTCTACTTAGTGTTAGTCTCAATTTCTGGGTTAGCTGTCGTCATCGTTTGGATGGCAATCGCCCTGTCAGAAATCAACTTTCGCAAGGCTTACTTAAAAGCTGGCCATGATGTCAACGACTTGGTCTATCGCACACCCGGTTATCCTGTTGTCCCGTGGTTGGCCTTTATTTTAAGTGCATTATCATGTCTTTTAATTTGGTTTGACCCTAATCAACGGATTGCGCTATATTATACGGTGCCGTTTGTTGCCATTTGCTATCTCGGCTATTATGTGAACCAAAAACTCAAAAAACGTAAGGAAGTCTAATCATGTCGGCTGCAATGTCTAGAAATACTGCCCAACTATTAGTGGAATGTTTAGAAAATGAAGGCGTCCAATACGTCTTTGGGATTCCGGGTGAAGAAAATATTCATCTGGTGGATGCCATTAAACAATCAAAGAAAATCGAATTTATTTTAACTCGTCATGAACAAGGTGCTTCCTTTATGGCTAGTGTCTATGGCCGCTTAACGGGGAACCCTGGGGTATGTGTCGCGACCCTCGGTCCTGGCGCCATCAACTTACTATTAGGTGTTGCCGATGCTGAAACGCAATCAACACCCCTAGTTGCGATCAGCGCCCAAGGTGGCCTTAACCGGTTGCACAAAGAATCCCACCAAGTCATCGACTTAGTGTCGATGTTTAAACCAGTGACCCAATACGCCAACATGGTCTTAACCCCACGGGCAGTCCCCGAAATGGTCCGCAAAGCCTTTTCGATTTCAAAACGCGACAAGCCTGGTGCGACTTACTTATCGATTCCACAAGACGTGGAGATGGCACCTGCAGATACCGATAGTAAGCCGTTACCCATCGCCCCGATTTCAGTAACCCAACCAACCGCTAGTGACATTGCCAAAGCGGTTGAATTAATTGCGGCCGCTAAACATCCCGTTATCTTAGCTGGTGATGGGGTGACCTGGAAGCACGCGGAACAATATGTCCGTGAATTGAGTGAAAAGCTCAACATTCCAGTTGCCACCACCTTTATGAGTAAAGGGGTGATCTCTGATCGTCATAAGAATGCCTTGGGTGTTGTTGGGTTCATGCGCAAAGATTACGAAAACTTTGCTTTTGACGACGCGGATTTAATTATTGCGATTGGCTTTTCAATCCAACAGTTTGACCCTAAGAAGATCAATCCACGCGGCGACAAAAAGATTATCCATATCAATATGTTCCGCCAAGATACTGACAGTCATTACGACGTCACTTTAAATATCATCGCCAACATTCGACCAAGCTTAGCCGCTTTAATCAGCGCCTTAAGTGAACAAGATATTCGCTTTGATAATCGTAAACCGATGATTCGGCAAATGATCCAAAAAGAACTCGCAACTGGGGCTGCTAGCGACGCCTTTCCAATGTTGCCGCAAAAAGTCGTTAACGACACCCGCGATGCCCTAGCTGACGATGCAATCGTCTTAGTCGATACTGGGGCCGTTAAAATGTGGATGGCGCGGTTATACCAAACCTATTTACCAAATACCTGCCTCATCGATAACGGTCTATCCACCATGTCTTGGACTTTACCAGGTGCACTAGGCGCAAAACTCGCCTACCCTGACCGGACGATTGTTGCCGTTATGGGCGATGGGAGTTTCATGATGAATTCGCAAGAAATCGAAACTGCCATGCGCAATCACTTACACTTAGTCTTCGTTATTTGGGAAGATGCCTCATATGGGTTGATCAAGTGGAAGATGGACATGGAACTTGAGCATCATGATGAAGTTGACTTTAGTAATCCAGACTTTGTGAAATACGCCGAAAGTTTTGGCGCTAAAGGCTACCGCGTTACGAAGGCCGACGAATTCGAACCAATACTAAAAGCCGCCGTCGCTGCCAAATCAGGCGTCCACATCATTACGGTGCCGGTTGATTATCGTGAAAATATGAAGTTAATTAAGAAATTAGGGAATACGACGATTCGGTTGTAGCCACTAACTAAGGCACCGTTGAATGATAATTGTTCATTCAACGGTGCCTTAGTTTTGTGTCACTTATAAACTAAGCTGTCATGGCCGCCACCAAGAATGACAACTCCGGTGCGATACCGGCGATCGGGGTCGAACCAAATAAAAAGGACATACTCACGCCAACAATGACACTGATGGATGAGTATGTCCTTTTTTCTCTGACCCATTTTCTTGTGACAACCACCTAATAAGCTTGCATAAACAAACTCCCGGCTAAAATCAACGCCCCAATCCCAATAATGATTTTGGTCAACCGATCCGGTAACCACCGCACGATTTGTGGGCCAACTAAACCGCCAATCAAAAAGCCAATCCCCAATGGCCAAACCAAATGCCACGGAATCGTGGTTTGAAAGGCATACATGACCGCGGAAATACAATTTGCCGCGCCTAACGCTAAATTTTTTTGGGCATTATATTCCGCAAACGGTGCCGTACTGATTACGGATAACATTGATAACATTAACACCCCACCAGCGGCCCCAAAATAGCCACTGTAAACCCCAACGAGTAACACGCCGATCCATGCCAATAATGTCTTCATTGAAAATCCAACCGGTTCACCACTCGTTTTCACCTGAATGTGACGTGGCAACAAGACTAAAATACCAGCGACCAAAATAAAGAATGGGACGATTTTTTGAAAGGTGGCAGCTGGAATCGCAAATAACAGTAAGGCTCCAACGATACAACCAGCGATCGTTAGTGGCATAATCATTAATAAATCGCGACCATGGCCTTTTAATTCGCGTCGTGAAGCCACGGCTGAACCGACACCTGTAAAGACTAAGCCAGCAGTATTCGTCACATTGGCCGTCACTGGTGGCAATCCCAATGCTAATAACGCCGGATAAGAGACCAACGATGCTAAGCCACCGACAGTACTCACGATCCCGGCGATAATGCCAACTGGTAATAAAATTAAACTCATCATTAATGTACTGATGATGATCACTTTCTCTCTTCAAATTACCCTAAGCTTACCACCGTGATTTTTTGATAGTCAAACAGCCATGTTATAATAGGCAATCATAATCATAGCGTTTAAAAATCAGTCCTGATAAGGAGTTTTACATGCAACTCAAAGATTTAGCATATTACGTCGCCTTAACTGAACAAAAAAACTTTTCGCTCGTTGCAACGCAATTCCATGTGAGTCAACCAACGATTTCCGCCGCAATTCGGCGGCTAGAAACTGAATTACAAACCCAACTATTGATTCGCGATAATCCCCATCAACCACTAGTTTTAACGACCACTGGTCAACAAGTTCGCGACCACGCCAAGCTCATCTTGCACCAAGCCAACCTCATGCATTTAGAAGTGCAACATAGCGAACAACAACGACTGGTGATTGGGATGCCACCCATTATTGAAATCACGTATCTACCACGGGTCGCCCGCCAATTGCCACCCAAAATTTTTAAGCAACTCGCCCCAATCAGTCAAGGATCACTGGCCGCTTTGAAAAGTTTAAAAAGTGGCCAATTCGATGTCGCTTTCTTAGGATACTTAGATGCTTTAGCGGAACCAGCCCTAACGATTGAGCGCTTCGACCGCCAACCATTTTCAATTATCGTCGCCCGTGACCATCCATTAGCTAGCCAACCTGAAATCGCGTTTCAGACCTTACGCCAGACACCTTTCATTGCATTAAAACACAACTTTGTGCATCGCCAAGCGTTTCAACAATTAGCGCGTCAAAATCACATTCAACCACCGATTTTATTTGAATCCAACGAAATCCAAGGCGTCTTGAATATGGTTGCCAACCAGGTCGGCATTGCGCTATTAAGTAACGCCGTGCCCATCGACAAGACCGCCTTAGTGCGAATTCCGCTGAGCGATACCCCGGCACCAATGTTCAACGTGGGGTTAGCTTATCGTCAAGACACGACTTTTAGTCCAGTCCAACAACAACTCCTGACTCAGATTCGCACCGCGTTTGGTTTGCAAAATTAAGTCACTTGGCAAACCACACTAGTAATTATCACTTGATAACCGTTATAAATCATTGGTAAACGCTACCTTTTACAATCAGGTTGTGCGAAGATTAATTTGTAAGTCTAAACAAGGAAGTGTTGACTATGCAACCTGGGTTATTACTCGTTAATCTTGGTTCCCCGGCCTCGCCAACGACCCGGGACGTCAAACAATATTTACAAACGTTTCTGAGCGATCCAAGTGTGGTCGAAATGCCCAAAGCACTTTGGCAACCCCTTTTACGCGGTGTCATTTTGCCAATGCGGGCTTGGCGTTCCGCCACCTTTTATCGTGACAGTTGGTTAGCTAGTGGCTCACCACTGATCGTTAATTCGCGCGCCATTCAGCGTCTCGTACAGGCACAACTCCCCACCTGGGATGTCCAACTGGCGATGACCTATGGTAAACCAGCGATTGATACGACTTTAATGGCCATGCATAACCGCGGCGACACTCAACTCGTCGTTCTACCATTATTCCCGCAATATACGCAAAGTACCCATGCTGGCATTAAGCGCCAAGCGGCTGCCACGGGGTTACCATTTGAATTTATCACGCATTTTTACGACGAACCCGTCTATCAAGACCTCTTGGCTGACCAAATCCAGATGAGTTATGACCGCCATCATTACGACGCCATCGTCATTAGTTACCATAGTATTCCGACTGCGATGGTCCGCCATGGTGATCCTTATCAAGCACAATGTCAAGCAACCACCCAAGCCATGCTTGACCGTTTGAGCCCCGCGGCGCAAGCAAAAGTCGTCACGGCCTATCAATCAAAATTCGGTCCGATGCCTTGGCTAAAACCCTACTTAAAAAATGAATTAATGCAACTCGTTGAGATGGGTAAGCGTAACGTGCTCGTCGCAACACCTTCATTTGTTGTTGACTGTCTTGAAACGATTGAAGAAGATTATGTTCAAAACTATCAAACCTTCAAAGCTTGTGGTGGAGACCGCTTTGACCTCGTGCCACCGATGAATGATGATCCGACCTTCAGTCAGTTATTGGCGACCTTGGCCAAACGGCAATTGGAGGCGGTCGTCAATGGCTAAACCAACGCCGAAAAGTTTGGCAGAAATCAATCAAAGTGTCCCAGTCCCAGATGTGTACCAATCAGCTTTCTGGCAAAAATTTCTCGCATACAGTGGTCCAGGGGCTTTAGTGGCCGTTGGTTACATGGATCCCGGAAACTGGCTGACCTCACTAGCTGGTGGTAGTCAATTTCGATACCATTTACTCGCCGTCTTGTTGATTGCCATCATTGTCGCCATGTTTATGCAAACGTTAGCCATCAAACTCGGTGTCGTGGCACGACAAGATTTAGCCCAAGCCATTGCCGCCACCTTACCACGCCCCGTCCGTTATGGGCTCTGGATCTTGAACGAAGTCGCGATGATGGCCACCGATATGACGGGGGTCATCGGCACGGCCGTTGCCTTAAACTTACTATTTGGACTCCCGCTGGTCGCAGGTATTTTGTTAACAATTGCCGACGTCTTAGTCGTCTTGTTATTTTTACGGTTTGGCATTCGCCGAATTGAATTCATCGTCTTAGCCGCTATTATCACGGTAGGCGTGATTTTTGGTCTGGAAGTCGGGCGCGCACAACCACCACTAACGGCGATTTTAACGGGACTCGTGCCAACCAATTTAATCATTAAAAATCATGCCGCGTTAATTTTGAGTTTAGGGATTTTAGGCGCAACGATTATGCCGCACAACTTGTATCTGCACTCATCTTTAGCGCAAAGTCGCCGCTATGATTATCACAATCCAGCCCAAGTTAACGAAGCGTTACGCTTTGCCAATTGGGACTCCAACGTGCATTTAGTGGCCGCCTTTTTAATCAATGCCTTACTGTTGATTTTAGGTGGCACCCTCTTTTTCCACACTGATCACCAATTAGCTAGTCTCGCCGCTGTCTATGCGGGGTTAAAAAGTACCGCTATCGTTGGTCAGTTAGCTAGTCCCATCATGAGTACGTTATTTGCGTTTGCCTTATTGATTACTGGCCTAATTTCGTCCATCACTAGTACCTTAGCTGGACAAATCGTGATGGAAGGCTACTTGCATATTCGTCTTCCATTGTGGCAGCGGCGCCTATTGACGCGATTAGTGACTTTGGTTCCGATTTTTATCATTGGCTGGGCAGTCGGTTTTACTGATCAAGCCTTTGAAAACCTGATTATTTATGCGCAAGTCGCGCTCAGCATCGCCTTACCATTCACGTTATATCCAATGGTCGCCCTAACTGGTAATAAAGCCTTAATGGGCAACCATGTCAATTCGCGGTGGACGACTTGGTTAGGCTACGGCCTCACAACGATTATCACCATTTTGAACTTAAATTTAATTTGGCATTTAGGCTAAATAAAAGACATCGACGTTAGCCGATGCCTTTTTTAACTATTCAGCGATCAACTTACCACCGCCACTTAATTTGTAAGTCTTACCATTTAACCACTTATTGGCGCTATTGCTCTTAGCATAATAGACATTATGACCATTAGATTGGATATGTTTTAACGCGCTCTTGGTGCTGACCAAAGCGGTCACATGTGAATTCTTCGTTACGACCCACTTGTTGTTGCCTTTCAAAGTCAACGTGGTCTTGCCGGCCGTGTCAGCACTGTTGATGGCACCAGTTAGCTTGCTACCACTCGTTAAGTTCAGCTTCAAGGTACTCCCTTTAGCCACTAAAATGTTCCCCTTCAACGTTTGGTTTTTAGCCGTAAAGGTCAATTTACCCCCATTACTACCACTGGTGCCCCAACGATCACTGGCTAAACGAATCAACGTTGAAGAAGCGTTGGTTAATTTAACGTTAGTCAAATTGATTTTAGCCGTGGTATTGGTGACATAGAACATCGCACCCGTATGGTTGGTGGTGCCTTTAGTGCCACTCTTGACCTTAGACGTGAGACTCCCGTTAGTCATCGTAAAGACCGAAGTCCCAACTTCAGAATCACCGGACATGCTTTGATACAACATGACCCCGTTATTCTTTTCACCAGTCAACTTAGAATTCTTCACGGTAATACTATTTGACCCTTCAATATCAGCGGCTTCAGCGTCAGTCGCTGTCCCGGTCACATTCGTGGCGGTAATGGCCCCCGTTGAATAGATGACTGGCGACCCATCACCAGCCGTCTTTAAGGTCCCTTTGGTTAAGCTAACGGTCCCGCCACCACGATCAGTGGCTAACGCAGCTGAATGACTGCCTTTCGTCGTAATATTGGTGTTCGTCGCCGTAATCTTACCTTTATAAGTGGCATCTAACCCTCGTGACGATGATTTGCTTGTGTTAATCGTACTATTTTTTATCGTGACTTTGGCATTCTTACCAGTGGCAAAAATTCCATTGGCGCCGGTGGCATTCGTCGTTTCAGTTAACTTGTTGACGGTCGCACTACTGCCCTTAGTCACTAACAACCCGGCATTTTGACCATAAAAATTACTACTATCGGCGCTACTCGTGCTGCCGGTCTTGGTTAATTTGCTATTGTTTAACGTTAATTTACCGCCGCTCTTCACATAAACTGCAGATTGGTTAGCAGTTGTCGACTTAATGGTTTTACCACTCAGTGATTTGATCCCCGTTATCGTTGTCTTGCCAGATAATTTAGCACTACTGCTACTAGTGGACCCTGGGGCTTTAGTCCCACTTGGCTTGGCCTTGGTGGCCGCCTGAACAGTCGTCGCTGGCTGTAAGTGTTGTAGCACTTGGGGCGCCGCTGCTAAGCCCCCGACCAGTGCCGTACTCGTTAAAGCAATGGTGATGTTACGTTTGGTTTTATTCATCTTAAAAAATCCTCCCTTGGCATCGACTCACGTACTTTTGGTATGCCTAAGTTTGTTATACACTACCGATATCGTGAATGTAAGGGAATCTGACAAACAGCACAGAAGTTTCAAAGCTTTGTCACACAATCAGTTAAAAATCAGCGTCCTAGTTGATTGGTATAGTTCTATTCATTATTAAACTACCAAGCAAATTGCTGCTGATACTTAGCCATAACTTGACCAAATTGATCCGCCGCTTCGACATGATTATACGTTTTAAAAGTGTCATCGCCATCAATAGGCTCAAAATCAACAATTACATTTTGACTACGAATTTTCAAAGCTTTAACTAATTGTCGATATTGAGCCGCCGACAGGTCTTGCTTGGCAGTCTTTAAATTGCACATATAAATCACCCCATTATCACCAGTATTCATATCACTGATTTGTTTTTTTATCGTGGTCACATGACGATTAGGGACATAAAAATAAACTGGCGACCGATCAAAATGTGTCGTTTGATGATTCACCACCCGACTAATTGTCTTTGCAGCAACCGGCTTAAGTGTTAACTGTTTAGCCGCAACACTCGGATGCATGACTAACGCCATTAATACACCACCGGCAACCAACAAGCTGCCCCACCATTGCTGTTGTTGCGTAAATGCCCGCCGTAAACTAATAAACGTCAGCCAATCCAAATAACCCAAACTGATAATTAGCAGTCCGATCCA
Organism: Lactiplantibacillus daowaiensis; assembly: GCF_005405085.1. Lineage (GTDB taxonomy): Bacteria > Bacillota > Bacilli > Lactobacillales > Lactobacillaceae > Lactiplantibacillus > Lactiplantibacillus daowaiensis. Next base: position 12,373 of record NZ_BJDJ01000006.1, on the reverse strand, counting down.
AAGCCAAAAGAACATGGTCGGCCAACTCTTCAAGACATGTTGCTGCCGGTTCAGGACTAAAGAACCAATCCGAATCAATAGAACGATATTGCATAAACTCAATAATAACCACGTTAATTTTTCGCGCATCTTTTCACCTCGCTGGCACTTACCTACATTATTAACCCGTACTGCCTATATCTGATAGCGCTTACCCTTTTAAGTATACAAGTATCCTTAAAACTTTCCCCAAGAACCTAACCCGAATATGCTAAACTATAATTAAATTAATTTTAGGGGGCCTGCACATGGGGGCATGGCGTTTTTGGTGGGCTGGGACCCGCCGTTTTTATCAGCACTGGGGTAGTTATGTGGCGCTGATTTTTGGCACGAACCTCGCCATTAGTTATTTAGCAATTCCATTCTTTAACTGGGCCTTGGAGATGTTACTGAAATCTCAAGGCGTTGCCTATGTATCTTATACCAATCTTGGCAATATTATCATCAAGCACCCACTCGCGGCGATTGGCATGCTAGTAATCTTGCTAGCACTGATTATTTTAGTCTATTGGCAATTTGCCTTCTTATTATTAGGCATTACCAATATTTTAAATAGCCGGCCAGCGACCGTACGTGCCGTGATTCGTGACACGATTCAAAGCTTGCACGATACCTCGATCAGTACTTTCTTATTCTTTATCGGTTACTTCATCGTGATCTTGCCGTTTGGGAGCTATATTTTCACGACCCCACTCCTGAACAAAGCTAAGATTCCGGCTTTTATCGTGGCTTATTTACTCGATAATCCTTGGATGGCAGTGGGCTTAATTGCCTTTTACATCGTCGCGGGTTACGTCGGCTTGCGTTTAATGACGTTACTACCACTCATGATTATCGACCAATTACCTTGGCGCATGGCCGTTACACAAAGCTGGCATCAAAGTCGCCACCGCGTTTGGCGTTACTTCTGGCATTCACTCGTTATTTTAGGGATGGTCACCGTCATTGTGACGTTGTGCTATACCGCGCTTTATCTCGCGCAACTTTATTTTGATACGACTAGTTTTGGGATGGCAGCTGCAACAGTCAATCTCTTTATTATGGAAGTCATTACCGAAATCATTATCTGTTACACGACCGCCATTTTCATGATGTTGATCATCGCGGGTTATCGGCAAGACTTGAGCTTACCTAGCGCTGATCAACTCCGCTTTAACGAACCACCCCGCTTAAAACGGTTGACCCGTAGTGGTGTGGTCGTGGGACTGACTTTAGCCAGTGGTTTGCTCGTCGCATTTAACTTAGTTTATTTAAACGGCCTCGCCATTTCAAAGCCGCTGATGATCTCTCACCGCGGCGTCGATAATGGCAATGGCGTTCAAAATACCATTCCAGCATTGATTAAAACGAGCCGTGAAAAACCCGATTATGTTGAAATGGATATTCAGGTCACCAAGGATCATAAATTCGTGGTGATGCATGATCCGAGTCTGAAAAGTTTGGCCGGCATTAAGAAGAAACCATCGCAATTAACCCTTAAACAATTGCAAAAAATCACGGTTCGTGAAAATGGTTACCAAGCTAAAATTCCGAGCTTTGATCAATATTTGACTGCCGCTATCAAGCATCATCAAAAACTATTGGTTGAAATCAAAACATCGTCAATTTATCGTCGCCAAGACACTAAGAACTTCGTGAAATGGTATGGTCAAAAACTATTGGCCAATCACGATCAAGTCCATACCTTGAGTTATAAGGTCATGAACGACTTAAAGACGCTGGATACGAAACAATTCGTGAACTACATCATGCCGTATAACTTGACTTTCCCTTACACGAAAGCCAACGGTTATACGATGGAAGTCACCACCTTAAATGACCAATTCGTCGATAAAGCCGACCGCCATCATAAGAAAGTTTATGCTTGGGACATCGACGATACCGATCAAATGGATCAAATGATGTTTATGGGCGTTACCGGTATCATCACTGATAATTTACATGAAATGCAAGTTGAAGCGAAGAGCAATACCGATCATCCGGGTTACGCTAAATTACTACTGACCTTTATGAACGAACTCAATTTAACTTCAAATGATTAATACACACCGAAACCCCGCGGCTCAAATCGAGTCGTGGGGCTTTTTGATTACGCGCGTGCCACTTGTTGCGCTGGCTGTGCTAACCAGTCTTGAATCGTGGTCACAATTTGTTGCGGCGTTAAGGCATCGGTTTGAATCACTAAGTCAGCGGCAGCTTCGTAGAGCGGTGCGCGCCGATGTTTCAAGTCTAATAACGCCGTCGTATCTAAGTCATTGACTAGTGGCCGACTCGCATCGCCGGTAACCCGTTGTAAAATCGTGGCATCACTAGCTGCTAGTAAAATCACGGGTACCGGGCTCGCCGTTAAGATGGCTGCATTGGCTGGCATCGTTGGCGTCCCGCCGCCAGTTGAGAGAATTCCCGGTGTGGTCAACGCCCGCCGCAAGGTTTGTTGTTCTAACCGCCGGAAATAAGCTTCCCCCTGATTTGCAAAGATGTCTGTAATGGCACACCCCGCAGATGCAACAATCAACTCATCTAAATCCGCGTGTTCAGTCCCGGTTTGTTGCGCCAGTAAACGTCCGACAGTGGTTTTACCACTGCCCATAAACCCAATTAAAATTGCTTTCATTTTAGTCTCTCCTAACGATTTGGTAGTCCGCGGCTTGTAGTAGTGCGGCCGCTTGGTCACGGGTGGCAGCATTGGCAAAGGTCACTTGTAAGACGCCGTCCACTTCTTCACGAATCTCTAAAATATGAATATTCACTAACGACAACTTCGCTTGGGCTAACCGTTGGGTCACATCAGCGATTGAGCCAACTTGATCCGGCACATTGAGAAATAAATCAAAGAAATTTGGTAAACTCCCGAGCCGTTCCGGACCTAAATGATCCCGCGTGGTTTTGGCTGCCGTAAAAAATTGTTTGATTTGTGGCACATCTTGTTGCTCAATGGCCGCCTGAATTTGACCTAAAGCGTCTTGATAAGCCTGCAATCGATTGGTTATCAGTGTCGCGTTGTTTAACAAAATTGCCGTCCACATGGTCGGGTCCGCCGAAGCGATCCGCGTAATACTTTTAAAGCCACCTGCAGCCAAGCGTAATCCTAATGGTGAATCCGCAAAGGTCGTTTGCGTTTGGTTGACCAAGGCCGCCGCGACGATATGTGGCAGATGACTGAGTTGCGCCACCAAGCGATCGTGTTGCATCGGCGTGACCGTTAGCCATTTAACATGCGTGCCAACTAGCAACGTCTGAAGTTGCGTGACTGCGGCTTGTGGCGCCAGACCAGGCACCAAAAAGTAGTAGGCATTTTCAAACAAATCAGCCCGCCCCGCTTGTATACCAGCTTTATGCGACCCAGCCATCGGGTGCCCACCGATAACCGTGATGCCTTGTTGTTGCAAGGGTCGTGCAGCTTGTAAAACTGTCTGCTTGGTGCTGCCCACATCCGTAACGATCACCTGGGGCTTTAAGGTTAACGTGGCTAACGTCGCCAAGTTCGCTGTGATCACACTGACGGGGCCCGCTAAAATAATGACGTCGGCGGTTGAAGCGGCGGCTGAGAAATCGCTTGTAACTTCATCAACGATTTGATGTTGCCGCGCATAGTCCCGAGTTACCGCCTGCACATCACACCCAACTAGCTGTACGGCCGGATGGGCTTGGCGAATCGCCAACGCTAACGAACAGCCAATCAGTCCCAGGCCATTAATCAAAACTTGCGTCATGCTAACGCCTCCTTTGTGGGACAGAGTTGTTGTAAATCAGTAAAGAAACCTGGATATGAAATGTTAATCGCTTCGGCATGTGCTAATGTCGTCGGCTGGGTTAACCGTAATCCCGCAATCGCCATCATCATGCCGATGCGATGGTCACCATGACTATCAAAAGTCGCCGTTTTGACTTGCCAAGCTGGCCGACCATCAATCGTAAAACCATCTGGTTGTTCGGTAATTTGGACGCCCAACTTCTTGAGTTCAGCGACGATGGTGGCGATGCGATCAGTTTCTTTAACACGTAGCTCGCTAGCCCCGGTAATGTGACTCACACCTGTCGCCGTGGCCGCTAGTAATGCAACTAATGGTAATTCATCGATTACGGCTGGAATATCGTCAGCCCCCAAGTCAATCGGCTTTAAGGTGGCCGCTTTAACGGTCACCGTGCCTAATGGTTCGCCCACACTAGCTTGCGGGGTAACTGTGACATCACCACCCATGCGTTGTAGCACTTGCAATAAGCCGGTCCGAGTCGGATTCAACCCAACTTGGGGCAATGTGATTTGGGAACCAGGTACGATGCTTGCCGCGGTCATAAAGAAAGCCGCAGACGACATATCACCTGGTACCGTGACCGTTTTCCCCGTTAAATGGGGTTGTGGTTGAACCGTAATCGTGCGCCCATCGGCGGCGGTGTTGAGCTGTCCACCAAACGCAGTGAGTAGCCGTTCAGTATGATCCCGGGTCGGTAATTGTTCAATGATCGTGCTAGCCGTTGGTGCTTGAAGCGCCGCTAAGATCAATGCACTTTTAACTTGCGCACTGGCCACCGCCATCTTGATGGTCGCCGACTGCAACGCTCGGCCGTGAATCCGCATCGGTAAATGTCCCGCGGTCAAGTCAAGCTTGGCACCCATTTGCGCTAACGGTTGTTGCACCCGTTGCATCGGGCGTTGACTGAGGGAGTCATCGCCAACTAAGGTACTGTCAAATGCTTGGCCAGCTAGTAAACCGGCCAATAACCGCGTCGCCGTCCCAGCATTTCCCATATCTAACGGCTGCGTTGGTGCCGTTAAGCCATGTAAGCCGACCCCATGGACAGTCACTGTTGTCTCATGCCGGTCAATTTTGACGCCCAATTGTTGCAAGGCGGTCAATGTGGATAAACAATCTTCAGCTGGCAAAAAGTTAGTCAAGCGCGTCGTTCCGGTACTAATCGCGCCAAAAATTAAACCACGATGCGAAATACTCTTATCACCGGGAACGGTCAACCGACCATGTAGCCCATTTTGGGGCCGTTTTATTAATGTTTGCATTTGTCATCATCCTTAATCTGGTAAACGCACCATACCATCTTCGGTGTCAGGCGCTTAATAAGTCGTTCGTGGTCAGTCAACGTGACATTCTTTTCATTGGTCAAAACGTAACCGGCGCGATTAGTTTGGTAGTCTTGATAAGCCAAATATTTACTGGCAGCCGTCTGCACGCTGACATGACTCACGATTCGTTGCAATAATTGTGCTGTCGCGGCGTGCGTGTAGCCGATTCGATTATCGGCATCCAAACGTTCGACGACGACTAATGGGTCAAGCTGGATCATAAAACAAGTCGTTAACTCAAGTTGATCCAATAAGGCATAGTGCACATCACCCCAACTTGCATGTAAACTCGGTGATTGAAACGCCGCCGGCATAATCAGCCAGTCACCAACATAGTCTGCTAAGTGCGTCAAAATCGTTTCAAAACTCGGATGACCGACCACCGTTGCTTGACCATTACAAGCCGTTTGATTGTAATACGTCGCTGCAGCATAACTATCCGTCACTGCTGGTCCCAATGTATGCAAGCGCATCTTAATACGCCTGCAGTTCTGACCGGTAAGCCGCTAGTGTTGCTTGCAATCGCGCTAAGTTGCTGCCGTCAAAAGTTGCGGTTAGGGCTTTAACGAGTTCAATGGCAACCACGCTTTCAACCACGATCGATGCCGGCACGATTGCGGTCGTATCGGAGCGTTCGACACTGGCTTTTTGAACGGCTTTGGTTTGAATATCAACACTTTGTAATGGTTTGTAAAGCGTCGGAATCGGCTTCATCGCTGCTTTAATAATGATTGGCATCCCGTTTGTCATGCCACCTTCAAAGCCACCTAAATGATTCGTCAATCGTGACCACCCCGTATCGGCGTGCCAATCGATTTCATCCATCACTTGACTACCGTAGCGACCAGCCGCTGCAAAGCCGTCGCCAATTTCAACACCTTTCATCGCGTTGACGCCCATCACTGCGGCCGCCAACTGCCCATCTAACTTGGTATCCCAATTGGTGTAACTTCCCAATCCAGCCGGGACGTTGGTTGCTACAACACGGATCACCCCACCGAGGGTATCACCCGCTTTTTTAGTCGTTGTAATCAAGTCATGAATCGCTGCCACTTGCTGTTGATCAGCAATCCGTAGGTCATTAGCCGTAATGGCCGTCGTCAATGCTTCAACCGATAAACTGGCGGCATCGTCGACTGTAATCGTGCCAATTTGTTGGACGTAGCCCACTAGCTGGATTTTTAACTGAGCTAATAATTGTTTGCAAATTTGACCAATCGCAACGCGCATCGCAGTTTCACGAGCCGATGAGCGTTCTAACACATTCCGTAAATCGCGATGCCCATACTTCATCCCGCCAACTAAGTCAGCATGTCCGGGGCGTGGTCGCGTCACTTGGCGCAACGTATTTTCAGCCGTTGCTGGACTAGTGGGATTCATAATCGCTGACCAATGGGCATGGTCGCGGTTTTGAATCGTTAAGGCTAATGGCGAACCAAGGGTCACGCCATGGCGTAAGCCCCCAGTCACCGTCACGACATCATGTTCGATCTGTTGGCGATTGCCGCGGCCAAACCCACCTTGTCGCGCCGCTAAACCAGCGTTGATGGCATCGATATCTAAAGTTAATCCCGCTGGTAATCCGGTTAGGATACCGGTTAATTGGGGGCCGTGAGATTCACCGGCTGTAACGTAATTAATCATGTGACAATTCCTCCTTTGACTGCGTTGGGGTCGTTTGACGTGCCGTTTGGTAGGCCCGTGAATTTGCCATAATGGCTTGATAAATCGCTTGTAAATATGGCGTATGTGCAGCTTGTTGACTCTTAGCCGCGACCCGTTGTAAGACGATAGCTTCACGACTTTGATCGAGCACTGGTAATTGCGCGGCTTGTTTCAAGTCACCAATCGCCGTCACGGTTTCAAAGCGTTGATTGAGTAAATGGACGATTTGTTGATCGATTTGGTTAATTTGTTGACGTTCATGCGCTAACGTCTTAGTTGGTCGCAATGCCCATACGGCTAATACGACACAACTGAGGCCCGCTAAGCCAACGACTAAATCAAAGCGCATCGCTGCGCCAATACTTTGTTTGGATAGCCAACCGGTAATAATCGGAATCGTAAAGGCGGCAATGCTACCAAACGTGAAGAACACACCGGTCACTGTACCTTTGGCTTGTGGGTAGAGCCGGATAAATAAGTTCAACCCAACTTGCATCATGCCCCCGGCCGCAGTGAAGCCAAATAAGAATGACGCGATAATCGATAACCATGGGACGCTGGCGTAACTAACAACTAATAAAGCAACTAAGGCACACGCATTCATCGTGACCAACAATTTTGCTTCAGCTAAGCCCCGATGTAACAACCAGAAGGTCACTAAGACCCCGGTAATCGAGCCGATACTGTAAAGTGATAACAACAAATGCGCCAAGATCCGGGAATACCCCATTTCGTTAGTCACAAATAAACTGATCCATTGGGTATATAAAATCATCACTGCCATTGAGGTATAGCCATAACCCGCCAAACTGGCACTTGCTAACCACCGCCGTGGCTTGGATAATTGTTGCGTCGTGGCTTCAGCACCGGCATCTGCTTGATTGCGCACGGGAAACTTTTGCCGATTGAGTAATACTAAATTAATGAGTAGGACCACGGCGGCTAACATGAAGGACCAGCCATACCATTGCTTAGTTGTTTCTAAACTGGCAATCAGTAGTGGCAAGATAAATTCTCCAGCGGACATAAAGGCTTTGATCAACACATTAGCGGACCCTTGACGTCCCCCCATTTCAATAAAGGTGGTGTAAGTGCCTGAATCCAAAGCTGAATTGGCAATCCCAGCCAGAATCGCTAACCCGTAGGCCACTTGAATATTAGTGACCACGGCCATGCCAATAAAGAAGACTAAGTAGCTTAGCATCCCAATATTGATAAATAACTTACGGCCATAGCGGTCAGATAGTTTGCCAAAGATAAAGTAAGCAAACAACCGGCCCATCCCAATTCCTGAGACGACGTAAGAAACGGTGGCTAATGGTGTCTGCCAATGTTGACTGAGCGCTTGCATGTTTTGCGTTAAAATGATTAACCCAATCCCATGCACGAAGTAATTCAGGTATAAACTTAATGATAATGTCCGACGATGCATAACGGTCACTCCTTATATATTAAAAACGAATTAGAGAAACAAAAAAGCCAGCTAGATTTAGAAAATCTAGCTGGCTTAAAAAACCATGCAGGAATGATTGCTAATTTCCCAGCTAGACTCTCATGTGTCTAGCTGGCCAAAGACAAAAATGACTTTGCTCACCTTAGACACGGACGTGTTTGCCGCCCGCATCTAAGAAACTAATACGGACGCTACCTAAAGTAATAAAAGCCATAATAATACGCGTTAGTTGTGAGTAATTGAGTCATGATAATCTTCCCTTTCCGTTAAGTTGATGTTTACATTAAAGCATTCTCATTTTAGACTGTCAACCCTAATTTCATTTTAATTTGTTTTGCGTTAAACTTTCGGTAAAATAAAAACCGTCGTCATCGTGCGGATGACCACGGTTCGAAACGAATTGGCTTGAATATACGTGCTGATATATTACTTCGTTCCAACTAGTAGCCTACCAAAGTAAGGTTGCGTTAACTTTGCAGGTCAGTTACAGCCGGTTAACAAAATTACGAAGAAAATATTAAGCCAGTAAAATACTTATACTAATCATTAACGGAGGTCATTTATGTTACAAAAAATTGCCGTTTTAGCTGATATCCATGGCAACGCCACTGCACTGGCCGCCGTCTTAGCCGATGCCCGTGAACAACACGTTACCGACTATTGGACTGTCGGCGATATTACCGTGCGGGGACCCGAATCTGAGCGCTGTATGCAGTTGCTTGACCAAGTGCACCCAACTGCGTATGTGCTTGGCAACCACGAACAAAACTATCGCAAAGTCTTGGCCGCAACGCCAACCAACTTTACCAAACCAAAACAAGTGATGGCAACGATTCTGACCGACTACGATCGTCGCCAATTATCGGCCGCTCACTTTGAACAGTTATTGCATTTACCGCTAACGGTCACTAAACAAGTGGGTGGGTTAAAAATCCGGTTGCAACATGTGCTGCCGAACTTTGCGAGTGGTCACACCCTCGCCCCGACTGCGCCACAAGTGAATTTTGATCAGGCCGCTGCAGGTCAGCCAGATATCGTCATCTACGCGCATACCCATCAGCCATTGATGCGCTACTCTAGTGACGGACAATTAATCCTAAATGCCGGGACGATTGGTTTACCAACGGCCGTACGACCGGCCTTACGCCATCGCCAAGCGATGTATTTAATCTTGACGTTTGATGACCATGGCCTTAAAGGGACCGACTATCGCCAAGTGGCGTTTGATTGGCAACAAGCCATCAAAATTGCCCAAGAGCAGCACCTGCCCTATTTGCCCTTTTATGAACAGACTTTGCGTACTGGCGCTTATCAGTATGCGCCAACCGCTGTGGCTAGTTATAACGACGCGCATCAACTAGCAACACAGGCCGCCGCGATTTTACGCGCCCAAGCTTAAATGAAAAAATCTTAAATTTCGGGTGGAAATTCTTTCATTCTGACAAGATTTCTGTATACTGTTTAAGTCAGCCCGAAATTTGAGCTGTGGATTTAGGAGAGGAGCTACGTTACATGTATTTTGAAAAAGCAACCTTAGACGATTTAGACACGATCATCGAAATTTTGAGTGATGGTCGTAATCAATTAGCCGAAGCCGGTGTCAATCAATGGCAAGGCGACTATCCATCCCGTAACCAAATTACTGAAGACATTATGAATGGGTCAGCCTACTTATTCCACGCTGACGACAAAGCCACCGTTGGTGCAGTCGCAGTTGTACCATCGCCTGACGCAACCTACGATACTGCCGATGCCACTTGGTTGAACACCACCGAACCTTACGTGGTGATTCATCGGGTCGCAATTCATTCTAACCATGCGGGCAACGGTTATGCGACGCAATTATTTGAAAAAATCATTGATCACATTATTCGCCGCCACCCTGAAATCAAGAGTATCCGTATTGATACGCATGCCGATAACATGGCCATGCAACATCTAATCGCCAAAATGCAATTTGAACGTGTTGGCGAAATGGTTGGTGTTTACCATCAAGACGATGTTTGCTATGTTTACGAAAAACTCATCAAGTAGTCAAAAATCCCTGCTAATTTAGCGGGGATTTTTTAGTAGCGTCTGAATTAATGGTATCTTGGTCGTCCAATCATTGGTTTTAATCGATAACACCGGCTGGGTTAGTAAGTAGTCTAACTGTGATTGTCTTTCAGGTCGATTTAAGTAGACATAGCTTTGAGGTGTGACAAAGTTCGAGAAACGCGTTCTAAGCGATTTTAAACTCGTTTGGGGTAATTGCACCGCTTTTAGGATTGGAATCGTGAGACCGGTATTTTGAGCGGCATAATAATCATATAGCTTATCGTAATCATCATTTTGTACTTGCTGACCAATTTGCGCTAAAGTTGCCGCATCCGCCTTGATGGGCTGTCCACATTGGAGATATAAATTCACCCCACCTTGCCGACCGGTCGTATAAACAAATGCTTGAAACGCTTGTTGGAAAAATCGCCGTCGATATTCAAGCCATTTAGTTTGTGCCAAAATAGCTTGCGTATTTTCCGGATGCAATGAGAGCAACAAGGTTGGTCGTTGTGGATCATACAGTGTTGTTAGTTTCATCTATGCCCCTCCTTTGCTTTCCAGTATACCCTTTTAATCAATATTCTTTTAGCGTATATTGAAATCACAGTATTGGCATTTGGAGGCAGAATTATCTTGAAATTTAAATCATCGTTAATTGTATTAAGCTTAGCAACCAGTCTTGTTTTACCAGCAAATCTGGTTAGCGCACAGGCTAGTCACTATCGTACAGCACACGTGACGCGCAAAATCACCGTTTATCATTGGATCAAAGGCAGCAGCTTTGCCACCAGCCGGTTAGGTGCGCACTTGCGTTTAGCTAAAGGTCGCAAAATTACGATTATGCCGTTTTATCACATGGGCAAAGACGGTTATATGCTGCACGTTAAAGGTCACGGCAATGTCGTCTACTACGCCCGAACGAACAGCACGCACTGGTTCAAATATTAGCTTGCTTATCGGTTGTATTATCCGATAAATAGCGCATAATTAAGCCAACTATATCCGCGGGGAGATGTTAAAATGCGTCCTAAGTCAACTGCCATTATTTTATTCAGTTTGCTATTAGGTATCGGTGCCTTATCAGGCCCGATCGCAACGACTGCAACAGCTGCTAGTTTACCAGCAAGTTCATCGCGCTACTGGTATCACTTTCATAAGGTACGCATTCGTAAAGGGACTTGGGCGCATCAAGTCAAAGTAATGACGCCGGCATACAAGGACCACTATGTTGCCAAGGTCTATTTAAAACCTGGCACAACGATTTATGCTATCAATGGTGGTGCCAGTTGGCATTGGGTCGTTAAAGGCCACGGGCTGACGACTAACAGTCACTACTTTTGGGTCACCACTCGAACAAATAGCCAATGGTTAAAAAAATAAGCTTTAGTGGACCGGTTCAGTCATTTGAATCGGTTTTTTATTTTTCATCCGTTGGTTAAACGTTCCTAGTTGAATTCTAGTTTTAAGCAAAAAAGACATCATATCAAACTGATATGATGTCTTTAACGTACCATTAACTTCCGAAGAAGCTTTCTGATACCGGCGATCGGGGTCGAACCGATACTCCCTCAACGGGAACTGGATTTTGAGTCCAGCGCGTCTGCCAATTCCGCCACGCCGGCATAATAATAACTTGGCATATATATTTAATTGTACCTTACTGATCAGGATTATAACCATCACAGGAAAGGCGGTAACCGGATTTGAACCGGTGATGAAGGTTTTGCAGACCTCTGCCTTACCACTTGGCTATACCGCCATCATCTTGTTACCCAAACCCAACTGGGTTAGCTGGATTCGAACCAGCGCATGATGGAGTCAAAGTCCATTGCCTTACCACTTGGCTATAACCCAATCAAAGGGCGGTATGTGGGAATCGAACCCACGCGTGCCGGAGCCACAATCCGGTGCGTTAACCACTTCGCCAATACCGCCATCATGGCAGGGATAGTAGGAGTTGAACCCACACCGACGGTTTTGGAGACCGTTGTTCTACCATTAAACTATATCCCTATAAAGAATGGAGGGGAGTGGATTCGAACCACCGAACCCGAAGGAGCGGATTTACAGTCCGCCGCGTTTAGCCAGACTTCGCT
>NZ_BJDJ01000005.1 GCF_005405085.1 Lactiplantibacillus daowaiensis | reverse complement strand
GTTCTAAAAAGCTCATTTAAAGTTGTTCAAAAATTTATTTGCTAGCGAATTGACTTCGCAAATGTTTGCTACTAATTAAATTAGTAGACCCTACACATTTGATTCGTCGAAACTTTGTTCAGTTTTCAAAGGTCTAAATCGTTGGTTGATTTCCTCAACGCAACTTAATTATCATAACATCCTAAGTAAATCATGTCAACATCTTTTTTCAGAAGTAACAACTCAATTTGTTATGGTTGCCGTTGCGACAACAGAAACTATCTTATCAATTATCGAAGACGTTGTCAACAACTGTTTTCAACAATTGATTTTCAAATACGCTCTGCCGTAGCAGCAACGCTTACTAATATACCAATCCAAATGATTCATGTCAATTGATTTTTGCAATCTTTTTCATCACCACAAAATTGAATCGCTAATTGTTGATTGGTTTCATATAATAGTAACTAATTCAGCTAAAGGAGTCTACCAAAATGCTCGCTTGGTTACCATTCATTGTTTTGACAAGTATAATCGCCAGCAGTGCCCTTTATCTTAACCGTCATCTGCGAACCCCATTCATAAAATTAAAGCGGCTAACACTGCTAAGCTTCATTTGGATTTTAACTGCCTTTTGTTATACACCTACTGCTTACAACTTCAGTGGCACTGTCATCATCCAGTATCTCACTTGGGGACCAGTCAAACTAACCTTAGTGCCTTTTCAACATCTCGATATCGAGTTTTGGCTAAACGTCCTCCTCACCATGCCCCTTGGCTTTTTAATTAGTTGGAACTGGCCGCAATGGACTTGGCGCAAAATAGTTGGCCTAGGGTTGCTCACCGGTTTAACCCTTGAAAGTGGCCAATTCATTTTAGACTGGCTTGTTCATCTCAACCGTTGGGTAGAAGTTGACGACGTCCTCACCAATTGGACTGGTGTTATCCTCGGTAGTCTCAGTTATCGTTTATTAGCACGAAGAACTTGGTTCAACTGGCGTTAACAAAATCGGCGTAATAAAAAACATGCCGCTCGAGAAAAAATCTCAAGCGGCATGTTTTTTCTATTGTTGATCATCAAAGAATAAATCAAAAATGCGTGCACGATCCTGATTCCAAACTTGATTGTCACTTGTTGGATAAACACGATTGGTTAACAAGACCAAGCCAACTTGGCGATCGAGATCAAACGCAATTGCCGGACCAGTGTAACCAGTATGGAAATATTGATGTTTCCCTGGGCGACGTTCCCAGCCTAAGGTGCGGCCTTCAACCTCATATTGGCCAAGCCAATCAAAAACATTCTCATCTAAAACGCGTTTACCTTGGTATTCGCCAAAGTTCAACATCATTTCGACAAAAACGGTTAAATCAGTCAAGGTTGAAAACAGCCCCGCATGACCACTTTCACCATTTAATAAGAAAGCTTTGTAGTCATGTACTTGACCTTGAATCTGACCACGACGCGGATCAAATTCAGTTGGCACAAACCGAACCTTTGGCCGATTCAAGTTATAACCCGTATTCGTCATCGCCAATGGATAACAAACATGATCTTGAATACTCCGTGCCAAGGCCCCGTCAACAGTCCGAATAATCCAGCCTAAGATAATATAGCCTAAATCTGAATAAACGACTTTCGTGCCCGGCTCATTAATCAATTCAGCATCATAAACAGCTGCGATTAAATCTTCACGATTCATATTGGTTAAATGCTCAATGTCTGCAGGTAGCCCACTATTATGAAGTAAAAGTTGTTTAATCGTAATTTCAGGATGCTTAAAGCCAGGTAAGAACCGGGTTACCGAATCTTCCAGCCGGATCGTATGATCAGACAACAATTGAAAGATTCGTGTCGTTGTTGCAACGACTTTCGTCACCGAAGCCAAATCATAAATCATTGACGCATCTAACCCAATGCCAAATTCGTCATTACCTTGTTTCCCGTGATAATACTGATCGATACCACGGGGCGTGATCAGGGAAAATGAAGCCCCAAAAATGTCACCAGCATCAATACAGTTATCGAGATATTGTGTTATTTTATTAATCACTAGTCACGAGCCTACCTTTCGTTATGGTACATGGCGTTACTAGCCATTCCGTTAAAGTTTAAATTGATGATTACCCTTTTATCATAACGAAAAACAGCGTAAAAGCAACGCTAACATCTTTTTAACAATTTAAGCACCTAATATTGCAAGCGCTTACATCATGTGTTAATATACTAAGTGAGGAAAGGAATTAACCTCGTTAGCAAGCTTCTCAATGTCTTGGATATCGTGGCAACGGTAGATATCCAGATTCACAAGTGATGGTCGTTACTGAGACCAATTCAGGCGTCGCCAAGCGTTATCGGTTCACTGCAGGTCGTGAGACTCCATTGGATGACTGAACGTTGATCCTTGAATAAACAGTAACCGTAACACGCATTAACTGGAGTTATCAAGACTATCTAGATTTTAACTTGAGGGTTGGAAACAGGTGTCGCCGATGACAAGTTGTAAGTTCCACTAGCACCAAGTACCATAGGTTCCACTTAGTTCTATTAGTACCAGTTTCATTGTAGGCTTAGGTATTAAAAGTTTAAACGGAGGTGCGTGTCTGTTACGAAGACATTACCAAGTTTTAAACGCGAGTTCGACTTTCGTTAAAACCCGTTTATGAGTCAAGAATCAAGTAACTGATTACTTTTGATCGACTAAAGCAGATAGAAACATTAAATACGGGTTAGTCCGTTAGAAGTTGGACACACGTAAAATTGAATAGCATGAAGGTGTAACGTATTAAGAACACTGAACGATTAGTGGTTGCTAACAACGGTTATTCCTCATAGTGGGATCCAAGCATGAGAAGCCTTGGGTCCTATTTTTTTATGTTAAAATGCAATTATACTCATAATGAAACCGGATACTTTTATCCAAGGAGATGTCTGTTTTGAAATCAATTACTTTAGGCGCGACCCATCAAGTCGTTTCAGCCGTCGCATTAGGTATCATGCGGATGGATGCACTCACTGTCGATCAAGCCACGACCATCATCGATGCCGCGGTTGGGCTAGGCATCAATTACGTTGATGCGGCTGATATATATGGTGGCGGTCAATCATCCACTATCTTTGGCGCCGCTTTAAAACAAGCTAACGTCACACGAGACCAATTACATATCCAATCTAAAGGCGGTATCGTGCCTGGCAAACGTTATGATTTTTCAAAATCCCACTTAATTAATGCGGTAGATGGTGAATTAAGCCGACTGGGCGTCGACTATTTAGACACTTTCCTCCTTCATCGGCCAGATGCGTTAATGGACCCTAGCGAAGTTGCGGCTGCTTTTGATGACTTGCAAGCGGCCGGCAAAGTCCGGCATTTTGGGGTTTCCAACTTTAACCCGCGCCAAGTTGACTTGCTACAAGCCGCCCTATCACAAAAATTGATCGTCAATCAGTTACAATTTGGCCTTATGCATACCGGCGCGATCGACTTTGGCTTCCACACTAACATGCAAGATGAACGCAGCATTAGCCACGATGATGGCATTATCGAATATTCACGACTCCATCAGATGACGATCCAGGCTTGGTCACCCTATCAATATGGGACCTTTGCCGGCGTCTTCTTAGATAATCCGAAGTTTCCAAAACTCAACGCCGCCATGCAAACACTGGCAGCTGCCAAACACACGACCAAAAGTGCGATTGCTACCGCTTGGATCTTACGCCACCCGGCTCAAATGCAAGTCATTCTCGGCAGCATGAACCCGGCCCATCTCGCTGAAAATGCAGCCGGTGCCGACATTGAACTTAGTCGCCAAGAATGGTATGACTTATACTTCGCCGCGGGCAACGATTTACCTTAACCTTTACAAAACTGGTCTGTGCAGCCCCTGCTGTGCAAACCAGTTTTATTTTGTAGCACGATTATCGTGGCACACTGCGTACAACGGTAATTTATGTCGTTTTAAGGCGCTTGCTTGCTAAATTTTTATTAATTTTAACCATAGAAAGCTTAAATCCATTGAAAATTAGGCTTTTATATTTCGAGTTTGTCTAAAAATGCGCTATCATTAATAATATAAGTAAAGTTGTTATCCAACCAATACTGATTAATTAAAACGCAACTATCAAGGGGAGCCCTGCCATGTCAAACTTCAACATTAAACTCATCAACGCTGAGCGCGCAAAAGCAATGCTGACAGAATATAAGGAACAACGAAAGAACTCGATTCCACGTCTAGCTCATCCTGGACGTTA
This sequence comes from Lactiplantibacillus daowaiensis, assembly GCF_005405085.1. Taxonomy (GTDB): domain Bacteria; phylum Bacillota; class Bacilli; order Lactobacillales; family Lactobacillaceae; genus Lactiplantibacillus; species Lactiplantibacillus daowaiensis. The sequence continues at coordinate 138,011 of NZ_BJDJ01000005.1, read as the reverse complement.
TATTTTACCAGATTACAAAATGACGCGGCGCCGGGCCGCGTTTAAAATCGTGAAACATACGTTTTTAACCCCCCACTACAAGTCTTATGTCGCCTTAGATTCCGATAACGGCCATACGCTCTGGTTACATAATTTTGGGTCGTTAACCGAGGCTTTGTTCTGGTTAGAAACTGGACTTAAAATCAGTGATACCGATTCGCATTCTAACTATAAAGAATGGGTCACTAAGCATACTGAAGAAATTGAAGCCTTTAAGAACTTGTTACGTGACCGCAAAAAGAAAGCGGCACTCAAGAAAAAGGTAAAATAGGCTAAAAAGCACCGTGGTCAATTGATCACGGTGCTTTTTATTTACCTGAACACAACTCAGCTTGATAATCCCCATCATCAAGGCCCACCTAAGTTTGCTCAGTGCCCCAAAAGTAATGGTTTCACCTAAATCTCTTTTGACCAAACTTACCAGTTAATTGATTGCTTGGCTGGTACGGATTTAAACATCCCCACACGATTGCTGACTTGCCAGTGCACTGGGACTGTATCATTAAGCACCGGTCCAGTCGTTATATAGCGCGTTGCTTGCTCTGGTAGCCGTTTTCGAACTTGCCAAGTTGGCAAACGGGGGTTAGGTCTGGATGTTTCAACAAAAGGGTCGCAACTGTGGTATCTGTCTAGATGCCACTAAGTTCCAACTACTCAGTAGTCCACCGACGCCCAATACCACTAATAACTTGCCAATTCGTTTCATCCGTTTAACCCCTAACGCGTTAATTTTGATTACATTGTTGAGTATAGTGGTTAGGTGTAAAAGCTCAGTCGTAGATTGGTAAAGTTCTCGTATAGATTCCGTAAAGCTTGATCACCACGCACAAAAAAGCCACATCTGAATTTTTCAGACGTGGCTTAAGCTTTTCAAGCAATTAATTAATCTGTCTCTGAAGCTGACTTCCGAACGGTCCGCCGTTCACGCGCATAATCGGTCTTCGTTGAGATTTCAACATCACGCGCCAATTGTTGTCGCCGTGCTTTAGCCGTTGCTTTGGCATTGGCCTTGGCGGCTTCCTTGACTGGATCTGCCGATAAATCTCGATAAATGGAATACAACAACAGTAAGCAGACTGCAATCAGTGGGAACCCAGACATCGCACAAATCGATTGAATGGCTTTAAAGCCCCCAACGGTGACTAACCCGAGTGAGAAGAGTAAGAAGATGACGACCCAGCTCATCCGATTGAAACGACTTGGTTGCTCACCAACTGACAATTGTTTACTTGTAAATGACGACGTAATAAACGCAAACGATGACACTGTCGTGGCCAAAAAGATAAAGCATGATAGGCAATAAAGAACTAACATGATCATCTTAAATGGTAACGTTGTTAAGACCGCCGCAATGACTGCCGCTTGCCCCTGAGTATTTAAGATGTGCACTAAGTTAACGATGCCCATCTTTTGTAAGTACAACGCGTACCCACCTAAAACGGCATAAAAACTAACACAGCCTAATGACCCCCAAAGCAACATGCCACCTAAGACTTGGCGAATCGTCCGTCCACGAGAAATCCGAGCGATGAATAAGCCCATCACTGGCATAAACGATAACCACCAACCCCAATAGAAGATGGTTTGACTTTGCATTGCCGTCATCTTACCATTAGCAGCCGTATTAAAACTCATGCTGACAAACTTGTTAATAAATAACCCAATACTGTTAGTTTCGGAATTCAAAATATAAACTGTTGGGCCAACCGCTAAAACAACGACCAAAAAGCCAATCGCTAACCAGATGTGGGCTGAACTTAACCGGCCAATCCCACGTTTGAGGCCATTAAAGACGGCCAAAGCAAAGATCACAAATAAAATCGCGAACAGGCCTAATTTTAGCGTCATTGTATCTGGAATCCCAGTAACCGTACTTAACACTTTTGAAATGACTGGGATTTCCATCCCAACGGAGGTGCCGACCCCGCCCATGATCCCGATAACGACTAAAAAGTCGACCAGGTTCCGGGCAATCCGTTTAGCAAGACTATCGCCTTCCAAAACAGAAATCGCGGCACTTAACCGTTGCACTTTGACGTGTTTGACATACATCGCATAGGCAATCCCAATCGTCGCCGGTGCAAACATCATCCACGCCATCGGCCCCCAATTAAATTGCCCTAACATGTGGGCATAATTATAGGCCGAAGCTGAAAACGGCTTAACGCCGAATGAAGGGCTCTGTAAATAACGTAATGGATCGACGATACTGAGCATTAAAATACTAGCATCAATCCCGGTCGCATACACCATACTGCCCCAATGGAACGTTGAAAATTCAGGTTTGTCTTTAGGACCACCCAATTTGGTTTTCCCAAACTTGCTTAAACCTAAGTAAATGAAAAAGATAAAGTTGATGACATAGACCAACATGTATAACCAGCTCATATTACTGGTCAACCAACTCAAAATTGATGCCAAGCCCGTTTCTAATGATTGACCCCCGACCAATAAAATCACCGAGGCAATCGCGAACAACGCAATCGTTGGTAAATACACCCACCAATCAATATTCTTACTTTTTAAAATAGCAAACCTGCTACTGAAAATATCCTCTCGATATCAAAAAATTCGTGGTTCACCCTTCCAGTCTGATTGACTGGGAGTCCCCACGCGTTAATTTCCGACTAGCAATCGGTACACCCCTGCGAAGCAGACCTCGCAGCACTCAGTACCCTTAGTTTTAATAAGGTAAATCGGCTTGCAGCTTTAACTCGGTTTGTGCTAACTCAAAATCAGTAGCAGAATTTCCTTCTTTCCGTTGGTGAGCTAAAGTCTGCGCCATACTGACAAAACTTATTAAATTGCATAATCTACGCTGGCGTTCGCCAATTCTTTAGCGCTGATAGCGAGTGTCGTGGCCAATCTTTGACCGCTAACACACCACGTAACTACACATAGTTACCGTATCTTGCTAATGAATAACCCCCTTGAATTCAGATACGTCATTTGTAAAGTGGCCGTCAAAAATGGCTCCATGATACACAAAAAGTCGCACGACAGGGTAACAAGTTACCACCTGTACAGCGCGACGTCTTATACAAATGCTGATTTCAGTATTTTCTGATATATCTGAATGTTCATCTATTACTATACTAGCATTAGAAAATAATTCAAATAGCCGGTCTAGCAGCGTTTAACGCCTATCATGATAGGCATTAGACCGCTTTTAACCGGCTAAAAAAGACTATTTTTCTGAAAATTAATTTAGTTTTACGGAAATTATTAAATTTAGTTTAGAATCATTCTTATCTGTTTAAATAAATCCATTTCCATGCTATGCTTGACATAATCATAAAGGAACCGATTTCATTAATCAAGGGAGGGTTTAGTATGCGACATTACTATAAATTAAGTTTAACTGTCGGCGTCGGGGTCTTGGCCTTAATCTTGCAATTTGGCTTTCAACAACAACTCGCCGCTCAGCTAGTGATTACCTTAATGGGGTCGATCATGGCACTGTCAATGCTCGTCGAAATGATCAAGACCTTGCGTTCAGGTAAATATGGGGTCGATTTATTGGCGATTACGGCCATTGTCGCCACACTGGCGGTCAGTGAATACTGGGCTGGCTTAGTCGTGTTGATCATGCTAACCGGGGGCGATTCGTTAGAAGACTTTGCCGCCAAGCGGGCCAATACAGAGTTAAAAGCGCTACTCGATAATTCACCACGAACGGCCCATCGCCAAGACAATGGGCAACTCACTGATATTGCCGTTGAAGATGCCGTTGTCGGCGACCAACTGGTGGTCAAACCAGGTGAACTGGTCCCCGTCGATGGGCATGTGATCCAAGGAACAGCCTTGTTCGATGAATCATCATTGACTGGTGAATCCAAACCCGTTGAAAAAAAGCGTGGCGATGATGTGATGTCTGGGGCCGTCAATGGCGATAGTGCCATTACTATGGTCGTCGATAAACTTGCCGCTGATAGTCAATACCAACAATTGGTTAAATTAGTTAAAGAATCAGAAGCCCGCCCAGCGAAATTCGTCCGCTTAGCTGACCGCTATGCCGTGCCATTTACCTTAGTGGCCTATGTAATTGCTGGGATTGCTTGGGCTTTAAGTGGCGATCCGCATCGCTTTGCGGAAGTCTTAGTGGTCGCCTCGCCTTGTCCGCTGATCCTAGCCGCACCGGTCGCTTTAGTCTCCGGGATGAGTCGCACGAGCCGTAACGGGATCGTCGTTAAAACTGGGGACATGCTGGAAAAAATGTCCAATGCTAAATCGGCCGCTTTTGATAAGACTGGGACCATTACTAGCGGTCAATTAACGGTTAATCAAATCGTGCCCCAAGCAGGCTTTACGGCGGCGCAAGTCTTGCACTTAGCTGCCAGTGCTGAGCAAAATTCCAGCCATATCTTAGCGCGTTCGATCGTTAAGTATGCCAACGATACCCCGTTAAGTCCCGTCACTGATTTAGCTGAAGTAACTGGTAATGGGGTCACGGCCCAAATTGATGATCAAGTGGTTAAAGTCGGCAAACTCAACTTTGTGGCCCCCACAACTGATCAAACACCGCTAGCGCAAACCGCCATTTACGTGGCCATCGATGACCATTATGCTGGCTACATTACCTTTATCGATAATGTGCGCCCCGAAGCCGCTGCCACTTTACAAGCCTTGCATGCTGAAGGTGTTAGAAATGTCATGATGCTCACGGGTGACCAAAAGGCGATTGCGGATGAAATCGCACAAGAAGTTGGCATCGATACAGTCCAGGCCGACTTATTGCCAGCCGATAAAATCAAAAATCTTAAAGCGGTCGCACCAGCTGAACGCCCCGTGATCATGGTCGGCGATGGTGTCAACGATGCCCCGTCACTGGCCGTCGCCGACGTTGGAATTGCCATGGGTGCCCATGGGTCAACAGCAGCCAGTGAATCAGCCGATGTCGTGATTTTAAAAGATGATTTAAGTCGCGTCGTCACGGCCATTCAGATTTCCAAAGACACCATGAATGTCGCGAAACAAGCCGTTTGGATTGGGATTGCCATCTGTACGATTCTAATGTTAATTGCCAGTTCAGGCATCATTCCCGCCCTCTTTGGCGCCATGTTACAAGAAGTCGTGGATACCGTTTCGATCCTGTGGGCCTTACGAGCACTTCGTGACCAGCCCCATCCTCAAATCGAGACTGGCAAGTCCAAGTCCGTTAACGCCAATTAAAGCGTTGCCAAGCTTAATTGACCAGTGCTATGCTAACAAGTGAGAAACGGATGTGAGCGCATGCCTGATTGGGTCTTGAATTGGTCCAAAGAATCTTTGATTTTTATTACGATTTTAACCGTGATCGCCGTGGGCTTGTTAAAAGTCCCCTTGCGCCAAGCGATTATCGTCGACTTTGCCTATATGGTGATTGCGTTACCGTTCGCATGGTCAACGCGAAAACGCCATTAAAAAAGGTTGTGCCTAATGAAGACAACTTCACTAGGTACAACCTTTTCTAATGGTTTTTATTTAGTCCTATTATGCTTTAGCAACTTCAACCGGGATAAAATCGAATTGATCATAATCAAACAGCCCGCGGTCCGTTAGCTTCAAGGTCGGAATCACTGGCAACGTTAAAAACGATAAGGTGATAAACGGATCAAATGATAACGGCGCCTCACACAGCGCATCGTAAGCTTGCTTTAAGGCCGTCAATTGTGTCGCCGTTGTTTGATAATCAGTGGCCGATAACAACCCGCCAACGGCCAGCGGTAAATTAGCCGTGATTTGTTGGTCATCCGCAATTGCTAAGCCACCATTGGTCGCGGTAATTTTATCAATCGCCCGCAAAATCGCTAAATCAGATGTGCCGACCGCGACAATATTATGGGCATCATGGGCCACTGAACCCGCTAATGCCCCGTGCTTTAACTGGAAGCCATGCACGAGACCAACACCGACTCGGCCAGTTTGATGGTGCCGTTCGACCACGACCATCTTCAAGACATCGTGTGCTAAATCAGCCTGAAATTCACCGGCGACAACCGGGACGTTAGTGACCAAGCGATCCGTTTCGATATGATTAGGTTGCACCCCGATCACGTTAACGTCACCGTGGGTCAGTGGTAACCGTAAATCCGCTAACGTCGCATGTTGCTGAATCCGGGTCGCCGTAAACGGCAATGGCGTGGTAGACGCTGGTTGGTCGATCCACTTTCCAGCTTTCATCGTGCGACTAATCGTCACTTGTTTTGGATCATCTAACACTACCAAATCAGCCAACTTGCTTGGCGTTAAACTACCACGATCGGTCAAGCGATGTGCGCGCGCCGCATTATAGCTTGCAAGTGTATAAGCCAAGGCTGGCCGCATGCCATGGGCAATAGCGAGTTTAACGTTGTAATCAATTGACCCTTCACTGATTAAGTCCGCAATCGTCTTGTCATCCGTACAAAAGGCAAAGCGACTCGCATTGGCTTCCGTAACGGCACCTAAGGTCGCAACGACATCCCGTTCAACAGTCCCTTCACGTAAAAAGACCGTCATGCCAGCTTTAACCCGATCTAACGCTTCTTGAACTGTCGTACATTCATGATCCGTGTCCAACCCTGCATTGCGCATCACATTTAGTTGATGCGGATCAAGTCCCGCGGCATGACCATCGGCGTGATACCCGTGCGCATTGGCATCACGAATTTTGGCAATGATATCGTCATCACCACGTTCAACTGCGCCATAGTCCATCACTTCAGCTAGCCCCCGCACTTCTGGTTGTGCATAAAGTGGCCGCAAATCAGCCGCATGTAACGTAGCCCCATTATCGTCAAAGGGCACACATGGGACTGATGACGGTAACATGAAAAAGACATCTAACGGTGTTTGACGTGCATCATCAATTAAATACTGAATACCAGCCGTTCCGGCAACATTGGCCAATTCATGCGGATCAGTGGCAATTGCGGTGACCCCATGTTTCAACAAGACTTTGCCCAATTCACTCGGTGCGACCATCGCGCTTTCCATGTGTACATGGGCATCGATCATGCCGGGAACGATCCATTTACCAGTGGCATCAACTTGTTCACGGGCCGTATAAGGTTCATCCGCTAGATTGCTGATCACACACCCATCATCAATCCATAAACTGGTTGCTTCAAACTCCCGAGTGAATACATTTAACACTTGTGCACCCGTAATGACCATATCGACTGTCTTCTTCAAAGTTCCTTCTCCTTCTGCCTATCCGGAGAAAAAAGCCGCCGGACCCCTCCCGGCAAATTGAGAGAGTGACCCCGCGGCTCAATTCGCTTATAGTCCAACATTTACGGTGTTGGGTAGAAACTCGCCGTCCTTATCACGGCATTATATAGGCAATTGTTTATTTAATATCATTTTGGTTTGTCAGTAACCTTAGCAGACTTTTTTCTGAATTGCAAACCCGAACAATTTATGATTCGACCTGATAAATTTGCCGTGTAAATCGAACAGCCATTGCGTTGTACGCCGGAAGCGGTTATGATGAAAGCGATATCTAAATCAGTTCATTTATTTAAAAATTAAGGAGTCCTCCTAACTATGATGATGATGAATAACCCCACCATGTTGTCGTATATTCGCCGGGAACAACCGGTTTTGAACCAAGTTTTAGCTGCCTATCCTGAACAAATCGGGGGTGCCTTGGCACAAGCGCCCCGTGATAGTCACCACTGGTTAATTTTAACCACGGCGTCTAGTCTGAATGCCGCTAAAAGTGCGCGACTCTATATGCAGCACATCGCTGATATTCAAGTCGACATTAAAGATGCCGAACATTATGCCAATTATGGGCACGTTAATCCGGCCATTGACACGGTGGTCGCGATTTCTTTAAGCGGTGAAGATCCCGACACTTTAGCCGCCTTAAAGAAAGCCCAAGCGGGTACACATGCCTATACGATTGCGATGACTAGTCAACCAGAGTCGCCTTTGACTAGCCTGACAGATGCAACCGTTGATATTTTAACGGGTAAAGAAACCATCCCTTATATCACCTTGAGCTATAGTGCCATCATGTTGTCATTGATGTTCTTAGGCCTACGTAGTGCCACGGACCGCGAGTTAATCACGACCTTAGCCGCTAACCAAGAATTAGATGAATTCGGCTTGTTGATCGAACACATCAACGAAACCATTCAACGATCCAACGACTACTATCGGAAATTCACGATTGACTTCGGGTTAGCTGAACAATTCACGGCAATTGGCCCCAGCGTCGTCGCCGGGACGTTAGCCGAGATGCAAACGAAGTTCACTGAAATCGTGCGAGTACCAACTAATGGGTACACCGTTGCTGACTTCACCCATGGCGCTTATCTAGGGGCCCATGAGACCCATCGCCAGTTCTACATTGAACTCAACACGTTGCCACAAGTCATGCGTAAACAACAAGCCATCAAAGACTTCGAATCTAATGTCACCCCGCACATTTATACGATTAGCTTTACGGGTGACACGCCAACGATCAACGACGAACAAACTTTGCAGCTCCACCAAGTCGATGATGTTTTAAAAGCACCCTTATTAGCCATTATTCCGTTCCAAGTTTTGGCTTGGTTCATTGCCAAGGCCAAGGGGATCAACTTATCACATCCGATCTTTGCTAAATTTCAAGACGTGATGGATGAAGCTGACCAACCGTTAACGACAGATACGACCACTGAATAAGCTGGTACCATTAAAAATGCGTCCCAAACTACCTCATCGTAGTGGGACGCATTTTTTGATTGCTTTTATTTCAACACTAATTCAGTTCAGTCGCTTGGTGTAATTTGGCTGGGCTAGTTTTTGCTTGGTGTAAATGGGCTAAGCCAATGCCTGTGAAGCCACTAATAATTGAAATTACCGGGCACAAGAGGCTAAAGAAAACGAATGGTAAGTATTGAACCGTGGGTACCCCTAAAGTAGTGGTTAAAAAGACCCCACCAACACCCCAAGGTACTAAGTAATTGATGACTGTGCCGCCATCTTCTAAGACTCGTCCTAACGATTGATCCCCCAAACCGCCATCATGGAAGGCTTGCCGGAAAGCACGGCCGGGTAAGATGATTGATAAAAATTGTTCACCAACAAAGACATTGACCCCGATACAAGTCACGATTCCGGCCGTAATTAATTTACCATCACTCGTTAAATGCTTGGCAATCGGTGTCATGATTTGCCCAATCAAGCCAAACTTCATTAATAGACCACCCAATGATAACGTCACAACGATCAACGCCACCATACTCATCATGCTGACGATGCCACCACGTGAAAGTAACGTATCGACACTCGTATTCCCAGTCTTAGATACAAATCCAGTATTAATAATCGCCGTTAATTTTGTCATACTCAGGTTGGGTTGTTCAAATAAAATCAACCCGGCAGAAATAAAGATATTCAGTAACATCGTTGGAATGGCGGGCATCTTAAACCCCGCGCAAACAAAGACTAAGACAATTGGTAATAGGGATAAGGCCGAAATACTAAAGTTGCCGTTTAACACACTCACGGTCTGATGAATCTTCGCCAAACTCGTACTACTGTTGTCATGACCTAACATCGCAAACAAGCCTAACGTGATGATGCCGGCTGGCAACGTACTCCATAGTAAGTGTTTGATGTGGGCAAATAAATCAGTATCAACGACCGCTGAGGCTAAATTATTGGTTTCTGATAACGGCGATAATTTATCGCCAAAAATCCCACCGCTAATAATCGCCCCGGCCACTAAAGCCGGATTCAAATTCATCGTGACACCCATCCCGAAAAAGGCGATGCCGACCGTGGACGTTACTGTAAACGCACTCCCCACTGCCGCACCAACTAACGTACAAACGATAAAGACCGATGGCAAGAACCATTGGACATTGATCAATTTGAAGCCGATGACCATTAAGGTCGGAATCGTACCGGCCGCGATCCAAGTTGAAATCATCGCGCCAATCAGAATAAAGATAAAAATGGGAATGATCCCTTGATCGATGCCTTCTTTAATGCCGGCGTTAACGGCTGACCATGGGAAACCGCGCAACATCGCCCAAGCGGTTACCACCCCCATTGCTAATAACACTGGGACTTGTGGTGACAAGCCAAAACCAATCACGCCCAGACTCATAATGCCTAAAACGACTAACAATACAATTACGGCTTCAATGGTGCTAATTTTTGGGGTACCTTTAGTTGATTTCATAAATTTTGCTCCTCATCAGGTCAATCAAGTGTGACAGCCAACTTTTTAGCACCGGTAATATCGAACCAACCCACCACATTGTTTTATCGTCATCGTTATCATCCTCTTCTTTAATTGCATCAAAAAAATCGCCCCCATTGTTCGTATAGAACAACAGGGACGATTAGACTAGTCGCGGTACCACCCAGGTTGAGATTTTAATCATTTAAAATCCCCACTCACTAGAAGATAACGGTTCTAGTTATTACCCGTTCGATCGAAACTCGGTTACCGTATTTCACTAATAGCTCCTGATCGATTCGCAGCACCCACCGACTTCCTGACACCCAGAACTATCGCTACTTGATGTAACGTTTAACGTTCGCTTATTAACTTGTCATTAACAATACCACCGGTTAATTTAATCGTCAAGCAATTTTTATCATTAATTTTTAATTTAGCAAAAACACCAGACTATTCCAGGTGATATGCAGCAGGATCGACGGCCAAATGTTGTGACTACGGTGATAGTTCCAGCCAAACAAGAGTCCTAAAGGCAAGACACAAGCAATGTTTGCTAACCACACTAACGGCGTATAACCGTTAACGAGATACAAAGGAAAATGAATCACTTGAAAGGCCACTGCTTGTGCCAGATTGACCTGCCAAAAAGTCGTTTTGCGCTGACTCAAATAGTTGGTCAACCAGCCTCGAAAGAACCATTCTTCAAAAACACCTGCGGCTAACATGACGTTGATGACTTGACCATTTTCTTTGGTCCACAGGTCCGGGGTCAAAGCGAATGGTGTTGGCCGCCATAGCTGACCAATGCCTTGAATCACCACAATCGTCACCAAACTTAGCCAAAACGTCCCTGGCAAACGCCAATGCCATAATCGATGCGGCGTATCTGCCAATTGTGAGCGATAATGCGTCAAATACCACCACGTTAACGCCGACCACAAAATCCCTTTAGCCAATACCGTCGTTAAATCAAACGGCCAACCATGAAGGTGCAACGGTAACCAGCCATGAATGACCGGGGTTACGCCACTCCAAATGACCAATAAAATGATGTAACTCTGCCAACCAACATTAATTTTTTTCCGTGTCATTTGACCCACCACCTGCAAATTATTGTGAATTTCACTCATGAACTGTTTACTCGCGGTCGAACTAGTCGAGAATGTAAGCTTATTGTAATCCAATTGCAACATTTCCCAGGTACACTTGGTGCTTGAATGGTTCTCGCATTGTACCAATAGTGTTATTCTAAAATATAGACACATTTGAGTACGCTGATAAAAAATAAGATGTACTTAAAGCAAAAGAATGGAAAGGTCGCAAATCAATGAAGTTAGCATCAACGGGGTCCCACGTTTTACGGGCATTGGTTACCGGGGTAGCCGTGCTTGGAGTTGGCGTTGTGACAAGTTTAACCACAGCGCACGCTGAAAGCGTCAATAGCTACATTAGTAATCAAAAAATCGGTCACGCCACAGTCACCAAATCAATTTGGAGTGGCTTTCCAAAATATAAATACCGTAACGGCGTTGGTAAGCCCGAAGGTGTCGTTGTTCATGAAACGGCCAATGCTACTTCAACGATTTACGGCGAAATTGCGTATATGAAGGCGCATTACAGTAATGCTTTCGTGCACAGTTTCGTGGATGCGTCTCGGATCGTCAACATCGCCAATACCAATTACTTGGCTTGGGGTGCTGGTCCCGCAGCCAACCAACGTTATGTCCAATTCGAACAAGTCGAAGTTCATAGCAAGTCGGCCTTTGCACATGAAGTTGCCAATGCCGCCTACTATACAGCTTACATTTTAAACGAATACAATTTAAAACCCAATAATGCCATGTCTGATGGTAAAGGGACAGTTTGGTCACACAATGCCGTTTCTAACTTCTTAGGCGGCACCACTCATACCGATCCCGTTGGCTATTATGCTTCAGCTGGGAAGAAGTATTTTGGTCAAGCTTATACCATGGCCCAATTCTACGAACAAGTTAAGCGCCAGTATAACTTAATCCACAAGACTTATGAAACTGCGACCTATCAAAAAGGTTCTGGTAGTGAGACTGCGAAGTTAAGTAGCAGTTACACGAAGTACCGTCTCTATAATCACATTAAAGGGACCCGTGCGACTAAGAAATACACTTGGACACGGTCTAAAGCTTACACCGGTAAGCGTATTTATATTGATGAGATTGGAACCAAGACTAAGGCCAAATCTAAATGGTATCGGATTCGGTTTAAGAAGTCACAATCTGCTCAAAAATACTGGGTCTACAGCAAGGCTATCGACTTTGGCACGTTAACGTTCAACAAGAACTTAACGCTACAAAAGACGGTCAAGTCAACCAGTAACGCCACGACTTACAACCATATTCCAAATACCCACTACTTGTCCAAAGCCGTCGGTAACACGACTAGTTTACGCGGCCAAACCGTTAACATTAATTGTGAAGGTTTCCGGACGATCGATGGTGTTAAGACCACTTGGTACCGAGTTGTCCCAACCAGTGGTGCCACTTATTGGATCAACGCAACTGAATTTGATTAAAAACTAAAAAAAGTCCTTGGAAAAATTTTCCAAGGACTTTTTTGTTTGCTTACGCTAAATGACCAACTTCGGCTCCCGCTTGAGCAGCACCAGTAGTATAACTAAGCTTTTGTTTGTTTAAATTGGTAAAAATAACAATCACGTCGGTGACTTTCTTCTGGTCAGCTAAGTAATTTAAATCCATATCTACTAACTTAGTTGTTGGTGTCACTTGACTGCCTTCGCTAACATGCATCGTAAAACCGTTACCATTTAATTCAACCGTATCAATACCTAAGTGCAATAGCACTTCGATACCTTGCTTGGTCTTTAATCCAATCGCGTGTTTCGTTGGAAAGACTGACGTCACCGTGCCCTCAATTGGCGCATAAATCGCGCCATCACTCGGTTCAACTGCATAGCCATCACCTAACGCTTGACTGGAAAACACCGTATCCTTAACCGCCGCTATTGATTTTAACTGGCCCGTAGCTGGGGCATATAAAGCTGTGGCTGACTTTTTAAAAAATAAACCCATCGTCTTTTTCCTCTCTTACTCTGGAATTAAAATTGGCACTAATTGGCCTAAATCATGATCACTTTTATCTGATATCAACGTGACCCCATCAAGGTCAAAAGCCCTAACAGTGGCCGTCCGATGAAACTTACTACTATCACACAACAAATAAGTTTGTTTTGAATTTTTTTTAATCAATCGCTTTTTCGTGGCTTCGGCAATATTTGGCGTCGTGACACCATTTTGATCATCGACACCATTAACGCCCAAGAAAGCCCGATCAAAGTAAAGGTCTCGTAGTGTATTCTCGGTCAAAGTCCCACTCAAAGAAGAAATCGATGGGATGTATTGACCACCCAACATCATGACTTTGGCTTGAATAGGCGTATTGACACTAAAAATTGTCGTATTGGTCGTGTAAATCGTTACTGGTCGGTCCAATAATCGTTTTAATAACAGCGTACCGTTTGACCCAGAATCAATATAAACACTCTCGCCATCTTGAACTAAACCCGCCGCACGCTCAGCGATCACTTGCTTTTCGGTTGAGTGTAATGCGGTCTTTTTTGTCATTGGTATTTCACCAATCGATGCGATTGCTTTGACCCCACCACCAATTAAATATTCAATTTTGCCATTCGATTCCAAACTCTTCAAGTCACGTCGGAGTGTTGATAATGAAAACTCTGGCAGTTGAGCATGAATTTCATCAATCTTTACAAGATCTTTATCCGTTAGAAACTGCAAAATGCGTTCCTGTCGTTCATAGGGTATCATAGGTCAACCTCCACCTTAAATTTCATTGATATAATCATAGTATGTGGGGGTTCGTCAGAAAAGTAAACGCTCTATGCTAACTTTTCATCACGTTTCGTGAAAAAGTACGCTAAAATTGCGCCAACCACAAATGCAATTGCTAATCCGACCATGGCATTTAAGAAATTCATCCCATTCTTTTCGATAAAAGCTGGGAAAGTTGTCACACTCCCAAAGACGAAGGCGTTCGTCACAACCTTAGTTAGCCCTAGATAGGCCCCACCGGCCATCCCACCGATAATCTGAGCTAACCAAATCTTACGGTTCTTTACAAGCAATCCAAATAATGTGGGTTCAATAATAGCTGAAAGTGCAATCGTCACAAATCCAGTGACTGCAAAACTCCGTAATTTTTGATCCCGCGCTTTAAGCCAAACGCCCAAAGTCGCACCAATAACGGCAAAGTTACAAGCAAACGTCCATGGACAAATATAATCAAATCCATTATTAGCGATATTATTGATCATGATGGGATTAACAGCCCAATGAATCCCCATGCTGACTAAGATACTCCAACCGCCACCAACAACGACTCCGGCTAAAATACTTGATCGGGCGATTAACCAATTGACAAATGCAGCAATTGCTTCACCACTATAAACACCCAAAGGTCCAATAACAATAATGGTCAACGGCACCATTACTAGGAGTGAAACCATCGGCAAGACAACTAACTTTAAGCTTTCTGGGACATGTTTATCCAACCATTTGTATAGATAAGAATAAGCCCAAATCGCTAAGATAATAGGCACAACGGTCGAATTGTAATTCATCAATACCGCTGGAATCCCAAAGAAATGAGTGACGACCCCATTCCCGGCTTTTCCCATTAAATTAATAAAATCAGGATAAAGTAAGGCTGACCCAATTAAAGCCGACAAATAAGGACTCGCACCAAATCGCTTCGCAGACGTAAACGCTAACAAAATTGGCAAGAAGTAAAACACACTCATGGAAGCGGCATACAAGATGGTATACGTCCCAGTACCTGTCTTAATAAACCCAACTTGGGTGGCTAAAATCAGTAGTCCTCTTAAAATACCAGAACCCGCCAACGCTGGTAGTAAAGGGGCAAAAATGGCTGAAATAGCCGAAAAAATTCTCGAAATAATACTCCCCTTGTCAGTGCTTTCTTGATTGGTTGCAAGCGGCGCATCACCACGAGCAACCGCAACCGCTTGTTCAAATTCTGCATATAGTTTTGGCACTTCGGTACCAATTAGGATCTGATATTGACCAGCTTGATAGACAACATTTAAAACGCCAGGAATGGCACTGATTTTCTCATCATCAGCAAGTGAACGGTCTGCCAAGTTCAATCGTAATCGCGTCGCACAGTGGGTCATATTCGTAACATTTTCAGCACCACCAACATCCGCTAAGATGTCTTGGGCTGCTTGTTTAAAATTCATAGCCATGTGATTCACTCCTCATAACACTTATTGGTTTTACGCTTTAGGACTAAGAAATTGCATCATCAACTGGTGGGCCGCAATTGCATCATTTTGCGCAATAACTTTTTCAATCGCTGGTAAGCCGATTTGGTCAATTAACTGATCTAAATACACAATCATCTTGATATTTTGCTCACATTCCGCAGTAGCTTGTTCAATAACTGGGAACGTATCAAAGTACAGCATGCCATCGTAATGATGCTTTTTAATATAATATAGAAATTCAAGTGTCTTGAACGGACTAGCCGTCCCAATCATTAGGCCATCATCATTTAAGCCATAACCATCATTTAAATGAATCCCAAATAATTGCCCCCGACTCGCAAAAATATCAGCCGCCATTGCTGGATTTTCATGTTTCATCAACATGTGACAATAATCTAGCGTCACGCCAACATTAGGCCGATTAATTTCAGCAAGCATCATCCCATCGATACCCATACTATCAACAAACGCGTAGCCTCTTGGTTGAAATGGTTTGTATTCAATACTAAATTTGATATCTGGCGCATAATCAGCCATTGCTTGGAAGGCTTTTACCAGCCGATTCCAAACTGCTAAATAATCGATTTGAAAACTATAATCAAAGCCATCATGGGCCATCCAAACCGTTACCACTTGACCGCCAGCTTCGCGACAATAATCAGCAGCGTCTTGACACAGTTGAATCGCTTTATTTGCTAATGTTGTGTCGGTATTACCTAAGTCCCCGTTTAAGAACTCATCTTTAAACCGCAAAGCCATCCCATTTAATTGTAAATCCTCCGCTTCAAGAAGCGCTTTCATTTTAGTTGCTGAATAATTTGTGACATGTTCCGGATAATTTAAGTCAACGTGGGTCAAACCCAACTGATGAAACTGTGCAAAAACCGTTTTTAAATCTTGATTATCTTGGGGTAAAAATGAATTGATACGAGTTGCTAATTTCATATTGTTGTCCTCCTAATTTCTTTAACAACGAAAGTATAGCACCATATTTTTCCATTTACAATCATATTTTTTCAAATATTGTCATTGTGTTTCACAATTGGTCTAAAAAGAGCCTAGAATCAAGCGATTCTAGGCTCATAATTTTTAAGTTTATTTAGGTTCACCAACGACACCGTTAACGACCGCCGTTGGGGCTTGTCCATTTAAGACGGCAATCGCATTGTCGGTTACGATCTTAGCCATTGCGGCACGGGCCTCGACGGTCGCATTGCCAATATGTGGCGTTAATACCACATTTTTAAGCGCTGCAAACCCCGGTGTTAATTTGGGTTCCGTTTCGTACACATCTAAAGCGGCCCCAGCTAAGCGCCCCGCTTTTAGTTGCGCTAATAAAGCCTGTTCATCCACTAATGGGCCACGTGCCGCATTGATCAAATACGCACTTGGCTTCATCAAAGCCAACTTGTCGGCATCCAACAGATGTTGGGTCTCCGTCGTCAATGGCGCATGTAGGCTGACCACATCGGCGGTTTGCAATAATTCAGCTAACGTTAAATAGGTCGCATCGGTTTTACTTTGCGTAAAAACATCTAATTGGTGCCGCTGGGTGTAGACCACTTGCATGCCCAAAGCATGCAAGCATTTAGCAACGGCTTGTCCAATTGCGCCCATCCCAACGATTCCCACGGTCTTGCCGGCTAATTCATGGCCTAAGAAGAACAGTGGCGCCCAACCATCAAACCCAGTGGTCCGCATGAGTTGGTCCCCTTCAACGATCCGATGCATCAGTGCCAAGACTAAGCCGACCGTAACTTCAGCCGTACTGGCCGTCGAAACACCAGGTGTATTCGTGACCGCGATGGCTTTAGTGGCAGCATAATTAACATCAATATTATTGAAGCCAGCCCCAAAGTTGGCGATCAATCTTAACTGGGGCGCTTGGTCGATCACTTCACGTGGGACTTGCGTAGATAATGGCGTAATTAATACGGTCGCATCGGTGATACCCGCGATTAATTCAGCTTGACTAATCAACCCAGATCCTTGATACATCACTGGGTCGAACCCAGCTTGTTGTAATGCTTGCACCCCACTGGTTGGAATCTCAGCGGAAATAAAAATTTTTGCCATTATCATAACCTCTTTCTGAAACAACGAAAGGGCAGCCGCATTAAGCGTTGCCCTCAATTGATTGGTTTTACCATAAAAATGAAATCATTGATTTTGCGACTTTTGGATTTTGATTCAACGCACAATGAGCCGCATCGGCGCCACTAAAGAATTCTTCACGATATTGGGTCAGCTTATCCCGTAATAAATAACTGACCGATCGCGCAGATGCCACGCCAACATAACCGTCATTATTAAAGCCTAAGTTCGTATCCCCGATCACGTTCAACATCTTCACATGGGCCGGGAAGTTCGCCCGCAGCTTCAGCATTTCAGCAAAGTGCCGTGTAAACCGAATGGGCTTAGCCGCAACGGCTTGAACTTGTTTTTCAGTCTCGGCATTTAAATAGCCGGTTAACCCGTCAAACGGCCCCGCAATCGTCACCACTTTTTTAAGTGTCGGTAAACTTTGATCATCCCCATAAGTTAAGGCCTGATTCACAATATCATTCGAGCCTAACGAATGACCGACCGCATTATACTTGGTCACGCCATACTTAGCCTTTAATTGAACCAAGACTTGATGTAACCAGTAAACCTGCGTTTTTTGCGTGGCATGATTGTCTTGAAAGACGACTTGGACCATTGGATTTTTAATCGACTTCTTCCAGTAACCTTTAAAGGCCATCACGCCGTTTTTATACACGTTCACGACTAACGCTTTTTGCGCTGCCCCGGCTTTTTCAGCTTTTTTAATTAAGTAATTCGTGGAATATGCCCCACCATTATAACCATGCAAAAAGACAGTCGCTGTTTTAGACTTTTGGTATTGATTACTAATTGTTTTCGCCGTTCGGGGCTGTAGTTGACTCGTGACCTGTGTAATTTTGGTGTTGTTCCCACCGGCCCCTAACAAAATCACGGTTGCCCCAATAACAAAGGCCAACAGCATGAATTGCAAGACCGTTTTAAATCGTTTCACCAAAATCCACCACTTTCCCCTCTATGTTATGTACACCATTATCTATTTTAACGATTCTTTTGAAAATCTCAATTGAAAAGATTACTCTGACAATTATGCCACATTCAGTCAACTTTGTGGTCATTGTCACCAAACTGAAACCCTTTAATATCGTTTTAGTCGCTAGGTCAGTATAATGAGTTATGCAAAGTAACTAAATGAACCGCGTTAGGCCATTAGTTTTAAAACTTATCTTTGGAGGTCACTTATGTATAACAAAGCATTTAAATATCCTGATAAAGCTGCTTATGAATTTGTCGTCTCGGCCCTAGCAAAAAAAGGGATTACCTATAAAGAGATTGCGCAAATCACCTTTCAGTTACAAACGAAATACTTACCTGACTTAACCTTAGCCGAATGTGAAACGGAGACCCAAGAAGTCTTGCATAAGCGTGAATTGTTGAATAACGCGATGGTCGCCTTAGAACTCGACCGTTTGGCAACTGAAAAGCAACTCAGTGAACCGTTACAAACGATCGTCGCTAATGACGCCGGTGTTTTTGGAGTTGATGAGGGCTTAGCCTTAAATATGGCCAATATTTACGGAACGATTGGGGTCACCAATTATGGTTACGTGGATAAAGTCAAAGAAGGCGTGATCAAAAAACTCGATACTGATAAATCAGGGGTCGTGAATACCTTTATCGATGATTTAGTTGGGGCGATTGCGGCCGCCGTGGCTGCCAAAGTTGCTCACAAATACGCTTAATTAAAAAAAGACAAAAAGGCGTTAACTGCCGGCATCAGTTTTGCCGGGCAGATTAACGCCTTTTTTATACGGTTAAAACCCCAAAGTGTTATTTCGTTAACTAAGCCATTTGATGTTCCGCTAATGACTTCATCTTTAAAACGCGTTGATCACGTGGAATGAACATCCGAATCTCATCCTGGTTAAACCCACATAACAACCGATGGTCATCAAAAATGATTGGCCGCCGTAGTAACTGTGGTGTTTGACTTAAGACATGGACCGCTTCACTAAGTGGCATGTCTTCAATCGGCGTGGTCTTGCTTAATTGCCGGTACGCATTGGACTTGGTACTGATTAAATCATCAATCCCGTCATACGTGTACTGAAGCAAATGTTTAATTTCAACTTCCGTCAAAGGCTGAGCATTCATGTTCCGTTCATGGAATGGAATTCGATGCTCGAGTAACCAGCGATGGGCTTTGCGACAACTTGCGGTACTTGGTAACACACATAAGTTTATCATTTAATTATCCCCAATCTTGCTTGCCTAACAATGCAACCCCCATTATTGTGCACTGTAATAGTTGACGTCATTAATTAACAACCTAATCATAGCAAAATTCAAACCTGATTGCTAGCGTTTTCAAGAAATAAATAAAATAATTTGATGATCGCAGTTTATTAACCAATTAATCCCGGAATTAAATATTCCGGGATTAATATATTTATATTAAGCGGTTGGCAATTGCCCACTTTGTTTTAAATACGTCAGTAACACCACTGCCTGATTGTGTTGTTCATCCTTAGCGCCGTATAATAAGATAACGTTAGTCGTTTCTAACTGGGTGGCAACCGTCTGAATAAACGCCGGCGTTATCGGATTGGCATCAAGTTCCGCCACATAACGCTTGGCGAACTCAGGATACTTCTCAGGGTCATGGTTAAACCACTGCCGCAATGCCGTCGAGGGGCCAATTGCTTTTAACCACTCATCTAAATGCGCATTAACTTTAGAAATTCCTCGTGGCCACAAGCGATCCACTAAGATTCGATAGCCATCTAAATCAACCGGTTTGGTATAAATCCGTTCTAACTTCAATAACACCATCATCATCTTCAATCTTTTAGAATTAGAGGTCCTACTTTTGACAACTACAAACGCCACGACGGCCTTTTTTACCGGCCGTCCAACCACTGAAATCGCCCAAGCATTGCTGGGCACAACTTTATTATATCGCACCCCGACAACAATAGTCGGCGGCTTGATTGTTGAAACCGAAGCTTACTTAGGGACGCATGATACCGCTGCGCATGCCTTTAACGGCCGCCGTACCGCCTTTAGTGAACCGCTCTATCGCGAACCAGGCACGTTGTACATCTATCGACTACGGGCCAATTACTTATTGGACATCGTGACCCAACCAGCGGAAACCCCTGAAGGCGTCTTAATTCGCGCAATCGAACCAACGATCAACCAAGCACAATTATTAGCCAACCGGCATAAAACCGGGGTACAAGTCACTAACGGCCCCGGTAAGTTAATGCAAGCGCTAGGGATTCAGGATCAGCGGATGAACTTGATGCCGATCGCCGACAGTGCTTTAAGCATTGACCTAAGCGATACCCGTCAGCCACAGACGATTCAAGCCGTTCCCCGTGTTGGCGTTAACCCAGAAGCAGCCAGTGGACAACTCCCCTTACGCTTTATCGTTGCCGGCAATCCTTATATTAGTGATAGCCGCAAGCGTGACTGGCGACCAGATCGCGGTTGGTGTTAGAAAATAAACACGCCCACACAGACAGCACTGAGCTGTCTGTGTGGGCGTGTTTCATTAATTAAGTTTCGCAACGACTCGAATTAAGCCGCCAGATGACTAGTATTGGCTTTCTTATCAGCATGTTTCTTAAGTTGCATGTAAACAAAGTTCGTCATCAAGCCAACTAAGGCCACGACAATTGCCACATAGAACGCCTTAGTAAAGTCGCCACTGTTGGCCGCTGCCATATTAGCCGCAACTTTAGGGGCAAAGAAAGCGGCCGCAGAATAACCGACAAAGACGATGCCATAATTTGTCCCTTGATTAATAGGACCAAAGTTTTCCATGACGAGTGGTGGGAAGACGCCCATCACACCGCCAAAACATAGGCCCAAAATCACGATACCAATTGCAAAACTAGCTTGTGAATGCAATGACACTAAGATAAAGAAAGCCAGCATGATGACCCCTAAGATAATGTACAAAGTATTATTGCGACCAAAGCGATCAGAAACCACACCCCAAACGACCCGACCCGCACAGTTACATAGCGAGTACAAGCTGACATAAAATGCCGCCGTCGCTGCCGTTAGCTTAAACATTTGTTGGCCGATCACTGACGCATTAGCCGCAATCATCAACCCGGAAAATGCACCAGTAAAGAGCATCAAGAAAATCAAATAGAAGTAAGGTGACCGTAACATGCTAGCCCAGTTCTTATTGACTGGTGTGCCCCCATTTTTAGTTGCTGTCGGCGTCCAACCAGCTGGTTGATAGTTGGCTGGTGCTTCGCGAATAAAGAAACTGGCGACGAGTACCACTAACATGTAAGCAATCCCTAACACTCGGAACGCATATAAGACATCATGACTTTGGACGAGGTAATTACCAATTGGCGCGGCGATAATCGCGGCACCACCCATCCCAGCTGTAATAATTCCAGAAGCTAAGCCCTTTTTGTCAGGAAATAACTTGATCGTATTACTTAAGCACCCGGAGTAAGCAAGTCCTTGACCTAGCCCCGCAATCAAACCGTAAGTTAAGTACAACATTGCTGGTGTTGTTGCCAAACCGGTCAAGAAGAAGCCAAGCCCAAAGAGTAAGCCACCGATGGCAATTGACCACTTTGACCACCCTTTATCGGTAAAGTAACCACCTAGAATCATTGGAATCGGGCTAATGGCGGAATTAATCGTAAAGGCCAACATAATTGTCGCCATCGACCACCCCTTGCTAGCACTTAAGGGGCCCGCAAACACACTAAACGCATACACTGCACCGGTACAAAGTAAGATGATCGTTGACGCCGTCAAAACCGACCAACGATTAATTTTTTGATCCATCATTAAACCCTCCTCTAATTAGTCCACCGTTACGGTTAATTCATCTTTTAACGCTTGAGTTGCCGCAATCCGGCCAAAGGTAAAGATATCAGCCAATGAATTCCCGCCTAAGCGATTCCCAGCATGAATCCCGCCAGCAACTTCGCCAGCCGCGTAGAGCCCATTGATAACCTGACCATCAGCATTCAAGACATGCGCATGCGTATCAATCTTTAAGCCACCCATCGTATGATGCGTTGCTGGTTTGCGCGGTGTCGCATAAAATGGAGCCACGGCAACTTTCAAATCAAACGCATTCTTATGAAATTCAGGATCTTCACCAGCATCGACATAGCTGTTATAATCGGCAATCGTTTTAGTCAACACCGCTGGATCCAGTTGTAATTGTTTGGCTAAGTCAACCAACGTATCCGCCCGATATAACGTTCCGGCAGCAACTTGGGCATCCAGCTTCGCTTGCGTCGTGTTATAAGCCGTCTTCTTAATCTCGTCGTCAGCAATTAAATAGAACAAACTGCCATTATCAATGGCGGCTTGAGTCAATTCATCGCGACTGCCATATTCATTAACGAATCGTTTCCCCGCTTGATTGACCATCACGAAGTTCTGTGGTGGCACTTGGAGACCACTGAAGAGTTCACCCGTCTCCGGATCAGAAACCGGCATCATTTGTGAAAAGCCCATCCCAACTAAGTCAGCGCCGACACTGGTTCCTAGTCGGATGCCATCACCAGTCATTGCTGGCGAATTCGTGGTTTTGATATCATCATCAATCGCTGTCCAATAAGTGTTATATTGTTGCAACATCTTCGTGTTAGCGGCGAACCCACCTGATGCCAGGATAACGGCTTTGGCATGCACGATCACTTTGGTATCGTTAGGCCCTTTGGCAATCAAGCCGTCGACTTGACCATCGGTGGTCGTTAACGACTGCACCGGGGTTTCAGTTAAGATCCGACCACCATGGGCCGTGACGAATTTTTGTAACGCTTTGATGTACGCAAAACCTTGGTCACCCATTGGTTTATGACCACGCCGCCAAATCGCCCCAACTGGCATCGTCACTTGGGTCTTATCAAATTCAACGCCGATTTTCTCTAACCATTTAACTGATTCTAAGGCATGATCTGTTAAGACTTTGACCAAGTCATATTGCCCATAGATTTCGTGACCTTGTAGGTCAGTCCGCTTACCACCTAAATACGTTTGAATCCGATGGAGTAATGTGGAATCAAATAGATAGCCCCGTTGATCCGTATTTTCTTTTAGATAAGCCTTGATTTGTGTCTTCAACGCCCGAAAGTCAGCTAAGTACTCAGGTGCAATCGTGGCTTCATCAATTTGGGTAATTTCAGTTAACGTATGCTTCTCACCTGGGATGGCATCGAATTGATGTTGCCAATCCGGATCAGCGGCATTCATTGGCCCACCTGCCCGCACGGTGTTGCCACCCACGGCTGGGAATTTTTCAACGACCAGCACATTGCGGCCACTTTGTAACACTTTGGCAGCGGCAGTTAGGCCCGCACCGCCCGCACCAACAACCACGACATCCGTGGTAATATCAGTGATATTTTGTGGGGCTGCATTCGTTTTAGCTTGGCGTTTCTTTAAGTCATCTGGATTGGCACCCGCAGCCTTAATTGCTTCGGCAACCCCATCAATCACACCATGACTTGTCATGGAAGCCCCTGAAATTGCATCGACCGCTAACGTTTGCCCATCGATGATGGCTTTCGGAATCCGTTGAAAGGCGACTTCAGCGATGCCTTTTGTTTCAGTAGAGGTATCGATTTGGATATCTTCAATCCGATTTTTAGATAAGGTGACCGACATTGGCAAGTTGCCGTTATGACCGACCGCCGTTACGTCATACGTCCCGGGTTGATAGCTCACCGCATCTGGCACCGCCATGGCTTGCACTAAGGTGACGAATTTCATAAACTTCGCAAAACAACTGTCTAAAAAGGCAACGGTACCCGCCGACTTTAAGTCGCCATGATCATCAAAAGTCGTCTGCGCCCGACCAAGTAAAAATTCTGATCCAGGCATAACGCTAGCATTCACACCAGGGGCATCTAAGATCTGCCGCAAATGTAGTTGTGCTCGCGATGAGCCTTGGACACTGTATGATGCCCCGACAAGCATAATTGGTTTGCCGTCAAATGGGTGCAAGTTAAAGGACAACCATTCAATGATGCTCTTTAACGCTGAAGGGACTGAGTGATTATGTTCTGGTGTCGCAATCACGACCCCATCGGCGGCCGCAATTTTATCGTTAAACGTTTGGATAATCGGATACTTTGCTTGATCAGCCGTTTCGTTAAATAAGGGGACGTCCGTTAGTTCTAAAATCTCCAATTCAGCTTGCGCTTTAAAATGACGTTGCATATAAGTTAATAACTCACGGTTATATGACTGCTTCGCATTCGTGCCAACAATTCCAATTAATTTCATCCTTAGTCCCTCCCGTCAGTGATTTGACGCCATGAAAATTGCTGATTCTTTTCCATAAATTTATTTTCCGGTGTGATTTTTTTCGTTAAGGTCACAAAATCTAAGAACGCCGTCATATCGTTTGCTAATTCCGTCGCCTTGTCAGTATCCGTTAAGTTGCCTTGATCATCAAAGGCTTGCAAAGAATGGCCTAGTAAATATTCAACATTCGGCATCACCAGTGCTTTTAATTCTGGCGCTTCTAATATTTGGCGTAGATGCGCTTGCGCCCGTGACGTGCCTAATGCGCCGTTGGAAGCCCCCACGATCATGACTGGCTTATTAATCAATGGTCGTGTCGTGTATGATAACCATTCAATGGCGCTCTTCAAAGCGGCGGGAATCGAATGATCATATTCTGGTGTTGCCACGATCACCCCATCAGCGGCCTTGATTTGATCGGACAAGGCTTGGATGCTGTCAGGTGCCACATGACTTTCTGGTTCATTAAACGCTGGTAAGTCAGCGATTTCAGCAATTTCAATCTGAGCCGTTGCGGCAAAGTGTTGTTGCATATATTGTAATAGTTGTCGATTGGTCGATGTTGTTGCGTTCGTACCAACAAGTCCTACTAATTTCATCGTCAAACGCCCTTTCTAATGCCATATTGTCATAATTAAATTGTTATTATGCCCAGTTTACGTGCATAATATGAGTAATCGGTCTACTCATTTGCTTAATTCCAGTGTATTGTAAGCGAAATCGTTTGTGAAATATTTATTTAACTATCATGTCATAGCAAAAAAGCTATCACGAAATTGGGGGAATTACTGATGCCAAAAACGGATTCGACTAATATGCTGCGGTTTCTCGACGTGTTACTTAAACACGGTAACTTTACCCGGGCCGCCAAGGATTTATACATCTCACAGCCCTATCTCACACAAACGATTAAGAATGCTGAAAAAGAACTCGGTATTCAAATCATCAATCGAGAAATCTCACCACTCGCATTAACACCAGCAGGCCGCGTCTATTATCAATATCTCACCAATTTAGAAAATCAAAAAGATCTATTTCACAAGAAGATCAGTCAATACACGGCCCCTGATCATCCTGTTATCCGTCTGGGGGTCTTACCCAGCTTGGGCTATTATTTACTGCCATTAGTTTTACCCGACTTTTTACAAGTCCATCCGGAGATCAAAATCGAACTGACCGAAGCCATTTCCGAGCGTAACGAACAACGTTTACTGCACGGCGAACTTGATTTTTTACTTGGTCAAAATCCCGAAACGATTGCCCCAGGTTTAGAGATTTATGATCGGGGGCGGGACGGTTACTACGCCATTATTCCAAGTACTTCCGCGTTTTATCAGCCCAATCAAGATTTTATCAATCCTGGGAGCATTGATATTAATGCCTTACTACATGAGCCACTGATCCTATCACCGCGTGGCTCTTCGATTCGGCGTCAAGTCGACTATTTATTACAGAAGTACGACGTTGAACCCGAAGTGGTGGTTGAAAGTGCGAATACATTTACAATTGCGAAACTCGCTGAAAAGGGTTTAGGCGTCACCTTTTTACCCGACAGTATCGTGATGAAGCCAGCTGGCGACCGTTATAATCTTTACCCACTGCCCGCTAGTCTGTTATCACTCAACTACTTTATTGCCGTGCGTACCAATCGCCCACCACTCAGCCCCAGTGAACACGATTTAATTACGATCTTTTTAACTAACTTAGAAGCCAGTCTGGCTGAAATCGCATCGCTCTCCCCTAACTAGCAAAAAAGCGTCTAGAATCAGCATTGATATGCTAGTCCTAGACGCTTTTATTCAGGTTTCGTGCTTAACATTTTTGACGCCGTCAACTATTCACCGACGACTAATTCAACTTGTCCACGTTTGGGGACGAAGTTAATATTGAAGATTGGTTCCCGCAAAACCTTTTCATATTCTTCTAACACATCATCGGGTAACGGCGTGTGCGTCGCTAAAGCTTCGGTTAGATCAGTGACCGAATAGATTTGACTCATATCAATGAAAATCCGCATATTACCGATAACATCATTTAATAATTCAGTTAACACTGCGTTAGGCTTACCGTTGCCGTCTGTAACGACAACTTGGTTACTATCGATTTCTTTATGATCAATTTGGGTTAATTTAACGATGTCAAACACATTCAGCATACTGGTTCCTCCATGACATTATCTGGGGCGCAGACCGACCGTCACCGCCTGATAAAACTAGTTTTCACTAGTTTACCACAATCTACTTATTGGTGAGTAAGAATCACATAGCAACTCCTTCATAAGGGCGGCCAACTTAACCAACTGATTTGATTGAAATTTAACGTATTTGACACAAAGGGTCTCAAGCCCCGTGGTTGTTAGGTTTAAGTTTATGTACACTAGGCGAATTAGCTTGTTTAACCTGTCTAATGAAGGTATGATTTAATTACTAAGACGATTACGGGTTAGGAGTTATCACAAATGAAGAAATTGGGAACTATTTTGGGGATCGCGGGCACGTTGGCGGCGGTGGCTTTTGCTGCCCCCACCACGGCGCACGCATACGATACAATTACCAAGCAAACGAATCAAAATTATACGGCCCGTTTTGTCAATCAGGCTAAAAATAATGATGGCATTTACAAATACGGCGTCTACAATACCAGTGCATCAACCGCCACACCTGATTTAAACGGTAAAAACTGGGAACATAGCTTTATCAAAGTGACCCAAGAGGCTACGACGGCTAGTGGCACGTGGGTCAAATTTAGTTATTACGGCAAAGTCATTGGCTGGGTCAAAAAAAGCGCAATCGAACCATTCACCGTTAAACAAAATGCGGCGGCTTTAATCAATAAGTACAATTATCGTGGCACTGCCATGCTGATCAAAAACTATGCCAGCAACAGCGTCACTGCTTCAACCGGCTATGCTTATTATGGTGGCCGCAAAGTCAATACTAGTGACACGGTCTATCCAACGGCATCCTTGCAAAAAGTCATCACGGCGGCAATCATCGTGCAACTCGTCAATGAACATAAATTGACACAGTATACCCGCCTCAGTAAATTCTATCCAAGCGTTAAAACAAGTGCCGATATCACGATTCGACAACTAATGGACCACAACTCTGGACTAGAAGAAACAAACGAAGAAATCGATCCTGGCAAATACTTAACCGAAGCGCAATCGATTCAATATGCGATTGGCCAATTAAATGCCACTGGCGCTGGTAATCACCACTATACCAATGCCAATTACATCTTACTCGCGGGAATTATTCGCCAGTTAACCGGCAAGTCGCTGGAAGACAATGTGCAAACCCGTATCATCGACAAACTGGGCTTAAAACACACTTACTTCTACAATACGATTCCAAGCAGCGTGACACCGGCCGTGAGTTACAAATACGTCAACGGCAATAATTATCAATATTACCCATTAACGACGAACCTTTTGTCCTCACTAACAGGGGCTGGTAACATGTACATGTCTCCTCAAGATTACTATACGGTTCAAAAAGGCTTACGCAATGGCAAGATCTTAAGTAAGAGTGACTACTACTACCTCTCTAATAACTATAAATATTCATATGATGGCGGGATGTGGCACATCAAGAGTAGTCATATGAAGTACAGTTCCGGTAGTTTACGAAATACTGGGATCACAACCCACATGTACTTATCTGAAGGCAATAAAACCGGTGTGATTTTCTTCTCTAACCAAAAAGGAACTGGCACAAGCACCGCAGACTTAACAGAAAAGACCCTTTACAACTTAGTTAAGTACTACATGTAACATTGCAAAAATTCGACATTAAATTTAGCAAGTTTGAGACAAAATTTTTGGCTACTGATCAGTTGCCGCTTCCGGTCAGCAATAGTTCCAGCTAAATGAATCATTCAGACACGACCAAGGAGCCACCACTATTTGCTAGTGGTGGCTCCTTGGTCGTTTTTTTAATAATAAGTGTCATTACATCTTGGAAACACGTTAACTTGCTGGAGGACAACCTTCAAAAACGTTTGTCTCAAACTCGCTTTTTTACAAGCTAACTGGTCAGGTCTCATTCAAACGACACATTTAATTACTGCCGATAACGTTGCCAAACTTTATCCTGAACTTTTGGCGTCGGCAACTGTGCCAAATCATCAGTAGTCACTAACCGACCAGGGAAAAAGGCCAAGTCTGGCGTGGTCACTTGACCGGCCAGTAAACGCAAGGTCCACTTTTGATGGGTGAACGTGTGCGTTACTGGTTTGACCGGTAGACATTGACTCGTTAATGTCAATTGATACTCTTGCTTAAAGTAGGCATTCACTGCCGCAGTTAACTCAGCATCCGTATAGGACTCATCTAGCGCTAAATCCGCCACTTTGATAAATGGGACCGTCCATAAATTAGCTAACATGCCGTTACTAGGGCGTTGCATCATCAACCACTGGTCGTCGACTTGCGCCATCACAGCCACATAGTCAACTGGCACCGGTCGCGGCTTTTTCGTCTTCACTGGATACGCCAATTCTTTGCCATCTAAATAAGCCTGGTTAAAGCGTTTGACCGGCGAATGGGCCGAATCTGGTTGGCGCGCCGTCATATAACTAGACCCTAAATCCATAATCGCCTGATTAAAGTCGCCGGGACGATCCTGCGAGATGATTTTTGCAATGGCCCGTTCGAAGACTTGGCGTGTTTGCGGCTTGGCAATATCATCATCGATTTCGAGTAACCGACTAAACACCCGAAACGCATTGCCGTCAACAGCCGGCACGGGTTCGTTAAACGCAATACTGGCGATGGCTCCCGCTGTGTACGGACCGATTCCGATAAGCTCAGTCAATTCAGCGGCGGTCTGTGGCCACTGACCGTCATAATCAGTCAATAATTGCCGCGCACAGCGTTGCATATTACGGACCCGGGAATAATACCCTAACCCTTCCCACGCTTTTAACAGCTTTTCTTCTGGCGCCTGGGCTAAGTCCGTGACCGTTGGAAACCAGGCCATAAATCGCTCATAATATGGGATCACGGTTTGAACTTGGGTTTGCTGTAACATGATTTCAGAAACCCAGATATGATACGGCTCGTGATCACGCCGCCATGGCAAGTCGCGCCCTTCTTGATCAAACCAGGTTAACAGTGTCGTTTGAAAATCCTTGATCGTCGCTGATGACCATTCAATCATTGCTATCCCTCCAAGACACAAAACCACGGCTTACCGGTAGCGGCAACCCGTGGTCGTTTTTGATTTAATCTAGCGTACTAGCTAGATCAACTAACGTTTTTTCATAGTGATCAGTGACACTTTCATCCTGAAAATCAGCGTTAAAAACCGCTAACGTTAAATATTCTGGATATTTAACAATAACTTCCGCTAAGCGGTCATTACTTTCCGGATACTTCTGATCTTCATTGTTTAAAATATCCAGGCTTGCTTGATAGCAAACGTTGGCTAAAAACAAATAATCGACAAAATAATTAAAGCCCAACTGATTCTTCAGTTGGAAATGCGCGTCAGCATCGACCGTTTCATAAATATTACTCATATATTTAGAAACCACTTCTTGATATTGACGCAACAACTCGGCTTTTGCTTCGGCATGTACTTCGGCCGCCATACTATCCCCACCTAACTATGTTCTGTAGGCATTATAGCATATGGCGCAACCCTAAATTAATGTTCTGGACTAAATCCGCCAATTGTTGATACTGCCATTCCCGCTCAGCGGTTACGGCAGCGGCATCATTTGGTTGTGTTAAGTTGACTAATTTAATCGCTTGGTCCGCTGCTCGTAATGCATTATCATCAACATAAGCTGAAGCAATCGCCCAGCTCACACATTCTAAGGCAGCCGCCCCAATTGAACTCGTACTATCCGCACTCATCGCCTCAACTTTGGCACTGGCTTGACGCACTTGATCAACATTAACTAAGTTAACTTGCCATAATTCGTTGGCATCGATCGCCAATCGCAAGCGACGATCGTACTGTTGATTATCATCAACATAATGCATCGCTTTTTTCGCAATAATTAACGCCCACTTGGCGAGTTGTTGTTGTGAGAGATCACCGGTTAAACTTTCGATTTGGCGCCGTATTCCAGGGTCATCGTCAATCGATATTTTAGGGTGACTCGGTCTAAAACCTTCCGTCATCACGCATTCCTACTTTCCTTACTAATCCTACGACTATTCAAAATACTCAAGAGCGCAACTACAGCGAAAATCAGTAAAACCCAATAATCGACTTGCGCGCCCCGCGCAGTTGTGACCGCGGTCGTGCCAGGTTGCAATTGAAAGGCACCAATAATTGCTGCCAACACCCCAGTTCCTAGTGAACCGGCATATTGTTGCGACATATTAAACGCCGCATTGATATCGGCCTTTTGACGCATCGTCACTTGCTTGCTGGCATTGGTAATCGTATTGCCAAACGCAAAGGCAAACCCCACCCGCGTCACGATATAAAAGCCACCAATTAAGGTGACGGTCAACCACGAGTGACTGATTACAAATGCCAAGCAACCGACAACCATCGCTGTCACACCACTTAATATCGGTCGATAAGCGCCGACCCGATCCATCAAACGTCCCGCCACCGGTGCCAAACAGGCGCCGAGTAATGCCCCAGGTAAAAGCATTAACCCAGCAACAAAGGCGTTATGACCCAAAACTAATTGGGCGACGTTCGGGAGGACAAACGAACTACCGATATTAATGAATTGTAACAGAAAATAAGCCAATAAGTGCCAATCAACGATTAAATTTCGGAAAATTTTCAAATCTAATAAATGCACCTTGCTGTGACGGTTATAACTGACTAAAACGCCAGCCAAAATCGCGCCCACTAGCAAGTAGCCCCAAAAGATCAGACTAGTGAAACCGTGCTTGCCAGCTTGGTCAAACGCAAAATCAACTACCATCAAAAAAGCGGCAAATAACACAAAGCCCCACCCGTCAAAGCGATCTTGCGGATCACTAGCTGGCAGCTCTAAATGAGTCACACCGATTAAAAAGACGATCACAATTAACGGCATCAACCACCAAAAGATTTCCCGCCAAGTAAAGCTGGCTGTCAATAAACCGCCATAAGTCGGGCCTAACGCCGGTGCCAGTGAAATAATCATCGCTGCCATCCCATTATAAGTGCCAATCTTAGTCCGCGGAATTTGGGTCAAGATAATATGAAATAACAGCGGCGTTGAGATCCCAGTTGAGAGGGCCTGAATCACGCGCGCCCCCATCAACATTGGAAAACTCGTGGCACATGCTGCGATGATCGACCCCAGTGTAAAGCAACTAATGGCAAATAAAAATAAATTTTTAGCTGGGTAGCGTTTTAATAAGTGCGCTGACGAAATCATCATCATCGTCACGACTAACAAATAGCCCGTTGTAATCCATTGAATGGTCGTCAAATTCACATGCATCGTCTTCATTAAAGTGGGAAAAGTCACGTTCATCGAGGTCTCAACTAAAATCCCCATGAAGCTGAGTAAGCCAGCCGCTAAAATACTGTATAGCGTCTGCTTCGCAATTGGTTGTTCTGGTGTTGGTGTCACTCGTATTAAATCCTTTCTGATTGCAGTCAGCCAACAAATACACATCGTCTAACCTAATTAGCACAAAAAAATAGACTGCACCCCAAGTCTAACCTGACTCGGACCACCGTCTATCACATTTAATTATTGAATTTCAATATGTTGCGTATCGGCTGCTGCCTTTTTTGGTAAGGTCAATTTTAAGACCCCGTTATCATAATGCGCTTCAATCTTGGTGGCGTCAACATCTGGTAACGGATATTGACGACCGAAACGCCCCGTTTGCCGTTCACTGGTAATCATATTGCCAGCCGCATCACTGTCATCACTGAAGCTGTCCCGTTTCACCCCGATGGATAAGCGGCCGTCACGATACTTTAAGGCAATATCGGCTTTATTGATTCCCGGCACATCGATTTGCATGGTGTACTGTTCATCAGTTTCTTGGATATCGGTCTTCAACAACGCGCCAGTATGTCCCGTTACATGATCCAACGATTGTCCAAAATCATTAAATAACGTGTTCATCGCATTTAAATCTAACGGATTCAAATGATCAAATAGATCTTTATGCCAGTTCATCATATCATTAGCCATTTTAAAATCACCCTTTCAACTTGTTAACACTTATTATCCTAACCATTTTACCCGGTATTGCAAGCACACCAATTAATCAACGCGATACGCTTGCATATCTACTGGAATCACCCGCACCACTTTATGTGGTGTCACCGTGATATTCTTAGTCGTCGCCTGCCGTGGCCATTGCGTCACCGGTTGATCCGCCAATTCGACACCAACTAATTGCCGAATTCGGTCTAAAATATCCGGCACACCAAAGTCATTGGCCCCCTGATTAA
Source organism: Lactiplantibacillus daowaiensis (assembly GCF_005405085.1). Lineage (GTDB taxonomy): Bacteria > Bacillota > Bacilli > Lactobacillales > Lactobacillaceae > Lactiplantibacillus > Lactiplantibacillus daowaiensis. The sequence goes on along the minus strand of NZ_BJDJ01000005.1, from coordinate 104,803 downwards.
ATGACGTCTGTAACGTCGGTAGCGCTACTTGTAAATGCTGCTGCCGCAAGCTAAACGTCACCGGGACTAACACACCATCAATCGGCTGTGACTCTTGGGCGAGTGTTTGATCAAGCTGTTGTATAAAAAGCGTAAAGGTATCAGTCATTGTGACCACCCCCATCAGTTTGCTCATATTATACAACGCTTTCATCACCATCACCATTTAAAAAACTAGCCCAACAAAAAAGTGCTTAGGCATCAATACCTAAACACTCTCAAAACGGCTAGAAATTAGCTATTAGATAATTTCTTAGCATCTTCGTCGATGGTTTCAAAACCGGAAACCCCGCTCTTCTTCTTTGGATGCTTTGCACGTTCTTCTTCAGCTTTTTGAATCATAGCTTTCTTTTGTTCCTTGCTAAGCTTTTGTGCCATGATACTCGCCTCTTTTATATTGGAAACGAACCCTATCGTTCGTTACAGGTCCATTATAGTGCTAAATCGAAAAAGTGGCGCAACTAACTTCAAAAAGTTTTAAAACTTCTAACTTGCATTCTGTAATTATAAGATTTACAGTTAAGATGTTCAGGAGGGGATATTATGACAAAAGTACTTATTCTCGGCGCTTCAGGCCAAATCGCCCGGTTAGCCGAACAACAATTTCTAGCTGATACAACGGTAGATCTCACACTTTACTTACGTCATGCGCAACGGGTTAGTGACTTAAAGTCTGATCGGGTCACCATCATTGACGGTGATACAACGGATGAAGCCAAGTTAACGGCAGCAATGCAAGGTCAAGACGTGGTCTACGCCAACTTAGCCGGTCAAAACATCAAGGCTCAAGCCCAGACGGTTTTAAAGGCAATGCATGCCACGAACGTTAAGCGGTTGATCTGGATTTCGACGTTAGGCATTTACGACGAAGTTCCGGGTAAGTTCGGCGAATGGAACAACGCCACTTTAGGCAGTTACCTCACCCGTTACTACAGTGCCGCCGAAGTCCTTGAAAACTCCGACTTGGACTACACGATTATCCGGCCAGCTTGGTTAACCAACAAAGACGAAGTAGCTTATGAAACCACGAGCCGTCATGATGCTTTTAAAGGGACGGAAGTCTCACGGAAGAGTATCGCGGCGTTAGTCGTTAAGTTAGCCACGCATCCAACTGAAGCCGTTCGTGATTCATTAGGTGTGAATAAGCCTAATACAGACGGTGACAAGCCAGCCTGGTATTAATCATTTAACTTAACTTTAAAGCCTAAAAAGCAACGCTGACAACTCATGAGTCAGCGTTGCCTTTTTAATGTCTTTATCATTTTTGCGCCCGTCAAATCAGGCTTTTGAAACTTAAGACCTTTCGAGTTGACGCGACAAACTGCGGGTGTTAAATTATAGTCTCAATTTGAAAATAACCGCGGAATTTGGCCGCAGTTTTCAAGGAGGTATTTACAGTGAAATGGTACGTTAAAAAGTTCACCGGTCTAACGACCACCCAACTGCATGACATTTATCAACTTCGGGCCAAGACCTTTGTTCAAGAACAAGCCCGCACTTATCAAGATCCAGATAACGTTGATTTTGATGCCCGCCACATCTTTGCTTATGATGGTGACCAGCTTGTCGCCTACGCGCGCATTTATGAACATGACGGCGTGGTTACCTTTGGCCGCATCACAACCGACAGTACTTATCGGGGCACTGGCTTAGGCAAACAATTGATGAATCACGTCATGGCAATCTTAAAAGTCCATTATGCGACCGCCACGATTGAAATCGATGCCCAAACGCAAGTCCAGAAATTTTACGAAAAATTTGGCTTAACCACTAACGGCGAACCCTTTATGGATCTCGGCGCCGAAGTCATCAAGATGAAGGCCCCCGCGCGTGCGCTCGTCCTCGTCTAACTTAACTTTAACCTTTATCAATACTGCGAATCCAAGTAGGCCTTTAGCTGTGCTAAGTCGGCCGCAACGGTTGGCAGTATTTTTTTGAATCGGCGACTATATGAGGGATGGTACAACGGAAAAATACGATAATCTCGATCAGTCAAAACGAACTGTTGCTTAGCTTTTGACCATTGGCGAATCGGTTGCGTCAAAATTTGGCCATGCACCGCACTAATCTTAACTTTCGGTCCTAGTAGCCGCTGCAAGCCCGTATTGCCCAAGGGTACCAACAAGCAATCGGCCAATTGACTTAATTCGGCATCAAGTAACGGCGCGCTAGCCGCAATTTCGACTGGCGTGGGCTTACGGTCGCGTTTTAGGCCAGTTGGACCGAGTTGATAAGGTCGTGACCGCACCGCCCCTGTCAAATAAATTTCTGTTCGGGTCAATCCCAATACCGTTAACCACCGATCCAATTCTTTACCAGCTGGTCCTTGAAACGGATGCCCAACTTGCGCTTCGACTTTGCCCGGTGCTTCTGATACCATCACCAAAGTTGGTGTCAACGACCCTTCACCAGGGACAAACCCCTCTAATTGTGGAAATGTCGTACATAACTCGCGACCAGCCACTTGTTGCGCTGCCGTTAATAAAGTTGCCATTACAAGTTCCCCCTTCATTAAACCTAAACGTTCAAGATTAGACTTGCGCACCTAAAACCATCATCAAATCTACAGGACTTTAGTATCAGATTCACAGGTCGAATTCATATAAACCCAATTATACCAGCATCTATAGCTAACATTTAACTTTAAGACCTCACTTGAATCAATTTGTGACATGTGTAACAATACAAATTGTAAGCGGTTTACATACTAATTAAACACTAAAGTGAGGTACTCGTCATTATGAAAATTAAAGCAGCCGTTGTTGATAAAATGAATGATCCATTCGTGATTAAAGATGATATCGAATTAGCCGAAATGGGGCCAACTGATTTACAAGTGAAGTTAGTTGCCAGTGGGATTTGCCATTCCGATGAAGCCATTCGTAAAGGTGACGCCTCTTTAGGTTATCCCGTTATTTTGGGCCATGAAGGTTCTGGCATTATTGAAAAAGTCGGTCCCCAAGTTAAAAACTTTAAAGTTGGCGATCATATCGTCATGTCCTTTTACGCCGATGGCACTTGTGACAATTGCTTGAAAGGCATGCCAACTAAATGTCGGAATTACGCGGACTACAATCTTAGTGGGACGCGTCCCGATGGTAGTGACCATTTCCAAGAAGATGGCCATCATGTTAGTGACATGTTTGACCAATCTTCATTTACCACCCATACTGTCATCGACCAACGTAATGCCGTTAAAGTCGACAAAGATCTCGACTTACGGCGCTTAGGACCTTTGGGCTGTGGCTATGTGACTGGTAGCGGAACCGTTTTGAACAGCTTACAACCCCGTCCTGGCCAAACGATTGCGGTCTTTGGGACTGGTGCGGTTGGGCTTGCTGCCATGATGGCCGGCAAGATTTCTGGCTGTACTGAAGTCATCGCCGTCGATATCGTGGACTCACGGTTGGCACTTGCTAAAGAACTCGGCGCTACTCATGCCATCAACAGTAAAACTGAAGATCCAGTTGCCGCCATCAAGAAATTAACAAACGGCTATGGGGTTGACTTTGCCGTTGATACGACCGGGGTTGAACCAGTCATGGTTTCCGCAATCCACGCCTTAGCTCAAGGTGGGACCGCCGCTTTGATTGCCGTAACAGCTAAAAACATCACGATCAGTTCTTGGAATGATCTCTGTGTTGACGATAAAAAGGTGATTGGTGTCAACATGGGTGATGCGATTCCACAAGTCGACGTCCCTCGTTTGATCGACTTCTACAAGCACGGGATGTTCCCATTTGAAAAGACCGAAAAATTCTATAAGTTTGAAGATATCAATCAAGCCAATGCTGACTCAGCTAGTGGTAAGACCATTAAACCAGTCTTAATCATTGACGAAGATTATCAACCAGAAGCTTAATTGTCACCAAAAAGGTGTGACCCTAATGAGGATCACACCTTTTTTTACTCTAAATCTGGTTCGCTACGATAATGTTGCAAGATATAAATGGCAAACACCACGAGCACGGAGCCAATAATTTCAATCGCACTGACTTTTAAGTTCAAGAAAATGATACTTAAAATAAACGTCACCACGGGTTGCACGGCATCAACGATACTGACAACCGCGGACGGTGCAAATTGCAAACTATGCAATAAGGCTGAAAAGGCCCCAATCGTCCCAATCAGTACAATTGCCCCAATCGAAACGACCAGTTGTGGGGTAATCGTCGGTGCACCAACCCATAATGGATGGTAGCTGTTAAACAAGATCCCGGCAATCAACGTTCCCCAACCTAAAATGACGATGGGTGAGTTTTCAGCCACGATTTTACGTGGTAAGACCACATATAAAGCCGCTGTGACCCCAGACAAGATGCCCCAAATCAAGGCATCCGTCGGAATCGCTAGTTCATGAATATTTCCGCGCGTAATGGCTAGAAAAACCCCTAGTAAAGAGACCCCAAACGCCAACATATCAGTTCGTAACGGCCATTCACGTTTAAAGGCCAAGGTCCCTAAGACAATAAACAACGGACTTAAATATTGGAGAATCGTGGCGGCCGCCGCCGTACCACGTTCAATACTAATATAGAACGTATACATGTTGGCCATCAGTCCAAAGACCGCATAGGCCACGAGTTGACCGACCGATTTCCAAGACCGCCAAACTTTAAAAATACCAGTGCCTTGTTGAATAAAGCCAATGATTAACAAGATAATCCCAGCTGACAAGGTTCGCACGGATAAAAACCAGTCAGCGGGAATCGCTTGGTTTTGTGAGACAAACTGCATGACGGTTCCGGAGATTCCCCAAAGCGTCGACGCCAGCATCGCCCACATAATACCTTTCATATAACGATTAGTTGGTGTTTTCAATTTTTCATTACCTCAATTTAATTGATGGCAATATTATACCGGCCCTTGATTAAAGTTTCCTGAAAATGACGTCAAATTTTTCCACAAAAAAATAACGAGAACAACCATTTTTGTCGTCCTCGTTATTAATATAAATTGCAATTAAGCTTAGAATAACGTCCCGATATAGTAGTGAATAAACATCGTAATAATCCCAACCAAGATATTCCGAATAACTGCAGTCTTAACGTTACCTTTACCTAGTACCGCAGATAAGTACCCGGTTAACGCCACAGATAAGGAAACGGCTAGGATCGTGCCTGGCCATTTCATCGCATCTGGTAAAAAGGTCATCGCAATTAATGGGAAGACCCCACCAGCAGCGGCTGAAAATAGTGATGAAAACGCCGCATCCCAGGGATTCATATAATGGCCAAGCTTAATGTCATATTTGATGCTAACCACCGTTTCAAGCGGTTGCTTAGCCAACAAGTCCTTCGCAATGGCGACCGCAGTTGCTTCTGTCACCCCTAAAGTCATATAGTGCCGTTTGACGGCTGCAACTTCATCATCAAAGTTGGTTTCAAGTAGCCGCCGCTCTTTTTCGACGACTGCTTTTTCAGTATCCTTTTGCGTGCTGACTGAGGCATATTCACCAGAAGCCATCGAAAAAGCACACGCTAGTAAGTCGGACAAGCCGGCAATGAAAATTGTAAATTGGTTTGTAGTAGCGGCCGCCACACTAAATAGCACCCCGACAACCGTTAAAATCCCATCATTAGAACCCAACACCCCGGCTCGCAAGGTATTGAGCTTTTCATCCATCGTTTGTTTAGTCTTCTTTGGCTTCGCTTTTGACATGATCATCTTGTCACTCCCCTTTTACTATGCAAACAAATGGCCGATAAAGTAAGTGACGACCATCGTCAATAAGCCTGAAACCACGTTTCGTAACATCCCATGCCGGCGATCAGCATTGCCTAAAATCGCCGCCGTATAACCCGTAATCGCCAGCGCCAGCGCTACGGCGATGACTGTCGCTAAAACTTTGATTTTTGGTGGAAAGAAAGTAATCGAAACTAACGGCAAAATCGACCCAGTTGGAAATGAAATCATTGAGGCGATCCCAGCTGCATAAGGACTAATGAATTCACTTGGATTAAACCCGTACCGTTCACGGACGGTCGTGACTAACGCATCGTCCGCCATCATTTCCTTAGTTGCTTGGGCCGCTAACGGTTCACTGATCCCTTGGTCAACATACTTTTGCTTGACCATTGCCGCTTCGCGATCATAATCTTGTTCTAACGCTGCCTTTTGATGCGTGATGGCCATCTTTTGGGCATCCTTTTGGGTGTTCACTGAAACATATTCACCCATCGCCATTGAGATCGTCCCAGCTAGCATCCCCGCTAACCCAGAAATCAAAATGGAAAAACTATTCGTGGTCGCCCCCGCGACCCCCACAACGATCCCAGCAACTGACAAGATACCATCATTGGCCCCCATCACACTGGCACGTAAGATATTGACCCGTTGCGCTAATGTCATCTTTTTCTTCATACGACGACCCCCATTAACTACTTTATAATCATTATTATGTAATACATGTTATTCCTTTTGGATTAAAAATGCAAGTGATAATTAAGTGGCAGCCGCCAACTAAAGTTATGTTTCCCTAAATTCCAATCTAGTGTAGCATAAATTTGGAGTTACCGTTGCATAAATACAACAAAAAAAGCGTCCAACTTTAATTTGTTGAACGCTTTTGTACTATTATCACCTAATTAACGCGATTAAATTGTTGTGCTGGAGCTAAAGGAAACTCCGTTGGTTGACTAGCAACCATTAATTCTGGCGTTAAGCCCACCCGGGTAATGGTTTGGTCGGCGTATGGTTGAATATAAAAGGCCGGTTCATGCATACTCATGTAAGCCCGATACTGCGTATAATCAGAAGACCCATCAGCTTGAAGTTTAACCCCTTTGGGAATCTCAACTGAATTCAGTAAATGCGATAACGCATTGACGGCTTCAGCATCGGTGGCTACGGCATCCGTATATTGCCGCATAAATACGGTGCGGACAAACCGTGATGGTGACGTGTAATCACCAGGCATGCCCATGGCTCCGGTACCGGGACCAAATGGCTTCACCGTTAAATCACCATATTGACGATCAACGTGAGGACCAGGTTGTAGTTGCAAGTAATTACTCAAGTTCTTTAAATGCCAGTTAAAGTCAGGCGTATTAGTCATCACCCCGACCGGATTGACCATGTAGTGCATGCCATCGGCTTCTTGTTCCAACACATAAGTGGCACCACTGCGATCACTGATGATCCAGTGCAATGGCACCACGATGTTTAACAACGGTGCCGCGGCTTCGACGATCGCAATTTCGTTTAAGCGGTCCCCAAGTTCTTGGGCACTTTTAACATTTCCTAATAACCACATCAACACTTCGTGGGGGGCTAAGTTCAGCTTACCGGCGACTGGTTCAGTGGGATAATGCGCTTGACCAGAAAAATATAACGCGGCGGCACTGACGCCATATTCGTTGACCCCGTCAACGAATATATACCCGTTTAAATTCCGGCCGGTACCGACAAAGCTATATGGGGTATCGAACTCCGCCGCAGTCGTTACACTACTAAAATGTTGTTGCCGTGGCATCACCACTGGGCGACCACCTAACTCGAACCCAAAATCCATCGTCCGAGCTAAAAATTGGTCACCACCAGTGGTTTGAAACGTTAAACTTGTACACATGGGACTCACTTCCTTGATTTTAATACTCCTATTTTAGCACCAGGAAGGCCCCGCGACACGCATTTGCAACAATTAATTTACGCCAATCAGTTTATTTGCACTTAATGCTTGAGTCGTAACGTCATCGCATTGATTGCGACAATGATCGTACTTAAAGCCATGACCACCGCACCAACCATGGGGTTTAATAAGAAGCCCCATGGCGCTAAAATACCGGCTGCCAGTGGAATCGTAATAACATTGTAGCCAGCGCCCCACCAGAGGTTCTGGGTCATCTTCCGCGTCGTATTACGAGCTAGTTCCAAGAAGTTGACCACATCATTGGGGTTACTCTTAACTAAAACCACATCGGCCGAATCAATCGCCACATCGGTCCCAGAACCAATTGCCACGCCAATTTCTGCACTCGCTAAGCTCGGGGCATCATTGACACCATCACCGATCATCATGACATGACTACCATCGGCTTGATACTGTTTCACTAACTTAGCCTTGTCTTCTGGTAACAGACTCGCATGCACTTCAGTAATCCCTAATTGTTGGGCCACAACTTGCGCGCTTTGCGCATTATCACCGGTCAACATGACGGGGGTAATGTGTTGTGCTTTTAGACTATCAATTAAATGCTTCGATTCTGGCTTGATTTGATCACCTTGTGCCGCATAGCCCAACACTTGTTGATCTTGAACCAGGAAGCTCACGGAATTTCCAGCCGAAGCCAAGCGGTCAAAAGTCGCTTGATCATAGGCCAAGTGTTGTCGATCCAAGTAAGCCGCCGAAACCACTTGATAGGCCAAGCCATCAACCGTCCCACTCAGGCCGGCCCCAGTAATTTGATGCACATCAACGGGGTCAACCGTGGTTAATTGTTGGTCTTTAGCTGCCTTTAAAATACCAACAGCTAAGGGGTGACTGGACCCATTTTCTAGTCCCGCCATAATACTTAATACTTGATCAGCCGTATATTGTGGATCTAAGCTTTGGTATTCCGCGACCTTGAAGTTACCAGCGGTTAAGGTCCCAGTCTTATCCATTAAGGCGTAATTTAATTTTTTTACTTGTTCCATCGCATCCCGATTACGAATCAACAAACCGTGGCTAGCTGCTAACCCAGTACTACGGGCAACGACTAACGGTACCGCCAAGCCTAAAGCATGTGGGCAGGCGATGACCAAGACGGTGACCGCAATCGACATTGCTAGTGCTAAGTTGCCAATGAGAAGCCAAACGATGAAGGCTACAATCGCTACTGTCAAGGCCGCATAGAACAATAACCCGGCCACGCGATCAGCCATATTTTCTTGTTCGGACTTCGCTGCTTGCGCATCAGAAACTAACTTCATGACTTGGGCCAAATAGCCATCTTCACCAGTCCCGGTAATCCGCATTTCAAATGTACCTTCGCCATTGACGGAACCACCGACGACTTTGGCATCGACTTGTTTTTCCACCAATCGGGCTTCACCAGTAACCATCGCTTCATTAACACTGGTGGCCCCACTAACAATCACACCATCAGCCGGAATCTTTTCACCAGCCCGAACTTGAACGTGATCATCAGCGGTTAAAGCTGAGATGGCCACGTCTTTCGTTTCACCATTAACAACTTTATGGGCCGTGCTTGGTAATAACTTCGCTAAGTTATCGACTGCGGAACCCGCATTCATCACGGTGTCCATTTCGATCCAGTGCCCTAACAACATGATGTCAATCAAAGTTGCCAGTTCCCAGAAGAAATCCGTCACTTGTGGCGTCACATGTAACACGTTATTGGCAATCACCGCATAAATACTATAAACAAAGGCAACGCCAATCCCCATGGCAATCAAGGTCATCATGGCTGGCTTACGATTGGCAAGTTCTGCTTTGGCCCCACTGAAGAATGGCTGGCCACCATAGATAAAGGTAACAGTGCCTAACACCGCTACTAAGTAGTCTGACCACGGGTGAAAAATCACTTGAAACGGTAATTGCATCCCCATCATTGGGCTCATTAAGATGATTGGTAACGTTAAAACAAGGGAGACCCAAAACTTACGCTTCAAGTTGCCCATATGCATCATTTGGCCACCACCCATATCCATGTCCATATCATGCATATCCATCTTGCTCATATCTTGATGGTCATGACTCATGGCTTGATCATCATGCGGCATTGCCATCTTATCCATTGTCATTTTTTTCATAACCGTCACCCTCCTAAAAAGCATCCCTTATGTCGTTTACATTTGTAATTTATGGCTAAAGTTTACAGTCGTAAACGTCAAAAGTCAAGGTATTGACTCAGAAAAAATAAAAACATCGCTAACTCATGCCAGCGATGTTCAATATCAATCAATTTATTAACAATGTTCATCTCCAGGTAAACAGTCACAGTCGACCATTTCCGGTGCAGTTTCAGCCTTTTGCGCTAGAGCCGCTTGCAAATTTGCCACATCTTGCTGGCTTAAAGTTAGCTTACCAACTAAATCCGTTAACGTTTGCCCGACGCGCATCTGACAGAGATGACCAAACAACGTTTCAACCGCTTCATCCATGGAAGGTTGTTCCGAGACCGTCGGGTAATACGTAAAGGCCCGACCATGCTTTTCAGCACGTAAAGCGCCTTTTTTGATCAACCGACCGAGTAACGTTTTAACGGTTGCGGTTTTCCAGCCCATCTTTTCGGCCATAATTTCCGCCATTTGACTACTAGTGACGCTACCAAGCGTCCATGTGACCCGCATGACTTCCCATTCGGCATCACTGATTTCAATCTTAGTTTGTGCTTCCACTTTAATTAGCCACCTTTCGTACTGGTGTAACGTTTGTTGATTTTTATATAGTTTACAGTCGTAAACTTTAAATTGCAAGCATTTCACTCGAGTGGCGGCCAGCCGCCACAACTCGACTATTCCAGTTTACCACGATTACTTAGCCATCAATAAGTTTATATTTCGGTAACGAATCTAATCCGGTAAATTGATAACCTGCGCAATGTAGACTAGAATGAACCTAAATTGGTTCATTAACTGAATCAACTAATCTATAACATTAAGGAGGCGATAATCATCTATCGATTCTTTGTCCAACCACAAGTTAATGAACAAGATCATTCATTGTACGGCTACGAAGTCCTCCTACGCAAACGCCAAAAAGACACTTGGACGTTGCCTAATGACTTCTCTGAGATCTCACTCGACAAACAATCTGAATTACTTGAACAAACCGCGACCGTCTTACAAACGTCATTGACCAACAAAGTGATTGCGTTTAATCTCAATCGTGATCAGATCGATAATCCTTTAACCATCGGGACGATGATTGCCTTAAAGAAACGCATCAATCCAGCCGCTTTAACGATTGAATTTACGGAAGCGCCGACTTTAGATGAAGTACAACATTACAGCGTCTTACTTCATCAATATGGCATGAAGCTCGTGATTGACGATGTCGGCACTGGTAGCAATACGTTTGATAACATTAAGCCACTATTACCTTATGTTGATCAAATCAAGTTTGCGATGCAAAACTTGCGCATGAGCGGTCAAGCTGACAAAATTCCAGCTAAGCTTGCCTTTTGGACCGATATTGCCCGTGAATATCGACTAGAAATGGTCCTAGAAGGCGTTGAAAACCACACCGACCAAGCTTTAGCTGAAAAATTCGGTATCAAAATCAACCAAGGCTATCTGTATGGTAAACCAGAAATGCCCGTTGCTTAACACATACTTCGCACTTCAAGATGGGGGCTCAGCAACATGACCTTAACACATTGGTATGTGCCCGCCTTAGTTACTAGTATTTTCTTCTTATTAGGGATTATCACATTGTATTGGACTTTAGCTGATCGGGCGATCCAATACTTTGACCGCCGGGGAAAACAATATGATCAAGAACAAGTCCGCACCGTTGTAGGGCTAGTCTACCTAGTCATTTTAGTCTTAAGTCTGCAAGTCGTCGTTAGTCACACGACGACCACTTGGGTCTTTATTAATTTTCAAATTTTCGCCGTCGTGTTTGTCAGTTACTTCCTACTGTTAGGGATTAAAGTTTGGCAGTGGGCCGTCACGGCGGTCCTCTTTATGTTGATTAATGGGACGATCTCGCAAACCTTGTCCTGGCTCTACACCATCGTATTTGTCAGTATGTTTTTTGTCATGAAATGGCTCAAACAACATCGGCATTACGACCACTGGGACTTTGTGAAATACCTGATCATCGCGATGGGGTTTCCCGCCGCCTTGTGGCAAATCGTAGCCATTCGACTGCATCTAATGGCCACCTTGATTTGGCCAGAACTCTTATTCATGTTCATTATGCTTGTCATCGTCTACTTTTATGTCAACGGGCTATACCATGATGCCGCAACGCTAGCCCAACTGACTTATAACACGAACTTTGATGAGCTCACGCATGCGAAAAACTTCTTTGCCTTTCGAACAAAATATGGCCAAGCCTTTACGCGCAGTCGTGATCATCGCTTACCATTTACCATCATGTTGTTTGATATTGATCACTTTAAAGCGATCAACGACACGTATGGCCACCTAGCCGGTGATTACGTGCTTGAACACCTGGCACTGATGATTGAAAAATACTTACATGCCATTGACCAAAACTTGATTTTATATCGAACCGGTGGTGAAGAGTTCACGATCCTCTTTCCAGGTTATGAACTCGCGACCGCTAACGCCCATGCCCAAAAGATTGCCGACATGATTCGCGACGCTACCTTCCAATATGATGATCAACAAATTCACTTAAGTATTTCAATTGGGATGACGATGCAACATCCTGACGATGAAGACAGTACCCACTTATATAAACGTGCGGATGGTTACTTATATCATTCGAAAAACAACGGCCGTGACCAAATCACGGCTAAATAAAGTGCTAATCGGACACAAAACAGGTCTTAACCAAATGAGATTGGTTAAGACCTGTTTTTTTTGCAATCATCGTTAGTGACTAGTGTTTCCGACGATAACCGAGTAAGCCTAAGCCCACTAATAGCGTGGCCCCAGCTAACGTCCATGGTGTCGTCTTAGACTCATTAGTTTGTGGTAAGCTCGTTGCCTGTTCCGGCCGCGAGGTATCCCCAGCTAATTGTTGGCTCGATTTCAAAGCCGTTTTAGGATTAGTTGGTATCCCGGCAACCGTCGTACCGGTCGTTTTACCAGGGTTAACCGTATTGGCATCACTCTTAGTTAAGGTCTTTTCCTTTGTTGATGTCCCAGGATTGATCGTATCACCAGCACTTTCAGAGATCTCACCACCTGTATCAGGCGTCGTCGTGTCTGGCGTGGTTGGATCAGTCGTACCTGGTGTTTCTGGATTCGTCACATCAGGTGTTTCAGGGTCAGTGGTGCCCGGTGTTTCTGGATTAGTTGGATCGACCGCCGTATACGTCACAGTCAAATCAACATCATCAGTCGTCGCCGTCACATTATCGATTGCCGCAACCGTCGTTTGATCAGCTTGGTAACCAGCAATCACGGGTGAAGTTTGGGCGGCAAAGCTGGTACTATCAGCCTGCCAATCCCCCCAAGTCGTTTCCCAAGTGACCAAATCACGTTCACCAGTCCGATTAAAGGTTAGTTTCGCTTGGTAGTCAGCCGCAGCGGTCGTCCCATCAGCGTAAACATAATGAATGGTTTCAGTGACTGTTTTACTATCCGTAACCGCAACAGTTTGATGCTTTAAGTGCACAATGTAAGTTGGCGTCTGGTCATCAAAAATCACACCATCAGCTGGATATTCATCCATTACTAACTGATAGCCACGGTCAGTATAAGTCTTAATGGTCGCACTCGTTTGATAATCACTAGTCGTGCCAACGTCTCCAGTCAACGTTTTCGTTTCTAACGTCTTGCCAGTCGTATCATCCATGTAGACGACCTTAGCTTGACCTTGGTCTGCAACATTCTTCGTATAAACATACGTGACGGTCCCACCAGTTGCCGTTAACGTCCCATTGGCAGCTAACCCATTACTATCAACATGGTCAAAACTATAGCCATCGATGGCTTTGGTACTCGTCGTATACGTCTTACCGACCCATTGACCATCCGGATAAGTCGCAGTACCAGTTGCCAAGACGTTGCCGTCTGTATCGACATACTTAATCGTGACGTCACCAGCGGCCACTTGCTTTTTCGTGAAGTACAGGTTAACCGTTTGTGGGTCGGCACTGTACGTCAACGTCAATGAATCCGCATCGGTACTGTCATACTCGTAGCCCGATAGACTCGTCTTATCAGTTAAATCAACGGTTTCACCAATTTTTTTATCCGTCCCCAAAGTTTCAGGATCTTGAATCGCCTCACCGGTGTCTTTATCGATATAGTTTACCGTAATACTTGGATTATCTTGCCAATTAGCGGCCCGATAAATCCGCGCATCCGTAATTAAGGTTAGGCCATCAGCGCCGTTTGACCCATAAAACTCCCGATAAAAATTAGCCGAATTACTAGCCCCATTCAAATAGCCCCATTGTCCATAAATCAAGGCACCATCAGCCGTCACCGCTACTGGCGTATCAATTTGATACTCGCCATTGCCTAAACTTGTGATTGGCTTATATTTTTTAGAATCGTCCGTGTTAAAAGACCAAGCATAGCCATTTTGCAGGGTTTCACCATTAATCCCAGTTTGTTCATCAATCGTAAAGGTAACCGGTTGACCCGTCACAATGTTGATTGGATTATCATTGGTAATTAATTGGCCTGGCGCATAGACCCAGACGTTACGTTCCGGAATAATCCCACTAAGTGATGAAAAGTCACTCAGCTGATTACCAGACAGGCCAACTGTCCGAAAGTTTTTGTCACCACCATAACCATTGTTTAAAAAGTCAGTCAGCCAACTTGCGATTCCAGCCAGTTGACTATTGGTCATCCCATATTTACTATAAGTAGTTGGCGATTGTAAGTAAACCCAGGTCATCGTTGACGTTTCAATCTTCGTCAGTGGTGATAAATCAACCAGACTAAAATATGGTGTCGACAAAGTAAGCTGATTAAAATGGAGATTCTCGAGCGGCGTCAAATCAAAATTGGTACTAACTGGGGTGCCATTTTCGACCGTGGCAGCCAGAATATTAATGTTCAAATTAATTCGTACGCTCTGCGGTAAATATTGTAACGTTTCTAGGCCCGCTAACGACGTGATATCATTGGTCTCATCGATAATCGTTATCGTATTACCCTTGTAATTACGCAGTGCCCCGACCGTTAAGTCAGCAGTACTAGCCAGTGATAAGCCTTTTTTGACCGCCGCTAACATGTTTGCATCAGCCATGGTGATCACTTGCGTGTCATCGGCATCTGGATCATAAGCTGTGGTCGTTGCTGCTTTAGCTAAACCAGCCTTAGTTGCTTTAGCAGTCGTGGTCTTAGTACTGCTTTGACTGCTATTATCCGTTTTAGTGACCGGTGCACTTTCCGCTACAGCACTAGTCGTTGTGGTTTGACTTTCAGTGGTTGTCTTTTCATCCGTGGAACCATCTGCGGTATCCACTTGATCTGTTTTATCATCAGTCGCTTGTGTTGATGTGTCTGACTCGCTTGTCTTACTACTGTCGGTTTCAGTCGTGGTCTTAGTCGTGGTATCCGTATCTGCGGTTGCGACTGGCTGCGTAGTCGTCGCATTTGAGGTGTTTGTCGCCTTATCTTGACTACTATCATCAGTTTGGCCAGTTGTCGCAGCATCGCTATCACTAGTAGCCGTGGCGGTCGTTTCAGTACTGGTGGCACTTGTCGATGTTGCTTCAGTCGTGTCAGTGGTACTGGTCGTCGCCGTCGTCTTGAGCGTCACTTGAGACGCGGTCGTGTTGCTACTAGTATCCGTTGTCTGTTCGGCAGTCGTTGCCGGGGTGGTCTCAGTTGTCGCCGCTTGCGCTTTGGTCGTGACTAAGATTGAACTCGAAAAAGCTAAGGTTGCTACACCAGCGTATAGCCAGCCATTACGGTGTTTCGGGTCATTCAAAGTTGGTGCAAATTTGGTCATTTTTATACCCCCAGTTTCAGCTAGTCATGTCGTGTTATACCGTCATAAATTATTTCATTATTAATAGTCGTATACGTTATACCTCTTTAATTATTATATAGTATAATTTATTTGTGTAAACCCTTTTATCTCAAATTTATACTTCTAGTATGCATTATTTATTTATTATGTACCTAGTTAACTAATTTTCGATTAAAAAATACCCCTCGCTAAGAATTTAGTGAGGGGTATTTTAAATCATTATTTTTTAATCATGTCGCCGTTTACGGCCTAAGCCTAACCAGCTAACCACACCGGTTAACGCTAATAATGCCATTCCTAACGCGGAAGCATTTTGCGTCGTTGCTTCATCGGTTTGGGGCAAGTTGTCAGTTGCTTTAACCGTTCCCTTGCTAGTCGACGTCGTAGTTAAGTCAGTCGACGCTGCCTTAGGTTGGGCAGCCGTGACCAAATTAGTTGGTCGAATCTGTGCTGCTTGACTGTTAATTGTCGCACCCTGGTTAGTAGTGGTTCCAGCTTTACCCGGTTGTTGCTCAGTTGTGGTTCCGGTAGTGCCCCCACCAGTTGAAGTAGTGCCACCATCAGTTGGTTTAGTGGGTTTTTGATTCTCATCAGGATCGATGGTATCGCCATTACCATTGTTACCATTAGTCGGGTCAGTGATTGTGACCGTTGCTGTGGCCGTATAAACATTGCCGGCTGCATCCGTATATTGATAAGTAACGGTATAGGTACCAGCCGTCATCGTATCAACATTGCCCGTAATCGTCACCTGGTTAATATCAACCGCCTGACCAGTGGCATCCGTTAAACTGACAATGTTATCACTGGCGTTCCAAGTCGCCCCTAAATTTAACGTACTATTTTTTACGTTTAGACTGGCTTTGGTTGCCGCAACCGTCACGGTGATTGTCTTACTGATTTGGTTGCCTTGACTATCCGTATAGTGATAAGTGACCTGGTAAGTGCCAGGCACTGCTGGATTGACGGTGCCAGTTGTCGTAACCTTGCTCAAGTCAATGGTTTGACCATTTTCATCTTGTACCGCCGTTAAGTTATCCTTAGCTGACCAAGTTGTATTTGGACCCGCAATCAACGTACTATCATTGGCAGTAATGCCGGCTTGGCTGGTAACCACATGGACTGTCGCAGTAGCCGTCGTCGTATTGCCTTGACTATCGGTATACGTGTAAGTGATTGTATTGTCGCCCACTTTAGTCAAGTCAACTTGACCAGCAACGGTCACCGTCGTGCCATCTGCGCGTAAGTAACTATACATAATCGACATGACGCGTGAATTAACCATCTTGACGTTGTTTTCTAGGACGACATCACTGGCAGCAATCGTATCCCCATTGGCTTGGATCACTGAGTCTAAATTATCTTTGGCATTCCAAGTGGCATTTGGGCCCATGACGATGGTCGCATCATGAACATTGACTTGTGCCGCCGAAGCAACGACATGAACCGTCGCCGTCGTGGTGACTTGATTACCCGCTGCATCGGTATACGTCAACGTGATTAACGTATCACCAGCTTTAGTTAAATCTGGCGTCGCACTTGCAGTCACCTTAGCTAAGGCTTCAGCCGTTAACGCATTCCCATCGATATCAGTTGCACTAGCAAGGTTATCCGTAAGTTGCCAGCTGGCATTTGGCCCCATCACGATGGTCGTGTCTTGACCAACTAAACTAGCTTGACTAGCCGTTACGGTCACATTAACCGTGTAAGTGTGTTGGTTACCTTCGCTATCGGTATACGTCAATGTCACTGGATAGTTACCCGCTTTAGTTAAATCTGGTGTCGTATCCGCCGTAATCTTTAAGCTGCTCAAATTATCGACTGTATCACCCTTGAAATCAGTCGCACTAACCACATTATCCAGTAAGTTCCAAGTGGCATTGGCACCCTTAACGATATTAATATCTTTAGTCACCAAGGTCGCTTGGCTAGCAACCACATTAACCGTCGCCGTTGTTGTCCGTACATTGCCTGCCGCATCCGTATAGCTTAAGGTTACAGTTTGAACGCCAGTCTTGCTAGTGTCCAGATTAGAGCCCGTGATTGTTGCCAGTTCAGTTGCACTTAATTGATTACCAGCCGCATTTAACGTGTTAGTCGTATCAACACTATCACCGGCTTGCCAAGTTGCACCTTGATTAATAGAAATATCTTTACCAACTAAGACCGATTGGCTAGCAACGACCGTTACTGTTGCCGTTGCTTCACGAACAATGCCCTTACTGTCGGTATAGCTTAATGTCACGTGATAACTGCCAGTCTTGGTTGGATCGACAGTATCGCCAGTAACGGCAATCGCATCTGTATCCAACGTGGTTAGGTCAACAACATTGCCATCAACATCCTTTAATTCAGCCACATTATCTTTAGCATTCCAAGTTGCCGTTGGACCAGCAATAATCGTGCTGTCTTGGGCGGTTAGGCTAGAATTTGAAGTTACAATTTGCCACGTGTAAGTTAGTGGTGTTGTGAAGTCATTGGCTTCCGTATTCGAGTAAGCGGCCATTAATTGCGCACTGGTATAAGTTTGACCGTTATCATCAACCCATAATCCCGTATAATTGTCAGTCGTTGGCACATCCGGCAAGTCGGCATCCGAACTATAAACCGTACCAAACATATTAGTTATTGTTGTTTTTAAATAGGCGGCTGGATTTAGTTTCAGCGTACTTAACTTGCTAGCATCCGTAAACATGAATTCGACACTAGTAATATTAGACCAATCAAAGTTGGATAAATCTAAACTAGTAAAGGCACTTCTGGTAAACATTTCCTTCATGACCGTTAACGAGCTGGTATTAAAGCCAGACAAATCAATCTGAGTCATCTTAGTATCTTCAAACATCGCATACATGGTTGTCACTTTACTTGTATCGAACTTAGTAAGATCAAGGCTAGTTACTGCGGCCCCAGTAAACATATATGACATATCTTTGACGTTACTAGTATCAAAACTACTTAAGTCTAAGGTCGTATTAGTTGTTGAAGCAAACATCTTAGACATCAGTTTAGTCGCGCTTGTATTTAAATTCGTTAAATCAATTCCGGTTAAATCAGTACCTTCAAACATCGACGTCATATCGACGACATTTTGCGTTTTTAAATTCGTTAAGTCAATTCCGGCCAAAGTTGCATCTTTGAACATTTCCTTCGTCGTCGTGACCTTGCTCGTATCAAATGACGTGATATCAGCACCAGTTAAGTCACTACCTGAAAACATGTCCTGCATGTTCGTAACATTGCTCGTATTAAGCTTAGACAAATCAATATTAGGTAAAACGGCAGTGTCACTGAATATGAAGCTCATATCGGTCACTTTGCTCGTATCCCAACCACTGATATCCACCGATTTTAAATTTTCAGTGCCTTTGAACATACTGTTCATGCTGGTCGTATTGGTTAATGTCCAACCAGTAAGGTCAGCCGTCACCAAACTAGTATCGCCACTAAATAGCTGTTGTGCCGAAGTCACATTGCCAACTTGCCAACCACTCAAATTAACACTAACTAAGTTTGCAGCCGCACTAAATAATGACGCAATAGAAATATTAGCAGTTGCATTTAACGTCCAACCGCTTAAATCAATGCTTTCCAAGGTCGTTGAACTAAACATACCGGTAAAGTTTGTCACTTTGCTGACGTTCCAACTTTCAACAGGAATAGTCGCAACCGTCGTGATCTTTGTGCTAGCAAACATCATATTCATATCCGTAACATTACTTGTATCCCAGTTCGCTACTCCTGAAAAATCACTAACAGCTGTCCCGGAAAACAATCGGTCCATGTTAGTCACATTACTAGTATCAATATATGCTAATCCAGATATCGATGTTAAATTACTTTCACCAAAGAACGTCCAAGAAATATCGCTTGGCACCGTAACCGGTCCTTCAATCACAATACTCTTGACTAAAGTTCTTTTGCTGTACCAAGAATTTGAACCAGTCGTCGCACCCCAAGCACCGGCTGAAATTGTCAACAGGCCATTGCTGTCCAACGTCCAAGTACTCCCACCAGTGACTTCTTTACTGAAGTCACCACTCGCAACAATCGTTGCTGCCGTCACGGCAGCAGCCCGCATCATTAATTTTTTAGACAACGTCCCTTGAACACTAGCGGCCTGCAATGCATTCGTTAACGTTGCACTAGCAGTCGCATCGGCCGTCGTGTCAGTTGTGGGCAAATCATCAACAGTTGCGGTTGTGACATTGTTGGCCGCAGTCATATCACCGACAGTCGTCGTGTCATCAGCTACTGAGGTCGAATTAGTTGCTGGCGTTGGTGTACTATCAGTGACCGGCGTCGTATCAGTTGATGCGGTCACGTTATTAGACGTATCCGTGGTCGTTGTATCCTTAACATCAGAACTTGTGGTGGCACCAGTTGTTGTGGAATCAGTCACATGACCTGACGTTGTCTGCTTATCAGTCGTTGTGCTTTGACTTGATTCAGTACTCGTCTTGGCATCGTTACCAGTCGTTTGATCAGCTTCTGTTGCTTGCTTATCACTTGTCTGACTGCTACTCGTATCAGTTGTTTGCTTTGTCGTGTCGGTCGACTCAGTTGTTGTGGAATCGCTACCATTTGTACTTTCGCTCGTGGTGGTATCCGCTTTGGATGTTGCTGTGTCCGTTGTTCCTGGCGTCGACTCATTGGTACTATTAGTCGTACTTGACGTTGAACCACTTAGTGTCACTGATGAGTCACTCAATTCACTAGCGGTACTAGCAACAGTACTGCTCTCAGTGTCCGCATTGCTACTGCTGCTGGTACTTTGATCGGTGGTAGCTGCTTGTCCATTTAACAAATTAACATTCAAAGTAGCAACTGTAATCCCCGCAAAGACCCAGAAACGACCCTTTTTATACATCTTGTAAATTAACTTTTCATTTTGAAGCGCCCGCATGTTAATTCCCCATTTCTATGCTGTGTTCAAGCCTTAACGCACCACTTCTTGGGGTACTAGCTTGTAACTTGATTACATTTATTAATAGTCCTTTTTAGAAACTCCCAAATAAGGCTGATTTATCAACCAATTTAAAATTACTATAATTAACAATAATAATTACTGCCATTAATAGATAAACACCTTTTACGTTTATAATATAGCACAATAAGTCAACTCAAATCAATATAATTCTTTATATATTGATTATTTGCCGCTTAACGTCACTACTTGTCATTAAAGTCCTAGAAATCCTTTGTTAACAAGCTTATCTCGTATTTCAAAGGTATAGTCATTCATCATATCTAGGCTATGCAGTGAGTTGTATAAGTTTTCTTATCATAACTTCAAATCTAGTTATTTATATTAGCAAAACATTATCGTTATGAATAGTATCCATCATTTCACAGGAGTGTTAGTTTGTCTTATGACCGCCAAGGTGCTTAACCTAGTAAATTATTCGTGATTATTGACATTCAACAACCCAACCAATTCTTGCGACAACAAAAAAGCGATGCCAAATGGACTGGCATCGCTTGATAACGTTTATTTTTTAAAATTTAGGCTTGGCGAACCTTGCGACTCAAACCAGCTGCCCCTGTCAAAGCAGTCAACGCTAATAATAAGCCCCCTGCAATAGAAGTCGTTTGGTTATTCGTCGTATCTTTACTTGGTAAGCTAAAGGAGACGGCTGAAACTAGCTTAGCACTAACTGGCTTATTAACAGTGCTAGCTAATGTCTTAACTTGGGCAGTCTTAGTAGTAGCCGGCTTCAAAGTTGCAGCCGACTTAACGGCACTAACTGGGACGACTTTAGCAGTTGTCGTTGTGGTTTTAACCGCAGTCGTTTTAGTTGCTGGCGTTGCAGTAACCGTCGCTTTAGTAGTCGTCGCTGACTTGGTTGTAGCCGTCGTCGCAGGCGTTGCGATAACTGATTTAGCAGCCGTTGTAGCACTTGCCGTCTTAGTTGTCGTCGCCTTAGTTGCTGTGGTCGTAGACTTAGTCGTCTTGGTTTGACTTTGTGGCCGTGGGGTCAGATTAATCTTATCGGTAATTTCTTCAGTTGTCGTACCATCTTCATAAGATGTCGTCTTGGTGCCATCTTTTTCGGTAACCTTGACGTTTGCATCGTATGTGGTGTCAGCAGTATCATCACTATCACTAGTTGTATCCGTTGTGGCATCGCTTTGATCATCGGCAACACTACTATCACTACTGTCAGTCGTTGCTTGACTATCAGTAGTCGCCGTCACGGTCGTTTCACTGCCAGTTGTTGCAGTGGTATCATCGGCGTTTGCTAAAACGGTGCCAAAACTTAATGTTGCTAATGCCACCCCGGCCATTAACCAGATCCGACTTTGTTGTTGTAATTTTTCTAAATTCATTAATCGACGCATCTTTGATACCCCCAGATTCTGTCAAAAACCGCTTTTTGGCGACTCCATCTCGACCTTGCTATAACATATATTTATATTGAAAAATCAATATCCCGTTTAATCATTGATAAATCAATCTTTTCATTTTCAGGGCTATTATTTAATTTAATCCATCTCGTAAATAAATAAACCCTTTCTGCATTTATACAATAACACACTTTATTAGTATAAATCAATAACAAATTCTTAATATACCGATTCGTCAGCGGACTTTTTGAAAGCGCCTAAAAGATTAGGTTTTTCCTAGCATTACGCTATTCCTTAAAAGTATATTGACGTATACCAATCATTGATTTTCGCTTATCAAATGTTCAGCAAGCGCCAAAATAGTAGTCAGTACACTTTTGGAATGGATTGGGTCATGATGTTCAAAAAAGCGTTAACCTAACTGGCTAACACCTAATTAACAGCCTAAAACATTTAATTAATTACCCGCTGGTTGTTTAACGAACTGAGCCAATACCGCTGTTAAGGTATCAACCGTTGCTGGGTAAGTTGCTGGATGTTGTAACAAATAACTCATGATCCGGCCTTGATATAAAACCGATGTCGACTGTTGACCGTTGGTTTGTAACAACGTCCGACGAAATTCATTTAATAATTGCTGTAAGCCAAGTTGGGTTGCATCGGTGCGGTCGAGCGTTAACGCTGCTCGACTCAGCGCATCAAGGACCATCGCTTGGGTTGTAGTTTGTTTGATTGTCATGTGCATCGCCCCCACCTTTTTAATAGGATAGCAATTAGTATACACTTAAATTGCCATCAGTCGCCAGTTGAAAGTTTTCAAATTGCGAGCGTTTAACAAATATGTTAGGGTATGTTATTACTAAACCAACTTATTTGGGGGTCCATCTATTAATGAAGCCATCCGGAAAATTTCTCTATCGTATGCAACAATTCATGCGCGGACGTTACGGGCAAAATGACACCTTGAACCGGGTCTTAACAAACACCGCGTTGCTTTTATTAGTCATCAGTATTTTTAGCCGGATCAACTGGTTAACACTAATTGCCCTACTATTATTAGCCATCAGTTACTGGCGTTTATTCTCCAAAAAGATCTATCAACAAGTTGCCATCAATCGGGGGTTTCAAGCCGGCTGGTACCGCCTCGTTAAGCCCATTACTTGGACAAGCTACCAACTCAAACAGCATTGGCAATTCCGTTTCTTCCATTGTAGTCAGTGCCACCAGCGCATTCGGATTCCACGCCATCACGGTCGGGTTCGTATCACCTGTCCAAAGTGCGGCAACCGGTTTGAAGCCCGGACTTAATCGCCTAAATAACTGAAAAGGCCAACTATTTTCCAGAAATCACTTACGAAGCACGCTTTTTTCTGCTACAGTGACCTATTGTGCACACTGTACGGACAAAGGAGAGATTTTTGGATGGAAACTAAGTCACACACGAACCCAACCTTGATTATGATTGGGTTGTTATTAGGTGGTTTTGTGGGCATGTTCAGTGAAACGGCGCTAAACATTGCCCTACCACAACTGGAACAACAGTTAAACGTGAACACCGGGACGATTCAATGGCTCGTTACTGGTTACTTATTAATGGTCGGCATCGTCTTACCATTATCCAGCATGCTCACCAAACACTTTACGACCCGTCAACTCATTATTTTTGCGTTGGCGGATTTTATGGTCGGCGCGGTTATTTCCGCACTGGCGACTGATTTTGCTATTTTATTAATTGGCCGAATGATCCAAGGGATTGCGACCGGCTTGATTTTGCCCTTGATCTTCATCGTCTTACTAGCGGTTTATCCCCCACAAAAGCGGGGCGCTGCGATGGGGCTCGTTGGATTAGTCATCATGTTTGCCCCTGCCGTTGGGCCAACTTTGGCTGGTTTAATTTTAGGCGCCTTATCTTGGCACTGGATTTTCTGGTTATTCGTCCCGCTTTTAGCCATCGCTTTGATTATTACCGTGATCTTCATGCAAAATGTGGCTGAAGTGACGAAACCAAAAATCGATGCTCTATCGATCGTCTTATCTTCACTGGGATTCGGCGGCTTAGTTGTCGGCGCTAGTTTAGCCGGTGACCGTGGTTGGGGTAATCCGTTAGTTTTAGGCGCCCTCGTTATTGGGATCATCGCGTTATACTTCTATTGCCACCGTCAATTACACCTAGAGACACCAATTTTGAACTTACGCGCCTTTAGCTTTCAAGAATTCAGCGTGGGGACCGTCTTAGTGATGATTGACTTTGGGATTATCATGTCATCCATGTACTTATTACCGATGTATTGGCAAAAAGGCTTAGTTGTTCCGGTGGCGTTAACTGGGGTTTTAATGTTACCTGGTGGTGTCATCAATGCGGTCGTCTCAGCGACTTCTGGGCGTTTGTTTGATAACTATGGGGCCAAATATCTAACACGCATCGGCTTTGGTTTAAGCTTTATTGGCGCCTTCATGTTGATTTTCACCACGACGCACAGTAGTTATTGGTATGTCGTCTTAGCCCATGTGATCATTATGATTGGAGCACCATTAGCGATGTCGCCAGCCCAAACTTATGGGTTAAACGCCTTACGTGGTCCCGTAGCTGCGGATGGTAGTACGATTTTAAACACCTTACAGCAAATCCTTGGTGCCCTGGCCACCGCGATTGCCACCAGTTTATTAGGTATCGGTCAAAGTGCTAGCCATAGTACTGGGGCAACGGCCTTTGTCCATGGCGTTCATTACGGGTTCTGGTTCACTTTGGCTTTAGCCGTCTTAGGCTTCTGCCTATCCTTCATGGTCAGCAATCAACCCGAAAAATCAGTTGATCCATTAGCTGAAAAGCATCCTGCAACCGAACATTAAAGTTAATTAAAACGCTAGTTATCAAAAATTCTAATTGAATTTTTGATAACTAGCGTTTTTCTAATTGCACTTTAGGTCGATTTCCGCCACAATGAGAGGGTACGAGCAAGGAGTTTAGTTATGGAGATTACAGTGAATTTTATTATTGGGACTAGCGGGTTACTTGCCCTCATTTGTTTTTGGCAAACCGTGGTCAGCTTTCGGCATGGTCACCAGACGTTAATGGCCTGGATCTGGCTGATTGCTGGCTTACTTTTTACCGGTTTAGCCGGATTCTTTATTTGGGCGATGATCCCACTTTGGACCAGCCTCTAGGGGGAACGTACTATGAATCCAGCCGAATTATTCAATAAATACCTCAACAAGTATCAGATTACGTTGCAACATCCAGAACACGGCCTCGTCATGTTGACCTCGCCGGTGTGGCCACAACATCCCGACTTGCAACAAGCGATTTTACAAGCCTTACAAGGGTTAAATGGCGTCCACCAAGTAACCGTTAACAGCCCGGAGCAATTGGTCATGCGCTATGATTCTAGCGAGTTGCGCAAGCTCAATCCGTTATCATTATTTGCCATTGAACGTAAGCTCAGTCGCCAATACAAAAGTGCTGGGTATTAAAAAAGTTCGACCACTTTGATGGTCGAACTTTTTTAATGACTAGAATTCAATGGCAACGATGATCTTACCTTCAGGACCAGCAAAATCAATGATATTGCGCTTCAAGTTGGCGGTCCAAGCTTCACAGCCAGCCGCAGCTAAATCCTTAACGGCTTCCGCCAAGCTTAATTTACCGGCGATATAGTCAGTTCCTAACGACTTGACTTGCGCTGGGTCTAATTCTTTAGCCACCGGTGTCCCCAAGCCATTGCTTAAACGTTCAACGAGATACCCGTTCTCACCGAAATATGTCGTCGATCCCGCATCAACATTGTATTCGAAATGTTGCACACCTAAGTCGGCTTCTTTTTTAGCGATGGTCGCAAAATCAACATGGTCGCCCAAGTTCGTTAATAAGTCATCAATTGCTGCTAATTTAAACATCATAAGTAGTCTCCCTTAATTTAGTTTACCTCTCCATTGTAATCCAAATTAAGCCGCTTTGGTTTTTAAAGGATAGAAAATCCGCATTAATCCCATATAAATCAGGGCAATTAAAATCATATCAATAAAGGTGGCCCCAAACACATTGGCAATCAACGTCACGTACTTGAGCATTAAGAAGATGCCGACCCCTAAGACCCAACACAATAATGCAATCCAATTGACCCCATGGGTATACCAATATTGGCCATTTGAGTTGGCAAGTTCGTCCACATCGTAGTGTTGATGATGACGCCAGTAATAATCGACCAACATCACGCTGATCATCGGTCCTAAAACCATCCCAATATAATCCAAGAAAGCGGTAAAGGCCGTTAAGAAGCTCCCCATCACTAATGGAATCAAAGTCACCAACGTTGCGATAATCGTTACCGCCCATAGCGCTGGCCGCAACCGAATCTTTGGAAAGATATTCGATAACGCCGAGCCCGCGGCTAACAGATTAACCGCATTGGCCGTCATACTCGTCAACACAATAACCAGTAACGCCAAGACCCCTAAACCTAAACGACTCGCAATCGTACTAGGATCTGAATTATTGGGATCATAGGTCCCCGATGTAATTGCAATACTGATCGTCGCAGCTAGCCCAATAAAAGCAAACCAGAACAAGCCAGTAAAAGCCCCTAAAAATGGCATACCGGTCGCACCAGAACGCTTCTTAGTAAAGCGAGTAAAGTCAGCACCCGCGGTAACCCATGACAAGTTAAAGGCCGCTAAGGTATCCATCCCCGCTCCCGCCGTCATATGTAACTTAGCTGGTGCATGCCACGACAATAATTCTGAAAACGAAACAGTCTTAAAGACCACGACCGTTTCCCAAAGGACAAACAAAATCACTAAAATAATCCCCAAGCGTTCAATCATTTGCACTGACTTTTGGCCAACTGAAACACTTAATAAATGCAAGATACTCATGACCACGATACCTAAGATCAAGCCTTTGGCCCCACCCGGCTTGCCATACACCGGCCAACCGACGATATCATGTAATAAATAACTCACTGAAGTAGCGGCAATAAATGTATTGACCGCCGTCCAACCAATATATTGTGTTAAGTTCACAAACGATGGCACGTAACTCCCCCGAATGCCAAATGATCCCCGAATTAAACTCATCGTTGCCGCTCCCGTTCGGTAACCCATAAACCCGACTAACGATAAACATAAATATGAAAGGGTTGAAGAAGCGATAATAACCTTTAAAGCGGTCAATAGTCCGCAAGCGGCTAAGACCCCACCAACATACCATGTCCCGTTGTTGGCATTAGCACCAATCCAAGTCGCAAACATATCCCAATTCGACATATGGCGATGCTTAGTGGGAATCACTTCAATCTGATATTTTGGTTCCTGTTTCAAGTTGTTCACCCTTTCTGCAATGTTATCCATTGTAGGTTTTTAAAGGTCCTAGGGTCAAGCAGATTTGACGACTTTCTCACATTGCAGTCACTAAATTTTAGCCGTAAGATTAACCTAAGTTGATAACTGTAACGGTATCAACACGTTTTTCATTGTTTAAACAGTATAAAAAAATTAGGAAGTGATTGGATGTGAAAGGTGCCTTAATAGGTTGGCGGCGTAATTTGGCCGTCTTATGGTTAGGAACTTTTATTGCTGGCATGGGATTCTCAGAAGTCATGCCATTTTTATCCTTATATGTGAGTGAACTAGGAAACTTCTCGCATGGCCAATTAACGATGTACAGCGGTGTAACATATGCGGTCACATTTTTCGTAGTGGCGGTGGTCTCACCGTTATGGGGCAAGCTTGCTGACCGGCGTGGCCGCAAGATCATGCTACTGCGCTCATCTCTAGGGATGGCCATTGTTATCGGTCTAATGGGCTTTGTCCACAATATTTGGATGTTGATATTCTTACGCTTCTTGCAAGGCTTGTGCGCGGGCTACATCCCCAACGCCAGTGCCCTAGTCGCCACGGAAACGCCCAAAGAA
Organism: Lactiplantibacillus daowaiensis; assembly: GCF_005405085.1. Lineage (GTDB taxonomy): Bacteria > Bacillota > Bacilli > Lactobacillales > Lactobacillaceae > Lactiplantibacillus > Lactiplantibacillus daowaiensis. The sequence continues at coordinate 76,927 of NZ_BJDJ01000005.1, read as the reverse complement.
AGCAGCGGCACGGCCATTGGCATCTTAACGACCGGTTATGTTTCCGGTAACTTGATTGGCCCAATCCTCGGCGGCGTGTTAGCCCAAGTCTTCTCGATTCGGTTGACGTTTGTGATTACCGGTTGCTTATTGTTGATCGTCTTCTTTTTGAGTTTGTTCTTGGTCCACGAAAACTACCAACCAACCCCTCAGACACAACAAAAACAAGCTGAGCCACTTTTAAGTCAATTCAAGAATCCCACTTTGATCATCGTCTTATTAGTGTCAACAATGATTATTCAAATGGGCAACAACTCGATTACCCCCATCATTAGCTTGTACGTCAAACAATTGATGCATAACGTTGGCCCGATTACAGTCGTTGCTGGCGTGATTGCAGCCCTACCCGGGATTTCAACCTTATTATCAGCGCCACGGTTAGGCCGGTTAGGTGATACGCGAGGGACTGGCCGGATTCTAGTTTTTGGGTTCATCTTTGCCATTTTAATGTATTTTCCCCAAGGGTTCGTTTCAAGTATCTGGGCACTCGGTGGTCTTCGTTTTATGATTGGTATTTCAGACGGCGCACTCTTCCCGACTGTCCAAACATTGCTCTCTAAAAACACGCCGCGCCACTTAACTGGCACGATTTTTAGTTGGAATCAATCGTTTCAAGCTTTAGGTAGCATGTTAGGTTCACTTGCTGGTGGGGCAGTCTCAAATTGGTTTAACTATCGCGGGGTCTTCATCTTCACAGCCTTATCCTTGTTGTTAAATTTCATCCTGGTCCTTTTTTTCATTCCAGAATTACGTCATCCATTTCAGAAAAAAGCCTAACGTCTGGGTCACCAGACGTTTTTTTGCTGCCTTTACAATAACTTTATGTAACCAATACATTGACTTTACCGATTAACAAATTTGGACCGTTAAACTAAACTTAACTTCAGTTTTGCAAGGAGGTCCATTGTGCCAACTATCACCTTAAAGCACCTGCGAAAAAACTACTTAAATCAACAGATTCTAAATCTGCCGGCTCTAATCTTACCTAATCATCAAATCACCGCAATCACCGGACCAACTGGTGCAGGTAAATCAACTTTACTAAATCTAATTGCTGGTTATCAAACACCTGATGCTGGTCAGATTTACTTTGACCAGCAATTAGTATTCAACAGTCAACACCAATTCAGTCTACAACCAACCGAGCGTCGAGTCGCCATGCTTTGCCATGACTTTGCCTTTTGGCCGCATATGACTGTTCGCGAAAACATCGCCTTTCCATTGTGGAACCAATTACCACCATTAGTTGTCAAACAACGGGTCAATCGCTATTTGAATTTACTCGATCTCCAAGATCATCAAAACAGTTATCCCGGTGAGTTGAGTCCAATTCAAAAACAACACCTGGCGCTAGCCCGCGTCCTAGCAACCCAACCAGCCGTACTCATCTTTAATGAAGTCTTGAGTCTTGGCAACCTTGCACTTGCCCAACACTTGCGCCAAACACTGACCACGCTTGCCCGACAACTAGCGGTCACCACCATCATCGTCACGACTAGTGATCAAGTCGCCATGCAGGTGGCCGATTACGCCGTCCAATTACGCCAAGGCCACTTACAGCAAGCTGGTATCGCAAAAAAGCTCGTCATCACGGCCAATTAGCCATCATAACGAGCTTCATTTCAACTACTTTAAATATTGCGCCATAAATTGTGTCACTTTTTTCGTATATAACTTCGGCTGCATCGTATAGGATTCGGCATGCCCCGCCCCAGGTACCACCCATAATTTCTTATGGCTGACGGTCGTGGCCCGATAATTTTGATAAACCATTTTTGTCGGCACAAAGGTATCTTTGGCGCCATGAATAAAGAATATCGGTAATTTATTTTGGTGCAATTGCGTCACCGAACTAGCCGTTAAGAAATTAAAGTGGGCCTTGGCTTGCGCCACCCAACTAGCGGTATAAATCAATGGGAACTTTGGCAAATGATAGAGATTTTTGAGTTCATAAGTCAACTCATCACCGACACTCGTATAACCGCAGTCTTCAATGATAGCTTTGACTTGCGACGGCAGCTTTTCGCCACTCATCATCATCACAGTCGCACCACCCATTGAGACGCCAAACAGGCCGATTCGACTATGTTGGCCTTCCCGCCGAATCACTTGTTTGGTCCACTTAACATAGTCGAGTCGATCCGGCCAACCAAAGCCATAGTAATCACCTTGACTTTGACCGTTACCACGATCATCGGGCGCTAAGACATTGTAACCTTGACGATGCCATAATCGAATATAACTCGCCATTTGTTCCTTATTACCCATATAACCATGGGCAACCACGATCGTTCGATTCGTTTTGTGCGCCGCTGGGACAAAGTCAGCCACTAACTTCAAGTGATCCGTCGCCGATGTTTCGTGCCACGTTTGTTTTTTTACGTTTTTGAGCCATTGTTGATTTTTTGCTAACCGCGTCTTACTTTTTTGCGAACTATGATTCAACACTTTAGGTGTCGGTTCAAACGCAAAGTGATACAGATAAAAACTCCCCCCGGTAATGCCGATACCGAGTACAATTACGAGCGTAACTAAGGCCAATAGCCACTTTTTTCGTTTCGTCATGTTCAATTCCTCTCTACTGCCACTGCCTTATGCCAAGGCTTGTTGCGTTAATAAATGTGACGCGACGGTTTGCGCGGCGAATTGAATCGCTTGGCTCGTTGTATCCGTCGCACTAATGGTGACGGGTTGTTGCCGTAACCCTTGCATCAACGCGATGGTGAATTCTTGATAACGGGCTTCGATTTGCCGCGAATCACGAATCTTTAAAATCGCCTGACTGATCGTCGTTAAACTAAAATCAGTTTTAAGTAATGTGACGACCAATACCGCTACTAGATGGTTACGCGTATATTGCCGTCCAGTTGGCCGACTAAAAAAGTGTTGCTTCACATAGCTATTGACCATCGTCTTCGTGACAGCTGGCAGCTCTAAGGGTGCCAACGTCAGGTTAACTAATTGTAATAATTGTTCCATATAGATTGGCACCACCGGTAACGTGTCCCATGTGGGTAACTTAAACTCCGCTAAAGTTGTCGTCATCTTTTTCCCCCTAACTAACTTGCTTGTTTAATTTACCGTAATCTAGGATCAATTTCAACTACAACTGATATTATAAATTAGGTTATGTAGAATTATCATCTATATAATAATCAAACCTCATATCCATACTTGAATCCTTAACCCGCTTTCCGCTAAAATGAATAGGTTACTAATTAACGGCACCGCAAGAAAGGAAATTCTGATGAATAACGTCTATTTAGCTGCACCATTTTTCGATGACGCGCAAAAAGCCCGCATCGAACAAGTTAAAGCCGCTTTAATGGCTAACCCCACGATCAATTCCGAAGGTATCTTCTTACCACAAGAACACCAATTTGAAGATGAACCCTTTGGGAGTCGCGCTTGGCAACAATATGTTTATGCTTCCGATATGCGTCAAGTCCATCGTGCTGACTTAGTCGTCGCCTTATTAGACTACGACATGACTAGTGCCACTAATGAACCTGATTCTGGGACGATGTTTGAAATTGGCGCCGCTGTGGCCGAAAAGACACCCGTTTTGGTCGTTCAATTCGATGCCGACAAACAGTTGAACTTAATGATTGCCCAAGGCTTAACCGCCTACTTCGACGCTAGCCAAGATGGCTTGCACGAATTAGCCACTTACAACTGTGACGATTTAAAATCAAAACCTGCTAAGCGGCCCGTCTTTTAGGCCGTATCTAACACTAAAACAGTGGCCTGATGAAAGTTTGACTTTCATCAGGCCACTGTTTTTTTCTTGATCTTATTCATCGACAAAGATTTGACTCTCATAATCGGCTGGTAGGCGTACGATAACAAACATTGCATAACGCCCATACTTGGCATTAGCAACCGGTAAAGTCGCAATCCCAATCTTGGCCTTACTATAAAAAGTATCTTCTGGAATCCCCCAGTTTTCATCGACCTCAAAATTATCATGCAAATCACTGGTCAACTGGGCTTTGGTCCCAATCGCTGCGACACAGATTGCTTTCTTCATGCCATAACCATAAACCAACTGATTCTTTTTTAAGAGTTGTTGATATTGCCGGTTATTAGCGTCGGTTTTAACAGATTTGGCCGGGGTACTTTCAACAAAATTATCGTAATTTTCCCCTTTGTTATTCACAAAATGATACGTCGAACTCATCATTTGCTTAACCACGACTTTGGCCTGGGCCATCGTCGTCGCATCGGCATGAGCATCCTCTAAGCCCCCGAGTTCATCGATCAGCCGCAACGCTAACTTATCAGGATCATTGGACCCAACTGTCGGCGTTAAATAGCCCCGCCAAATCCAACCACTCTTTGAATTATCCGCATTTTTAACGTGATAATAAATCGCAGCTTTCTTTTTCGTTTTGTCGTACAACTTTTCATGGGCATCCGTATACCATGTTATATGACCAGTCATCGTATTAACACTATAGCGCATCCCCAGATGTTTCGAATAGCGCCCCCCTAATTGATCATTCCTGTACGCATGGCGTCCCATCGATCGCCGCCAAACTAGACGTACATTTTGCGACCGCTTCGCCGAATATTGATTGGTCATTTGCGTTGAATCAGCGTGTCCATTAACGGCACCCAATCCGAATCCAACTAACAACGTTGCTACCCCTAGCCAACTTTTACGCATGATGATGTCCCCCTTTTATCCTACTACGGCTAGTTTAACACGCGTTCGCTAACCTACCTAACACAGATTAAGCCACGAAAAAACGACCGCTAATAGTCATTAGCGATCGCTTTTTAAAGCTAATTTAGTTTAAGTCAAACGCTGAAGCTCGCGTCCAGTTACCATTTTCCATTTGATAGTAAGTGGTCGTTGCCCCTTTAGAATCTGTCCGGCGCGCCCGTTGAATAATCTTAACATTCAATTGACTGACATCACCAGTCGTCCCTTTGTCTTTAGCCAAGTCTTCTGAATCAAAGACTTTGTCATAGACTGGGTAACGTTTGATCAAGTTCAAGGTCTTGCTGTAATCTTCATAAGTAATCTTATCAAAGACTAAGCCACTCTTACGAATCCAGAATTTTTGAGCATCATTCGCGGTGGTAAACCGAATCCGATACCAAGTCCCTGAATCAGCATCGGCTTTCATATCGATATAAGCCCGGGTGTAACCAAGTTTCGTCCAGTCAACCTTAGTGGTCTTCCAGTTAGCCGCACCTTTGATATGGTTGTACAATGCGAAGTTCTTAGCTTGTAAGTTCGTTGCTAATTCAGCATGTTGGGTATTTAACCCTGACCGATACGTTTGGGTCTCATTAGTCTGCGCGTTTTTCTTCGTACTCCAGCTACTCAAAGCTTGTAAGTTTTTGGCTTTCTTACTTGATAAGCTGACGCCGCCCTTGCGAATCCAGTAATGGGTTGCCTTGCTCGAGTTGCTAAAGGCAATCCGGTACCACTGGCCCGTACTCGTCTTGGCATACTTATCAACATAGATGGTTGACCCTAACTTCTTCCAAGTTGGGACCACGTAGTTCCAGTTCTTATGGCCCTTAACGTGGTTATATAAGGCATACTTTTTACTAGTGGCCGCCGCGCTAACTTTACCCGTTTGCACCTGCGTTCCATGATAGTAATCTTCAACCTTATTCGTCGCCTTACGCTTCTTAGTTGGCATCGAAATCGTCAACTGACCAGAATCTTCGATTTGAGTCCCGTTAGGCACTTCTTCAACTTGAGTCGTTGGTAAGCCCGTTGACTTGTTATTGCTGATCGTCGCATCCGTCGTGTCAAAGTTAGCCGTCACAAATGGCACACTACTCTTAGACGTTTGAATGGTATTGCCAGTAATCGTGATATTCGTCATCTTCGTGCCAGTCTTAGCATCCAAGTAGACGTAACGGTTATCAGGACTTAAGTTTGAGAACGTGTTGTTCTTAATATTTAAGTTATCCATCGTAATCGTCTTTTCGGTGTTATATAACCGAATATAGTTACCAGAACCTAACGCGTATTTATTGACGAATTGGTTATTTTGAATGTACAAGTTCGAGACATCGCGGAAATGAATATTGGCATCATCTTCCGTCAATAATGGCCGGACATCTTGTACATAGTTATCTTCAAAGTAGACATCATGGATAATGCCGGCTTTACCATGGTCATATAACGCGTGTTGACCGATTGGGTTCGGTGCAAAACTTTGCACGTAGCCGTTCGTCTTTTGCACTGGCAAGAACTTGTTGTTGGTGACATGGACATCATACGTTGGTAAGTTATCGTATTGATCACCGGGGTTCTTATAAGACATTGCTTTAAGATTTGAATAGTCAATTTGAATGGCTTCTTTATATTGCTTATCAGTTCCGTTAAACCCAGTAAAAGTTGAGTTTTTAACGGTGATATCATGACTACCATCTAAATCGATATAATGCCCAGTTGGTGATTCAGCATTATCAAAGGTACAACCGTCAAACGTGACGTTTGAGGCATGATGGACACTTTGGGTAAAGATCGATTGACCAGCAGCGGTTTGGCTACCTTTAAAAGTGGCATTTTGCCAGGTGATGTTTGAAATCCCACCATCATAGCCGGCATTTGGGCTAGGGTAGACAAAGTTGACCCGACGTGCATTGTCGACGATGAAGTTGGCCCCGTCTTCAAACTTAAACGTGATATTAGAATGTAGCTTGACCACTTCAGTACCCGTATCACTACCAAAATGATAGTCACCCTTTGGTACAGTAATCACTAATGGCGCATTCGTATGCGCATCAATAATATCTTGTAAATTTTTAACGTTATCAACGGCAGCGTTGTTACCAACTAACCCCGCATCTTTGGCATTGACCGTGACGGTACTACTGGTCGCAGCGGCCGCCGTTAAGTTTGGTTGTACCAAAGTGGTACCACCCGCGGTCAATAAAACGCCCATGGTCACTAATCCAAGGCCGGCAATCAAGTGACGACGCCGGTGTAAACTATGATTCATTATAAATTTCCTCCCCATAACCCTTTTTTTCCTGGTTAGTCTCAGTTTATCATGAATTGAAAGCGGATAAACCACTAACACACTTTTGTAAAACAATCGACATATACAAAAATTTATACCTGATATCTTAAAGCTAGTCTCAATTTGGCCTCTTAAACGCTCTTATCATAGTCAGTTCACCGACTAAATGTACAAAATATTAAATAGTTTGTTGCCATGATTAACGTAATTGGTGCGAACATTGTTATAATTGACCTATTAATTCAATTCTGAAGGAGTGGGCTACATGCAAATCAAATTAATTTCAACTAGTGATGTCCACGGCTACCTAGCGCCCACCGATTATAGTAGTCGGGACCACGTGGCACCGTTTGGCCTCAGTCGGGCGGCGACCTTGATTCAACAATTGACCCAAACTGACGATGACACCGTTTGGCCCATTGTCATTGATAACGGCGATTTTGTGCAAGGCTCACCGCTGACCTACTTTATTGCGCGGCAACACCAAGAAGCCGCGCCACTCTATTCAAGACTGGCCAATCGGAATCACGTTCAAGCTGGTATTTTTGGTAACCACGAATTCAACTACGGCCTCGACTTTTTAGACCTCTGTGAATCAGCGCGCCATTACCCCATGCTGGCTGCCAACATCGAAGACCAACAACAGCGAACCTTGTTTGCCAAGCCATATACCATTTTGGAACGGGCCGGCGTTAAGGTGGCAATTCTTGGCCTGACGACGCAATTTGTTGGCCGCTGGGAACTCCCCGCCCATCTCGATGGCTTAAAGTTCCATGATGTTGTTGAAACGGCTAAACATTTCGTGCCGAAACTACGCGAATTAGCTGACGTTGTGGTCGTTGCCTACCACGGCGGTCTGGAACGCGACCCCCAGACCAATCAACCGACCGAACGGTTAAACGGTGAAAATCGTGGCTCTGCCCTATTGAACGAAGTCCCCGGTATCGATGCGATGATCACGGGTCACCAGCATCGGCGACTGGCCGTTAAAGTCCAAGGTATCCCCGTAACACAACCCGGGATGAAAGGCCAAAACGTTGGGATGATTACGTTAGATTTAAACGCCATGCATCAAGTCACGACCACCAAAGCCGAAACCTTCAGTGTGAAAGATGCTGCCCCAGATGCCACGACGATGCAACTGATTCACACCGTCAATACCCAAATGGAAGACTGGCTAGATACACCATTAGGCACGATCAACGGTAGTATGCTCGTTCAAGATCATCTGGATGCCCGTTTGCACAATCACCCTTACATCAACTTCATCAATCAAGTCGAAATGGCCGCCACCGGGACGGATATCGCCGCGACTGCGTTGTTCAACGATGATGTCCCAGGCTTAAAACAACACGTCACGATGCGCGAAGTCATGAATAGCTATGTCTATCCTAATAAACTAGCCGTCGAAACAATTACTGGCGCCGACTTAAAACGGGCGCTAGAACGGTGTGCCAGTTACTTCTTATTGCAAGATGGTCATGTCATCGTTAATCCTGAGTTTTTAAACCCTAAACTACGGCATTATATTTATGACATTTACAGTGGCATCGATTATACCTTTGATCTGACACAACCAATCGGCCACCGCGTCGTGCAGTTAGACTACCATGGTCAACCGGTGCAACCAGCGCAAGCATTGACCGTCACTTTGAACCATTACCGTGCTGGCGGCGGAGGCAATTACCCAATGTATCAAACCGCTAAGATTCAACACCAATTACCAACCGATATGACTGTCTTAATCGCCGATTATTTCGCCAAACATCCAGTCGTCACTGCGACACAACCTACTAATTTTAAGGTGCACTATTAGTGGTTTAAAACTAACAGATTGATTTTGTCGCTTCCGGTCCTCACCTCAACTGAAATCATCGGTCACCGGAGACGGCAAGAGCATTCTTTGCGCTAAATGACTCATACAAACATTAATTTTAAGACACGACTAAAAAATCGTCGCCACGTCAAAACATAGTGACGACGACTTTTTAATTCGAGTTTTTATTTATTTAAAAATTAACCGTATCGGGATCATTAGCTAATCCAGCAACACCACGCAACCCATCAATAGTTGCCATGTCATCAGCGCTAAGTTCAAAATCAAAGATATCCGTATTTTGGGCAATCCGATCCGCATGGACTGACTTAGGTAATGGTAAGAACCCATGTTGTAAGGACCAGCGTAAGACGACTTGAGCGACACTCTTGTCATATTTTTGGGCCATTGTCGTTAAATCGTCGATACCAAAAATCTTACCGGTACCTAATGGACTGTATGCTTCAGATAAAATATCATGCGCCTCGTTGTAGGCCACAACTTCTGGTTCCATATCACTTGGATTTAAGAAGATTTGATTGACAGCAGGGACCACTTTAGCTGTCTTTAATAAAGCGTCTAAATGCTTAGGCCGGAAGTTTGAGACCCCAATGGCCCGGGCCTTACGATCGGCATAAGCTTCTTCCATGGCCCGCCAAGTATCGGCATTCAATTGTTCCCAATTGTCACGCATCGCGGCTGGATTAGGCCAATGGATCAAGTAAAGATCCACATAGTCTAACCCTAACTTCGCTAATGATGTGTCTAGCGCAGCTTTAGCCGTTTCGTAACCATGATCGGCATTCCATAATTTGGTGGTCACAAATAAGTCTTCGCGCGCCACACCACTATCCGCAATCGCTTTGCCGACACTTTCTTCATTACCATATGCTGCGGCCGTATCAATATGCCGATAGCCCGCCTTTAAAGCAGCTAAAACTGAGTCATAAGCCACTTGACCATCGGGTGTTTGCCAAGTACCAAAACCAACGATTGGAATCGTCGTCCCATTATTTAACGTATACGTATCCGTGAGCTTTGTTAAGTTTGCCATCTAAACGGCCTCCTATTTTTAGTTACAGCTTAATTCTACCGGTTCATTCCAACGAATCACAAGCAAACTGTTCCAAGCCAGTGACGATTTTTAAGTTTCATGAGAAAATAGACCTAATCATCAAACAGATAAGGGAGTGAATCACGTGGAAAGGGAAAACTTAGTCATGCAAACTACCCTACTTGCTGGGGCGATTTTGCTCGAAAACGGCGCCGAAATTGCCCGGGTCGAAGATACCATGCAACGTATCACTACCAATGCCGGCTATCCCAATGCGCAAATCTTTGTTTTATTGACCGGCATCACCGTCGCTTTACCAGATGCCGCTGCCAGCCAAGTCCGGGCCATTCATCGGCGCGGGATGGACTTAGAAAAAGTCGACCAGGTCAATACATTGTCGCGGGAATTTGCGACCCATCGAATTGATTTACCAGAATTCGCGACTGCCCTCAAACATGTCAATCAAGCAGTCCCGACCTTTCCATTCAGTTGGCTCCTGTTGGCCGCCTTGGTTGTTAGCGTCACCTTAATGGTCGCTTTTACCGGGCATGCCACCCCAGCTGACCTCATAACTTGTGCTTTAGCAGGTGTCCTTGGTTTTGCAGCTTTTTATTGGATCAATCATTTTGGTCAAATTCGCTTTTTAAGTGAATTTATCGGCGCGTTTTTAATTGGCCTGGTGACGTTGATTGGGTTTTATCTCACGCCCACCGGCTACCATCCGGATGCCATTATTATCGGGGCAGTCATGCCACTGGTGCCTGGCGTTGCAATTACGAACGCGGTGCGTGATACGATGACCGGCAACTTATTGAGCGGACCAGCGCGCGCGATTGAAGCGATTTTGTCAGCCGCGGCCATTGGGCTAGGTATCGCACTGACATCAATCTTTTATTAAGGGGGCACCATTCATGTGGCATTGGCTTTTTACAGTTGGGTTATTGCAAACGATTTTAGCTTACTTGGCTACATCCGGCTTTGGGGTGCTCTTGAATATCCCGCGGCGCGCCGTGAATTTGAGCGGCTGGGTCGGTGCCGCCGGCTGGTTAACTTATGAAGTGCTCTATCAAGTGTTGCCACTCGCCATCGATGTTAAATTAGCGATTGGTAATCTCGTGGCCGCCGTTGTCATCGGCGTCGCCAGCGGCTTAGCGGCCCGCTACAAACAAATGCCGATGATTATTTTTAATATTCCCAGTCTGGTGCCGCTCGTCCCCGGTGGTCAATCCTATCGCGTCGTCCGCAATCTGGTCACTGGTCAACCGCAAGTCGCGAACCAATACTTAGCACAAGTCGTCATCATCGCTGGCGTCATTGCTTTAGGCTTCTTAATTGCCGAATTCATCAACCGCTTATTATGGCATTTTAGCCATTAAAAAAAGACATCCGCCATGGATGTCTTTTTGGGTTAATGGAAAATGGTAAAGTAGCCGATGACTAAGGCCCCTAAAACAATTCGGTACCAACCAAACGCTTTGAAGTCGTTTTTCTTGATGTAATCTAACAAGAACCGAATTGACAAGTAGGCCACCACAAAGGACACGATGACCCCAACAGCTAAGACTGCCCCTTGTAACCCAGCTAATGAGTTACCATGGTCGAAGTACTTATATAATTTCAATAACGATGCCCCAAACATGGTTGGAATCGCCATGAAGAAGGAGAATTCAGTGGCCACGTACCGGGAAGTCCCGATTAAAATCGCCCCTAAAATCGTAGCCCCTGAACGGGAGGTCCCAGGAATTAATGACAATAATTGGAACAGCCCGATAAAGAGTGCCGTCGTATAAGGCAATGTCTTCAATTCACCAAATTTTGGCGTTAACGCCTTATTATGGTTTTCAATCACAATGAACAAGATCCCATAGATGATCAAGGTCGCTGAAACGACCGCCCAATTCATCAAATGGGCATCCATCCAGTCATTCAATGGTAACCCAATAATGACCGATGGAATCACCGCTAAAATCACCTTACTCCACAAGACCCAAGTATCTTTTTTCTCAACACTAGTCTTGCGGGGCGACAATGGATTCAATTTATGGAAGTAAATCACAACGACCGCCATAATTGCTCCCAGTTGAATCACGACGTTGAACATATCGGTAAATTGACTCGACTGTTGCATCTTAATGAATTGGTCCACTAAGACCAAATGACCAGTCGAACTGATTGGTAAGAATTCAGTGATTCCTTCAACAATCCCCAAGATCACTGCTTTAATAATATCTAACACAAGTTGGATTCCTTTCTTTTGCTGTGATAACCGTCGTCATCACAAGTTGATAGTCACAAACTCCTTTATTATAGCAATCCCCTTCGTGACTGAATAGCACAATTAAGTCAAGATTACGTAAAGATTAGGCCGTTAAAGCTTGTAAGGCCGCCGTATAAACCGCTTTAGTCTGTGCATCAAAACAAATCATTTGGATAACCCGGATCGTCGATGCCGTGGTCGCTGCCGTATCTTGTAGCGTCTGCAACGCGATTGCGGCGGCTAGTGCCACTGGAAAGTGATAGACCCCCGTACTGATTGAAGGAAAAGCAATGGTCTGACACCCATTAGCAGCGGCTAGATTCAAGCTGTTACGATAACTATTCGCTAGTAGCGTCAACTCTTGATGCGTGCCACCTTGCCAGATTGGTCCTGGCGTATGCACCACAAACTTAGCGGGCAATTGAAACCCCGCCGTAATCTTAGCTTCACCAACGGCGCAACCATGTAATGGTCGACAAGCCGCCAATAACGCCGGCCCAGCAGCCCGATGAATGGCGCCGTCAACCCCGCCACCACCTAGTAAGGTCGGATTAGCCGCATTAACGATCGCATCCGTTGCAACGGTTGTAATATCACCTTGTAAAACTTGAATTAAAGCCATCACTCACGCCTCCCTAACAATTAGCATCACGCTCGCCAAGGCTTGTTGCTTTAGTTGCGGCGCACTTGGTTGTTGTTTGGCCAAAATCTGTAGCCCGGTCCGGACTTGCATCAAACTCGCCGCGACGTTAGCGACTGAATCGGGTAAGTCGTTGGCATAATCACTTAACAAACCGACGAATCGCGTTTGTAACGCCATATAAATGGCCTGGGTTTGGTCAGCCACTAACGCATCGCGATGCCCCATTTCAGCCATTAAGTTCACCATCAAGCACCCAGCTGGCCAACGTTCACTTTGAAACGGCATCAACAAACAATCCGCTAATAAAGCTGGCAATGGCGTCCCCATATCGCGATCACGCTGAATCAGTTGTGTTAACTGTTGATCCAAAACCTGCTGATACGCTTGTAGACTTTGCCGCAATGCCACTGATTTACTGTGATACCGGCGATAAAATTGTGACCGTGATAGTTGCCCAACCGTCACTAAGTCATCGACAGTGGTTTGTGCTACCCCATACTGCCAAAATTGACGCATAAATTGGTCCGTCACTTGGGCGGGCGTTAATTTCTGTGTTGCGACCATCCTAAAACCCCCTAATCAGCGATTAAAAGTTGAATCCCACGAATAATTGACCATAAATAACTGGCAATAGCTGCAATGACCAAAATGGCCAATAATACGACCGCTAACCAACCACTATGCGCGACGTTATCCATCATTAAACCAGATACGCCCAGGATCACTAGACTCGTGACCCCTAAAAGCGTTGGTAACAGATGGAGCCAAAAAGCGCGCCCAGCGGTACGATGCGCGTCTGGATTGTGACCCGTTAAGGCCCAAACAATTAATGGAAACAAGACTGGTAAGAACAAAATACTCAAATAGCTTAAACTATTGATCACGCGATTTTTAGGCATATTGTAACCCCTCTACCGTTTAGTTACCCCGAGTATAGCGAATCTTGCCCGCAGCGGCAAATCCTAAAGAACCGTTAAATTTGTTTAGCAATCTCCCAAATTTGGTCCTAACAGGTCGTCGCGTCAATGGAGTCTGCTATAATTCAAGGTGCATTAGTTAAGATGCGGAGGGAATTATCATGCGCAGTAAACGCAATTTTAAATTTAAATGGGGCGTCATTTTAGCCGCCCTACTGATTAGCTTAGGTGGGTGGCAGCTCACCTCACATGCTGATGACAGTTCTGACAGCACCCCAATCGTCACGTTGGGGTCAAGCTTAACAAGTAGTCAAAAACAAGGGACCATTCAGACGTTGACCGCGAGTTTAAGTGACAGTAGTAACTACTCAACGTTAACGGTCAATGGTGATACGTTAGTCAAATACCTCAATCCAGCCGGCGAAAGCTTTACAAGTAGCTCTGGCGTTTGGTCAAGTGCCATGATTGAAAAGACCAGCTCTGGTTCTGGGATCAACGTTAAGATCCTCGATTATAATGGTAGTAATAATATCACTACCATTACTGCCAACCAATATAAAAACGCGGCCTTGACCGCTGGGATTGCCGATGCCAATATTTATATTACTTCAGCAACCCCTATCGATGGTTCCGGTGCCCTAGCTGGAATCTACGCGGCTTACGCCAAGTCCGGCAATAGCTTAAATAGTAAGCAAGTTAGTGCGGCCCAAAATGAATTGAGCACCTTAAGCGGTATTACCAAAGCCAATAAAGGTAAAGATGGCTATACCGATGCACAATTAAACAATGCGGTTGCCGGGGCCAAGAAAGAAATGGCTCAAAAAGGTAGCAGCGTCACTAAAAACGAAATCACAACTATCGTGAATAACCAAATTACTAACAATAACTTAACTAATGTCATCACCAATAATCAAAAGACGCAAATCATTAATTTACTCGTTAAGATTCGCGATTCTGGGGCGCTTAATTCTTCAAGTTTTAAAACGCAAGCCAGTTCTTTAATGAAAAATATCCAGTCCAATGCCAAAGGGATTTTTAGTAAATTGAATACGACAGAAAATCAAAATGCACTCCAACAAGTTTGGTCAAGCATCACGAATTTCTTTAGTTCAATCTTCAAATCAATCTTCGGCTAAACCAAAAGAGACCGTCCACCGGTAAAAAACTGGTGAACGGTCTCTTTTTAATGGCTTAACTTTATTATGGTTAGGCTTCGGCACGCTTGAGATCGGCATAACTGGCCTTTTCTGCTTGCTTACCGGCATTTTCGTTAACAAATTTGTCCATAAATTCTTCAACTAAATCTAAAGTTTGATATTGCTTAGCTAAGTTAAAGGATTGGGCCCAAGCGCGGTTCCGTTGTAATAATTCCGTGAAGACCACGTGTTCAACGCGCGCACCTTCTGGCGTTAATTTCAAAACTTTGTTCCGACGATCATGGTCTTCTGCTTCTTGATATAAGTAATCTTTACGTAATAAACGACCGATTAATCGTGAAATAGCTGAACGGGTTACACCATGAGTTTCCGCGATATCCATTAAACGAATCTTACCTTTAGCTTCAGCAATGTCATAAAGAATGTAAAATTCGTCTAGCGTAATCCCGTGCTCCGTGGCTGGTTCCGCAAACATGTCAGCAAGGTTCTTGAAGCCGTGTAAATACATATGGCTGAACCGGTTAAAAAACTCCATATCTTCATTCATATTAAAAATCTCCCTTTCAATCTAAAAGTCGAATTAGTCAGTCAGTCTTCATAATTCGCTCCAAAGTTATTTTAAAATTAGTAAGCGTCTTTTATCATTTCCCCGATTTAAAGTGTACTAGTATATTTTACGAAATACAAGGATTTTAGGTTATCTTTTATATTAAATTTTTATTTCAGCGCTCAAATCAATCGTCGCGTGCGCATGTAAATAAGTAATAAATTGTTGGAAGTAACGATCGGTATTGTATTTAGCAGTACTTAAGTAAACTTGATCGATTTTTTGACGGTCAGCCCCAAGTAACAAATAAAAGGCTTGGTCAATATTTTCAGCAATATGTTCGACACTCACTCGCAGTAACTTACGCTTGAAAAAGACGGCCATCCCCCCAGAAACCGCGAAGTTGATGGCATATCGAATCACTGAAGTTTCACCAGCCACTCCGATTGATTCCAACCAATCCAATGATACTAACACTAATTCGGTCGTTAGTTCTGGATTTTCAAAGATGTCTTTAATGAAGTTTTCCATCTTCGGATTCTCATCTAACGTCCGTAATAAAAAGCTCATTTGAATCATAGTTCGTTGTTCCGCCGACAGTAGCGTTAATTGTTCATTACTATAAATAAACGCACTTAACATCAGCTCATTTAACATCGTACTCAATAAAACGATTTTCTTTGGAAAATAGTGTTGCAGCAGCGACTTGCTGATATCGCAAGCTTCCGCGATGTCTTTCATCTGCACTTGGTCATAACCATTCTCGGCAAACAAACGAAACGCGGTATTGACGATCTCCATTCGTCGCTGCGTATTACGTTTACGTGGCACTACTTTCACCCCTCTACAACTTTTGGTCGATTAACTAAAATTAACCGGCTAAACTATTCTAGCACATTAATCAGTTTTAGCCGGTCAAAATCATTAATTGTTACTTCCTAAGCTATACTAATATAGTTTTCAATGCAACCCTCTAATTCCAGCTTCTACTAAAAAAAGCTGATTTTAACAGTTACTTAACAATCATGCTCATTTATTATCAATAAATTTTAGTTGTCACTCGCCAATATAGCCAGCCGTTTTATATTCTTCAAATCGAATCAATTCGCCAGCCCCTAAGTAGCGGTAATAGTTGTCGTCACAGCAAAGTAAGTGCTTTCATTAGCGCTTTTTGTGGTAAACTTAGACTAACAAATGTGATAGGGAGGCTTTCAACATGAGTACTAAGAATGCATATCAATTAGCCGACATCGGTCGCAACAACCCAATCTTTTCACAAATTCGGTCGACCGTTGAAACGGCCTTTTATGCCAATAACATGACGCAAGTGCCTAACGTCGCCACCGCTTATGAACTAGCCGTTCAAGGCCCTGGTACCGTAAAGACTGATTTACCAATTTATCGGCCCACTGACTTAGGCTTACCAGCCGATGCCAAGATGTTAGTCGAAAACACCGGTAAAGTCGTTGGTCGGACGGCGCAAGCGCGGCGGATCCTCGGCGACGCGGGTGTCGACGAAGCTGATATGGCTGGCCGTCTACGTGACGCCATCTATAAAGCACAAAACGAACATTTCATTAAAACTGACGTTGTCGTTGGCTTAGATGAAGACTTTATTGTCCGCGCCCATTTAGCCATTCAAGATAATTATGCCAACAACCTACTCTCGTATATGTTAAACTTCCAGCCTATTACCGAACACTATCAAGACATGTTTGATAACTCCGTGGCATATCCCGAAGGCGACATTTACATCTATGCTGACCCGACCTATCACGACCCTGACTATCCCGATGGGTTAGCGATCTTTGATCCTAAACATAACGCGGCGGCCATTCTGGGGATGCCTTACTTTGGCGAACTGAAAAAATCAACCTTAACACTAGCTTGGTCAATTGCACATCGGCATGGCTACGTCGCTTGTCATGGTGGCCTAAAAGCCTTTCATTTTAAGGACAAGAGTGATCAAGTCTTTGCAATGTTTGGCTTGTCTGGCTCTGGTAAATCAACCTTAACGCATGCTAAGCACGGCTATAAATATGACATTACGGTGTTACATGATGATGCGTTTGTGATTAACCGGGATAACGGCAGCTCCGTCGCATTGGAGCCATCGTACTTTGATAAGACTAACGACTATCCAATGAGCTCAACGGAACCGAAATATTTCATGACGATTCAAAACGTTGGGGTCACGCTTGATGATCAGGGACGCAAAGTGCTAGTTACGGAAGACTTACGCAATGGGAACGGCCGGACGATCAAGTCACGGTATGCCTCAACGAACCGGGTTGATAAGGAAAATGCCCCAATCAACGCAATCTTCTGGATCATGAAAGATGATAGCCTACCACCCGTTATTAAGGTTGATGACCCGATTTTAGCGGCCACTTTTGGCGCGACCTTAGCAACTAAACGGAGTTCCGCTGAAAATATCATTGGTAACGTTGACCGTAATGCCTTAGTCATCGAACCATTTGCCAACCCATTTAGAGTTTATCCATTGTCCGAAGATTACCATGACTTTAAAGCGCTGTTTGAAGAACGCCATTTGGATTGTTACCTGCTTAATACGGGCTACTTTGGTGACAAGAAGATCCCTAAAGAAATTACGTTAGGCGCCTTAGAAGCCATAGTGAATAACACCACTGAATGGGAATCATTTGCGGGCTTAGACCATATGCAAAATTTGAAGTTAGCTGACTTCCCAGTTGATTATGATAATCAAAAATATCGGGATCTAGTCGCGACACGGTTGAATATTCGGTCGAACTTTATTGATCATTATCAACACACCCACAATGATCGCTTACCAGAAGAAACGACCGAAGCACTCGTTAAATTACAGAAACAATTGACCACGAAATAAGTTAGCATTCATTCCAGCCCCGTTTTTTTCGAATTAAGGTTATAATAAAAGTATCAGTTACAAGCACTGAGCTTTTACGAATCTTATAATCGGGGTGAGGAGCATGGAACTACCATTAAGTCAGTTATCTGAAAAAATCATTGCTTTTGAACGGGATCACCATTTAACCGACAATGATTTAGCCTTTGGCAGTCAACTATCAGTTGAGCGCATTCACAACATCAAGTCTGGTGAAGCAACGCCAACCCAAGAAGAACTACAACTGTTAAAGAAGTTTATGAATAGTAAAGCTTAACCACAAAAAAAGACGCCGTAAAGGCGTCTTTTTTTACTTTTTGATTAACGGATGTGGATAGCAAAACTAGGGGTAAAGTAAGCGGTACTTTTAACAGAGACCGTTTCACCATAATCTGGTGAAGCAATATACTTCCCATTACCTAAGTAAATCCCAACGTGATAAGGCGCCGTGTCAGAACCCCAGAAAATCAAGTCCCCAACTTGGGCCTTACTAAACTGGATATGCGTGCCAGCGGTCGCTTGCGCATACGTGGTCCGACCGATCGTAATGCCGGCTTTTGCATAGGCTGCTTGGGTAAAGGCTGAACAGTCCATTTCTTCATATGGGGTGCCTAAATATGAATAAGCTGCGGCGACGATCGCACTAGAACTAACACTCCCAGTTGACGTCGTCGTTGTTGATGAACTGCTAGTTGATGAACTAGCGGTGCTGGTCGTTGACGAACTCGTCGTCGCCGTTGAGCTAGCGGCACTACTGCTGCTTTGTGCAGTACTAGTTGTTGCACTCGTCGCCGCACTGCTAGTGCTTTGGCTCGCTGCCGCTGTTGATGTTGGCTGACTAGCGGATTGCGTCGTTACATGTGAGCGAATTGCAGCGCTATTGCTACTTTGACTCGCTTGACTGGCCGTTGAACTAGCGGCACTCGTACTTGCAGCGCTGGTTGCCGCACTACTACTACTTTGGCTGGCCGCGCTAGTTGTGCTTTGGCTCGCGGCACTGGTCACGCTGCTCGAAGCAGCACTCGTTGAACTAGCTGATGTCGCCGTTGAGCTGGCACTGGCCGCACTAACACTGCTTTGACTAGCTGTGCTTGTGGTGCTTTGACTCGTCGCACTGGTTGAACTAGTGGCCGCAGTGCTGCTAGCCTGAGTACTGCTGCTATTTTGGCTCGCACTAGTCGCGCTCGTCGCGGCCGCACTGGTCGTGCCAGTAGTCGTCGCAGCTTTAGTGGTTGTTTTCGTTGTCTTTGATGTAGTTGTCGTCGAACTAGTATCACTAGTTGGAATTGTAATCTCATGACCCGCAATAATTAAATTGGCATCACTGAGTTTATTTTCGGCAACAATTTTTTTGATTGAGACATGGTACTTTTGTGAATAACCCCAAACGGTATCCCCCGCTTGGATCGTAAACGTATCGGCATTGGCCACCCCTTGGCCGGCCACTAATAAGCCGGCTAAAGCGGCTGTCCCTAACATAACTGATTTTACTTTAATGATGATTCACTCCAAAACAAGAGAGTCACGCATATGTCCTTCAAGCCACCTTCTATACTACTCAGTTTGTGTTACATCGGGGTACCAGTTAAATAACATTATGTTGCACAGGTTACAAAAAATTAACAGTATAACTCATTCCGTTACGCAACCAGCTTATGACCACAAAAAAATCTGAAACCAACGTTCCAGATTTGTCAGTCTTATTCGGCTTGATGGGCATGCCGGTGGCGATGAATGCGTGGTAGTCCTAATAACCAGCGAATATCATTGCCAGTAAAGTTCAATTTCAAGAATTCACTCTGATTGGCGTGCGTCATCATTTCTGGAATGACGGTTTGTTGTAACTCAATGACCCGTAGTGCAATCGCATCATCAAATAAATATTGGCGCGTACCAGCGACCATCTCGGTCACACTAAAAATTTCTTTGGCATCGTCAAACAGTGCTGCTTTAGATCGTGCCAACCGATCCGCTTTGAATTGAGCGTACGCTTGATCTAAAATCTGTGTCGCTTGTTGTGTGTTAGCTGATATGGTTGTCATCATAAGCCCCCCTTTGAGATTACCATTATTTTAACGGGTGCCTGGCACTTTGGCTATTCAAGACGCTTTATTTTACCAATTAATTTGTTATACTAAATTAGATTTAGGAGGATGCTTCAATTGACAAATTCTGACGAGCGCTATTATCAACCAACTGACATCAAAGATGCCCTACAAACCATTCAAAAGTTATTTAATTCTTACACAGATGCCCCATTAACCCCTGAGCTAATGGCTTATCATCAAAAACTGGTGACCCAGTTGCAAACAAACCTATTGCCGTTAGCGAAACAACAGCATAACCAGCTACGGGTCGATCAAATCGCTAGTATGATTACGGTCATGCAAGATTGGTTGAAATTAAAAATGACTGGTCAAGTCTTTAACGGTAAGATGCAACACTTTAAATTTGTAAGCAATGATAAAACGACCTTTAAACGCCGGGTCCACAAAATCAAGGGTAATCAAAATCATCGGTCCAGTCGCCACTGAGCCTTTCGCAACCGCTTGCTAAAATATCATTTTGTTGTATACTAAAATAGTACTTGGGCCCTTAGCTCAGTTGGGAGAGCGCCTGCTTCGCATGTAGGAGGTCGTCGGTTCAAATCCGGTAGGGTCCATCAGTCACAACAGTTAGTGCAATTGCACTAGCTGTTTTTTTATTATCACGCGCCACTTTAATAACGGCTCGTCCTGACGATTGAAAAGGGTACCATTATTGCTTATAGTAGACTTAACTGCTTTTGAGGAGGACGTAAGATGGCAAATCGATACTTACATAACGTCCAGGGCTTATTCGACACGATTGCGCCGAACTATGACCGGATGAACACTATTATTAGTTTAGGCACGCATCGTCATTGGCGGCGCCAAACGATGGCACAAATTCACTTACAACCAACCGATCGTGCCTTAGACCTTTGTTGTGGGACTGGCGATTGGACGATTGCCATTGCCCAAAAACTAACCGCCCCTGACGCGGTCATCGGTTTAGACTTTTCCGCCCCGATGCTGCGACTTGCGCAACAAAAAGTGAACGACGCCAACGTCAGCGACCAAGTTTGGTTACGCCGTGGTAATGCGATGCACTTGCCGTTTAAGACGGCTAGCTTTGATTTGGTGACAATTGGGTTTGGGCTACGCAACTTGCCTGATAAGCCACAAGCCTTAGCCGAAATCTATCGCGTCTTAAAACCCGGCGGCCAACTTGTCTGCCTTGAAACCTCACAACCGGATCAGCCTTTGATTCGGCCGGTTTGGCAATGGTATTTCACTAAAGTCGTCCCGTGGTTTGGCCGGTTATTTGCGCACCAATATCAAGAATATTCTTACTTACAAGAAACCACCCGGCACTTTGTGAGTTATCGGCAACTGGTTGCTTTATTTCAAACTGCTGGTTTTACCGGTGTCCACTATCAACGATTTAACTTTGGCGCCGCGGCGGCCCACTTTGGGACCAAACCCCTGACGGAGGCCGACCATGACTAATTTAGCGGCTCTGAATCAATGTTTAGCCTGGCTGACGGCACCAGCGACACCTTTAACTAAGATCGACGGGTTAGTCTTATGCGGTAATAGCTTGCCTTTAACCGCCCAACTTGCAGCGCGTTTAGCCATCACGCATCAATTGCCGACAGTCATCATCGCCGGTGGTATCGGGCACGCGACCAAATATCTGCGCCAAAACTTACACGTCCAAAATGACTTAAGTGAAGCTGAACAAATGGCCCAATTAATGCGTGCCGCTGGCTATCAAGGCGAGATTCGTCAAGATAAAACATCGACGAACACTGGTGCTAACGCTAAAAACGCCCTGGCCTTAGCGCCTGAACAGTGGCAAAACGTGTTACTCGTGCAAGACCCACTATTGGCCCGCCGCACGCAGTTGACGTTTGAACAGGTCTGGGGTGATCGAACACACTTTAGTCGTGTCTTACCGCTACACTTTCAGCTGACACAACTGGACCCACTCGTATTTGGACCCCACACGATCTATCAAGCAGCCTGGGAGCCTGCCTACTTTACCGAATTACTGTTAGGTGAACTACAGCGCCTTTGGGATACCCCCCAAGGCTATGGTCCGGCTGGCGCTGGCTATATTCGCCATATCGAAATTCCAGTTACCGTTCTAACGGCCTATCAAACCTTGCTACAACAAGCTTTAAATCGAGAGCGCTAAAAAATCGTCGCAGACTGAGCTATCAGCTGCGGCGATTTTTAAGTTACGCTTTAAAGACTTCCGGATATAACGTTTTTAGCGCCACGGCTAATTGTTGACCAGCACTTTGCGACCCCGCGACATCTAGGTGAACTTGGTCAGTCGTCGTTGGTTGCCAATCAGCGGTTTCAATCAAATCTAACTGCACAAATTCAGGGACGACAGTGCGAATGACCCGGTCAAAACGTTGGTTAAATGGGACCAACACGGCGATGCGACTATTTGGATATAATCGCTGGACTTGATTTAAAAACAGTTTAAATGCGGCGGTAAACCCATCTGCACCGGCTAAACCATCATTAGTCCCAACATTGATCACCACCACATCGGTCGGTATTGGTTGCCAGGCCGTTTGACTATCGATGGCCGTCAATACTTCCGGTAACGTTGGCACGCCACCTGTGCCGGGCTTGGTTAAACCAATCGCACTATAGCCGATCCGGACATTACGGGCGTTTAGTAGATCACTCGCGATAGCCGCATAATTTGCCTCACCACGATAATCTTCGGCTGGCTGATGACCAGCGACCCAACAGCCGGCCGTAATCGAATCGCCGATAAACGTCAAACTATGCCGGCCTGGTTTAACCGCCGTCAACTGGCCGTCAGTCTGCAATGGTTGGACCGCAAAGCCGACCGGTTGCGTCCAAACTTGATCCTCGTCGGTATTGCCACTCATCACCACGCGAATCAGATGTGGTTGTCCATCTAACGTTAAGCGATATGGTAATGTCGCTACGGCGAGCCGCTGGTAAGGCAGCCCATCAATTTGGATCGCAATCCAACTACTAATTGGCGTTAAGTTCATCAACGCAATCGTCACATAACTAGCCCCTTTAACTTGAAACCAAAATTCAGCGCCTAGGTTCGTGGTATACATGACCGGCGTTTCTCGAATGGTCTTGACCGTCCAACGGCCTTGAAAATACGCTGGCATAATCGGATTATTGGCCGGCGTTAATTGATAATCCATCTGCAAATCCTCCATCATTCTTCATTAAAATCGACTTAAACCCGATAAACTTGATGACCATCAAGTTCCCATCAAGTCCAGCTCCTTATACTAGAGTCATCAATTCAACTAAGGAGTCGTTAAAATGAAAATCCAACAATTTTTAACTAAACATACCAACCAAATCACGTTGGCCACTGGGATTTTAATCGTGCTCGGTTATCTCAGTCAATACTTGTTTCATTATACCTTAGGCTACCAAGTCATTTTAGCCGTCGCATCCGTGATCGCGGTCATTCCGATTGCCATTCGCGCTTGGAGCGCCTTAATCAACAAAGTCTTTAGCATCGAATTATTGGTCAGTATCGCCGTGATTGGCGCCTTCATTATTGGTGAATTTAACGAATCGGCGATCGTGACCTTTCTCTTCTTATTTGGCTCGTACCTTGAAAGTAAGACCTTACAAAAGACCCGCAACGCGATCAAAGGCTTAACAGACCTATCACCGACTACGGCAACGCTAGTCACCACTGATGGGACAAGCAAAGTTGCTGTCGATGATGTCGATGAAGGTGATGTCGTCCTTGTCAAAACGGGTGGTCAAGTGCCCGTTGATGGCGTCGTCGTTGCCGGCAGTGGTTATCTCAATGAAGCGTCGATTACGGGAGAATCACGGCAAATCAGCAAAACGACAACCGACCAAGTTTTCTCTGGCACGATCGTTGAAAATGGTTATTTAAAAATTAAGGCGACCCAAGTCGGTGATGACACGACTTTTGCCAAAATTATCGAACTCGTTGAAGAAGCCCAAGATACAAAATCCAAGGCTGAAAAGTTCATCGATCGCTTTGCCCAGTATTATACCCCCGCCGTCTTGATCTTAGCCGCCCTCGTGTTTGTCGTATCCCGTGATTTCCGTTTAGCGATTACCGTGTTAGTCCTGGGTTGCCCAGGGGCCTTAGTCATCGGCGCCCCCGTCTCAAACGTGGCCGGCATTGGGAATGGGGCTAAACGTGGCATTTTAATCAAAGGTGGCGAGGTCATCGACACCTTTGCCAAAGTTGATACATTAGTCCTTGATAAGACTGGGACATTAACCCAAGGCAATACCGCAGTTACGAGTTTCAAAGCTTACACCACTCAACTTGAAACTGCACTTAACCTAGCTGCCACTATCGAAGGCACTTCTGACCATCCCCTCGGCAAAGCGATTATCGCTTATGCCAACAAACAAGCTGGGGCAGTGGTCACACCTACTTTGACCGATACTGAAACGGTTAAAGGCCAAGGCATCTGTGCCGCTGTTAATGACCAACAAGTTGTGATTGGCAACCAAAAGATGTTAACGGCACACCATATTAGCCTGACCACTAAACAAACTCACGATTTAAATACCATGCAACAAGCTGGCCAATCCACCGTCATCATGGCCGTCGATGAGCAAGTTCACCTAATCTTTGGGATTGCAGATACGATTCGGCCGCAAGTCAAAGCCTCCTTAGCCGCTTTAAAGACGCAAGGTATTAAACATCTCGTCATGTTGACTGGTGATAACGAATTGACAGCCGCTGCCGTTGCTCGTGAACTCGCCATCGATGAAGTGCATGCCAACCTCTTGCCAGAAGAAAAAGTCACTTATGTTAATCAACTCAAAGCGGCTGGCAATACCGTAGCGTTCATCGGTGATGGTATCAATGATAGCCCATCGATTGCCAATGCTGATATTGGGATTGCAATGGGCAGTGGGACCGATGTCGCCATTGATACTTCCGATGTCGTCTTGATGCAATCCAGCTTTCCAGCCCTCGTTCATGCGCACGGCTTAGCTAAAAAGACCGTCTTAAATACCCGTGAAAATATCTTTATTGCGATTGCGACGGTCGCATTCTTACTCATTGGGTTGGTCTTTGGCTATATTTATATGGCCAGTGGGATGTTTGTCCATGAAGCCAGCATCCTAGTCGTGATCTTCAATGCCATGCGCTTAATCAACTTCCAAACCAAGTTTGACCACACGCAGCCGACCTCAGTGCCAACCACGACGACCACAACTGCTTAACAACATATAACCTGCCTTTAGGTAGGTTATTTTTGTGCAAACAAAATAATTGCTTTTATATACCTATGGGGGTATATTTAAACTATTAAAGAAACCAACTGGTTAAAACAAAACGGAGGCTTTACCCATGATTAAAGAAATTCATGATCAAGATTTTGCTGTGGAAACCGACACTGGCGTGGCCGTTATCGACTTTCGTGCTGACTGGTGTCCACCATGTCGCATGATGGACCCAATTTTGAAGTCACTATCTGAAGACCCTGCTTACAAAGATAAGGTTAACTTTGTGTCACTGAATGTCGACAATGACCAAGAAGTTGCCAGTCAATTCCAAGTCCAAGGGATCCCGACCTTTTTAATCAAACGTGACGGTCAAGTGGTCAGTCATATGGTTGGTGCCCGGCCTAAAGGCAACTTTGAAACCGAACTGAAAAAAGCGCTCGACTAATTGGAGGGATAGCGATGAGTGAAGCAGCTGACAGCTATGTCACGAGTAAACAAATCACGACCCGACTCAAACGCTCTGCCGGACAATTAGACGGTGTCTTACGCATGATGGCAGAAGACCGGCCCTGTGAAGACGTCTTAGTCCAGCTCGCCGCAGTCAAATCCAGTGTTGATAAAGCGATGAAACTGGTCATTGCGCGAAATATCAGCAATTGTGTCGATAACATGGCGACTGACGATATCGAGAATTTGTCACATTCGTTAGATCTCTTGTTAAAAACGAAATAGTCAAAAAGCGCTGATGAACATGGCGTTCATCAGCGCTTTTTGTGTGGTCGCTATTTATCCCAGCCACCCTTTTTCCAGTCGTCTTTGGACCAGTCATCTTTATCCCAATCGTCATCTGCCGGCTGTTGTGGCTCTTGGGGCCGTTTCTTTGCTTGTCGCATCAAGACCGCTGTGGTAACGATGGTCACAAACGCTGTAAACAAAATAAAAACAAACGTCCAAACGACGATATCACCAACTGACATGCAACCTGCCTCCCGTCATAAGTTAGCGTTAGTATAGCGCAACTCACCTGGAATTGCTAATGGGCCCTAGTGACCATGGTCATCGGTCCCAAACGTTGCAGCAATCCAAAGGAAATCACTGAAACCAGTCTAAAATTCAGCTTTATCAAATTTGCCACACCACAAAAAGCGTCTCAACACCAGTAACGACTGGCATCGAGGCGTCCTTGGCACGCTAACTTAATCGTCATCCTCATCGTCTTCATCTAAGCCCACGCGAGCGGTTTGCCCTAAGTAAGCTTGCAGTTGTCGCATATTGCGGTTATTGCTACCACGATAAGCCACTAACCAGGCCGCTAAAGCTGGCCGGGTTTCTTTTTCAGCGAGTTTGATGGCCCGATCAACGAATAAGTTTTCGGTATCAAAGTCCTTGATTGTCGCAGTGATCATGGTAGTGGCATCTTGATACTTAAACGCGCCATCTTCAGCTAGCATCGCATATTTGACTAATTCAGCGGTCGTTGAGGATGGCTTTTGATCTTCATCTAGTAAGACTGCCGCCAATTCACTAAAATGCTTGGTATTTTGTGCTAATAACCGTTCATAGACACGTTGTAAATCAAAGTATTGGGGGCCTTTCACATACCACTTGGTTTGGTTCAGCTTGACGTATTCGACCATCAAGTTCGATAAAATATGGTTCGTCATCGCGCCAGCCGTTGGTACATGATGATCGATATCACGCTGTTTTAATTCCGCCGCATATCGCGCGTCAATCGTTACTTCGCTCATAGTTACTTCCTCCTTATTTGACCTTAACACTTTCAACTTCATAACCGAGACCAGTCACGACTTCAGATAACTGATCAGCACTGGTGACAGCCGCATCAAAGTCCGCTTTGACCTTGCTAGCGTTGAATAAGACTTTGACCGTTTCAACGCCATTTTGGTTAGCGACAGCTTTTTCGATTTTAGTCATGCAAGATGGGCAAGTTAAGGTGCCTAGTTGTAAGATTGCTTTACTCATAATGAATCCCTCCAGATTTGTTTGCTTAGTACTAGCATACTGGCAATCGCATTTAAAAAACTTGATGCCGGTCAAGCTGACCATTTTTATCAAGTTAGCCTTGCCAGTTGCAATTAAGTTGATGACTATAGCTTACAAGCATTTTATTGATTAAAACTTGACCGTCGTCAAGAAACGTTGGCATTTTTCGGTGTATCTTTAATCATGAAAGCAAACGCGCAAGCACACCTGAATATCTGTTATAGTTATGGTGAAATATAAGGGAGGTTATTACCATGCATGCAACCCACGATTGTGTTCAACTCGTTCCCATTTTTCAAGCACTAGCGGATGATCAACTTGATACGATCGAGTCAATCGTACAACATCGTCATTTCCAAGCTGGTGAAACTTTATTTAATGCGTCAGATGACCTAGATAGCCTGATGATCGTGGCTAACGGTCAAGTCAAAGTCTATCAACTGGCAGCCAATGGTCGTGAACAATTACTCTACTTATTACAAACCGGCGATATCGACGGTGAAGCTGCCTTATTTGAAAACCGCCAACGGACCTCGTACGGCGAAGCTTTAGTGCCGACCGACATTTGCAGCATTCGCCGCCAAGACTTTCAACAGCTGATGCAAACTTACCCTAGTATTAGCATCAATGTTTTAAATGTCTTCGGTAAGCGCCTGGCGCAATTGGAAAAACAAACGACCAGCACTGCCACCGAATCAGTCGAGGCTCGCCTGGCCAACTATTTGACCGAAACAGCTGCTTCACTTAACACTGCAACGTTTAAACTACCCTTGAAGAAAAAAGACCTCGCCACGTTTTTAGGCACCACCCCCGAAACGATCAGTCGCAAGTTGAGTCGCTTTGAAAAACTAGGTTTAATTACCCAAAAGCCCGGCAAGCTGATTCAAATCAATGATGCCGATCAATTATTATTAACGGATGCCTAAAAAGACCGCCCACCAAACGTTGCACGTTAGCAACGATCAGTGGGCGGCCATTTTGTTATATAAGATAATGCAGTGGCTGGTCATATCTGACATTCCCCACGTCCCCAGTCACACATATCTTGGCGTTTACATTACGAGTTTTTGCTGGTGCGGTCAACTTTTGGTTAGTCAATCATTCATATTGTAAATAAATATTACAGGAAAGCGTGGGGGCTTCATGACAATTGTGACAACACCCCTTTTCCGCTAGTGACGCCCCGCATCAAAACCGTTGGGTCGAGATAGGTTAACATTCCGTTAAAGCTAAGTTACAAGCGATTTTTGACCGACAAGATTAGCGCAACTCACGACCATCTAAGGTATAATTAGGATTGAATTAGAAAATTTATTGAGGAGTGGATTTAATGGCAACAATCAGTCAAACAGCAGTAAAGCAAGATCTCTACGACGCCGTCAACGGTGACTGGCTCAAGACCGCTGAAATCCCCGACGATCATGCATCAACCGGGGGATTTATGGACCTCGTTGATGCGATTGAAAAGACATTAATGCATGATTTTGATGCCATGGCAGCGGGTGATGTGGCACCGGATGATCCGCAGTTAGCTGAATTCATTAAATTTTATCAACTAACAACTGATTTCTCAAAACGGAATTTGGATGGCGCCCAACCACTCCAACCATGTCTAAAACAAATCGACAGTTTAAGTGACTTAGCCGACTTACAACACCGTATGCCGGATTGGATTTACGATGGCTTGCCATTACCATTCAGCTTAGATGTCGATGCAGATATGAAAAATACAAAAGTCAACGCCCTCTTTGCCCAAGCACCGGGCACGATTTTACCCGACAAAACTTATTACGACGAAGGTAACCAACAAGGCCCTAAGCTACTCGCTGTCTATGCGCAAATGATGACGGCTTTATTACAAAAAGTCGGCTACGACGCTGATGATGCCAAACAAATCGTGACTGACACCTTAGCCTTTGACCGCTTGATCGTACCATGGGTCAAGAGTGCTGAAGAAGCCGCTGATTATAGCAAGATGTATAATCCACGCGCCTTTAAGGATTTCACCAATAACAGTCGTTACTTGGACTTAGCGGCGATTACGTATGCCGTGATCGATGGTAACCCTGACACCGTGATTCTGCCGGAACCAGCGTACTTCGATCATTTTAACGATGTGGTCAATCCGGATAATTTCAACTTAATGAAGAATTGGATGAAAGCCAAATTAGTCCAACGCCTTAGCGGTTACTTAAGTGACGATCTACGGACGTTAGGGACGACTTATTCACGGACACTATCTGGGCAAAAAGAACCACGCAATCAGGCTAAGAGTGCCTACTATTTAGCTGCCGGGACGTTTGACCAAGTCGTTGGTCTCTATTACGGCCACAAATACTTTGGTGAAGCGGCGAAAGCAGACGTCCATCATATGGTCGAAAAGATGATCGGTGTTTATAAAAATCGCCTGCAAAGCAATACTTGGCTGAGTGCGGATACACGCGCTAAAGCCATCACTAAATTAAACAACTTGGGTATTCAAGTCGGTTATCCCGATAAACTTGAACCGGTCTACACGAAATTCAAGACCCATACAGCCGCTGAAGGCGGCAGTGTCTTGAGCAACGTCTTACACTTCGGGCGGGTCGCACGCCAAGATATGTTCGCCAAGTGGGGCCAACCAACTGATCGGACCCGTTGGGAAATGAGCGCTGATACAGTCAATGCTTATTATCACCCATTCATGAACATCATCGTCTTCCCAGCAGCCATCTTACAGGCTCCATTTTACAGTCTAGATCAATCCTCTAGCGCTAACTATGGTGGCATTGGCGCCGTGATTGCCCATGAAATCTCACATGCCTTTGATAATAACGGGGCCTTGTTTGACGAATTTGGGAACTTACACAACTGGTGGACCGAAGCCGATTCAGCGCATTTCAAAGACTTAGCCAAGGCCATGATCACTGAATTCGATGGCTTAGATTTCGCCGGTGCCAAAGTCAACGGTACCTTAACGGTCTCAGAAAACATTGCTGATGCCGGTGGGCTAAGTTGTGCCGAAGAAGCTGCCAAAGGTGAACCGGACGTTGATCTACATGCTTTCTTCACGAACTGGGCCATGATTTGGCGGATGAAAGCCACGCAACAATACATGCAACTATTGCTGTCAATTGACGTTCACGCTCCCGCCAAATTACGGGCCAACGTCCAACCTAAGAACCTTGATGATTTCTACACGACCTTTGATATCCAGCCAACTGATCCGATGTATCTTGCGCCTGAACAACGGGTTAAAATCTGGTAAATCAAGCTGACTGAAAACGTCGGGATACGCTCCCGGCGTTTTTTATTGATAAGAAAGGATGTTGGTATGACCAAATTTGAAAAGTACCATCCCATTTTAACGCCCCACTACACCTTTGATTGGCTCACTAAAAGTCGCGTCAAAGACGTCTGGTTACTGCAGCAACAAGCTAACCCTGCCGAAACCATGTTAATGACCGCTGATATGATCAACCAAACCATGCGCGATATTTTCCATGACCAAAAACTAGTCTGGGGCATCACTGATCGTCAAACGGACCAATTCATCGGTAGCGCCAGTTTGACGGCTTTAACCACTGCCACCCCCAGACTAACGGTGCACTTAATCACCGCGCAAGCGACCACCGCGGCACTAACTGAAATCTATACCCGGTTAACGGCCTTTGCGACCAACGAATTAGGTGTCGCTACATTAACGGTACCGTTAACACCAACGGACCAACTTAGTACGCCCATCTTGACCAAACTGGGCTATCAACCGGATGCCACACAGCCATTGAACGTCACATTAAACTAATACTTTATTTGTCTCACTAGCAGTTGCTTGTGAGGCTTTTTTATTGCACTAAAATGCACATACACTGGCCTTGTTTGTTCCCCCCTATTTTCGAGCTATCTGTCACCGTTGTCAGCGACTAATCCCGTTATGGCAGTCTTAATTATCGGCCGATTAATCAACAGGGTTAACTTTTTACTACTTTTTGGTTGCGTTTTCTTTTCAATCTAGTACAATGTAATTGTCATCAAAACCATTTGATACAAACTAATTTGTGAAATAATAAACATTAACTAAGGAGTGTTCAATATGAAAGTTATCGTCATTGGCTGTACTCATGCCGGCACCGCAGCAGTTAATCAAATCCTAGCAACTGACCCTAGTACCGAGGTTACCATTTACGAACGTAATGATAATGTCTCGTTCCTCTCTTGCGGGATCGCCCTCTATTTAGGCGGCGAAATCAAAGATCCACAAGGACTCTTTTATTCCAGTCCAGATGCGTTAGCAAAACTCGGTGCAACCGTTAAGATGCAGCATGACGTCACCGATATTGACACTGATCAACACTTAGTGACCGTTAAAGACTTAGTTAGCGGCACGACCAGTACCGATCACTACGACAAATTAGTCGTCACCACCGGTTCATGGCCAATCATTCCGCCAATCGACGGTATTGACAATCCTAATGTCTACCTATGCAAAAACTGGAATCACGCCCAAAAGTTATGGGATGACGCCAAAGATGCCAAACGTGTAATCGTCATCGGTGGGGGCTACATCGGGACTGAACTCGTTGAAGCTTACCAACGTCAAGGTAAAGAAGTGACCTTAATCGATGGCTTGCCACGCATTTTAAATAAATACTTAGATACCGAATTTACTGACCGGATTCAAAAAGACTTTACTGAGCGCGGCATCAAACTCGCTTTGAGTCAAATGGTCCAAGGCTTTAGCGATGCGCCCGATGGTGGCGTGACGGTTACAACTGACCAAGGTGACTACACTGCTGATATGGCCATCTTATGTGTCGGGTTCCGACCAAACACGGGTCTCCTCAAAGGTAAAGTCGACATGAATAAAAATGGGTCGATCATCACCAATGACTATATGCAAACATCCGACCCAGATATTTACGGTGCCGGCGATTCCGTTGCCGTCCATTACAACCCAACCCACAAAGATGCTTATATTCCATTAGCCACTAACGCGGTTCGCCAAGGAACATTAGTTGGGTTGAATATCTTCAAGCCAACGCGCAAGTACATGGGTACCCAATCAACATCCGGGTTAATGTTATTTGATACGACGATTGTGGCTTCCGGGATGACCTTGGAACACGCCCAATTAGAAAACATTCCCGCTGCCGCCGTGACGGTTGAAGATAACTATCGGCCAGAATTCATGCCAACGACGACGCCGGTCTTAATGCAACTCGTTTATAATCCAGAGACTCGGGCGATTTTAGGCGCACAGTTCATGAGTAAATATGATGTCTCACAATCAGCCAACACGATTTCAGTCATGATTCAAAACGAAAATACGATTGATGACTTGGGCTTTGTCGATATGTTCTTCCAACCACAGTTCGACCGGCCATTTAATTACTTAAATCTCCTAGGTCAAGCCGCAATTGCGCAAGAAGCTAAATAAGTCTCCACTTCATGATCAACTAATCTCTGAACCAGCTTACCGAAATGGTAGGCTGGTTTTTTCAACGTCAAAAAGTGACCATTGAACTCTGTTTTAGCTTCAATCAATAAAGATAATCAGCTCGTTGACGACATTATTTGGCAAAAAAAATAAGACCTCCATCATGCGGAGATCTTATTTGCAGACCGTCACTCAAAACAGCTATTCAAGTTGACGACACGATCGGCATGGCATTATTTCTAAGCCGCCTTTAACTAGGGGCATTCGATAACGTCCAGGTCACCGTCCCTGAGTAATCACCTGGGACCGCACCAGCATTGGTTTCAAAGAACATCCCAGTACTTGTGTTCCATTGCTTCGTCACATCATAATCATCGGTATCACTCGTTGATTCATGGCTATCGATTAAGACACCATCAGTCCCAATCGCGGTTGTACTACCATCTTTTTTGTAGATAAGTTGGCCGCGAACTTCCCGGCCATCTTCGTTGGTAAACTTCGTGGCACTCGCTTGTAATTGCCAGCTCGACCCTTTACCACGGTCATCGGCAACGACTAAATCCCAATCGTCAGCGCGATCTGCCGTTTGCGCCTGGCCATCTAAGGTCACGGTTGCAAAGTTACTATTCGTTGCCACCGATTTAAAGCCCAGTTCACCACTCTTAACTGTAATGATGGCCGTCGCTTCTTCAGACTCATTTTCATCCTCATCCATCACATAAACGGTCAACGTATTCTTGCCAACCTTTAGTTGATCCGCTTTAAGCGTCATTGAGAAAAGCCCGGACTCATCATCGTCACTCATTTTAAATGAATCAAGCTTAGTGCCGTTTAAAGTTGGATAAACCGTTATTTTACTATTGGATAATTGGACAGAATCTTCTGCGAGCACTAACCCCGTAATCTTCGCATCATCACCGTTAGTAACGGTTTGGGTTCCTTTTAAGAAATACACCTCAATGCCTTGATCAACGGTAATCGTATAATCTGGCGCCGTCGTGTCGGTTTCAAAATTATTACTCGTAAAGGTCGCTTTAGTGGCCGTGGTTTGGCTATTGACTTCAACATCATCAGCGGTCCCTTTCAAAGTAATCGTAGCCGTGGGGTTGTCCGCAGATAGTGCCTGTTCTAATTCAAAGTCCAACGTCGTAGGGCTACCATCTGGAATAGTCAATGTTTGCGACGTCCCATTAGCATAGCTGATTTCCGCAGTCTTAAACGTGACGTTTTGTGGCAATTTAATTGCTGCTTCAACATTCGCCCAGTCTTGTTGGCCTTCTTTGTACGTTAGCGTATAGTCATATTTCAGACTGTCATTACCTTTAACTTTAACCCCGTCAGTAACCGGCTTATTCTTAGTCGTATCGGTAACAGCGACATCAGCTTCGGCCGTCAATAAGTTCGGGATACTTTCAAAAACCACTAAACTATTACCGGCATTGCTCCCATTGGTACCCATAATTCCCCAACGAACTTTGCCATCTTCGGTATTAAACTTACTCGTATCAATCGCTTGCGTATGCGTAATCGGACTCGCATTTTCAGAACCATCTTGATTAATATCATTATAAAGATAAGTCATCGTCTTGGCACTGGCATCCCATTTCATCGTCAAATGATGCCATTGACCATCTGTCATGCTTAGATTAGGGGTGGCATTTTGATGTAACTGCGTGAAATAATATCGCGTCACTAACCCTAAGCTCAGTATCGAGCTCACACTAGCTGACGTATATTGACTAGCCGCACCAGGATATCCAGTCGCAATATGTTGCCCTTTAATCCCCGCATCAAAAGAAGTCCCAGACCCCGCATCACTAAATGATGTCGACGTGTTCGCATACGTATCAAACTCTAAGGCCCAACTGTTTTGAATCGCCGTACTAGCGATCACTGACGTATCTTGTTGTTTGGTATCATTATCGACACCCCAGACCCCCATGGTCTCACCAACAATCGTCTTTTTCGTATAACTGGCCGCAGCACTGGTCCCATTCGGATCATTTTGCATCACAAACGCTAACCCATCACCGGCTTTATTACTGGAAGTCCCATGATATAACCACATTTTTAGGGTCGTATCTTCATTTAGATCGATGCGGTTGGCATCTTTAGACCACGCACCACCCAGTTGCTTCTTGGCATTATTGATTTCAATCGCCTCAGTATGGGGCGCGTCACTATTGGTGACCGTTTGGATGTTAGCCGAGTTAGCCACTTCATTTGAAAATGTCGTTGGTAACTCAAATAACTTGTCTAGCTGATTCAGCCCTTTCGGCGCCGTCGAAACTGGTGTCGCCGCTGCCGCTGCATCCGCCGCCAGTGCGCGCGGGATAAGGGTCCATAAACCAGCTACTAGTATCATTCCAGCTAATAATAGTTGATATCCTTTGCGCATTGTTTGTTGCTCCCTTCGTTAACTAATCTTGATGTTGACGACGATTCTTTAAGAGTAACCAGATAATTAGCCCTAAGAGCAAGATAATGACCACACCGAACCCAACAAACCACCAGAAGTAATTTGGTTGTTTTTCTTGATTGATCGCACTCTTGTTCAAGTCATTGGCTTTTTGTTCACTAATCGTAAAGTTTCGCGTGAAGTTCCACTTATACTTGCCATCACTGGCCGTAGCCGTTAAATGCAACGTATAATTACCGGCTTTTAAAGCTTGGCTACCATCACCAATCGCAAAGTTGAAACTGCTATTCGGTGCCATGGCCATGTGTTCTTTAGTCGTTGACGCAATTTTTTTATCTGACCCTGATGCCGTAATGTAACTCTTAACTTTCAACGCATGCATAATCACTGGTTGAGTGTTTTTTAACTGCGCAGTCACGTAATTTTGATAGTTGATTTGCTTCGCTTTAACCGTGCCTAATTTCATGACTGGCTTAGTCGTGACCGTTTTGGCTTCTTGTAATTGCAACCCGATGACATAAGCATATCGATTTTGAATCGACACCCCGCTCGACTTTTTGGCGGTACTACCTACTTGGGTCACATTGATCCCACCTAGGGCAATCCCCCTAAAAGCGGTTTTAGGGACATCTAATTTGATCGTCACTTTTTTGGTTGTCTTAGCTGGAACCGTCACGGTTTGTGATTTTGAAACCGCCGTATTCAAATTGAAAGCTAAGGAATCATCTGCTTTAGCATTCACATGACTATAGTCGATGACCCCATTATCATTGGTAATCGCCCGGTTGGCTGACACGACGTATTCATGTTTCTGACTATCACTGTTCTTAATTCTAATCGTTAAATCTTGTTGCTGTCCCGGCTTCACCTTTAAATCAAAGTAAGACACTTTTTTGGTGATTTGATTTTTTGGCAGATCTGCCGTCACTGAATAGTTTAAGTTTTCCGCATGTGCGACCAACGTCAAACTACCCCAGAAAACGCTCAGCATTAACATTAATTGCCAGAAATATTTTTTCATTTGATTTACCTTTCCTTTTTTCAATGGTAAGTAACTTATCCTATGTAGCCGAGGTAGGCTAAACCTACCTCGAGCATAATTAACTGGGCGCATCAGTCAGCTGCCAAGTTAAGGTTCCTTGATAATCACCCGCCGTTAACTTGGTATCATGAATCATCAGCTGTGTCGCTGGCGTGCCTTGATTTAACACGAGTAACCAAGTGCCAATCCCTGCCTTTGACTTCGCTTCTAACACATTATTGACCTGACCGGCTTGTAACCGGCTACTAACGAGCTGAGGCGCTTGACTGATATTAGTGCTCGCTGGCTTAATTTTAACAGCCCCTAATTCAATGGTCGTATCAAGCGTGTCCTGGCCAGAACGGGGGACACTTGGTGTCACTTGTAATGTCCACCCATGGGCACTGGCACGCCGATCAGTGATCTGTACCATCGCTAACTTATTCTTAGCCGTAACTGTCACTGGGCCATTGACGATATTAGTCGCTTCAAATTTCAAGTTACTAATGAAGTCAATCGTCAAGTCACCTCGCGACTGGGTCCCGGTATTACCAGGATCAACATCATCCCCAGGATAGGGTTTTGACGGATCATTGGGATCAACGGGGTTAACCACTTCACCATCACTTGGCAACAATTCAATTTGTGCCTGTGTTTGTTGTGTTGCAGTTTGTGCCACTAACGGCGCCATCTTGATACTAACCAACAAGCAACTGAAGCCACATAACCACCGCACCAGTTGACCTAGTTTGCTCATGGTTCCACCTCAGTTCTGCTGGCGAAGCTCATGCTTAGAATTTACTTCTTAGCAGTGGTCCCAGTTGGCGCATTACCTAACGTCCACGTTAAATTCGACGTATACGTCCCGGCCACGTTACCCGCTGGAATATAAAGTTCAACGTTATCAGCATCATAATTCAAGCTGTATAACCCGACCCCTTCACCAGTCCCGGCCGTTAAGACTAATTGGGCACTAGTATTAACATCCACATTGTTTGTGCTTGGCAACGTTGACGCATTGGCTTCATCATCCGGTGTTACGGTCCCACTGTTTAAGGACAACTTAGCACCTTTTAAAGCGCCACTCGTATCACCAGTCCCATTAAAGTCAGAACCCGTTACACTAACGCTCCACCCTTCAGAGTTACCAGGGTTAGTGACATGGACCTTATCAGTAACCGTTTGTGCTTTGTAAGTATGACTTGTATTTAAATTAACGTTGCTATCAAAATCAAACGTTGGGGCATTATCTAATGTAATATCCTTATTTGTTTCATCCTGAGTTAATTCAATCTTAGCGGTCGTTTGCTTTTCTGTATTAGTATCATCAGCATTGGCAGCTAAGGGTAGTGCAGTTAATAGTGAGAGACTAGCAATAACAGTTCCTACATATTTCTTCATCACGATTGCTCCTTTATTTGTTGATGGTTATTCCACCAGAGTTTGATCAGTAGTCCTAATAACCCAATGATTAGTAACGTGATTCCGCACAGCACCCACTGCTGTGATTCATTCATCTGCGGAAGCACCCCCGAAAGCGGTCCTTGATTAATGGCATCGCCTTGCGTGGCACGACTAGAGGTGGCGACAGTGACATGATAAGTACTTTGTTGAACATCGGCACTGCTCTTTAATGGTAACCAACCCCAACTGAGTCCGATTAGTCCTAATACCCAACGCATCATCTAACCACCCCTTTCGCGTCGCTCTACAATTAATTGATTTATAAAACTGACTGTTGACGACCGATAGTGCACGACCAAATGGTCCCTATCAGCAACGAAAATATAGCATGTAATCGTAAACATTGTCAATTGATGAAGTGGCTTAACTAACAGTTCAAAATGCCTTTTTAACACCTTTATTGGCAATTCCTCATATTCATAAAATCATAAAACAATTTATAAAAACTGCTGTAATCAGTTTAATATCAAGGTTTGTTAGTTATCAAAAAAATCATTTCATGGTATTTTGTTGACCCATTTAATCAATAAAACTCTTAACATTATATTATAATGAGATTTCAATGTGATTAATTATTAGCTATTATCTTTCATAGCTATAACTATTTTAAACAGCACATTTCGCCATGATAACGGATTCACCGCCGCCATTGGTAGATTTATATTTATTTTCAAATTGGTTCTAGTCTTATAAATATTGCAATAATAATATCTTCTGCCTTTTAAATCGACTGGTTTAGATTAAAACTTCCTATTAAAATAAAGAAATTAATAACTCGGCAACAATCCTGTAATTTCAGTGACAAGCGCTTATGCTATACTGATTTTAACGATTACACACGAAAGTAGGAACCTAGCATGCCCGCCAAGAAAACATTTGATAATACCCAAGTCATCGACCAGATCATGCGACTATTCTGGCAAAATGGCTACTATCACACGTCAATGGATGAGATTGTCGCGACGAGCGGCGTCAAAAAGCAAAGCCTTTACAACGCTCTCGGTGATAAACATACGATTTATATCAAATCGTTACAACACTATCATCAGCTTATGTTAGCTGCGACAACCCAAGCCATGCAGGCACTCGAACAAGCTGGTGAAAGCCCGTTGACCATTTTAATGATGTTATTGACGCAAGGGCTCACCACAACTGATCAGCCTGCTGGCGATTTGATTGATAACGCCGTCGCCGAATTTGCGACGACCGATACCGACGTTAAACAAATCACTGACCGTTTCTATGATGACTATTTAACTTTAATGGCCTCGGTCATTTTAAAGGGTCAGGCCAATCAAACAATTGTGGCCACACAATCTAGTATGGGATTAGCACAAAGCTTATTGGAAGCTCGGATTGGGTTACAAACCCGGCTACGACAAGGGAGTCACCCCGATATCACCCAATGCCAACAAACTTGGGCCAAGTTTTTGGCAATCTAATAAAAAAGCAGTGCCTTGAAATCAATCGACTTCAAGGCACTGCTTTTTTATAGATACGGCTTGATTAAAGCTTGTTGCGCCGCTGGACTCAGTTGATTACCAAGTCGCTGTCGCAACGCTTGGACACCGGCATAACTCGTAAAGTCAGCTTGACTGGTCACCGCCCCACTCGCCAGTAGTGCTTGGGCAAAGTAAAGATCATCAGGTTGAATACGTTGCCGATCTGCTCGCGTTTCATCCGCCATGATCGTCAACCAGTCATCATGCAACACGGCAACGGCGCGTTGATAACGGTGGTCGTGTGTTAATAACGACTGCATATCAGTTGGCTTTAAAGGTATCGTCATCATGATCCTCCCCCGGTTTAAATGTCACGACTCGGCCAATAACCGGTTGTACCGATAACCGGTCATGGGCGGTCGCTAATAGCCAAATAACGTTCGTGAACCCGTGCGAAACTACCGTTCGTTCTCCCTGACCATCGGTTAAAATCAAGGCTAAGGTCGTCCGATTAGTCGCATGGCACCGTTTTAAGTCATCAAAAATACTTTGATACACCGTCCCACCACCGCCAACACGTGTAAACCGAATCTGTTGCGGTAAATTGGCCTGATAGACTTGGCCGGGTTGAACCACGGCATCAAACGTACTGACCGTAATCGTTGCGGCAATCGCTTGGGTCAACGTCGCCACTTGACTCAATAAGTATTGTAAGGTGGTATCACTAATCGAACCCGAATGATCCACATAAACGCGCACTTGCAGCTGCGGATCACTAATTTGGCCAGGCAACTCCATGCGCGTCGGTTGGCGCCGATTAAACCGGGCACGTGATGGTCGCTTTCCCACTGGCATTTGACCGATGCCAGTTGCCAGTAACCGCCGCCAATCTAACGCCGCTGGTTGCCGCGTCACTTGTAATTGCGTGACGATTTGTCCAGCAACGAGGCCGCGATTCGCTAGTGTCGTTTGTTGCCATGCCGTTTGGGTCAACTGCTGCAAGCGGGCTTGCGCTAAGTTTGGATTCGTCAATTGACCAGTCGTTGCTTGCCAACTATGTGGACTATCGATCATCGTCTGGGCAGTGCCAGCTCCAGCTGCTGGTTGGGGATTAGCTTGCTGGCGCGTCTTATCCGCTGATGCTGTTGTGTCACCAGTCGTATGACTAGTTTCAGCTGCCGACTGCAGCAGACGTAAATACACTTGTGAGTCAGCTTTGATTGGTAACGGCACGGCGACGGTCGGTTGAATCGTGGCTAGTTGGGGGCTACCTTTAGGCAATCCACTCACATACTGGTTCACTGCCAAATCAGTTGCTAATTGCACTAACTGTGGCTGCGATTGGACCTGTTGGCGATAACGGAGCGGGTGTTGCCAAATGACATGTAACGCCACATGTTTAAGGCCAGCTTGCAATTCGTCAAAACGGGTAAACGTCTGTGCTAACGGCTGCGCGGCAAATTGTAAGCATAAGCGATTGGCTTGCCAGATCAGAGCAAACGGCGCGGTCAATTGTGGCTCAGTTTGTCGTGGTAAGCGGGTCAACACTTCGCCATAAAATTGATCTGTTGCTAGTAGTTCGATGATGGCCCGTTGGATCATCACAGCTGCCGCTGCGGTCGGCGGGTTTTCAGGCATGGTCAATACTTGCTGACGCCAAGTGGCGTAGGCCGCTGCGTTATTTATCATGGTCAAGACCTCCTATTGATTTGACCAACTCGCAACTTGTTGTAGATATTGGTAAAGGGCCGTCACATATGGACTCGTCTGCGCAATATTAGCGGTATACAGCTGTTTTAGCAAATCACGGTGTTGCCCGATCTGTTGTACCAATGCAAATTGACCATCGGGACTAAGTAACTGCAATAACTGTAAAAAGCGGCCAGCCAGTTGATCATCTGTTAATGGATACTGGTTCGTCATTTGCAGACAACTTGCCAACAACGTACTCTTTTGCGCTTCACTCATCGCCTGAAATTGTTTTAATACTGGCGCCGGTACCACTGCACCAACTGGTTGACTCGTGTAAAGATCCGCTGGCGTTAGTTGAATCGCTTGTTGTTCTAAGAATTGATAAAACGCTAACCCCAACGTCTCACCAACATCACCTTGGAAGATGTCTAACGCGACGGCAGCTTGTTCGGCCGCTGAAAGTGTCAGCAAGACAGTTAAGTTTTGCGAGACCCGGTGCCAAGCACGCGGTGTTGCGACCAAGTCACCCTGCGCATCGGCTTGATTAAGCCGCGTTGCATCAGCACCAATAAACTGTTGCACGAGCGGGTGAATATTGGGCTCAGTTTTTCCGGCTGGGACTTGTGCGGCCCAGTGGAGCCAATCGCCCGCATCGGTACGCATGACTAGCCGAACGGTCCGATCTTTAATCGCCGCATCCCCAGCAACAACCCCATAGTCACTGGCGGCAAACCCAGTCATACTGGCATCTGGGTTTTCTGCTAAC
Organism: Lactiplantibacillus daowaiensis; assembly: GCF_005405085.1. Lineage (GTDB taxonomy): Bacteria > Bacillota > Bacilli > Lactobacillales > Lactobacillaceae > Lactiplantibacillus > Lactiplantibacillus daowaiensis. The sequence continues at coordinate 35,117 of NZ_BJDJ01000005.1, read as the reverse complement.
ACCAGCTGGACTTGATCTGGCAAAGTTAACGTATTGATGGTCCGTTGTAAAACGAGGTTCATCAATTCGCTTTGAACCGCTTGGGTGCCGCGATTGAACTCATCTAAAAACCAAATAATCGGTTGTTGCGGATGCGCTTCGGCGTAGCTAATAATGGCAATTAACGTATGCGCATAGCCATATTGCACATCAGCTAACTGTCCATAGGCTTTCGTTTGAATAAAGGAGTCGCTCGTTAACGGTGGGACTGGAATGGCTAAGTCCCCTTTTTCTGACAAACTCACGACTGTGGTGAATAACTTTGCTTGCAAGCGGTGCGCCACCTCAGCCACTAGTGCCGATTTACCGATACCCGCTTCGCCAACAATATTGGGAACATTACCCGCCTTTAAGACGACCGGTACCGCGGTTAATAAAGCTTGATAAGATAAGGCCACTTTGTGTTTTCCCCTTTCATTTTGTTTCACGTGAAACAGTTTTGTTCTATTGTAACGCCAAATAAAATAAACGACCTAGTCAGGACTAAGTCGTTTATCATTTACGCTAAAATCAGTTTAGCGATGGCAGCATATGAATCAGCTTCGTAGGTTGGTTGAATCGCAGCGGCATGACTAAGGTGCTGCGGATTAAACCACACACTAGGTAAAGCCGCCTGCTGGGCACCTAAAATATCAGATTGTAGGCCATCGCCAATCATTAGCGCATTTGTCGCCGTTAAAGCTGGATTTCGTTTAAATATGGGGGCAAAAAAGCGGGCATCCGGTTTCGCCACTCCAACATCTTCTGAAATAAAGACTTGATCAAAATACGGTGCTAAGCCTGATCCAGCTAAGCGACGCAACTGGGTCGCCTTAATACCATTCGTGCCAGCAATCAACGTCACCTGCGCTTGTTTTAATTGCGCCAACAATTGCGTCGCGCCTGGCAAGGTGTAATAGTTCGTATCCAAATGATGGCGATACTGTTGTTCAACCACCGGACCGGCCACTTGGATGCCTAATTGCTGGAACGTCTTGGCAAAACGGCTATTCAAGAGGGGCTCACGTTCGGCCCCTTGTTCAATGGCTTGCCAGACCTGATGATTAATTTGTTGATAGATGTGTAAGCCTTGCGTCACATCTTGTGCACCATATTGATGTAGTAATTGCGTCACGCCCTCGGTTTCACCACGAGTAAAATCAAGCAACGTGTTGTCCAAATCAAAAATCGCGTATTGTTTCACGCTGACACCTCCGTCTAACTAACTTGCTAACCAGTATAGCGCAATTTTAGCCATGAGGGGGTGGTTGACCTGCCATTAAGCTTAGTCAAAACTCAGTTGATACTTAATATGACTCTCACCATTACCATCAGGAATCACTTGCAGTTGGGCTGGCAATTGTTCTTCCAGCTCACTCACATGACTAATGATACCAATCATTCGTGACTGGCCCTCAACTGTTTGTAAAGCTTCCATTGCCATGGCTAAGGCATCTTCATCTAGCGAGCCAAACCCTTCATCAATAAATAGCGCGTCGATTTTAATCCCACCAGCTTGCGTCTGAATCACTTCCGCCAAGGCCAACGCCAACGATAAGGCGGCAATGAAACTTTCCCCACCAGATAGCGTATGCACACTGCGAACCTTACCAGCATTATCATCGTAAACATTGATTTCTAGACCGGTCCCATTCCGATATGTCCCAACCGCGGCATCTAATTGGAATTGATAGCGACCACCGGTTAATTGTTGCAATCGCGTATTACCGACCACTAAAACTTTTTGCAAATACGTTTGCAAGACAAACCGTTCTAAGCTCAACTTTTGTTGCCCCGTCCCATTGGCTACCGCTGATAGTTGGGCCATCGCCGCTAAATCAGCTTGTTGATCATGCACCTTAGTCAGGGTCGCTTGCATTTGGCGTACAAGTTGCTGATTTGCTTGCAAGGTCTGACTAAGCTCATAATATTGTGCCTCAACTTGGTCAGCATGTGCTACCGCCGCCTGCGTTTTAGCCGTTAATTGTGCTAAATCAGGCACTGGCCGATCCGCAATCGCTTGTTTAAGTGTGGCCAGTTGACCAGTCAATTGTGACCACTGTTGATCATACGTTTGGACCGCTGTACGTAAATCGGCTAGTTGTGACAAGGTCGCTAACAGCTGCGTCAACCGGTCGAAGTCTGGTGCCCCCCACGCCTCAGTCATCGCTGTCGTTAAGACCGCCGTCTGTTCAGTAACTGTGGCTTGGGCCGCCGCTAAGTAATCAGCAGTCGTATGCTGTTTAGCAGTCACGGCTGATTGTTGTTCATGCACTTGTTGTAATTTGGCTTGAGCCGCCGCTTGGGCTTGTTCATACTCATTTTGAGCTGTGGTCAAGGTTGATAAATAAGTTTCTAACTCGCTTAAGGTTTTAAAATCTGCAGACAATTGCTGTTGCTGGTCCGCCAATTGCGTCTGTAATTTGACGACGGTTTGCTTTGTCGTCGTGACGACGGTTGCTTGGGTCGCTTGTTGATTGGTAGCCGCCGTTAATTCGAGCATCAGCCGTTTCAACTCATCCTGGGCAGTCTGGGCTTTCGTCTGCGCCCGTTGATTCGTCATTTGTGCGGATAATAGCTGTGTTTGCGTAATGGCCATATCGGCACGCAATTGCGCCAAAGTCGTATAAGTCATTGGTAATTTAGCTTCAGCAGCCTGCTTCAAGGCCACCACTAAATCAGCTAGTTGCGTTTGGGCAGCCGTTAATTGCGCCTGCAAGTTGGTCAATTGACTCTTCGCTTCAGCTAATGTTGTGGCCGCTTTAGTGCTGGCCAAGCGCGCGGCTTTTACAGCCGCCTCAGTAACAGTCGTCGTCGTGGTCGCCGCAGGCTTTGGATGCGTGGTTGCCCCACATACCGGACAAGGCGTGCCTGGCTTGAGGCGCTGACTCAAGACCGCGATTTGGGCACTAGCCCAGTCACTATCTAACTGCTGATACGTGGCTTCGGCCGCACTAGCTGCTTGAGTTCTAGCCGCTACCGTTGCTTGTTGAGCAACTAAAGCTTGTTTTTGTTGGTCAATCACTCGTTGTTGATCTTCAACCGCACTGGTACTTCTGACCAAATCTTCCAAGTCACGCCGTTGGGTCGTTAAAGCCGTTTGTTGCTTTAATAGCTCTGGTAGTGCTGCCCCTTGAGTCGTTAAAGTCGCCTGTTTAGTCGTTAGCTGAGTGACTTTTTGCGTCAACTGTTGTGCGTTATCTTCGGCTTGCTTCAACGCCTGCTGGGCCGTTGCTAAGGCCGCCTTAGTCGTATCGACGTGCTGGTAGATGTCTTTTTTAGCTGTCAAGGACACGATCAGTGCCTGCCGCTTTTTAGCCGCTGGCGCCTGGGCCGCAATTGCTTGAACATCAGCTTGGGCGGCCGTTTCAGCAAGTGCTAAGTCCGTCTGTTGCTGCCTTAATTCAGCTTGCACGGCAGTTTGAGCCGCCACTTGTTGTTGGGCTGCTTTGAGCTGGCTCATTGGTGTCGCCAAGGTTTGGCCCCAATCTAAGACCTTGATTTGAGCGCGCTTGGCCGTAATTGTCGCTTGCTGGTCAATTAAGGTTTGTTGGTCAGCTTGTAACCGTTGTAAAGCCAGATGATTATCATGTAATGTTTGGCCCACTTGTTCATTGGCCTGGGCTTGTTTCAAGGCCGCTTTAGCGGCGGTTAACGTTGCCGCCAATTCGGTCTGTTGCGCTGTTTGCGTCGCTTGGATGGTTAATTGGCGATCTACTGCTGCTTGGGGCGCTAAATCAGCGACTTCAGCGGTTATATCTGCCGGCCACGTCAGTTGCTGTTGATACGTCTTTAAGGTTTGCGTAGCGACCTGATTGGCAGCTTGTTGTTGCTTTAATTGTTGCTTTAGTTGTTGGGCCCACCGACTGTATAAACTCGTCCCAAAAATATCGCGTAAGACTTTTTCTTTATCATCACTATTGGCCATTAAAAATTGGCGAAATTGGCCTTGGGGTAATAACACGATTTGTGAGAATTGTTCGCGCGTCAACTGTAACAAGTCACGAATGTAGGCTTGGACGGCGTTGACCTTGACCATTTGGTCGACTTCCGTACCGGCATCGTCAAAAACGGTTAACGTCACTTTGGCAATTTGTTTATGGGTCCCTTCGCCGCGTTTCTTAGCAATAACTTGTTCAGGTTCCCGAACGAGTTGATATACCTTACCTTGATGTTCAAATTCAAACGTCACTTGAGTAGTTTCATCATCGGTAGCAAAGTCGGAACGCATCTGCCGTACATCCCGGTCACCACCAGAAGTCCCTCCGAATAGAGCAAAACACATCGCATCAAAAATCGTGGTCTTCCCAGCCCCAGTCTTCCCACTAATTAAGAAGACTGGAAAATCATTGAACTTGGTAAAATCAATGGTTTGATGCCGATATGGGCCAAAGTAATCTAACGTTAAACTTAATGGTCGCATGCTAAGCCTCCTTATTGGCCGCAGTCAAGGCGGCTTGTGCCCAGTGGGTTTGTTGCTTCGTTAATGCTTGATCCGTCGTTTGTTCAAAGAATGCCTGCATCAGCAACATCGGATCTAAATTAGGATCGACTTTCGTAACCAGATTATCGGTCACAACCGGCCCATTGACCCGTTCTAAATCAATGATATGTGGATAAATTTCCCGTAAGGCGGCCATCACGTTGGGGATTACTTGTTGGTCAGTTAGCTGAACGGATAAATAATCATCTTGCGCTTGCTGTTGATAAAAGGCCGGTTGCGTCAAGTCTGCAAAGGCCCCTTTAATGACCCGTACATCCCGCAATGGTGTCAATGGTTTAAAAGTCGCTGCAAACGGATCCGTATCGACGATCCAAACACCTTTGGTTTGTTGTGCTTCTGAAATCGAGAACTTAACCGGTGACCCACTATAACGCACGCGGTCAGCATGCAAGGCATCTTTACCATGTAAATGTCCCAAAGCGACATAATCAAATGGCGCTAATAAGTCAACCGGAATGGCATTTAAGCCCCCCACGGTCACTTGGGTTTCCGAGTCAACATGAGTACTACCAGCCGCAAAGAAGTGCGCTACTAAGACGTGCTTTTTAGTTGGGTCGAATTGGGCTTGCATCGCTGCGACCAACTTGACCATCGCTTGTTGAACGGTCTTGATCGTCTCATCTTGAAAATACTGCCGTGCTTCAAATGGTTCAAAGTACGGTAATAAGAAGAATTGCGTATCGCCTAGTGTCACTGGTGTTAACGCCTGACTCACCGTTGTGTGCAAATAAAAATCCGTGGCCTTAAACCAGTCACTCCCGGTCCGCAACCGCGCCGCACTATCATGGTTACCACTAATCGCTAACAATGGTAACTGATGTTTCAAATTTAAATCGATCAGCATCGCATTCAATTGCTTAACAGCTGTTTCATTTGGAATCGCCCGATCATATAAGTCACCGGCAATTACCACCGCATCAACTTTTTCAGTCAACGCTAATTGTAAAATCTGCTCATAAGCCGTCTGTTGTTCTGCTTGTAAATCAAAGCCGTGTAGCTTTTTACCTAAATGCCAATCGGCGGTATGTAAAAAACGCATGCTCGCTCCCCCTTAAATCACTTTGTTTATATTATAAAGCACGACGCCCGCATTTAGGGCCTAATCGTTCGTTTTAAAAATAGTCCGCTAACCAACAACCTTTCCACGCCGCTTTTGTAAAGTTACTTACTTTAAAACCCAAGCGTTGATCTTATTTAACTTAACAATAAAATTATCACTACAAATGATTGACCAACGTTTTACGACGCTAAATTCTCACTCATCACCATCGTAATCGTTTTCAATAATATCTAAACAATTGTATTTAACTTATCTAAATCATTAATATCGTGAGCATTTCATACCCCACTAGCCGCAAACTATCGTAAAATAAGTTTGTAGTAGCAATTCTAATTATTTAAGGGAGCGTGGATTTCATGCGCAAATATTTTGCCGAGTTTCTCGGCACGTTCATGCTAGTCTTTCTCGGGACTGGCGCAGTCGTCATCGGTAAAGGTGACGTCTTAACAATTGGGTTAGCCTTTGGGCTCGCCATTACCGTTTCAGCGTACGCGTTTGGTGGCATCTCAGGTGGGCACTTCAACCCGGCCGTTACCACGGCTATGTTGATCAACCGCCGTATGCCAGCTCGAGATGCTTTGGGCTACATTGTTGGTCAAATATTAGGTGCCATCGTGGCTTCTGCCGCCATTCGGAGTTTTGTGAGTGCCTTAGGTTTAGCAACTAACTCATTAGGCCAAACTGACTTTACCAAAATCAATAGTGGGATGGCCTTCTTCGTTGAAGCATTGGCAACCTTCCTCTTCTTGATGGTCATCTTAAATGTCACTAGCGACGAACATGGCAATTCAGACTTCGCCGGTTTAGTCATCGGGATCACATTGGCCTTCTTGATCATCGTTACCTTGAACTTAACCGGTGGATCATTAAACCCCGCCCGGTCAATCGGACCAGCCATCTTTGCCGGTGGGACCGCCATTTCACACCTCTGGGTCTATATCTTAGCCCCCGAAGTCGGTGCCATTCTTGCCGCTTATTGTGCCCGTTTCTTAGGCAGCGAATATTAAGCTCAAAACGTCAGCAATTTGCTGGCGTTTTTTGATTGGCCTGAACAACCAAAAAGCGCTTGGACAAAGGTATCCAAGCGCCAGTCAGAATTGTTATTCATTTATGGCGCCAATGCCGAAACCACGCATGGAGCGTTCCGACCGCCAAACCGATAATCACGACCACGGCAGTCACGTAACCAAAGATACCAATATTAGTGATCCAGTTATTATCGGGATGGCTTTGCACCAGTAGCGACGACCCGACGATCAAGGCCGCCAAAATCACGGCGAGCACGATCTTATTGACCATCGAATCAATGCGATCGATAAACAACTTACGATGTGAGAACACGATATTGACCCGGGTTTGACCATTCTCAAAAGTATCTAAGGCTGATAATAATCGTGAGGGCAACTTCGGCGCATCGCGTAAACTTTGCAACGTTGCCAACGCCCCATCCTCTAATTCACTGCGAAAATTAAAATGTTCACGCATGTATTTACGCGCAAACGGCCGAGCGACATCCATCATCGATAAGCTCGGATCCAAGGTCTCAACAATCCCTTCGATCGTCCCAAACGCCTTACCCAGCATCGTTACAGCCGGATTCACTTGAATATTATTCGTCCGACAAACCTTAACCATTTCAAACAGCAACCCCTGAAAGTCGATATCCCCCAAACCAGAGTTGTAATACTGACTTAAAAACGGGGCTAACGCGCTAAAAAAGGCTTCTTCATCCACTTCACCCGTGCGATTTGAAATCGCCAAAATCGCTTTACCAACTTGACGGGTATTTTCAGTCGTCACCGCAATGACCACGTTAGCAATCCCATCCATTAGTGCTGGACTGATCGACCCCATCATCCCAAAATCTAAATAGATCAAGCGATATGGCGGCAACGTTGGTTTGGTCAAATGGCCGGCTTTGCGCGGCCCAGTTTCATGATAGCCCATGTCTTGTGGCCGTAATTCACGTAACAAGATATTCCCTGGATGAGGGTCGGCATGAAAGAACCCATCTTCAAAAACTTGCTTCAAAAAGTTCGCCACCAACGTTTGCGCCAAGTAGCGCCGCTCATCATCATATTGATGATCATCGACTTCATCGGCCGCATTCAAAGTCGCCATAAAATGTTGGATACTCGTCCCAGCCATATACTGATTGACCAGTACTTTTTGGGTACTGTAATTATCATAGACCCGTGGCACACGGATAATATCATCATGATTATTCAACCGATAAAAACGCGCGCCATTTTTGACTTCAATACTTGTATCTAATTCATTGAATAACGACCGTTTGATTTCAGCCACCATCTCACGCAAGTCAATGACCGAAGACTCTGGAATATAACGTAACAACGGTAAGGCACGTTCAAATAACGAAATATCCAGCGCCACTTCCGCATCGATACCCGGATGCTGCACTTTAACGACCACTTTTTGACCATTCAGTAAAACAGCATGATGGGTCTGCCCCATTGAAGCCGAGGCAAACGGCTGCTCATCAAAACTGGCAAACATTGCCGTCAGCGGCTGACCCGTTTGGGTTTCAATCGTCTGCTGCACGATATCAAACGGATCACTTTTAACGTTATCTTGTAATTTTTTAAATTCATTCGCAAAGCTTGGTTTAACGATGTCCGTTCGCGATGATAAAATTTGCCCGATTTTAATAAAAGTCGGCCCTAATTCTTCAAAGGCCAGCCGAACTTGTTGCGGGTGCTTTTGCCGGGCGAGATTACTTAAAACATTGTATTTACGTAAGACCCCGACGATCGTCCGAAAACGAGTATGGCGGTTTTGATTCGCCTGCCAAGTCGGCGCTGTCGGTTCAGTTGGCTGCGTGGTCATCTTGTCACCTGCTTTTCTCAAAGATTGAATAAGTCCATTATCTAACTTTCCGGTCCACTTCGCACTAATGATTTTCTTTTTTTCAAAAAAGCCGTTGACAAATTCAACGCTCGGCGTTAAATTATAAACACATTAAAAAACGGTTAACAAACGCGTCGAGAAACACAGTAAGTTAACGATTCCGGGTCAAGCGAGTGCCAGTGTGGTGAAAGGGCATCCCGAATCTTTAACCGAAAATCAGTTTCGAGCGGCTGCGGCGATAGTCTAAGACTTAGCGGCAGTTGGGTGCTCCCATTATCGAGCCAGGGTATCGCTAGTGACCGGTCACTAGCCGTACCTGTGAGGTCATCACAGCAATGGGGTGACGAAGCTAAGGTGGTAACGCGTTTTAAACGTCCTTGTTTACTGAATTTAAGTTCAGTGTGCAAGGACGTTTTTTTGTTTAACCGCAAAATTTGGAGGTTAATTTCATGCTAAATAAAGTTCAAAAACGACACTTAACCAAACGTGATTATGTCACTTTAAGCTCAATGATCTTTGCGCTCTTCTTTGGGGCCGGCAATTTGATTTTCCCATTGCATCTTGGCCAATTGGCTGGTAGTCACTGGGGCATGGCGGCCGTGGGCTTTTTAGTTACCGCGGTCGTACTGCCACTATTATCGGTCTTAGCCGTTTGTGTCACCAAATCTAAAGGTGTCTATGATATTGGTAAACCTTTGGGCACGACGTTTGCGATCGTCTTTATGGTTTTGATCCACTTTACGATTGGCCCATTCTTCGGAACGCCTCGGACAGCAACCGTTTCATTTACCGTTGGCTTAGCCCCCTTCTTCTCAGCTAAATATCAAACGCTCGGGTTACTCCTATTCTCAGCGGCTTTCTTTGGTCTCGCTTATTACTTGTCACTCGAACAACATAAAATCATGAGTCGCGTTGGTAAATTACTGAACCCCTTGTTTTTGGGCTTACTAGTCGTGATTTTCTTTGTCGCCTTCAGTAGTCCTTTGGCCCACGCTGGCAGTACTAACGCGACCGCCGCTTACCAAACAGCTGGGTTCACCAATGGCTTTTTACAAGGCTACAACACGATGGATGCCTTAGCCGGCTTAGCGTTAGGGGTCACGATCGTTACCGCCGTCAAATTCATGGGTCAAACTGATCCTAACAAGGCCGCTTGGGTCACCGCTCGCGCCGGGTTATTTTCAATGAGTTTTGAAGGCCTCATCTATGTGCTTTTAATCTTACTAGGTGCGCAATCACTAGGTGCTTTCAAGCTATCTGACAATGGTGGCGTTGCTTTTAACCAAATCGTTAACCACTACATGGGGACGTTTGGCCAAGCCGTCTTAGCAGTGTTGATCATCACCACTTGTTTGACGACCGCCATCGGGTTAGTCGCAGCTTTTGCCCAAGACTTCCACAAACATTTTAGCTTTTTAAGTTACAAGGCTTGGTTACGACTCACTTGTTTGGCGTCATTTCTAACTGCCAACATCGGCCTCAACCAAATCATTGCCTGGTCAACACCCGTTTTGATGTTCCTATATCCCTTAGCCATGGCTTTGATCTTCTTATCGATCTTATCACCATTGTTCCATCAAGCCGCCGTGGTTTATCGTTGGGTCGTAGTCTTTACTGTCGTACCAGCCGTCTTTGACATGGTCGCAGCCTTTCCAACGGTCGTTAGTCAAAGTGCCCTTGGGCGAGCCATGGCACACGTTCAAAGCTTTATGCCTTTAGCTGCCAGCGGGATGGATTGGCTTGTCCCCGCACTAGTCGGCGCTGTCTTTGGGACCTTGCATTACTTATTACAACAACGCGCCAAGAATCACACCGTTAATCCGGTCAGCCAACGTAACTAAAATTGCCGCTTCCGGTCGGCCGTCATTCCATTAGCGGTGTGGACCAGCCCAAGCCTGAGAAACGTCTTGAGCTTCGTTTTTAAGCCTAAAGCCCAAGTCTTAAAAACGTCCGTGGCATAAGCACGAAAAGTACATCGTGCAAACGCCACTAACACAGCTAATTCCATGGCGTCCAACCTCCAGCTTAAATGTGCAGTTTCTTAATGCGCCACTAGTAGCCGGTATCAAAGCACAACTCATCCAATCAATCGACTAGTGTTCTCAATTAAGCGCGTGCGGCAACACATGCATGGTTGTCCTATTCTCTTAATGCTTATACTAAAAAAGGCCATAGCAAGCTATGGTCTTTTTTAGTATGCTATCAAATTTTCAGTTAACTTAGCTGGAGGTTAGTCATAATGGAATCTGCCATGTAGGTGGTGTTAGTGCGATGGTTTTTCGCGCTTACACCACGGGCGTCTTTCAAGACTTGAACTTTAGGCTTGAAAACGAAGTTCAAGACCGGGCCACAGGCTTGGACTGTCCCCCATGGCAGATGGAACTATGACTAACTGGAAGCGACAACCCAGCCAAGTTCCCAAACTTAACTAAGCAATCAAAGCTTGCAGTCCAGCAGCTAAAATCCCACCTAAGAGTGGCCCACACATTGGGACCCAAGCATAAGACCAATTGGCACTCGACTTGTTAGGTACTGGTAAAATCGTGTAAGCAAATCGTGGCGCCCAGTCCCGGGCCGGATTGATGGCAAAGCCTGTCGTCCCACCAAGCGTCAGCCCAACGACGACAATCAATAACCCAACGATCAATGGTTTCAAACCTTGCGTAAAGTTGCCAAGATTCAATAATGGGAAGATAAAGAAGAACGTCGCAATCGTTTCGCTTAAGAAGTTAAATAACGGATTGGGAATCGCTGGGCCCGTTGCAAAAATACCAACACTGTTGCCATCAGCGGGACTCTTAGCCGCTTTAAAGTGTGGGTAATATTGAATCATGACCACAACTGCCCCAACAAAAGCGCCTAAGAATTGGCCCAATAAATAAGGCATCACTTGAGCCCAAGGGAAAAAGCCGAATAGCGCAAACCCAATCGTGACCGCCGGATTCAAATGACCTTGTGACCCAAATTGACCGGCCACATAGACCCCAAACGTGACCGCTAAGCCCCAGGCTAAGGAGATAAACGTCCAATTTTGCGCATGCGCATACGTTTTCTTCAAGTTAACGCCAGCACCACTGCCGACCCCAAATACAATCAGCACCATCGTGCCAAGAAATTCACCTAAAAATCCATGCATCCCGCTCACCTATCCTTACTTAATTTTCAACGGTGCAAGTTGGGCTTCGACCGCGGTCAAATCCACCCCTGCTTGTAATAATGACGCGGCCGTATACGCACTTTCAACTAAGGCCGTGTCATATAAATGCACCGACTTGTCACTCATTTCAATCGCCATTTCCAAGTTCATTTTGGCGCTACCTAAATCGTAAAAAGCCAGTAATTCATCAGCCGCATTGTCATCAAACGCCGTACTGATTTTTGCCATACTCGTCCCAACTTGGTTATCATCGGTTCCACCCGCAAAGGTAATCGATACATCGGCGGCTACTTGCTTGATCAAAGTCGTTACGCCGGCCGCAATTTCAGGGACATGGGAAACAATCACAATGCCTAAACTCATTAGTTAGCCTCCACTTCTAGTAAGGCGGTAAAGAGATAGCCACTTGAAACCGCACCTGGATCTAAATGACCCACGGACCGTTCACCTAAGTAAGATGCCCGGCCTTTTTTAGCGATCATTGGTTTGGTACTTTCAACCGCATCATCGATAACCGCTTGCGTTAAATTGCCCGCTTGAACAGCGGCTAAAACGGGAGTCCAGACATCAATCATCGTCTTATCGCCAGCTTCGGCGCCACCACGCTTTTCAATCCCAGCTAAGGCAGCCGCTAATAACGTTGGCAAGTCAGTCGTCCCGGCCTTGCTGGCTTTAGCCATTTCTAGAAAGGCGGTCCCATACAAGGGGCCAGAAGCACCGCCGACTTTACTGATCAAAGCCATCGCAATGGTTTTAAAAACCGTGGTCAAATCAGCATCATCTTTATCGGCCAAGGCCGCTTTAACTGCCGTCAATCCCCGCGCCATATTATTACCGTGATCGCCATCACCGATCGGGGTGTCTAAATCACTTAAATAAGCTTTATTTTTTTCAATCGCATCGCCAAATTTGTCGAGCCAAGTAATGGTATTTTGTGCCGTTAACATTTGCATCGTCCTTTCTACCAAGCAATCGTTTCAACTGGATAGTTCAAATAATCGAGCCATTTCGCATCAGTTAAGTCAAAAATCGTTAAGGAGATTCCAGCCATTTCAATCGACGTCATATAACTACCGACTTTCATAAAGGCTGGTTTAATGCCCTTTTCAGCTAAAGCATCGAGTAAATCATGGCTGAAGACATATTGTTCCATCAAGGGGGTCGCACCCATCCCGTTGACTAAGACCGCATATTGATGACTTTGATCAAGTTGCAAACTATCATCGAGCTTGCCTAATAATTCCGCGACTAAGTCCTTTGATGGCTTGATTTTTTCGCGCCGATAGCCGGGTTCACTATGAATCCCAACCCCGTATTCAATCTCGTCATCGGCGAGTTCAAAACCAGGCTTACCCACTTCTGGAACGGTTGCGGCTGACAAGGCGACCGCAATCGTGTTGATATGTGGTAACACCGCTTGGGCCAATTGATCTAATTCGTCCAGACTAGCGCCTTGATCAGCAGCGGCGCCCAGCACTTTATGCATGAATAACGTACCAGCAACGCCCCGACGACCTTGCGTATAAAGACTATCTTCGACCGCGATGTCATCATCGACGACGACAGATTTAACGTCGATATCATCCATTTCAGCCATATCTTTCGCCATATCAAAGTTCATCACATCACCAGAATAGTTCTTGATGACTAAAAAGACCCCTTTACCTTGATCGACTGCCTTAATTGCGGCGTAGATTTGATCAGGCGTTGGTGACGTGAAGACTTGCCCAGCAACGGCGGCACTCAACATGCCTTTGCCCACAAAACCGGCATGGGTCGGTTCATGACCACTACCACCACCACTGACGATGCCGACTTTGCCAGCCATCGAAGCCGTATCGCTGCGCACCATGGCTTCGGTATCAGGTAATTGCTTTAAATATTGTGGATAGGCCCGTACAAGGCCATCGACCATTTCAGGAACGACATCTTTTGGATCATTGATAATCTTTTTCATGCTTAATCACAATCCTTTCTGAATTTACAAGTTAATTGTAGCTGAATCCGCTTACAAAATCGACGGACAAAATGCAAAAATTGTCCGTTTGGACCACCACCGGCAATAAACCAAGTGCGGTATAATGAGAGCAAATAACTGAAAGTTGGTGAGCCACATGCAAATTATCAATGAACCCGACCAAGCGTTAGCCCAAGCGGTCCAAGGGATTCAGTGGGCCCACCCCGAATTAACTTGGGTCCCTGAAACCTATGGCTGTTACGACCAACGGTTTAAAGACGACCAAGTGCCTTTAATTGCTGGCGGTGGTAGCGGCCATGCGCCGGCTCATTGGGGCTATGTTGGCCGCGGCATGCTGACCGCCGCGGTGATGGGCCCAATTTTCACCCCCCCGACAGCGGCCCAAATCGTCAAAGTCGCCCAAGCGGTCACCAAAAAAAAGCGGGTCTTTTTTATTGTCAAAAACTTTCCTGCCGACGTGGCTGCCTTTGGTCAAGCTCAAGCAACTTTGCAGGCGGCTGGTTGGGAAGTAGGCATGGCGTTAGTCGCTGACGACATTTCAGTTGACAATGCGTCCTTAAAAAAACGCCGTCGCGGGGTCGCCGGGACGGTGTTAGTACACAAAATTTTAGGCGCTGCGGCCCTCAATGGCGCCACGATCCCGATGTTAACGACCTTGGCCAAGCAGGTCACGGCCGCGGTCAAGACAATTGGCGTCGCGGCTAGTGGGGCCTTACTCCCTGGTCAAGCCCAAGCGTCATTTACCCTGCAACCCGGTGACATCTATTATGGCATCGGCATCCACGGTGAACCCGGCTATCGTAAAGAACCCTTTCAATCTTCCGAACGCTTGGCCCAAGAATTGATCAGTAAGTTAAAGCTCAACTTCAATTGGCAACCTAACGATCATTACGCGGTCTTAGTGAATTCCTTAGGTGGCACGCCACCCTTAGAACTAATGGTCTTTAACCATGATGTCCATGAACTCCTACAGCTGAATCAACTCCAGTTAGACTTTCACAAAGCCGGGACCTTTTTGACCTCTAACGGGATGCATGGCTTATCGCTAACCATGCTGCAGCTAGCTGATCCGGATTGGTTAACCGCCCTGAATTTACCAGTTCAAACACCGGCTTGGCCTAATTAGTTAGCATCTGCAAGGTCATTTGAATCGCCGTTAAAGCTGCACCAGCTAACTGTTCATAGTCTTCCGGATGATTGGTCGTAATATTGTGGACTAATGACTGCGCAATTCCTAGACATAATAACCAGATCAAGGCATCCGCCGCTTGCACATCAGCGCAGGCTGGCGTTAAATGTGTGACCAAGTAGGCCAAGTGATTAGCAATCAACGCGGTCACATCGATTTCGTGTTGCGTATTGATACATTCCGCATAAAATTGCCGATTAGCATCTAATTCATAACAAACGAGTTTAATGATTTCGGGCCACTTGAGATAGTTCAAGTTATGCTCAACAGTTTCGGTCATCGTATCATCGATAAACCAAGCTAATAATTCATATTTATCTTGAAAATAATCGTAAAATGTCTGCCGCCGTAAGTGAGCAGTATCCATCACCGCCGTCACTGAAGTCCGCTCAAAGCCCTTGGCTAAGACGACTTGTTGAAAAGCTTGGGCAATTTTCTTTTTCGTGATATAAGCCATTACGACGACCTCCGTGTTAGATGATGTTCTCAGTCTAATGCAAAATGCGACGCAACACCACTCTGAATTCAGTTGTGGGCTAGTCGCGTCGCATTTTTTATTCTTTATGGAAGTAAGTGGTTGTCACTTGATGGCCAAGTTGATTCATCGCCGGCAGTTGTTGGGCCAAGGTCCCCCCTTGTGATAAGGCCACCACAACGATGGCCCGCCGCCCCTTGGCCAAAATCGCCGCATCATTTTCCACGCCATACGTGTCAAATTCACCGGTTTTATTATAAACTTTCAGCTGTGAACTGACTAAGCGCGGTAATTTTTGATGATTCGTATTAGCCGCCATTAAGTTCAGCATTGCCGTATCAGCCGCTGGTGAAATCAAGCGATGATGCCAAAGCCGCATCAGAACTCGACTTAAGTCACCCACTGACGTGACATTGTCGCGCCCAGCTGCTAGTGCCGTTTGATCCATCATCAACCGATTCAACCGCGTCTTGGTCGCGCCAAGTCGCGCGATTTCTCGATTGACTACCGTTCGGCCCCCAACGGCGCGAATCAGAATGTTAGTGGCCGTATTATCGCTCACCGTCATCATCGCTTTGACTAACGCTCGATAAGTCACTGGCGTCCCAACTGCTTGGGCTTGTAAGTTTCCCGTCCCACCAACTTTATCACGCGCTTTTAACGTATACGTGGTATCTAAGCGCAACGTTTTATCAACGACTTGCTGATACACCGTCGCTAAAATAAATAGTTTGATTACGCTCGCAGCTTTTTGTTGACGGTTATGCCAGTAATATGTTTGCCCAGTCGTGGTTTGAATCGCCACTGCTGATTGCCCTTTGATTGGTCCCAGCGTTTTAGCAACGAGCTGCTTAAATGGCAATTGGGGCCTAGTTGGCGTGGTCACTGATGACGACACCTTTTTCACCGTGACCGTCTTGGTCGTTTGGTGTTTCGGCCCAGACGACTGAGCTGCCTGACAACTCGCTAATAAACCCACCACTAGTAACCCACTTCCCAGCAGCACTAACCTTTGGTCTCGTCGCATGTGTCCCCCTCCTCAAGTCAAAAAAGCACGTGGCCTTTTGCCACGTGCCAGTCATTATTTGATCCAAACTTCATTGACCAAGTCGCCTTGATACGTTTTCCCATCAGTCAAAACACTGTCACCGTCATACGACGTGTAACCATAATAAGTTTCGTGTTCATTATCGCTGTCCCAGACGACATCGACTTCCACATTAGCACTAATTGATTTCGTTTTATTCGTGTCAGTGGTGACGTCATACGATAAAATACCGGTCGCACTGGAGGCTTTGATCGTCGCCGTGCCATAAAAGGCCGTCCCGTCATTGTTGTTTTGCGTCACCGTGCCGTCAGATGCAATCGTGAGATCTGACTGCAGCCGGTCACTGTCATAGTTATAAAAGGTGTAGTCCCCAACAAACTTACTATAACTGTCAAAGCTATGGTTAGTTGCGGGCGTTGTCGTCTTAGTCGTTGCCACCCCACTCTTGGTCGTGGCCGCTTGATGGCGATTACTTTTACTTTGCTTAAGTAAAAACTTGTCATTACTCTTTTGCAACGCAAAAAATTCGGTTTTTAAACTTTCAAACCCTTTTTTACTCAAGTCAGCCAAATCGATCGCACTCAGTTTTTTATTGGACTGTTTATATTTACCATCCACATTTAACTGTTGGGCTGTCTTTAAAATGGCCTCATCCTTAGTCAACTTAGACTCACTGCTGGTACTGCTACTGGTAGTTTGCGCGGTAGCTTTCGTATGACCACTGCCACTGGTAACACTACTGCCAGACCCACAACCAGCTAAAGTGCCCACGGCCACTAGCGCGACAACCATTAATAACCACTGTTTACGTTTCATCATTTACCCCTCCACCCCAAACCGGCTTAAGTACCCGTTAGTTTGGTTGGTTTAAGTTTAAGCTAATCGTACCTTAACCGCAATCATCGCCACCGCGGCATGCTTTTTAAACTAATCAAGATGAAAAGTCTCCCGTTATTATCAATCATCAGTAGTCCCAAATTAAATTAAGTTTCACTAGTTAAATCTATTTTTGTTTAATTTATAAGTTATGCTGATTCAGCTTAAACTTATCAAAAAACGACCAACAAATTTTGCTGATCGTTAAGTGACTTATTTTTTTGATTGCCAATTACCCATGGCCGTAATTCGGGGTTGATCGTTACCAAGCTGCCGTTCTTGTTCCACGGCTTGTTGCCCAACTAAATTCAGATAGTTGAACGGTTCATCAAAATTCGGTTGAAATAACATATCGACAAACGCTAAATCATCGATCGTATTGCCATTTTGAATCATGACTGAAATCGTATTCGCTGACTGCGACACATCATGTTGACTCCAAAATTGCGCCCCTAAGACTTGCCGCGTCTGATAATCATAGACCAAGTCAATAATCAGTTCTGTCGGGTTTGGCATGTATTTTGGCCGCCAAGGACCATCATAGATCACATGTCGAATCGGTAAATCATCACGCTTGGCCGCGGCATACGTTAACCCCGACGTTGCCAGCGTATAATCAAATAACTGCATCGCAGACGTCGCTTGGGTCCCGACATAGGGCTGAATATCGCCAAAGACGTTGATGCCAGCTAAGGCGCCTTGCCGCAATGCATTCGTTGCAAGCGGCGTATATGCCGGCTTGCCTGTCGGATTAAAGTTCACGACACAGGAATCACCAGCCGCGTAAATATCCGGATTCGACGTTTGCACATAGTCATTAATGATAATGGCCCCATGCTTGTCCATCTCGACTTGGCCGCGCAATAATTCCGTATTGGGCACAAATCCGGTACAAACGATCGCTAAGTCCGCCCGGTACTCCCCGCGCGACCCTTCAATCACGACCTGACCATCATCATCACTGCGAAATCCAGTAACCCGTTGATTCAAATGCACATGCACGCCTTGATCGCGTAATAATTGGACGGCACGATCAGACAACTCATCACCGATATAGTTGTTTAAAATATGACCATGCGATTGAAACAACGACACTTCATGGTCTGTTTCAGCGTAACTCTCGGCTAATTCAGTCCCCATATAGCCCGCACCAATAATGGCAATATGGTGGTGATCTTTAGCCGTCGCATAGATTTCTTGCGCTTGTTGATAATTTTTGCATAACAAGACATTAGCCTGATCGATGCCGATGATTGGGGGCACCGCCACCGATGAGCCGGTCGTCATGATCAACTTATCATACGTATCTTCAAAGACTCGTCCTGTTTGCATATCCGCGACTTGTAGTTGCTTGTGCGCGGTATCGATTCGTAAGACATTATGTTGCGTACGCACCGTGGCCCCTAATTTAACTAAATCCTCGGGTGACGCATAAAACATATCTTCAAGACGATCAATTTTCCCCGTTAAATATAAATAAATCCCACTCGACACAAACGAAATATTGTCGTGTCGTTCATAGACCGTTACCGCCGTTTCCGGATGCCGAGTTAAGATTTGCTTGGCGGCGGCGGTGCCGGCATGCGTACTGCCCACAATCACTACTTTCATTAGCTGTCTTCCATTCTTTCTAGTGTGCATAATTACAGATTTTAATCATCAATCCCCGAAATTATTACCGTCACGTACCCCAGTTTTAAACCGTTAGTTTTATTTAGTTTAACACCTTTGCTATTCCAAAACTATCTTTCATTCAACTTAAATATCTTTTATTCTGACTGCATAAAAAAACGGTTGTCATGATTATGGTTAATCATGACAACCGTTTTGACATCACTGTTATTTGGTACTATCACGGGCAATTAGCCGGGTGCCGAGTTCCACGCGTTGTGGCGCTTGACGTCCAGTTTGTAGCCGATTAACGATCATATCGACCGCCGTCTCACCCATTAATTCAGTTTCGACGTTCACCGAACTAAGTTCCGGATACACGAAGGTCGCTAACGACGTGTTGTTAAAACTAAATAGCTTAACTTGTTCTGGCACTTGAATCTTAGCCGACTGCAAGGCTTTTAAGGCCCCCGCTGCCATTGGATCATTGGCGACAAAGAAAGCCCGTGGTAAGTCTTTACCTAACGTATCGATGGCTTGCTTCATCATGACAAAGCCAGACTGACTCGTATAATCCCCTTGAAAGACAAACTTTGGATTATAGGCATGGCGCTTTTCCATCGCCAATTTAAAGCTCAGATAGCGTTGGTCGAGCACCGTTTCAGCTTGATCGGTCGTGGTTTCTTGACCATGAATCATGCCGATTTCTTGAATGCCTTGGTGCCAGAAATAGTCGACGACATTTTCAGTCGCCAACTTAAAGTCGGTCAAGACACTGTCAAAACCCGCTGCGAACTGATCATCATCAACGAATACCAGCTTATCGGTCAAGGCCGCCATCGCTTGAACTTGTTGCGGACTGAATTTGCCGACCGCAATCACCGCGTCGACATCGGCATCGAGTTGACCGGTATCATTTTGAAAGATGCGCGTCACTTCAAATTGACGGGCTTGTCCTTGACGCTCAATTCCCATCCGAATCGACATATAATACAAGTCATCTTGTTCTTTTGATTCTGAATACCATTGGACGATCGCCAGTTTTTTCTTTGCGACCGGCGCGTTAGTATGGCGTTTGTTCTTAGAATATTGCAAATTATCAGCGACGGTAAAAATCCGTTGGCGGGTTTCATCGCCAACTGATAACGATTGGTCGTAGTTTAAAACCCGTGAGACCGTCGCCAGCGAAACACCGACCTCTTTTGCAATATCTTTTAATGTTGTCGCCATTGCTTGGCCCCCTATTTTAGAGTGGTCTAGCCGGCGGTCAGCCGGTGAGCATGCCTAGCTAAGGCGATAACGCGGTGTTTTTTCCGCGTAATTGACTTAGCGTAGCAAGCGCAGCCCGCTGCCGGCTAGCGCACGTTTCAGCCTAATCGCCAAAACCTGCTACTCCTTTTATTATTCTTATTGTACGCATTAATCCCAGCTTTGACAAAAGCTGGGATTACTAATGCGATTTAATCAGCTTTAACGGCCGTGACAAAGCGGTCAAACGCCGCTTCACCTTCGGCATCCCACTTGAAGACACCGGCATCCGCTAAGACCCGTGCAAAGACGTTGCCGACTTCACGATCCACAATGTCATGCACATTGTCTGGCGTGATGTCATACTGTGCCTTTAGCGCATCAGCCCAAGGTTGATGCATCGCCACCATCTGATTATGACGGCCTAAGAGATAATTTGCAACCTCTTGCAGTTCGGTCTTGAGTCGTGCTGGTAAGATGGCCCGGCCCATCACTTCGATCAAACCAATATTTTCTTTCTTAATATGTTGGACATCTTGATGTGGATGGAAGATGCCATCGGGATAAGTCGTTGACGTTTGATTGTCACGCAAGACCAAATCTAACACATATTGGTCGCCCACTTTGCGTGCAATCGGCGTCGTCGTATGATGCCGGACATTATCGGTATAAGCCCGAACATCGACTTGTTCATCTGAGTAATTCATCCACACATTGTGAATCTTAGTGGCTGCATCAAGCAATGCCACTTGGTCATCGCTAGTCAACCGAATCGTTGACATTGGCCATTTAACGATTCCTGCCTCAACATTAGCGATACCCAAATCAAGTTTACGCGCAATCGGTGCCTTCATCATTGGGAAGACATGCCGGCCACCTTGATAATGTTCATGTGACAACATTGACCCACCGACGATCGGCAAATCCGCGTTACTGCCGACAAAGTAATGTGGAAATTGCTTGACGATTTCCAATAAGTTACTGAAAGTTTGCCGGTTAATGACCATTGGCCGATGCACTTGATCTAAGAAAATCGAGTGTTCATTAAAATAAGCATATGGCGAATATTGGAAGCCCCAAGTGTCGCCACCTAGCGTTAAGCGAATAATCCGATGATTACTCCGGGCGGGATAACCTAAGCGACCTAAGTAGCCTTCATTTTGCATACAGAGTTGGCATAATGGATAGCCATCTTGGGGTTGATTACGAGCCGCTGCGATCGCTTTAGGATCCTTTTCGGGCTTCGATAAATTAATGGTGATTTCTAAATCGCCAAAATCAGTCTTAGCAGGGAAAACCACATTTTTCGCAATCGCCCGCGTCTTGATGTAGTCGTTAGCTTTGCTTAATTGATAGAAGTAATCCGTTGCAGTTTCCGGACTCGTTTGATACTTGTTCCAAAATGTTTGATTCAAGGTTGATGGTAGTGGTGTCACTAAATCCATCAATTGATCGGCTAAGATTTCTTTGGCCGATGGCGTATCTTCAATCTTGCCATTTTGAATCGCCGTTTGAACTAAAGCGTCATTTAAACTTGTGAGTTGATCATCAACTGACGCCACGGGGGCATCATCGCCGATTAAACCTAAAATCCGATTATGGATATAGATTTGGTCAAGTTCAGTATAGGGTGACGCCGAAGCGATGACGGCCTTTACAAATTGATCAACACTTGTCATTAGGCTTGGCCTCCTCGATCATCATAGCCAGCGGGATGACTCTGTTTCCAGTTCCATGCCGTCTTGATGATTTCTTTGACATCGTCATATTGCGGGTCCCATCCTAAGACGTTGCGGGCTTTATCACTAGCCGCAACTAAGGTACTTGGGTCACCGGCACGCCGTGGTGCCATGACCGCTGGAATCGGTTGCCCGGTAACTTCGCGGGCTGCATCCAACATTTGCTTGTTAGAGAATCCAGTTGAAGACCCTAAGTTGAAGGCTTCACTGTCATGACCTTGCTTCAAGTATTCCAAAGCCAAGATATGAGCATCCGCTAAGTCGACAACATGGACATAGTCCCGAACGTTGGTGCCATCGGGGGTTGGATAATCGTCCCCAAAAATTTGTAATTGTTCACGTTCACCCGCCGCAACTTGGAGAATAATTGGGACCAAGTGAGTTTCAGGATGATGATCTTCACCGATACTGCCATCAGGTTTGGCACCTGCGACATTGAAGTAGCGTAAGGCAATAAACTTGATACCGTACGCAATATCTGACCAGTGCATGATTTTTTCCATGGCGAGTTTACTTTCACCGTAAGGATTCGTTGGCACTTGTGGATCAGTTTCTTTGATTGGGATTTGCTTAGGTTCACCGTAAGTCGCCGCGGTTGATGAGAAGACGATCCGTTTCACATCATGTTTGGCCATGACTTCGAGCAACTTGACCATGCCGGCCGTGTTGTTATCAAAGTACTTCAATGGATTTTTCATCGATTCTGGCACGATTGAAAAGGCCGCGAAATGAATAACCCCTTCGATATCTTCTTGATCAAAGACTTGATTCAAAAAGTCGCTATCACGGACATCACCTTCATAAAACCGTGCTTGATCATTTACCGCAGCCCGATGACCAGTCACCAAATTGTCAACGACGGCAACGTCGTACCCTTTTGCAATTAACCGATCAACTGCGTGTGAGCCAATATAGCCCGCCCCACCTAAAACTAAAACTGCCATGTCAATTCCTCCTGTTTATACCAATTGTTTACTTTTTATGTGCCGCGTCGAAACGCGTTCCAGCTGTCACAGGCCTATAATTCTTTAGGACCATCCGCGATTTCAGCGATATAGAAATCGGCGTCATAACCAATCTTATCGCGATAAACTTTACCGACATTTTCCTTGAAAGCGTCGACTTGATCCGCTTTGACTAAAGCAATCCCACAGCCACCAAAACCGGCACCAGTCATCCGAGCACCTAAAACGCCAGGTTGTTGCCAAGCCGTTTCAGCCAACGTATCTAATTCTTTACCCGTAACTTCATAGTCAAAGTGTAATGACACGTGTGAAGCCGTTACTAACGTCCCAAAGGTCGTTAAGTCATCTTTAGCTAACGCCTTAGTGGCCCGAATTGCCCGTTGGTTTTCAAAGACGGCATGACGCGCCCGCTTGATCAAGGTTTCGTCATTGATGAGATAAGCCGCTTCGTCGAATTGATTTTCAGTTAAGTCACCCAATGACTTAATATCAAGCTTCGTTTGTAAACGACGCAGCGCTTCTTCACATTCTGAACGGCGTTCGTTATATTTTGAATCCGCCAATTCACGCCGCTTGTTCGTGTTCATGATCACGATGACGTAATCGCCTAACTTAACTGGCGCGTAAGCATAGTCCATCGTATTGGTATCGAGCAAAATCGCCTGGTCTTTTTTACCCATGCCAACTGCGAATTGATCCATGATACCGGAATTCACACCAACATAGTTGTTTTCACATTTTTGCCCAATTTTTACTAAATCTAATTGGCTAATGTCTAAGTTAAAGCCCGTCTTCAAAACGATCCCCGTTAAAAGTTCGATTGACGCTGATGAGGATAGCCCGGCGCCATCTGGCATATTGCCATGAACATATAAATCAAACCCATGATCAAAGCTATAACCAGCTTTAACCAGTTCGTCCATCATCCCTTTAGGGTAGTTAGTCCAACCAGCGGCTTTACTGTAAGTTAAATCATCAACATCGAAGGTCACCACACCTTGATCAGGAATGTTCGCTGAATACATCCGCACGGTTTTATCTTCCCGCGCTTTATAAACGCCATAAGTCCCAATCGTAATGGCACATGGGAACACGTGACCACCATTATAGTCAGTATGTTCACCGATTAAATTGATTCGGCCAGGTGAGAAGAAGACCCGTTCTGGTTCACTATCAAAGATGGTTTTGAATTCTTGTTTTAAGTCGCTGGTTTTCATAATTGGACCCTCCATTGGTTGTTTTACTAAAATTTTATTAACTAGAATATAAGCCTTTTAATTCAGTTTGTCAACCGCTTTCAAAATCGTTTTATCATCGAAATGATAGCGGTTAACTAAGAACGTTGATTTGTCGCCAACCCATTCCAGGATTAGGCCAATTAGCAGTGTCAAATTAAATTTATCAATCACCCAGTTTAGTTAAACTTTAACTAAATATCATATACAAAGTGTCAATTTTGTTTTATTATCATTATGAAAACGTTTTATTTTTAGTTAATTTTGAAAGGAGCCGTCTTTTAATGCAAGCAACCTTAGACTGGTTAGATGACCCAGAAGTATTCCGTGTGAACCAACTTCCGGCTCATAGTGACCATCATTTCTATCAAACGACTACTGAGTTACAAGCACAACACAGTAGTCTCGTGCAATCTTTAAATGGGACTTGGCAATTTAAGTTCGCCAAGACCCCGGCAGATCGTCCTTTAGCTTTTTACCAACCAACTTTTGATGCCAGTGACTTTGACACGATTCAAGTCCCTGGGCATATTGAACTCGCTGGTTATGGCCAGATTCAATACATCAATACGTTATATCCTTGGGAAGGCAAACTTTATCGACGCCCAGCATATACCTTAAATGCTGATCAACTCATTGCTGATGACTTTAGCGAGGCCCCTGATAATACCGTCGGCTCCTACTTAAAAGACTTCACCTTACCCAAAGCCTTTGAAAACAAGCGGACCATCATTCAATTCCAAGGCGTTGAAGAAGCGCTCTATGTTTGGCTAAACGGTCACTTTGTTGGCTACGCTGAAGATAGTTTTACCCCATCTGAATTTGACTTAACACCTTATTTACAAGCTGGTCAAAATCGTTTGGCCGTTCGGGTCTATAAACGGTGTACTGCGTCATTTATCGAAGACCAAGATATGTTCCGCTTTTCTGGGATCTTCCGCGATGTCAACTTACTCGCTTTGCCCGCCGCTCATCTCGATGACCTCGATTTAAAACCAACGGTCAATGATGACTTTAAAGGCGGCCAATTAGCCGTCACCACTAAGTTAAGTGGCGCCGCTGTAACTAATGCGACCTTAAAATTAACGATCAAAGACGCTACCGGCCAAGTCTTAGCAACGCAAACGCAACCCGGCGCCGCTAAAGTCACGTTTGATGCCTTCGCATTTGACCAAGTTGCGCTATGGTCACCTCAACAACCAACGTTATATCAACTCACGCTTGGGGTTTATGATGCTGACGAGCACCTATTAGAAGTCGTCCCTTATCAATTCGGGTTCCGGAAAGTCGAACTCCGCGCTGACAAAGTTATTTACGTCAATAACAAACGCTTAGTCATCAATGGTGTCAACCGCCATGAATGGAATGCCAAGACTGGGCGGGTCATTACCATGGCTGATATGCAAGCCGATATCCAAACGATGCTTGATAACAACATCAATGCTGACCGGACTTGTCATTACCCCGATCAATTACCTTGGTATACCTTGTGTGATCAAGCCGGCATCTACTTAATGGCTGAAAACAACTTGGAATCACACGGTTCTTGGCAAAAGCTTGGCGCGGTTGAACCATCTTATAACGTCCCTGGCGACAATCCCCATTGGTTAGCCGCTGTGATTGACCGGGCCCGTTCCAACTATGAATGGTTCAAAAATCACCCAGCCATTATTTTCTGGTCACTCGGTAACGAATCTTACGCCGGTGAAGATATCGCGCAGATGCAAGCCTTTTACAAGGCACATGACGACTCGCGTCTCGTGCATTACGAAGGCGTGGTGCATACCCCCGCACTGAAAGATCGGATCTCAGATGTTGAAAGTCGGATGTATGAAAAGCCTGACCAAATTGCCGCTCATCTCGACGACAACCCAGCCAAACCATTTATTGATTGTGAATACATGCATGACATGGGGAACTCCCTTGGTGGCATGCAATCATATAACGATTTGATTGATACCTATCCAATGTATCAAGGTGGCTTTATTTGGGACTTCATTGACCAAGCTTTATTCGTGCATGATGCCGTTACTGACCAAGACGTTTTGCGCTATGGCGGTGACTTTGACGACCGTCATTCTGATAATGAGTTTTCTGGTGATGGGTTGCTCTTTGCCGACCGGACGCCCAAACCCGCAATACAAGAGGTGAAATATTATTATGGCTTACACTAAACAACAATTACACGTGATTTTTGGCGACGGGACATTAGGGCTCGGCGGTCAAAACTTTCATTATATTTTCAGCTACGAACGTGGCGGCCTAGAATCACTCGTGGTCAACGACCGTGAATGGCTCTACCGCGCCCCGATGCCAACATTTTGGCGGGCAACAACTGACAACGACCACGGCAGTGGCTTTTCTGTCAAATCCGCCCAATGGTATGCGGCGGATCACTTTACGACCTGTCAACAAGTCAGTGTAGCTGTAGATGGTCAACCACTCACCGAATTACCGATTGCACCGGTCAATAATCACTACAGTAATCATGAATTCGCTGATGAAGTTGCCCTAACCTTTACGCTTGCGACTAACACGATCCCTAGCACCCCAGTCACCCTGACTTACACAGTGACCGCTGACGGTCGTATCGCAATTAACGCCCACTATACCGGTAATGCGGCTTTGCCTGATTTACCAGCTTTCGGGGTGCGCTTCATCATGCCAACGACCGCAACTGGCTTTGACTATACTGGTTTATCGGGCGAAACATACCCTGACCGGATGGCCGGCGGGGTGACCGGTACGTATCACGTGGATGGCTTACCGGTCACGCCTTACTTGGTCCC
This sequence comes from Lactiplantibacillus daowaiensis, assembly GCF_005405085.1. Taxonomy (GTDB): domain Bacteria; phylum Bacillota; class Bacilli; order Lactobacillales; family Lactobacillaceae; genus Lactiplantibacillus; species Lactiplantibacillus daowaiensis. Next base: position 8,357 of record NZ_BJDJ01000005.1, on the reverse strand, counting down.
CCAAGAATGCGGGATGCATATGCAGACCAAGCAAGTCACCATTAATCGGAATACGACGCAAAACAATGCCGACCAAGTGGCGCAACCCATGGCTTTGACGTTTAATCAAGCCAAACAGCCCTTTGCCTTTAGTTGCTTACCCTATACGGCTGACGAATTAGAGAGTGCCACCCACATTGAAGAATTACCATTACCACGCCGGACAGTCCTTGGAATTTTCGGGGCCGTTCGGGGCGTTGGTGGGATCGATAGTTGGGGGACAGATGTCGAAAACCGCTACCACATTCCAGCTAGTGACGATATCGATTTGAACTTTACGATTGAGTTGCCAAAATAATACTCGAACTTAAAAACGCCGCCAACAAACTGTTGGCGGCGTTTTTTGCTTGAAATCATTCAGCTTTAAAATATCGAATTTTTGCCGTGAAGTCTTGGGTTTGAATCGGCGTGTCATACACCCCAACTTGCATCAGTTCATCGCCACCATACACCTGTTGCGTCGTTTCATCACGATACGTCTTGGCTGGATTTAGACCAGCTAATTTCGTTATATGCGGCGCAGGTTGCACTTGCCCTAAAATAACAAACGTGAACAACAATACCTCGGTTTGATCGGGACTGACAAATACCCACGCGACCGTATTGCCCGCAAACGGGCTTTCCAACCGGTAAAAGGTGCCATATTGAATCAGTTGTCGATGCTGCTTGTAAAACGCGATCTGTTCAGACACCGCTTGGCGATCGGCCACACTTAGTTTGGATGCATCAAGTTCGTAACCAAGCGTACCGCTCATGGCAACGGCCCCGCGCATCGCCATACTCGTCTGACGACCTAACAATTCATCGGGACTCGTCCCCACATGGGCGGTAATGGCTGAAATCGGATAGACCAATGACGTCCCATATTGGATCTTCAACCGTTCAATCGGATCGTTGTTGTCAGATGGCCAACTCTGGGGCATATAATACATCACCCCCGCATCAAAGCGGCCACCCCCACCAGAACACCCTTCAAATAAGATCTGCGGATACCGCGTCGTTAACCGTTCTATTAAGTCATACACCCCTAAGATATAGCGATGACTAACTTCACCTTGACGTTCCGCTGGGGTGGCATTTGAATACACTTCGGTTAAATTCCGGTTCATATCCCACTTAATATAATCGATCGGAACTGTATCCAAAACGGCGGTCATCTGTTGATACAAGTTATCCACGACGGCGGGCTGACTGAAGTCGAGGACATATTCATTGCGAGACAACGTCCGGCCGCGATTAGGCACACCTAAGACCCACTCTGGATGTTGCTGAAACAACTCGGAATCTTCCGAAATATTTTCCGGTTCAAACCACAACCCAAAGCGCAGCCCCTTTGCATGAGTCCGCTTGGCGATATCGGCTAAACCAGCCGGGAGTTTGTGCGTGTTCACCGTCCAATCACCAAGTGAACTATTATCATCGTTACGATGTCCGAACCAACCATCATCTAACACAAACATTTCAATGCCTAACGGCGCGGCGGCATCCAAGATGGCTTGAATCTTAGTTGCATCGAAGTCGAAATAAGTCGCTTCCCAGTTGTTGATCAAAATGGGGCGATCCGCCTGTTTATACCGACTGCGAGCGACCCGCTCCCGTAAGAGTTGGTGATAGGTTTGTGACATACCATTTAACCCCGTCGTCGTATAAACCAAGGCGACTTCTGGCGTTTGGAATTGCGCTTTGGGGGCTAATTGCCAAGTAAAGTTATAGGCGTTAATGCCAATCGTTAAGCGGGTCTGTTCGATCTGATCACGCTCCAAACTAATCTGATGGTTACCGGAATAGAGTAGCAACGCACCCATGACAGCCCCGTGCATCTCGGTCGTCATTGGATCAGCTAAGGCCACGAATGGATTCATCTGGTGGGAACTAGCCCCGCGCCGACTTTCAAACTGCGTCACGCCCCGCTGTAAGGCTTGCCGCGTGACTTGGCGTTCACGCGCATAACTCCCGGGTAACGAAATCGCATCTAAGGGCTGACTCGGCAAGTCTAGTGACATCGATGCCGCTTTTTCCAGTGTGACTGGCTGTGACCCTTGATTGATAAACTTAGCGCTACGGGTGACCACGGGCCGATCCCGATAGATCGTATACGCCAATTCCAGTTGCACCGCAAGGGTGGCATCAACTAAGGTCACGAGTAACGTCTGCGCTTCATCAGCCATTTCAACATAAGTTTGTGGTAGGCCGACTAAATCCGGTTTGCCAGCCATGATGCGATAGCTTTGATACCGAAAATCCGTTGTTCGAGCGCCATTTTCCGCACGAATAATCGCGGCTGGTTGCCGATAATCACCCGTGTTATTACCACTATATTCCTGTGGCAAATCATCTTTAGAATACGTGCGATCTAGCGATTCGGGTAAATTACCTGAAAACCCCCGGTCAATCCGTGGATAACGCCGTTCGCCGTGATATTGCTTAATCCGCGACCCAAAGTACAAATGCGTCAAGATGGCCCCCGTTTCAACACCTAATACGTAAGAAGTCGTCTGGTTATGCAGGTGAAAAGTCAGGTTCGACTCGTCAACTGTGATTAAGTCATTAGTGGTCATTTAAGATCCTCCTTAATTGTCGTTAACAAAAAAAGAGCGCCTAATAGTCTCAACTATTAGTGACGCTCCTTTTCAAAGAACTTAAGCTTTTTGTGGGGCATTGCCCAATTGTAAGACATCATCACCGTGTGCTACGGTGCCATCAGCCTTCAAGTAGTTAAACTCTGGTAAATCTTGATAGTTGGTAACAACAACCATGACGGTATCATCTAAACCAGCTTTTTCAATCGCTGGCGCCCAGAATTCGATCAATTCTTGTCCTTGCGTGACATGGTCACCTTTTTCGACGTATTGCACAAACCCAGTCCCACGTAAGTTAACGGTACCAATCCCAACGTGAATCAACGTTAAAATACCGTTATCCGACCGTAGTCCAATCGCATGTCGGGTTGGGAAGGTTGCTTCAACGACCCCATCAAAAGGTGCATATACCCCGCCATCGCTTGGTTTAATGGCAAATCCTTGGCCCATCGTGCCATCAGCGAAGTTCTTATCAGCCACATCTTTTAGTGGTAATAATTGTCCACTAACTGGCATTTGATAAGTCGTCGTGGTGGCGTTTACATTTGCTTCAACTTCAGCCATCGATTCGTCAGTATCCAAGTGTTCGTGCCAAGTCTTTTCAAGTTCATCAACGATTTCAGCATGCATCTTTTCATCCAACGTGACCTTCTTAAAGAAGATAAACGTCCCAATTAAGATCATCGCGGCTGGCACCCCGAACATCATTAATTTGAAGATCATTTGACCATGCGCCGTGACATCGCCAGCAGTTGCACCGGCAGTCATCCCAGCCCAAACGGCAGTTAAACCAACGATCCCATTAGAAATCGCACCACCTAATTTATCGAGCAATGGCCGAACGGACAAGGTCAAGGATTCATCCCGGTGACCAAACTTCAATTGCCCATATTCAACTGAATCACTCAAGACCATTAACACAACCAAGAAAATCAATGGTTGTGGAATGTAGAATAAGACGGCTGAAGTTAAGACCATTGGTAGTGATTGACCAGAGAACGTAAACATCACTAACGCAATGATCATGACCGTAATAGCTAAGAAGAAGACTTTGCGGCGACTGAACTTCTTGGCTAATGGTGGGAATGCTAAGACGGAAAAGATCCCGATAATCGCGTTCAAAGTTGCTAAGAATGTATATTCAGACGCTTTACCTAAAATGTAAGTGAAGTAGTAAAGTTCAAGTGAGTTGGTAATCGCAATCCCAGCGGTGTAAATCCCGTAAGTTAAGGATAACCACATTAATTGGTCGTTACGGCCCAACACTTTGAAGACATCTTTGAACGTTGTTTTTTCAGTGTTTTGACGTAATTCAGAATCATTTTCTTTGGTCCCGAGCCCAACGGCCAGTGCTGAAATTAAGGAAACAATCGCAATGATTAACCCAAAGGCAAACCAACCGCGGTTATCGCCTTGACCACTGTTCGCATTAACGGAGAAGTATAAGACGATCGGCATGACGACCACCCCAACCAAGTTAGCCCCAATGTTAGAACCAACTCGGGCGTAAGTCGCGGTCTTTTCACGTTCGGCAGAATCAAATGAAATTGCCGGAATCATTGACCAGAAGCCCACATCTTTAAAGGAATAGAAGATATCCATGGTAATGTATAAAATAGCAAAAATAACTAAATATAAGACTGGGTTTGAGGCATTCAAGCCACCCATACTCGTGAATAATAGTGCTAAAACCACTGATGCCACAATCCCACCAGCAACGATCCATGGTTTGAAATGGCCCCACCGTGAATTGGTGTTATCAATGGCATTCCCAATCAATGGGTCAATTGCAAGTTCAACGAAACGTAACGCCGCAATGATCAAAGTAATGTACGCAATCATCTTAGACCCTTGCGCCCCACTACTCTTATCGAATAAGTGCGAAGTTACAAACATAATAAAATAAGTTGACAGTGTCGCATAAAACGCATCATGCCCAAAAGCCCCAAATGAATAAGCTAAGCGTGATGTGATCTTGCGCGACTTACTTTCTTGTACTGGATCAGTCATAGTATCGCCTCACATCTTCCTTGTTGTAAATTACAGTCTTTAATGTAATCGTTTCCAAATCGGATGTCAACGATTTTTAGTAAAATTTGTTTAACGGTTTTAGTAACAAGGTGCTGTCTACCCCACTTTTTCCCGTTACTCAGGCTGACACACATGCAGGGTGAATCCTTGCAATGTAGGCGTTTCCAAAGGTGATTTTAAATTTTGTCGCGCGATTTTAGTAACCACTAAATTTAAATAAATTAATTTTAGTAAAAGTTATAACTGGTATAGACCTGTTTTCTTGCTTTAGCAACGCTGCCGCCGGGTAAATTTCTCAGGTACTGCTGTAACAATCATACTAATATTATGTTATTATAGAATTAATTATTAGGTACAGAACGGGCCGCATCTTTCGATGCGGCCCGTTCTTTTTAAGACTTATTTGGTTAATCGATTATATTGGTAGCTAATGGTATGCGTCACTGGTTGACCAGGACGTAAGACAATATCGCCAAAACCGTCGTGGTTGATGGCATCTGGCAACATTTGTGCTTCCGTTGCTAAGGCATTATAGTGATGAGCTGCTTGCTTGTCAGCATCGAAAGGATTGGCAGTGTAAATAATCAGACTATTCCGATCTGAATAAATCTTCACGTGACGATTGCCTTCTAGGTCACCGACCACGGCAATCGGCGCCGTTTCACTAGGTGTCACTTCATAGGCATCATCAAATTCGATCCCGTCATTTTCCATCTTCAACTGATTCAAGGCATCTTGAACCGGTTGTGGGTAATTGAAATCGTAGGCTGTATCTTTAACTGCTAGACGCTTGCCAGTTGGGACTTTTTCACCGTCGAATTCAAGACGTTGATCACTGTGGATTTGTAGCCATTGATGGGCAAGGTTCGTCCGATCATCGGCCACATTCCAGTAAACATGGTTAGTTGGATTAAATAAAGTCGCCGCATCCGTATCACCAGTGAACGCAATCGAAACACGATTGGCATTGTCCAAGGTGAACTTAATTTGAACGTCCAAATTACCCGGATAGTTATCATCAGTTGCTTGAATATGCTTCGTTAACACGACGCTAGCTTGGTCATTGCCCGTGACGAATTCACCGTCAAAATTCAACGTGTTAAACCCATGATTACCACCGTGTAATGAATGGGTTTGTTCATTCATATCCACGTTGTAAGTTTGACCGTCAATGGCGAACTTAGCGCCGCCGATTCGGCCAGCGACTCGACCGATTGATTGACACAAACAAAAACCGACGCGTTGATAGGCTTCAATGCTATCTAAACTCCAAATCAATGGGCGTTCAACACCATCTTCATTGACGACAAATTCTTGCCAGGTCCCACCATAACTGAGAACCGAGATCCGCGTCTTTTGGTCATTAATCAGCGTATATTTCGTAATTGCTTGACCATCTAATTGGCCAAAACTTGATTTTTTAGTTTCCAAATTAAATGCACCTCCATGGTTAGTAAACCGTTTTCATTTTTATTATAGCAGAGTCCTTAGCTTTGTTAGTAAAAAGTTTACTAGACTTTTAAATTTAACTAGTACAAATTGCACCGACCTGAGTAGGATCTATGTCAACAAACTTATATGTCCATTAAACAAAACTAGTCCAATCGCTTTTATAGCTGTTGGACTAGTTTATTTTGGATTATTAAGCTTTAACTGTCACTGTCTTACCAGCACCTAAAACTTGTCGCTGGCCATCAACAATAACTGTACCACCATCACGTGACGCTGTAATTTCCAACTGACCGTCGGCTTTATCAAATGTCACTGTACCATTTTTCACTGGCAATACGGCATGTAACTGATCGAAGGCTGCCAAATGCGGTTCAATCTCAAATGCCGCATAACCAGGTTGTGTTGCTCGTAATCCCAAGAAATGACGACCTAACAAGTAAATCGGGCTCGCACCCCAAGCATGGCATAAACTCTTTCCATATGGATCACCGTACATGGCATACATCTCTTTGCCATGTTGCTTAGGATCAAATTCTTCCCAGAATGTCACAGCACCACGATCAAGCATGCCACCCCAGTAATCCAATAAGACTTGATAAACCCGCTGTTGTTGACCAAGTTTACACAACGCATCTTGTTCAAAGAACTTAAAATAAGGTGTTGTTAATTGCGTAATTTCGTCGTTGAGCAAAACATGCTTTAAAATTGACTGTTGTTTTTGCGCATCGACCACATCAAACAAAATCGCAAAGATGTTTGCATGGCGCGTGACATGGCGTTTACCAGATTCATAACTATCAATGAAGGCCCCTTTTTCGTCATCCCAGAAATATGTCATGATATTAGCTAATAATTGGTCATATTTAGTCTGATATTCGGTAACTGACTCTCCCAGTACTTGCCCACAAGCTAAAATAGTCTTGTAGACCTCTAATAGTAAGATTTGTTCTGCTGCAACCGTGCCGGTTTTATCAATTTCTGACCAATCAACAAAGATCCAATCATTCTCGCGGCCATAAATGAATCCCTTTTCATTTGTCTGGGCGACAAAGTATTGCACCATACTTTCCAGTTTCGGATAGATAGTTTTTAAGAACTCTTTATCACCAGTCATTTGATAATGATTTAACACACCGATAACCCATAGCATCGAGTAATCAACAATCGTGTCAATATGTTGCTTAATATCATCTTGACCCCGCAGTGCTAAGAGCGTGCGTTTATCAATATCTTCATCAAAGAAAGAATATTCATTCATAAAGTTAGCTTGATAAGCATCGCCAGCCCAAATCCATCGGTCCCGTTTAATCCCATCAATAAAGAACAAGTCACTACATAAATTCAACGTTTCAGTAGACACATTCCAGATTTGATTGATTAATTGGTTATTAGACTTAAACATTGAAGTATTCTTTTTCGGAATATATTCATGCATGGCCGTTAATTCAACTTCACCAACTTGGGCTGCTGGAACAAAGATATAACGAAAAGCCCGTTTGCGAACTTTAGTTGTGCCAGTGACATCGTTCTGCTTGTAATAACACATGGCAACATCTCTGGCTTCTGTTTCGGATTCACCATAGCATAGCGTAATCGGCGCCGTTCGATTCAAGTTCACAATTACTGAACCATTAACTGCGCGCCCAAAATCAAATAGCACGCCATCATCAACAGCAGTTACATTTTTAGCAATGACCGGTTGGCGATGATAGACAATAACATTCGGATTTTGCGATTTATCCGTGAATAAGACATCATGTCCAGCAGGTAATGTGGTAATGAAATTGCTAGCTTGCCAACCTTGATCAGATTGAATGACTGCGCCTTCGATATAAATCGCCGGTAACGCAGTTGGATTACCAACAAAAATCGTGATTGTCGTGGTCCCAGCATCGCAAATAATGGGATGCCCAAGTTGGTGTTTCGTGCCATTGACATCAACATATCCCGTTCCCTGTGCATAAACCGTAAAACTAGTCGTTGCAGTTAACGTATATTGCCGACTAAATTTCACATTACGGTGACAATCATCAATATACCAATAGGCAGGCCACCCCATCCCACGTTCTTCACGTTTGAAATTTTGTAACATGCCCTGATGAATTTCAAAGTCACCCGGATACCACAACCATACTGCTTGTTTTGTCATATCAATTTCCTTTCTAGTTGATTATAAATAGAGGCTGTGACATAACTAGCCTCTGTACAAGTAAATGGGACGAGAAACCGAATTTTGGTTTCTCGTCCCATTTGTTT
>NZ_BJDJ01000004.1 GCF_005405085.1 Lactiplantibacillus daowaiensis | reverse complement strand
CTCGCTCATGTTTATCTGGCTACGGTCTACATTGCCTCAATTTGCATCTTACTTAAGTAGTTTTAAGACGGACCCTAGTTGTTATATAAGTTTTGCACAAAAAGATGCTGATAAGGATCGTTTTGGCTGACCGATATAACCACAACGTAACCGCACCTCTAGCTGATTTCGATTAGCCGGGGGTGCGGCTTTTTTGTGTGCATCAAGTTGCGATGGTTGGGGGAAACGATTAGACTAGTGGTAGGCGATTAAAATTAATAATGATCACTTTGGAGGAATTAAAATGGCACCTAAATTAAAAGCAAGTTGTTGCTTGGTAGTTGCAAGTTTAGGGCTAATGACCTTAACATCAAGTACGACGATTCAAGCTAGTCAAAAAACTGCGACGTCAATACCTAAAGCGTTACGCGGCCGTTGGGTCGGTTATGATACAGTTACGAATGCGTATTATGCCCAAAAGTTGACGACTAAGACTTGGCGAGTCGGTAGCGGTCAGACCAAAGCGGCAGCCTTAAAGGCATTGTCAAAACCCAAAGCCAAGTTAACTTTAAGTCAACACTTAGTTGCCGGGCACACATTTACGGTGAATCGACAATTAACAAAGCATGGCTATACCACGTTTAAAAATAAGACAAGTGGTTGGTCGCATACGAGTGTGACCTTGGCTAAGCGGGCTAAGTCGCATTTAATCGTCAATTATGATGGTCGTAATTTAGTACGAACTGTCACGATGCGACTGGTTAAATAAATGGCTGGTCATAACAATTAAATGAATTAAAACACCCCGGTTAAGTCGCAATGGCTTAACCGGGGTGTTGTGTCATACAATCATGACAGTTTATCGGGTAGCGCCTTGCCAAGTTAAATTGCCACTTAAGGTTTTAGTTTGCAAAATAAAGGCGCGTAGGCGTGTGTTTTTTGGCATCTGCTCCCAAGCTTTAACGCTAGCCGTTTCCTTGACCGGGGTGCCACGGAACATGGCAATGTTGGCTTCTCCCATGCCACTGGCTAAACGTTTAATTTCTTTGGGGCTATAGTGGGTTTCTGACCGATCTTCATAGAGTTGGCTGAGCGCGGCATTATAGCCAGCGGCATAAAGTACGTCATGGTCATACTTTTGGTAAGCTTTGGCGGCCGCATCACCGCGATTGGCTTTAATGTAGTTGGCCACGTTTAACGGTGTCGCATGGTAAGTGGCCTGCCCAGTCTGTTGGTCGATTTTTAAGGTGCCATAATAATGCTCGCCTAAGATTAAAGCACCACTAGCAATATCCGTTAGCTTTGTGCCATCAACGGTCTTATGTTTGATGCTTTGCGCATGAATATGCCCACTGAGGGTTAATTTCAAGTTAGCCTTACTGAAAACTTGGCGGACCTGATCGGCATAACCGATCGTGTAATTTTGGTGAATCATGGTATGGTCCATAATATTGTGGTGCAGAACTGGGATTAAGGTGGCATGTTGCTTCTTCGCTTCACGACCAATTTTGGCGATCCAATCGAGGGTGCCATCAGTAAAGCCGCCACCAACCGTTGAGCTGCCTTGTTGGTAGTTGCCCTTATAAATCGCAGAATCGAGCATTAAAAACCAGGTTTTGGCACTAGGTTTGACGAGATAACTGAGTGAACTACTATCATGTTGTACCGCGGCATTGTAGCCAGCTTTAGCATAGATCGTTTTGAATTCATTGGGTGTGACAGCACTCGTGATATATTGCTTTTTACCTTTGAAACGACGGGTCAGCGGATTGTTAATATCATGATTTCCTGGGACGACGTAGACGCGAATATGCGCTTTAGTGAGTCGCTTTAATTGTTTGGCGACGTATTGATGACTGGCTTTTTCGCCATTGTTGGTGATATCACCACTAATAAGCACGACATCAGGCTTTTTGTGTAATGCAGTCGCAATAAACGCCTTAAAAATCGTGGCACTATAAGTTAAGTCAGCCCCCGCATCACTGGCGGCATAACTCTTAAAAGCGCTGCCATTATCATGCAAACTGGGGGCGATCACGTGGTCATCACTAATGACCATCGCAGTTAATTGGCGCGTCTTGACCTGATTGGCAGTAGCGTGATTGGTTTGATGACAGCCAGCTAGTAAAAGGGCGCTCCCCACAGCGACCAACACGGCTAAATGATGAAAGTTAAATTTCACAAAAATCGTCTCATTTCTTCCAAGTAATACCGTTATTATACCCGTTTGTTTAGGGGGTTGGATAGTTATTTATCCAAATTAAATTGGCTGGGTGATAATTGTACACAAAAGGCTAACCGATTTACGGATACTGGCGCATAAAAAAACTGGCTATCAGCAGATAGTCAGTTTTTTAAAATCAATCATGAATGATTAAGCTTGTTTAGCGGGTTTCCAAATACCTAAGATCACCCCAGCAATGACGGCACCAATAACGGTAGCGGCAACGTAACCCCAGATGTTAGTGGCTAAAAGGGCAACCCATAACCCACCATGAGGTGCAGGCACTGAAACGTTCCATAATTGGGTCAAGCCACCAGCAATGGCAGCGCCAATCACACTTGAACCAATGACGTGTAATGGATCAGCAGTGGCGAATGGAATCGCACCTTCAGTGATGAAGGAAATCCCAAGTAACCAGTTAGAAATCCCAGCTTTACGTTCGTCATCAGTAAATTTCTTTGGCCAAAAGGCAGTTGCAATCGCAGTTGCCAATGGTGGTACCATCCCACCAGCCATAACGGCGGCCATTAAGTTCCCATCATGAGTTGCGGTAAAGGCACCAGTCGCAAAGACGTAAGCGGCCTTGTTGAAAGGACCACCCATATCGATTGACATCATCCCACCGAGGACTAACCCGAGTAAGACGGCATTACCAGTACCCATTGAGTTTAAGAAGTGGGTAATCCATTGGTTAATAACTGAGAAGATCGGGTTAACAATGAAGAACATCAAAGCGGCAACGATCAATAACCCTAAGATTGGGTAAATCAACATTGGCTTCATCCCTTCAAGGGATTGTGGCATGTTCTTAGTCCATTTCTTCATCCAAACAGTGATATAACCAGCTAAGAAACCAGCAACTAACCCACCTAAGAAACCAGCAGGGCTCTTAGCATTAGCGGCGATTGAAGCGGTATAAGCACCACCATAAGCACCGGTATAAACGGTTGCCATGAACCCACCAACGAATCCAGGCATCAAGGCTGGCCGATCACCAATTGATTCGGCGATGTAAGCTGCTAAGACCGGTACCATGAAGGCAAAGGCCATATTCCCAGCTTGGTTGAAGAAGGTAAAAGCTAAACTCTTGTCACCAGCAAATTGTTCGATAACGAAGGAGAGGGCCATTAAGATCCCACCACCAACGACGAATGGTAACATGTGTGAAATCCCGTTCATTAAATCTTTGTAGATTTCACTCCAAACACCGCCATTAGCACTGCCGCCTTCATCAGCATCGCTCGCACCACCATCGGCATCATGGTAAACCGGCGCTTTGCCACTTAAGGCTTCATTCAAAAGTTCTTCTGACTTGTTGATCCCATCGGTAACTGGGCGGTTAACAAGATGCTTGCCATCAAACCGTGCCATTTTAACTTTCTTATCAGCGGCGATGACGACGCCATCAGCACGGGCGATTTCATCAGCGGTCAATAAATGTTTGACCCCTTCAGAACCGTTAGTTTCGATTTTAATATCAACACCCATTGCCTCTGCTTGTTTGATTAAAGCGGCTTCGGCCATATACGTATGGGCAATCCCGTTAGGACAAGCCGTTACCCCAACAATGTAAGGGCGTTTTTCAGCGGCAGGGGCGCTAGCTTGGGCAGCGGCTTTTTCAGCTTTAGCTGCCGCATCTTTAGCGTCTTTGGCTTCCTTAGCCGCTTGGGCATCGGCGAAGAGTTGTTGGACATCTTCTGGTGTTTGCGCTTCTTTTAATTTCGCAACTAAGTCAGGATCAATTAAGAGACTTGATAAAGCAGCGAGGGCAGCCAAGTGGGTGTTGTTTGCCCCTTCAGGTGCCGCAATCATAAAGAATAAATGAACTGGTTGGCCATCTAAGGCGTTAAAATCAACCCCAGCTTTACTTTTGGCAAACATAACGGTTGCGCGTTGAACGGCTTTATCTTTGGCGTGGGGCATTGCGATCCCATCACCGATCCCCGTTGTTGATTCAGCTTCACGTTTGATGATGTCTTGCTTGTATAAGGCTTCGTCATTAATGACACCTTGTTCGGCATATTTATGAACTAATTCATCAATCGCAGCGTCCTTGGTCGTGGCTTTCATATCCATGATCATGACGTCTTTTAATAAAAGGTCGCGGATATCCATGTGTGTGTACAGTCCTTTCTGGAACTAGAATTCAATTAGTTAGTTAAGTCTTCAATCTTAATCAGTGGCAAGATCTCATCGATTTTGGCCCGCGTTGCGATGTCTTCAGAGAAGGCAGTTGCTGAACCACAAGCTAAGCCATAACGGAAACTTTCAATGGCATCATGCGTTTTAGCAAAGGTCCCAACGAAGCCACCAATCATCGAATCACCAGCGCCAACGGAGTTGATGACGTGGCCCTTAGGTGCGGGGCTAAAGTAAACGTGGTCCGGGGTAATCAAGAGACCACCATCACCAGCCATCGAAATCAAGACATGTTGCGCGCCTTCACCAAGCATGCGTTGGCCAGCCGCGATAATGTCAGCTTGGCTATTGAACGTGGTGTCGTAGTAAGCGGCCAATTCATGATTATTTGGCTTGACGACTAATGGTTGACTAGGCAAAGTCTTTTTCAACGCTTCGCCAGTAGTGTCGATGACGAAGTTTGCACCAGCAGCTTTAACTTTTTGAATAATGTCATAATAGAATGAATCAGGTAAGCTTGGTGTTAAACTCCCAGACATCACAACCACATCGTCAGGTGTCAGATGGGCCAATTCTTGATAGAAAGCATCAACTTCAGCGCTTGTAATGTCAGGACCGGCACCGTTTAATTCAGTTTCTTGTTCGGCGTGAATCTTAACATTAATGCGGGTGTCATCAGCAATCTTAGTAAATTGACACGTTAAGCCCTTAGCTTTTAACGCATCGGTCACAAAGGCGCCGGTGAAACCACCAACGAAGCCCAAAGCAACGTTAGGTTGTTCGAGGTCATTTAAAATTTGTGAGACGTTGATGCCTTTACCACCGGGTAACTTGGCGGTGTGGGCCAAACGGTTAACACTGCCGAGTTGCATGGCTGGTAATTGAACCACGTAATCAATCGCAGGATTGACGGTGATGGTGTAAATCATGAGTTCTTTACCTCCTGAATGGTAGTTAATGGTTGATATTGTTCGGCCAACATTGGGGTCAACTGGTCAGTGACGATCGTCGCACTGCTTAGATCGCCGACCCGCGCAAACGAAACGTGGTCGAATTTAGTGTTATCAGCCAAAATGAAGCTTTCTTCACTTTGGTCGATGGCTGTTTTTTTAACGATCGCTTCGTCGGGGTCGGGGGTGGTCAACCCAAACTTGGGATGCACCCCATTAATACCTAAGAAAACCTTGTTGAACCGATATTCCTGTAACGACTTGACGGCTTCTGGGCCGATGACCGCTTTAGTGGTGCCTTTCAAATTACCACCAAGTAGGTAGGTCTTAATGCCCATGTCAGCGAGTGCTGGAGCATGGACGACCCCGTTGGTCACGACGCGCAAGTTGAAGCCGGGATTTAAATGATGGATCATCGCGAGCGTTGACGTACCGGCATCGAGATAAATCACATCATCAACCTGAATATTGGCAACAGCTTGCTGGGCAATGCGGTCTTTAGCATCCACATTACGCGAAACTTTGTCGTTCATGGCAGGTTCTTCTTGGAGTGAGTTCATATATTTAGCGCCACCGTGGACGCGCAATAATTCACCCTGTTCCTCTAATTGTTGTAAATCCCGGCGAGCGGTTGATTCAGAACAACTAGTTTTGGAACAAATATCCTTGATTTTAATAATGCCCTTGAAACGGATCGTATTTAAAATGTATTGTTGTCGTTCTTCTGTAAGCACTTTCAAATCCCTCCGAAGATTAATATACACGCTTAGCTATCAAAACGCAACAAAAACCTTCAAAAAACGTCAAAAAAGCTCAAAAGCCGTCACTGAATCAGTCATCGATGGTGAAACTGCCTGAAATGGCAGATACTTTGACGTGGTCGCCGAAGATTTGTATACTAGGTCAGGTATCTAATTTCGCACGAACCGATTCGTAGATAAATAATATAGAAGAAACAGGAGAAAAACATGTTTGTCGATCAAGTAAAAGTAGATGTAAAAGCCGGTAACGGCGGTAACGGGATGGTCGCATTCCGGCGCGAAAAGTTCGTGCCGAATGGGGGGCCTGCTGGTGGTGACGGTGGCCGCGGTGGCAGTATCGTCTTACAAGCCGATGAAGGTTTACGGACTTTGATGGATTTCCGGTATACCCGCAAATTCAAGGCCGATAACGGTGGCAACGGGATGATCAAGCAAATGACTGGTCGTTCTGCTAAAGATACCATCATTAATGTACCTTTAGGGACAGTCGTAACCGATGCGGATACGGGTGATTTGATTGGTGATATTACTGAAAAGAACCAAAAATTGGTCATTGCCAAGGGTGGCCGTGGTGGTCGTGGCAATATCCATTTTGCCAGTCCTAAAAATCCAGCCCCAGAAATTTCAGAAAACGGTGAACCCGGTGATGAGCTGACGGTGCGCATGGAATTAAAAGTGTTAGCTGATGTTGGTTTAGTTGGGTTCCCATCCGTCGGTAAGTCCACGCTGTTGTCCGTTGTAACGAGTGCTAAACCTAAGATTGCGGCGTATCACTTTACCACATTAGTGCCTAATTTGGGGATGGTGCGGTTAGATGATGGGCGCGACTTTGTTATGGCCGACTTGCCAGGGTTGATTGAAGGTGCGGCTAACGGGGTTGGCCTAGGGATTCAATTCTTACGCCATATTGAACGGACGCGGGTTATCTTGCATCTGATTGATATGAGCGGTGTTGAAGAGAATGATCCGTTTGAAGATTATTTGAAAATCAATCATGAATTGACGAGCTATGATCCTGACCTATTGAAACGACCACAAATCGTGGTTGCGACTAAGATGGATATGCCGGATTCAGCTGATAACTTGGCTGAATTTGAAGTAAAGTTAAAAGATGATGATACTTTGGCTGAAACACCCAAGATTTATCCGATTTCATCGATTACGCAACAAGGCATCAAAGCCTTACTGGCACAAACCGCTGATTTATTAGATGTGACACCACAATTCCCAGTTAAAGGCGTTGATGACGTGCAACATCGTGATTATACCGCTGAACCAAATCAAGACTTTACTGTCGATAATCCAGAACCAGGCTTGTTTGTCTTGTCTGGTGAAAAGTTGGAACGCTTGTTTAAGATGACCAACTTGGATCACGAAGAAAGCTTGATGCGCTTTGCCCGTCAATTGCGCGGGATGGGAATCGACGATGCCTTACGGGCCGCCGGTGCTAAGAACGATGATACGATTCAAATTTTAGATTACTCTTTCCAATTTATGGATTAAACCAGTCAAAAACGGTCACGCTTTTCAATCAGCGTGACCGTTTTTTTTGACTGCTTTCAATTTTGATGATCTGTGTGTTAAACCGTTTGATTAGTGTTCAAAGCAGCTTAATTTTGAATCGTTAATGTTTTAGTGGCACTGGCTTTGGTGAGGGTTTTGCCGCTAGGGGTGAAGATACCGCCTAAGACTACATTAACGTGTTTGATCTTGGTGGGATTGGTCGTAATTAAGGCCATGGTAAAGGCATTTTTATGCGCACCACTGGTTAATTGTAGGCCGGCACCAGCATCATACATTTGTGTGGCTTGGGTTAAGGTTTGGCCTTGGTCGGTTTTGACGGCGGTAATGCCATCGATGTTGACAGTTTGTGACCGATGATTGGTCACCGTATATTTCAATTGGAGCGTGTAATAAGTTCCCTTGATTTGATCCGTATTTAGCGCTTGATTAGCCATTTTTAAGGCCTTTTTCGTACTAGGCTGATTTTTTAAAATGCGAATTTGTGTGAATTTAAAGCTCACTTGACCGTTAATGAACGTTTTAGTCGTGGGCTTGATTTCCGTCAAGCTGACCTTGGTGCCAGCTTGGTCATAAGTGTACTGATGCGCCTTGGTGAGCTGACCGCTTTTGACGTAATTTTTGTCCGTTTTCGCCTTTTTAGGTACGCTAAAATCTTTGAGCGTGGTTGCCGTTTTCGATTCGCTGGCAGCGTCACTGCTAGCTTTCGTCGTATCTTTAGGGGTCGACGTCGTCTTTTGCGAACTGCTTTCAAATTGAGCCGCTGCTTTATGGTAGCTGGGCATGCTACTGGATGAACAGCCACTTAGTAATAGTAAACTAACAGCTAGTACGCCAGCACCAATAAATTTTTCTTTCACGATAATAAACTCCTTTTAACCTAGTAATAAACGTTGTGTACTGAGTCGATACCCAAAGAGTGGGGCGACTGGTGTCGTGCCAATCAGTAACGGCGCTTGACCGTTTAGCTGGCGTGTCCGGGCGAAAAATTGATCTAGTGTTAATGGCGTACCTGTTTGACTAGGCACTAATAACAGTTGATCGGTTTGCCAACGTAAGTCTAGGATCGGTTGTAAGCCCGTGTCGGGTTCCCAATAAAGGGGAATTTGTCGATCTAAATCGACGGTCGAGAGTTTGAAATCAATTAAACGCATCTTGGCACCTCAATAAATAGTTACAAACTTTACCAGTTGAAATGATACAATATTATATGAAAGAATACAAAGACTAATCGTTGTTAATTACCACTATCTTCGGTAGAATAATTAGCAGACTGTACAGATAAGGACGAACAAAACGATGCAATTAGAATTTTTAGGCACCGGTGCTGGTTCACCGGGTAAATTTCGTAATGTCACAAGTACGGCATTACGCTTGTTAGATGAACGCAATGAAGTTTGGCTATTTGATGTGGGTGAAGGCACCCAACATCAAATTTTACGGACGACGTTAAAGCCACGGAAAATCACTAAGATTTTCATTACCCATTTGCACGGGGACCATATTTTTGGCTTACCCGGTTTTTTAAGTTCACGCTCATTTCAAGGTGGCGATGAACCATTGACGATTTATGGTCCTAAGGGCGTTCGTGATTTTGTGATGACGGCGCTGCGGGTATCTGGAACCCGGTTATCATATCCATTGAAGTTTGAAGAACTAACGGATGGCGGAGTTATTTTTGAAGATGCCACGTTTAAGGTTTCTTGCCAAACCTTGGAACATCGCATTGCGACGTTTGGCTACCGGGTTGAGGAAGCTGATCATCCGGGTGAATTACAAGCTGAAAAGCTCAAAGCAATGGATATTCCGAGCGGGCCAATTTATGGTCAATTAAAAGCGGGTAAAACCGTAACATTACCGGATGGTCGGACAATTAATGGTCAGGATTTCTTAGCTGCCCCACAACCGGGCCGAATCGTGACGATTCTAGGTGATACGCGGAAGACTGATCATGCGGTGAGTTTGGCGCAAAATGCGGATGTCTTAGTTCATGAAAGTACATTTGGTAAAGATGAAGGCAAGTTAGCCCATAATTATTACCATTCAACGAGTACCCAAGCAGCGCAAGTTGCTAAGCAAGCTGGGGTGACGCAATTATTGTTGACGCACATTTCAGCACGTTATACCGGTAAGTTGTCTAAGGAACTACAAAAACAAGCGCAACAAGTGTTTAAAAATACAAAAGTTGTCCGGGACTTTGACTTGATTGAAGTGCCTATCAAAAAGTAGGTGAGCAGAAATGACGGATTTAACGGGACAAGTGGTATTAATCACCGGTGTTTCTAGTGGCTTGGGTGAACAATTGGCCTTAGCTGTAGCGGCGGCTGGCGCCAACGTGGTGTTAATGGCCCGACGTCAGGAACGGTTAACGCGGGTTGCGGATCAATGTCGGATTTTATCAGCCAGTCAGGCTGTTGCTTTAGCTGGAGATATTAGTTCGGTCAAGGCTGTCGATCGCGTATTTGCAACCATTGACGAGATGTTTGGTCGGTTAGATATTGTGATCAACGCTGCTGGATTTGGTTACTTAGCACCAGCTGTGACCATTAAACCAGCTTTGATGGCGAAAATGTTTCATGTGAATACGTTAGGTGTGATGTATGTCAGTCAGTTAGCGGCGCAACGAATGCGTTCAGCTGGGCATGGTGAGATTGTCAATGTGGCGTCAATTGCTGGTAAAATTGCCACGCCTAAGTCAGCGGTTTATGCCGCGACTAAAGCCGCATTGATTGCGTATGACAATGCGCTACGACTGGAATTACGCGCCGACCACATCAATGTTATGACGGTGAACCCAGGACCGATTGCGACCGACTTTTTCAAAACGGCTGATCCGACAGGCAACTATTTAGATTCGGTGAAGTGGTTAGCGTTAAATCCAGTCAAGTTTGCACAACAAATTGTGAATAAGCTCGGGCACCATCGCCGAGAAATCAATGCACCATGGGTCATGAATGCAGCTAATCTTGGTTATCAAGTTGCGCCTAAATTGGGCGATTGGTTAGCTGGTTCAGTCTTTAATTTCAAATAAAAATGGGGGTCGTGGAAAATGAAAAATCAATGGCGGTTAGTTAGTGCATTAGGAATCGTGTTGGTCATCGTTGTTTTTGCTATTTTGAATGTGGAACCAGTCCGGGTTAATTTTGGGATAGTGGCTGTTCATTGGCCGCTCATTTTAGTGATTGTGATCACGTTGATTTTAGGGGTTGTGATTGCAGTTTTAATGGCCACAGTTGGTGCGGCGAAAGAACGTACTGAACATGAAGAAGCGCTCGCAGCTGCGCAAACTAAGATTGATAAATTAACGGCTGAAAATAAAAGTTTAACGTTACGTTTGAATAATCAAGGTAAACAAACGCGCGGGACGGCAACTGAAAAGCCAGTGACGACGAAATAAAATTTAATTAATGAAAGGAAGCTTGCCATGTTAGCGGCCAAAAAGAAATGGATCACGTCGACATCGACAATCGATGATGCGGCGTTAAATGAGTTAGCAACGGCCGCCGGAGTGACGCCACTAATTGCCAAGTTGTTGATGGCACGGGGAATCACCACGCCGGAGCAAGCGACGCAATTTTTACATGCTGATCAACAACCATTGAATGATCCGTTGCAAATGCATGATATGCAAAAAGCTGTTGATCGGATTCAAGAAGCGATTGTTGCCGGTGATCAAATTACGGTTTACGGGGATTATGATGCTGATGGGTTGACGAGTACGGCAATTATGTTTGAAACGTTGGACCAGGTTGGAGCGAACGTGAATTACTATATTCCGGATCGCTTTAAAGATGGTTATGGACCTAACCAAGCCGCTTTTGATCGCCTGATTGAGGCGGGGACCAAGTTGTTTGTGACGGTCGATAACGGGGTTGCTGGTAACGCGGTTATCAATGCGGTTCAAGCACAGGGGATTGATGTGGTCGTGACTGATCATCATGAATTGCCTGCTGAATTACCACAAGCTTATGCAATCGTCCACCCACGCCATCCCGAAGGTCAGTATCCCTTTGGCGAGCTATCGGGTGCGGGTGTCGCATTTAAAGTGGCAACGGCATTACTGGAAGAAGTTCCCGAAGAATTATTAGATTTAGCGGCGATTGGGACTGTTGCTGATTTGGTGTCATTGACGGCTGAGAATCGGACGATTGTCACGCTAGGCTTAAAAGTTTTACAGCAAACGACGCGACCAGGTTTAGCCGCTTTGATTAAGGCTGCTGGTTTAGAAGCAGACAAACTGGATGCAACGAGTATCGGTTTTGGGATTGCGCCACGCTTGAATGCTTTAGGCCGACTCCAATCGGCGCAAAGTGGCGTCGAATTATTAACCACTTTAGATGAAGACCGCGCTAACGAATTAGCACAAATGGTCAATCAATTAAATGAAAAACGCCAAGGGCTAGTCCGCGACATTGCAGCCAATGCGCTAGATCAAGCTGAAAGTGCCGCTAACCAAGCACGTCAGACGTTAGTGATCACGGGTCAAAACTGGCATGAAGGGGTCTTAGGGATTGTCGCTAGCCGAATTGTTGAGGCGACCGGCAAACCGACCTTAGTTTTAAATGAAGATGCTGATGGGCGCCTAAAAGGTAGCGGTCGGAGTATTGAAGCCTACAACTTGTTTGCGGCCATTGATCCGATTCGTGACCAATTAGTGGCGTTTGGTGGCCATCATATGGCTGTCGGGCTGACGTTAATGAAAGACCAATTGTCAGCGCTAAAGACAGCTTTAGAAACGGCCGCGACTGCTGAAGATTTGGCCGCCCATGCGCAGGCTAGCTTACAATTAGATGGTACGTTAAAAGTTGCTGATGCCTCGTTAGCGACATTGACGGCATTACAACAATTGGCACCATTTGGCACGGACAATCCGGCGCCGTTGTTTGAACTGGACCCGGATAAGATTAGTCAAGTACGGGCAATTGGGGCTGATAAGCAACATTTGAAGTTGCAATTGAGCGATGGTAACCAACAAGTTGATGCGATTGCGTTTTCAATGGGCGCTGCAGCTAGTGCTATTGAAGCCAGTCCAACCAATGTCCAAGTGGTCGGTGAGCTTAGTTCGAATACATGGAATGGCCAAACTAAACCGCAAATTATGGTAAAGGATTTAGCCGTAACAGGCAGTCAAGTGATCGATGCGCGTACGCAACATCTGACGGCACATCAATTTAGCCAGCCGGGTGTTTATATTTTCTTCCATCAAAACTTGTTAAAACGGTTGACCAGTTACTTAAATCCAAACAGTCAGGCCATTTTAGCCAATGACCAATCAGCTTTAGCGGCGGTTGGTGAGCAACCGGTGTTTATTGTGGATTGTCCCGATACGTTAACTGACTTAACGGACGTCTTGCAGCAAGTGGCTTTGAATCAAATTACCTTATATTTGTATCGACGTGAATCACTATATTTAGCGGGCATGCCTAATCGTGAGCAGTTCGGTCAATTATATAAATTTACGGCAACACATCACGATGTTGACATTCACCATCAGCTGGCCCAAGTGGCTGGACATCTCCATCTGGAACGAAACCTACTTATTTTCATGATACAGGTGTTTTTTGAGGTGGGATTTGTTAAAATAAATGATGGTGTCATGAACGGAGTTTCGAATCCTCAAAAAGCGGATTTACATCACGCCCCTAGTTATCAGCTGCGCGAACAACAAATCGCCGCTGAAGAAACTCTTTTGTATAGTAAATCTGCAGCGCTTCAAACCTGGGTGAAAAACCAAGCTGCAGTGAAGAATTAAAGGAGCTGTTTATAAGCAATGGCATTAGATTTAACAAAATACGTTGCCAGCATTCCGGACTATCCGGAACCCGGCATTATCTTTCGGGATATTTCACCATTAATGGCTGACGGTGAAGCTTACCGCGAAGCTACTGATCAAATCGTCAAATTCGCACGTGACAAGCATGTTGACATGATTGTCGGTCCAGAAGCTCGTGGCTTCATCGTGGGTTGCCCGGTGGCTTACGAATTAGGTGTTGGTTTTGCACCGGCACGGAAAAAGGGTAAGTTACCACGTGCTACCGTTAAAGCTACTTATGACTTGGAATATGGCCAATCAGCCCTTTACTTGCATAAAGACGCGATTAAACCCGGCCAAAACGTGTTGGTCACCGATGACTTGTTAGCCACTGGTGGCACCATTTCGGCAACCATCCAATTAGTTGAAGAACTTGGTGGTAACGTTGTCGGCACGGCCTTCTTAGTAGAATTAAAAGAGTTAAATGGTCGCGATAAGATTAAAGATTACGATATTTTAAGCTTAATGGAATTTTAGGCCTGAAGAAAAGCACACTAGTCAATTTTGACCGGTGTGCTTTTCTTGTTGGACGCTTAATAAAATGGGTGGCCGAGATTCGTGATTAATAGTTGAAAGTAGATTATCACTAAGATACTGACTAAAACATTGACGGCAAAAGCCCAAACACCAGCACGATTCCAGGTTGCCTGAACTTGTTTGAAACTCGCAACGTCTTGGTAATCACCATTTTGCCACGCCCAACGATTGCCCTTAAAACCGCAGACAAAAGCCCAAATAATACTGAAGACTGGAATTAGTGCAAATAGGGGTAAATAAGTGCGATTGCCTATTCCCCAAAGATAAGTAAACGAAAAGGCGCCCCAATTCCAACCTTTAATTTCATCAGGGATGGTGGCAGTAGTTGCTGTATTTTCCATTCGTGAAACCTCCTAATTAACTTTTTGATAAGCTTAATGGGCTTATCGTTAATTAATTACGGTAAGTAGTGGTAATATAATTTTATTTTCTAGACAAATTTAAAAAATAATGTGAAGGTGAGCGTCATGTCATTAACTGAAGCAGAACAACGCGCAACTAAACAAGATTTACAACAGAACTTTGATCGAACTGGATTAAGCTTAGGACAGGTGGCAGCGGATTTAAAAACGACACCAGCCCACGTGCGAGCCGTATTGGCATTAAATGTGACCTATATTGAAGAACCGTGGATTCTACGTGACTATTTACAACGGCAATTGGTTGCCCAACACAAAAGTGGCGTGGCTTACCATAAATTAGTCGGTGAGCCACAACAGTATTGGTTTTTAAATCAGCAACGGATTCAGCGGGGCGTGCTGGCAGCGAGATAATATCAGCTTAACGGCGGTGTTATCCCGCTTTTTTTGACATGAAATAGAAAAAACACTTTTTCTTAAAAAAGTTGGCATGAAGCCTTGACCTGAAACCCGTACCATAAAGTACAGTATAAATGAATTAAGGAAGCGCTTTACAACACGGGCGTTCAAAAACTATTGGAAGTAATTTTCATGCGACTATTTCGACGGCATCAACAATTTAAACTCAAAGCACCGGTTACAGGAACTCACGTCGATTTAAAATCGATTGATCATACCACCATGGACGCCGCACAAGTGCTGTTAGCCATTAAACCAACGACTAATGAACTACACTCGCCCGTTCATGGGGAAGTGGTTGCAATTAGTCAACATGCCATTAAACTAGAAGATCTAGCTGGACACGACTATTGGGTGCATTTAAATCAAGCCATGGACAACCTTAATGGCCAGCTCTTTGACTGGCAAGTGCGGGTCGGTGACTCGGTCTCACCAATGACTTTATTGGGGACATTTAATGTGCAAGCGGTTCAGCAAGCACATCAAACGATTTTGGTCACGCAAGTGGTATTGAATAAAAAGGCACCGCAACGTGAAGTCGCAACTGGGATGGTGATGCAATATTGACACTCATTATCGCAACGTTAATTATTCGCTATGTTCGTGGGAAAATGCTGGCGCGGATAAAGCAGATGGCAATCGTAAAACAATCAACGGTGACGTATCAGCCACGGCAATCAGTATCATCTGATGAGGTGCATCAACATGCATGTTAGGGATGGAAATGAAAAAGACACTTAGCAAAATAATTGCTGAGTGTCTTTTTATCGGAATAATTTAAGGAGAGTACAGGATTTGAACCTGCGCGCCGGTATTAGCCGGTTCGCCGGATTTCGAGTCCGGTGCATTACCACTCTGCCAACTCTCCATGTGGTACTTGAATAGTATAGCATAATTTGCGGCTATAACAAATATTTATTCAAAAATTGTGGCTTGAAAGCTTGCTGCCAAGCGTGATTAACTAAAAATCAGTTAAATAATTTAACCCAAAGGCCCATTACTGAACAAATTCAGGTAAACTAGATAGGGCAGGTGAAACGCAATGGATTTTATTGACTTAAAACCAATTGATTTACAACATACGCCACTAGGAACTCACCAACAATTACCGGTCAGACATTATTGGCAATTGGATTGGGATAAGCTAGCGGCATTAATTCATGATAATCAAGATGTCATTGCGGTGGTGCAAGCTGGTTTAGCTGAGGATTGGCTCAACACGCATGGGACGATTTGGGATGAGCAACTTGGGTATTACCGTTATCCCAATGATAATCGCGAATTTGACGACACGGTCTTTTGGGCAGCCTCAACTTGGGCAACGCCCGCCATCTTGGTGACCTTTCATAATGAATTGACTAAGTCATTTGCGTGTTACAAAAAGGGTAAAGACCCAGATTTTTATTATTTGGGACCACGTTCGAATTAAGCAGATAAATAAGTATTTGGTACACCCAATTGGAGGAGATTACGTGCAAGTAGGGATTGATAAGTTACACTTTGCAACATCACATTTATACGTTGATATGGCTGAACTCGCTAACGCGCGACAACAAGCCCCAGATAAATATTTAATTGGTATCGGCCAGTCACAAATGGCGGTTATCCCACCGTCACAAGATACCGTTACTTTAGCAGCGAATGCAGCGTATCCGATGCTAACAGCGGCAGATGTCGATGCTATCGACTTATTGGTCGTAGCAACTGAATCTGGCATCGATAATTCAAAAGCCGCAGCCATCTATGTGGCGCGACTATTAGGACTATCAAAACGAGTACGAACGATTGAAATGAAAGAAGCTTGTTATGCCGCTACGGCCGGATTGCAGTTGGCAGCTGATCATGTGCGGGTTCATCCGACCAAAAAAGCATTAGTGATTGGTAGCGATATCGCCCGTTACGGCTTAAATACTGCCGGCGAACCAACTCAAGGTGGTGGCGCTGTGGCGATGTTAATCAGTGCTGATCCACAAGTGCTCGCTTTGAATGATGATTCGGTGGTCTTGAGTGAAGATGTCATGGACTTTTGGCGGCCACTTTATCGAACGGAAGCGCTAGTTGATGGCAAATACTCATCGAACATTTATATCGATTATTTCCAAGATGTGTTTAAAGGCTACTTGGCAGAACAACATGCTGATTTAGCCGATTTTGCGGCTTTAGCATTCCATTTGCCATATACAAAAATGGGACTGAAGGCATTAAGAAGCGTGTTGCCAACGACAACACCGGAACATCAAGAACAGTTGTTGGCGCATTTTGAACACGTGCGGCAATTTAGTCGGCAGGTCGGTAACTTATATACGGGGTCATTGTATTTAGGCCTGTTATCGCTGTTAGTAACCGATCCTGAGTTAAAAGCAGGCGATTTGATTGGGCTATTTAGTTATGGATCTGGTGCGGAAGGTGAGTTTTATACCGGCCGGTTACAACCAAATTATCAACAAGGTCTCGATTTGGCGTTGCCACAACGCTTGGCTCGGCGACAACGGGTTAGTGTCGCTGAATATGAAGCGTGCTTTAACCAGCAATTACAATGGATTGCGGCTGATCAAACGATTGATTATCAACATGACCCGCAACGGTTTGTGTTAACCGGCCAGATTAATGAACAACGACAATATTTAGATCAACAAGCCTAAATAAAATGGCAATCGCATTTTTAGCGATTGCCATTTTTTAAACCTTATTTTTTAAGATTGTTGACTAACACTTGACCATCTTTAAGACTGAGTAATGTTTTGGTCGTTCCAGGTTGTAACACCTGAACGGTATAACCCTTAGCCAAATTCTTTTTGATCGATTTTGATAAAGATTCATAGTTGGTCACAACTGTGGTTAAAGCCTTTTGATTTTTCTTTGGATATTTCTGAATAATCTTTAAAGACTTAACATATTTTTTGCCAGTTGGTTTTAACGTGAAGGTCTTAGTCTCACGGTCTAACGTGAAGGTACCAATTGATGCATAGTTTGTCTTTAATTGCTTTAAGATACTGTCTTCTTTTAACTTAGTTGTCGCAGCAGCCTTTTTTTGACTATCTTCATTAAAGACGGCTTCAGAAGAAGACAACTTAGCAGAACTTGACGCGGTACTGCTGGCACTTTTTGTCGTTTGTTCTGTCTTCGTTTGGTTATAGGGCCAAAATGGTAACTTGATGGTAGCGTAAATAGTTACCAGCGCACTGACAACTGTGACGACCGCCAGAAATTTCCAACCGCCACCACTTTGACGTGCCGATAGTAACGAAAAAACCGCTAATAAGAAAATAATGATGCCAATGATTGCTAAGAATAACACGTAACCAACTCCCCAATTTTAATCGGTAAATTCATTATACCATTGAACGATTTGCAGACTGCGCTGAATCGTTAATAATTGTTAAGGAAATGTAAAATAACTGTCGTGGCATTGCCTTATTCGCATTGTACAATAGAGTCAGATAATAAAAGAGGAGCGTGCACATGCGAAAAGGAAAGTTAGGTCGACTTATTATTGCTGGAATCAGCGGGTTAATTGCACTGGGGATTAGTACAAGTGCATTTGCCAGCGCGACAAAGGTCATTGATGTGTCCCAATACCAAGGAAACATTAATTGGGCCAAAACGTCTAAGGTGACGAAAATGGCCATCATTCGGGTTCAACATGGTGGTGAAACGGTTGATACTAAGCGGAACGTCAACGCAAATGGAGCTGCTAAATATGGCGTGCCATTTGGTCAATATGCGTTTGCGGAATTCACTAGTGTGAAAGATGCGCAAAAAGAAGCCCGTCAATTTTATAGTCGCAGTAACGCCAAAGCGAAGTTTTTCGTTTTAGATGACGAAAAACACATGAGTGGTGTGACAGCTGCCGCTGAACGTAAGTATGCGAATGCTTGGGTTGCCCAAATGCGGAAATTGACCAATAAAAAGTTGATTTTGTATTCTGGGGAATGGTTTGCCAGCACGGTAAAATTTGACCAAAGTCAATTTGACGGTGTGTGGATCGCCAACTATTCAGCTAAACCTAAGCTTAGCGCCGACTTGTGGCAATATTCATCAACGGGTCGCGTCAGTGGCATCAGTGGTAATGTTGATTTAAGTAAAATTCTTGACAGCAGTGCCGTTAACAGTTGGTTAACACCTAATAGTAATAGCATTAACAGTAGTGTCACAAGTAATACAACGACAAAATACTATCACAGCGTCCCAACGAGCAAGCAAGTTAAAACCTTAAAAGCAGTTAATGGCTATCAAGATGTTAACTTCAAGACTAAGACGGGCACTAAGTACACCAAAGGAACAAGCTTAACGGTTAAATCCGTGAAGAAGTCTAAGGGTGGTGCTTACCGGTTTGTCTTAAGCAATGGTCAATATATTAGCGCCAAGAAAACTTTGGTTGTGACGCAATAAAACGACTCTGATGCGTCTCAAAAACGATGAACGACGGTGCAGCTACGGCTGCCCGTCGTTTTTTAGGAGGAATTGTGAATGCCACCATTATTTTTACCCACTCATACCGAAAACCAAGCGGCGATGGCCGCGTATATGCGAAATCAGTTTGACTTCTTGGGCGTCAAAGCACCTGAGCGTCAACTACTAACGCGGCCGATTAAAGCGCAAAGTCGACAATTAACGTCAGCGGAATTAAGTGATTGGTTAGCGTTTTATTATGCGCAACCCGCCCGTGAATATCACTATGTGGCAATTGAACTAGCGCTGGCCAATGTGAAGCGCTTAACGCCAGCGCAATATCAGTGGTGTCAAGATCAAGTAACCGTGCAAGCCTGGTGGGATAGTGTGGATAGTTGGCGTAAAGTTTTGGCAACCTATATATTTCAACATGATGCTTTAACGGACTTAGGGCCAGCTTACCTATCAGCAATGGCGATGTGGCAACGTCGACTTGGCATCACGTTACAATTAAGTCGCAAGACGTTGACGGATACCGTGTATTTAACCGCTGCCATTGAAATGAATCAAGCTGATCCTGAATTTTTTATTCAAAAAGCGATTGGTTGGGCCTTACGTGATTATAGTAAGACTGCCCCAGAATGGGTGACTGACTTTTTATCACAGCATGATTTATCGCCGTTAGCAGTTCGCGAGGCGAGTAAGTATTTATAACCATCAAAAAAGACTCACCACAGTCATGCGGTGAGTCTTTAGTTATTGACAATTAATAGAGCATGTCGCGGTACAGCCCAACGACTTTACCTAAAACCGAAACGCTGGTCAAAATGATTGGGGCCATCGTATCATTTTCGGGTTGTAAGCGATAGTGATCAGCTTCTTTGAAGAATCGCTTACAAGTAGCTTCATTTTCATCGGTCATCGCAATGATAATATCACCATTATCCGCAAAACTTTGGCGGCGGACGATGACTTGGTCGCCATCTAAAATACCGGTGTTGATCATACTTTCACCACGAATGGTTAGCATGAATAAGTCACCGCCGAAGGTTTCTAATTCCTTTGGCATTGGGAAGTAGTCCGTGGCTTCCTGGACAGCTAAGATTGGTTGCCCGGCAGTAACGGTTCCTAAAACTGGAATTTGATGGGGATTGGTTTCAACACCTAATGCGTCGTAGCCAGCCGGGGTGACTTCAATCGCCCGCGGTTTAGTGGGGTCCTTTTGGAGCAGGCCCTTTTTCTCTAGGCGCGCCATATGACCGTGAACCGTTGAAGTTGAAGATAAGTTAACAGCTTCCCCGATTTCACGAACGGTTGGCGGGTATCCTTTCTCATTGACCCGTTCATAAATAAAACGTAGAACGGCCATTTGTTTGCTTTCTGATGTTTTACTCATCTTGGCACCTCATTTATTGTTTTCATTGTTGGTTACACCAATTGTAGCATAGCTTTACACAGCTTTCAAACAAATGTTCGGTTGACAAATACTTTTAATTGATTTATGTTCGGGAATCAGGTATTCTATTCATGCTTTTGAAAGGAGTGAGATGATTGATTTCAAAAGAATTACTGGGCCGCATTAATGAATTGGCACACAAAGCCAAAGCAGAAGGGCTCACCGAATTAGAAGAAATTGAACGTAAGGAATTACGGGCAAAATACTTAAAAGAATTTCGGGCGGGTTTCCGTCAACAAGTTGAGATGCTCCAAGTTTACGATAAGAGCGGTAAGGAAGTTACCCCTGAAAAGGTCCGTCAGATCCAACGTGACCGTGGCTTACGTGATGATTAAATAAATGCAGGAAAATTTGCCATTGTGTAAATTTTCCTTTTCTTTTATAAATAAGTTGTGTAGACTAGTTTAATGAAGACTGTTTAAGGGAGGGGAATGACTGTGTCGACTAGTATCTGGATCTTAATCGTATTGATCGGGGTTTTAGTGGGATTAACTGGTGGCTTCTTTGGTGCGCGTCACTATATGAAGAATTACCTCAAGCAAAATCCACCGATTAGTGAAGAAATGTTACGGACAATGATGATGCAAATGGGTCAACGCCCATCCGAAAAGAAACTCCATCAAATGTTGAATTCGATGAAGGCTTCGGCTCGTAATGAAAAGTAACGCTTAAAAAAGCACGCCTCTAATGGGCGTGCTTTTTTGTTGCTGGATCGACATAATGAAAGTTAGGATCAATTTGTTGATCTAACTCGTCAAAAGCAGCTAACATTTTGGTTTCGATTTGCTTTTGACCGGCTTCGTCAAGCTTGAGTTTGCGGTCAATATAAATTGGTTCGCCAAAACGAACTGTGATTTGTTGTCGCGTGAACAGTCGTTTGAAAGTCAATGGGCCTTGATAAACGGTCGGCACAAGTGGGACGCGGGCCATCTTAGCGATAACCGTTGCACCACCTTTTAATTCTTGCGAATGGCGGGTCCCAGATGGAAACATGATCAGTGATAATTTGCCACTCCGCAAAAATTTAACGGGTGTTTTGATGGCTGAAGGACCTGGATGGTCACGATTAACTGGAAAGGCATTAGCACGCGTTAAAATGAACCGTAAAACTGGATTTTTAAAGAGTTCTTCTTTAGCCATAAAGCTGAATTGCATCGGGCTGCCAGCTAAAGCGTAAAGCAAAGGGTCAAACCAGGTCCGGTGTGGGCCGACTAAGATGTAGGCGCCGTCCGGTAAGTTTTCACGACCTTGGTAGCGGGGTTTGCCGTTGATTAAGCCAACGATGCCGCGAACCAAGCCGCGCATAAATGAATAGAACATTGCAGTCTTCCTTTCGTACAGTTGCTGTCCATAGTATGACGAAAGTTTTAGATTCCTGCAAGCAATTTGTGGTAAGCTGACAATGATATTTTTTGAAAGTAGGGATCACATGGCGACTGTCGCTTTACGCGCTGATGAGCGCATCGACCAATTATATAGTAAGGATATTCAAATTATTCAAAGTGCCACGGTTTTTTCGTTTTCACTAGACGCTGTTTTATTAGGTGCCTTTGCTACGGTTAGTCGGGCCGCTAAGACCCGGATTGTTGACCTATGTGCTGGTAATGGGGCCGTGGGTTTATTTGTTAGTGGTCAAACCAATGGCCAAATTACGGCGGTTGAATTACAACCACGGTTGGCGGACATGGCAACCCGGAGTATTCAACTGAATGACTTGAGTGAACGAATGACAGTCTTGAATCAAGATTTATTAACGGTGACCGATACGATTGCCAAAGATTCTGTTGACGTTGTCTTATGCAATCCACCGTATTTTAAGGATCAACCCACTAGTCAAAAAAATCCTAATCCGCATTTAGCGATTGCACGGCATGAGCTTTCGGCTAACTTGGATCAAATTTTAGCGGTGACCAGTGATTTGCTTAAAATGAATGGCAAAGCATACTTTGTCCATCGACCAGAACGGCTCGATGATTTATTTGCGGCAATGGCACAACATCGCTTAGCACCAAAACGAATCCGGTTTGTGCACCCTAAGGCTGATCGTGAAGCAAACATGGTTTTGATTGAAATGATCAAAGACGGTAAGCCTAATGGGGTACGCGTGGTGCCACCGGTGATTGTTTATGCTGCTGATGGGACGTATCGAGAAGAGGTGCGACACTTACTTTATGGCGAATAAAACGTACTACTTCTATGTTTTGTTGTGTGCTGATCAGACGCTTTATGGTGGGTTTACTGATGACTTGGACCGGCGGCTAGCAACGCACAATGCCGGCAAAGGTGCTAAATATACCCGGCCAGCTTCACGCCGACCATTACAGTTGATTTATCATGAAAGCTTTGATAATAAATCAGCGGCTTTGAAAGCGGAATATGCCTTTAAGCATCAGTCTCGAAAGGCGAAGCTACAGTATTTGGCAGCCCATGACGTGAAAATATTGCAAAGTTTTCATAAATAGTCATTCTATTTCTGACATTTACTGTTATAATGTTTAATGTATCAATATATAGGAGGAATTCTTGTAATGAAAATTATTGCTTATGCTGTACGTGATGACGAACGTCCATTCTTCGATACTTGGATGAAAGAAAACCCAGATGTTGAAGTTAAATTGGTTCCAGAATTACTTACTGAAGACAACGTTGATTTAGCTAAAGGCTTCGACGGTGCCGATGTATACCAACAAAAAGACTATACTGCTGAAGTATTAAACAAGTTAGCTGACGAAGGGGTTAAGAACATCTCTCTTCGTAACGTTGGTGTTGATAACTTGGACGTTCCTACTGTTAAAGCTCGTGGCTTAAACATTTCTAACGTACCTGCATACTCACCAAATGCGATTGCTGAATTATCAGTAACGCAATTGATGCAATTATTACGTCAAACCCCATTGTTCAACAAGAAGTTAGCTAAGCAAGACTTCCGTTGGGCTCCAGACATTGCCAAGGAATTAAACACCATGACTGTTGGTGTTGTTGGTACTGGCCGTATTGGTCGTGCTGCTATTGATATCTTCAAAGGTTTCGGTGCTAAGGTTATCGGTTACGATGTTTACCGTAACGCTGAACTTGAAAAAGAAGGCATGTACGTTGATACCTTGGACGAATTATACGCCCAAGCTGACGTTATTACCTTGCACGTTCCTGCTTTGAAGGATAACTACCACATGTTAAATGCTGATGCATTTAGCAAGATGAAAGATGGCGCCTACATCTTGAACTTTGCTCGTGGTACGCTCATCGATTCAGAAGACTTGATCAAGGCTTTAGACAGCGGCAAAGTTGCTGGTGCTGCTCTTGACACTTATGAATACGAAACTAAGATTTTCAACAAAGACCTTGAAGGTCAAACGATTGATGACAAGGTCTTCATGAACTTGTTCAACCGCGATAACGTTTTAATCACACCACATACTGCTTTCTATACTGAAACGGCCGTTCACAACATGGTTCACGTTTCAATGAACAGTAACAAACAATTCATCGAAACTGGTAAAGCTGATACGCAAGTTAAGTTTGACTAATTTCTTTGCTTTGATTAAAGAGGTGCGTAAATCTTCGGATTTACGCGCTTTTTTTGTGCTGTTTTAACTAGGTAACAGTTAGTCAATTATTAGTTTTACAATGTTAATTATTAAAATCCAATATATATTAATTGTGAAACCGATTAACTTCGGGTAGGCTAAGAGGAGATGAGTTCAAAGGGAGGAATTGCGAATGAAAGTGTTGATGCCATACTTTAAACGGTATCACGTGGATGTTTGGGTGGCGATGCTGTCAGTGATCGTCCTCGTCTTTGCCACGTTATGGCAGCCGCGACTATTGCAAGTTGTGATGAATGCCATTATTAAAAATGACCAACAGACAGTCTTTCGTGAAGGCCTAATGTTACTTGGACTGGCAGTTTTGGGGATTATTGGCGGCATTGTGAATACGATTTATTCCGCGCGGGTTGCATTAGGGGTCGCCACCGATTTGCGTGCCGATTTATATGCGAAGATCCAATCATTTGCCTATGCAGATGTCGAAAAGTTTTCCGCATCAAACTTAGTCGTCCGTATGACTAATGATATCAACCAAGTGCAACAAATTGTGATGGCGGGCTTCCAACAAATTACCCGGATTCCATTATTGTTCATTGGGGCGTTTATCTTAGCGATTGTCACGATGCCAGAACAATGGTGGGTTATTATTGCCATGATGGTCGTGATCTTGTTGGCTTCTTGGATTGCTGTGCAACGGATGACCAAGTATTTTGCGGAAACGCAACAAGATATTGAAAACGTCAACACGGTGGCCCGTGAAAATTTGATGGGGATCCGCGTTGTTAAATCGTTTGTTCAAGAACCAAACGAAATCAAAAAGTTTGCCACCGCGTCGGATCAATTAACGGCCGTAACCGCTAAAATCGGGTATTGGTTCTCGATTTTAATGCCTATCTTCTTCTTAACGGCTAATTTAGCGGTCGGGATGGCGGTCTATTTAGTGGGTCAAAATATAACGACACATCCAGGCTATTTGGCAGCTATCACGAGTTTTATTTCTTATTTAATGCAAATCTTATATGCCGTTATTAATGGTGGCTTTTTAATGACCTTTGCGTCACGGGCGTTCATTTCAATTGGTCGAATCAATGAAGTTATTGAGACGACGCCTAGCATGACGTATGTTGATAGCGATGATGCGGCCCCATTAACCGGGGCGATTAGTTTTGAACACGTGACGTTTACGTATCCTGGCGATGACCAGCCGACACTTAAAGATGTTAGCTTTACGGTAGCTGCGGGTTCAATGTTAGGTATCGTTGGGGCGACCGGCTCTGGTAAAACGACTTTGGCACAATTAATTGCACGCTTGTATGATCCGGATAGTGGGCAAATTAAAGTCGGTGGGGTCGATGTCCGCCAAATCCCTGAAAAAGCATTGCGGGCAACGGTCGCATATGTCTTACAACGGTCAACACTTTTTTCAGGCACGATTTCGGCTAATTTAAGACAAGTGCGTCCGGATGCGCAAGTGAGTCATATGCGTTGGGCAGCCAATGTCGCGCAGGCGTCAGAGTTCATTGAACAACTACCACAAACGTATGATGCACCAGTCGAAGAACGATCGCAGAACTTTTCTGGTGGTCAAAAGCAACGATTGGCGATTACCCGTGGTGTCATTGCCAATCCGGAAATTTTGATTTTAGATGATGCGACCTCAGCTTTAGATGCCCGATCAGAGAAACTGGTTCAAGAAGCGTTGGATCGTGACTTACAATCAACGACCACGGTAGTGATTGCAGAAAAAATCGCGTCAATTATTCAAGCTGACCAAATTTTGGTAATGGCTGATGGGCAGATTAGTGGCAGTGGCACGCATCGTGAACTATTACAGTCAAATACGATTTATCAAGCGATTTATCAAACACAAAAAGCGCGTGAGGAGGGGCTATCATGAGCGATTTACGCAATGCCGGTAACTATTATTGGCACTACTTGAAACGGTATTGGCGCGGCTTTATTTTAAGTGCCTTACTGATTGCATTTTCTACGTGGTGTATTGTGGTGGCGCCGACTTATTTAGGTCGTGCGGTTGAAGAACTGACGACTTATTTGGCACACTGGACTAATCCGGCGACGCGCGCACAGGCTAGTTTAGGGACGTTTAACCATACGTTAATTATCTATATCCTGCTGTATGTCGGTGATGCAACAACGATTTTTGCGGCCAGTTTGATTCTGGCCCGGGTGACAGCGTATTCGACGGGGACGATGCGAGTTGGACTATTTCGGAAGATGCAACGCATGAAGGTGCAGTATTTTGATACCCATAGTGATGGGGATATTTTAGCCCGGTTCACATCTGATCTGGATAATATTTTTAATGCGATGAATCAAGCGTTACTGGAAGTTTTGCTAGCAGTTGCCCAGTTTGTGGGCTTGTTGATCGTCATGTTTAATCAAAACGTGACGATGGCGTGGGTCACGATGGCGTCAACGCCAGTGGCTTTAATCATTGCGGCATTCGTGATGCGTAAAGCTGGAACGGCAGTCAATCAACAACAAGATGATATTGGCCGTCTCAATGGGTACATTAATGAACAAATCACGGGTCAAAAAGTCTTGATCACCAATGGCTTACAACAAGATTCACAGCGCGGCTTTGACACTTACAACGCCAAAGTTCGTCAATCAGCGTTAACGGGGCAAATCTGGTCAGGTATTTTGAATCCGTTGATGCAAGGGATGTCATTGTTAAATACGGCAATCGTCATCTTCTTTGGGTCATGGTTGGCCTTAAATGGCAGCATGTCCAAAGGGGCGGCTTTAGCTTTAGTGGTCGTGTTTGTTAATTATGCGCAACAATATTATCAACCGATTATGTCGCTAACGAGTCTTTATAGTATGATTCAATTGGCGATTACTGGGGCCCGGCGAGTCGATGAAGTACGACAACAGCCGGATGAAGTTACCCCGACTGATGGTGGCCGACCAGATGGCATTCAAAATGCGCTGGAAATTGATGATGTCCACTTTAGTTACTTGCCAGGCAAAGAAATCTTACATGGGGTTACCATTGAGGTTGAGCGTGGTGAGATGGTGGCCTTAGTCGGGCCGACTGGGTCAGGTAAAACGACAGTCATGAATTTGTTAAATCGATTTTATGATGTGGACAGTGGTCGAATTACGTTTGATGGGACCGATATTCGAACGTTCGACTTAACGGCATTACGTCAAAATGTGGGGATCGTGTTACAAGAACCGCAATTGTTTACCGGGACGATCGCCGATAACATTCGCTATGGTGACCCGACAGCTAGTATGGCGCAAGTCATCGATGCAGCTAAGCAAGCTAACATTCATGACTTTATTGAAAGTTTGCCAGACCGATATGAGACGCTGGTTTCTGACGAAAAAAGTGTTTTCTCAGCTGGTCAAAAGCAGTTGATGTCGATTGCCCGGACGATTTTGACGAATCCACGGTTGTTGATTTTAGATGAGGCAACATCGAATGTGGATACGGTCACTGAAGCTCGGATTCAAGCCGCGATGGATAATGTGATTCAAGGTCGCACTAGTTTTGTCATTGCGCATCGCTTAAAAACGATTTTAAATGCTGATAAAATCGTGGTCTTAAAAGATGGGTCAATCATTGAACAAGGTAACCATGCCGCTTTATTAAAAGAAAATGGCTTTTACGCTGAATTATATCGAAATCAAATGGTTTTTGATTAGTTTGGTCAGTGAAAAAACAAGTGGTCAACAATACCGATTTGGCGGTACTGTTGACCACTTGTTTTAGTGAATCGTACTGATATATCGGCAACTTGATAATGGCAACTAAATGCAAAACAAAAAGCCCAGGAGTTTTTCCTAGGCTTTACATCATTAAAATAACCGGCTTTAAACGGTAGCTGCTTGCACGAGAGCCATTAAAAGTTCACTCAATTCAGCAGGTGTTTGAATAATTTGGTCCGGAATGACGGTGGGCTGAGCTTGTAAATTTTGGCGATGATTAAACCAAAATGTTTGCCAACCAGCGTGCTTGGCGCTTGTCATATCCAAGGCTGCGTTATCACCAACGTAAACCGCTTGATTGGCCCGGATGCCAGATTGATGGGCCCAGGTCGTAAAAATCGAGGGGTCTGGTTTTGCAAGGCCGAGTTCTTCAGAAATAAAAATATTATCTGGATGAACATAGCGCTCGATTTGGAGTTGATGTAACTTTTGCCGTTGAATCGCGGCCGGACCATTGGTAATGATCCCAATCTTAAAACAATGACTGAGCTTAGCTAAAACGGGGCCTAAGCCATCGAATAAGTGGATCTTAGTTAAGGCCTGATGATAGGCCATTTCAAATTGGATCACCCAATCAGTACTAATCGGTTTGACGTTTAACGTTGCCATTGCATGGCGTAACCGTGCCGTTTGCCAAGCTTCGAGCGTTAACTCGTTAGTCATCACTTGGTTGAAGGTATGGTCCGTAAAGTCACGAAACCGTTTGAAAACTAAGGCCAATTCAGTTGCGTCTAGCGGTCGGTCGAACGTTTGCGCTAAGGCGTCACCGAACGGCGATTTTTGATCGTAGAGGGTATCGTCTACATCAAAAATGATAGCTTTGATCATGTTAAATTGAGCCTCCTATGCGAGAAGTATTTTAGCACACTATTCAAAAATCACAAATTCTTGATGAAATTTCTTGCAAGCACCTGCAATTTTCGGTATACTAATTTTCGGTGTTAAAACACCAATTCACACTTGTGGTGATGGTTGTGGCTGTGCTCGGAAGAGTGCCGCGACCAAGTGACCCATGAGGAGGATCAAAACAAATTTTTGGAGGCACATATATTATGGCTGTTATTTCTATGAAACAATTGCTTGAAGCCGGTGTCCATTTCGGTCACCAAACTCGTCGTTGGAACCCAAAGATGAAACCATACATCTTTACGGAACGGAACGGCATTTACATCATTGACTTACAAAAGACGGTCAAGATGATTGATTCAGCTTACAACTTCGTTAAGGATGCCGCTGCTGATGATGGCGTTATCTTGTTTGTTGGGACTAAGAAACAAGCCCAAGATTCAATCGAAGAAGAAGCTACCCGTGCAGGTCAATACTACGTTAACCATCGTTGGTTAGGTGGGACTTTGACTAACTGGAACACCATCCAAACTCGAATCAAGCGTCTTAAGCAATTGAAGAAGATGGAAGAAGACGGGACTTTCGATCGTTTACCTAAGAAGGAAGTTTCATTATTAATCAAGCAACGCGCTAAGCTTGAAAAATTCCTTGGCGGTATCGAAGACATGCCTCGCATCCCAGATGTTATGTTTATCGTTGACCCTCGTAAGGAACAAATCGCGGTTAAGGAAGCTCAAAAATTGAACATTCCAATCGTTGCGATGGTTGATACTAACACTGATCCTGATGACATTGACGTTATCATCCCATCAAACGATGACGCTATTCGTGCCGTTCGTTTGATCACTTCTAAGATGGCTGATGCTGTTATTGAAGGTCGTCAAGGTGAAGACGAAGATGTTACCGAAGACTCATTCAAAGACAACAAAGACGCTAAAAAGTCAGTTGATTCTTTAGAAGACATCGTTGAAGCTGTTGAAGGC
The DNA here is from genome assembly GCF_005405085.1 of Lactiplantibacillus daowaiensis. Lineage (GTDB taxonomy): Bacteria > Bacillota > Bacilli > Lactobacillales > Lactobacillaceae > Lactiplantibacillus > Lactiplantibacillus daowaiensis. The sequence goes on along the minus strand of NZ_BJDJ01000004.1, from coordinate 120,377 downwards.
GACAACGACGCAAAGTCTGACAACAAATAATTAATTGAAATAAATTAGGCTGTCTTAAAAATCGCGGACCTCATTGGCCTGATTTTGAGGGCAGCTTTTTCTATTAAAATCACACATACTCAAAGGAGAGTAAACTATGGCAAAGATTTCTGCAGCACAAGTTAAAGAACTCCGTGACAAAACCGGTGTTGGTATGATGGACGCTAAAAAAGCGTTAGTTGAAACTGAAGGCGACATGGCAAAAGCCGTTGACGTTTTACGCGAAAAAGGCGTTGCTAAAGCTGAAAAGAAGAGTGGCCGTGTTGCTGCTGAAGGGATGGCTGCTGTTGCGATTAAAGGCGACCATGCTGCTATCGTGGAAGTTAACTCAGAAACTGACTTTGTCGCTTCAAGTGACCCATTCAAGGCTTTAGTTGCTGAAATCGCTGATAAGATTGCTGATGAAGCCCCAGAATCAGTTGAAGCTGCCTTAGCTTTGAAATCTGACAACGGTACGGTTAACGATGATGTGATTGCAACGACTCAAGTCACTGGTGAAAAAATCAGCTTACGTCGTTTCAAGGTTATCGAAAAGGGTGCCGACCAAAACTTTGGTTCATACATCCATAATGGCGGCCAAATCGGTGCATTAGTTGTCTTAGATGGTGCTGATGAAGCAACCGCTAAAGACGTTGCGATGCACGTTGCTGCGATTAACCCAGAATACGTTTCACGTGAACAAGTACCTAGCGAAACGTTAGCTCACGAAAAAGACGTCTTAGTTAAGGAAGCTTTGAACGAAGGCAAGCCTGAAAAGATCGTTGAAAAGATGGTTGAAGGCCGTTTGAACAAGTGGCTTTCAGAAATCAGTTTGGATGATCAAGAATTCGTCAAGGATTCTGACCAAACAGTTGCTCACTTTGTTGAATCTAAGGGCGGTAAGGTTAATACCTTCATCCGTTTTGAAGTTGGCGAAGGTATCGAAAAGCAAACTGGTAATTTCGTTGATGAAATTATGAGCCAAATCAAAGACTAATCATTAGTTTTTAAAACGGGGATTGCGCAAAACTTGGTTTTGGCGCAATCCTTTTTTTACGGTCAACGGTTTTACCCCGGGAATTGACCTGAAACTATCAGCGTTTATAAATATTATGGTAAAATAGAACCAGATAATCTTGAGGAGGACGAAACGATGTCGGAAGTTAAATACAAGCGTGTGATCCTAAAACTAAGTGGTGAAGCCTTAGCCGGTGAAAAAGGGTTTGGCATTAATCCACCAGTCATTAAAACCGTCGCTGAAGAATTAAAGGATGTCTATGATATGGGCGTTCAAATTGCCATCGTTGTCGGTGGTGGTAACATGTGGCGTGGTGAAGCCGGGGCCCAAATGGGTATGGAACGGGCGCAAGCTGATTATATCGGGATGCTCGCAACCATCATGAATGCCTTAGCGTTACAAGATAATTTGGAATCAATCGGCGTCCCAACCCGGGTACAAACATCGATTGAAATGCGTCAAATCGCAGAACCATACATTCGACGCAAGGCGATGCGGCATTTGGAAAAACGTCGCATTGTGATCTTTGCCGGTGGGACTGGGAGTCCATACTTCTCAACCGATACAACTGCCGCATTGCGGGCCGCTGAAATTAATGCCGATGCAATTTTAATGGCAAAAAATGGGGTTGATGGGGTTTACTCTGCTGATCCTAATAAGGATGCTAACGCGGTTAAGTTCGATGAATTAACCCACCTTGATATTATCAACAAGGGCTTACAAGTGATGGATACAACTGCTAGTTCATTATCAATGGATAATGACATTCCAGTTGTGGTCTTCAACTTGAACGAGCCTGGTAACATTCGCAAAGTCGTTGCCGGTGAACACATCGGGACAACGGTTAGGGGGAAATAATAATGGCAGTAACGGAACCAATTTTAAAAGCAGCACAAGATAAGATGGAAAAAGCAGGATCTGCTTTACAACGTGAACTTGGTAACATCCGGGCCGGCCGGGCCAATGCTTCACTTTTGAACCGGATCTCAGCTGATTATTACGGCACGCAAACACCATTGAATCAAATGGCCGCCATCACCGTTCCTGAACCACGGGTTTTAATGGTGACACCATTTGATAAGACGGCGTTAAAAGAAATCGAAAAAGCAATTTTAGCTTCTGATTTAGGGATTAGCCCAGCTAATGATGGGAGTGCCATTCGTTTGGTCATTCCACAATTAACAGAAGAACGCCGTAAGGAATTGGCTAAAGATGTTAAAGCTGAAGGTGAACGGGCTAAAGTTGCCGTTCGAAACGTTCGGCGTGACGCAATGGATGCCTTGAAGAAGGGCCATAAAAATGGCGACTTCACTGATGACCAATTGCATGAATTGGAAGACCAAATGCAAAAGTTGACCAATCAAGCAGGTAAAGACGTTGATGCCATTGTTGCCGACAAAGAAAAAGAAGTGCTCGAAGGTTAATTCGTGCCCAATTAGTCAAAAAGGCTTGAAGAAATTCAAGCCTTTTTTTGTTGAAGATAGTTTAATGGCGCTTTTTTTGGTAAAATAGTGCTTGGTTAAGCTTTTTTTGGAGGTGCAATTTGTTCGCTTTTTTAAATAAAAATGATCCAGCAGCCGATGAGAACGTAGAACTCGATGCACAACGGATCCCAGCTCACGTCGCGATTATTATGGATGGTAACGGACGGTGGGCCAAAGCCCGGCATTTGCCCCGGGTTGCGGGTCACAAAGAAGGGATGAACACCGTCAAAAAAGTCACGATTGCCGCGAGTGATTTAGGTGTGAAAGTGTTGACGCTCTATGCTTTTTCAACGGAAAACTGGAAACGCCCGACTGATGAAGTCAACTATTTAATGCAGTTACCAGTAAGTTTCTTTGATACGTTTGTGCCTGATTTAGTCAAGCACAACGTGCGGGTCCAAGTGATGGGTTATACCGATCAATTGCCGGCTAAGACGCAGACGGCAGTTAACAATGCGATTGCCGATACGAAAGACTGTGACGGTATGGTATTAAACTTTGCGTTGAATTATGGTTCACGTGCAGAAATCGTGACTGGCATTCAAAAGATTGCCAGCCAGGTGCAAGCGGGTGAGTTAGCCGTGGATGAAATCGATGACACGACTGTCGATGCTGCCCTGATGACAGCACCTTTAGGGGCTTATCATGACCCGGATTTATTGATTCGGACGAGTGGTGAAGAACGAATTTCCAACTTTTTATTATGGCAGATAGCTTATAGTGAACTGGTCTTTACAGATGTGAAGTGGCCAGATTTTACAGCGGCGACCTTAAAAGCTTGTATCGCGGATTTTCAAAGTCGTGATCGTCGCTTTGGTGGGTTGTCGGATCAAAAATAAAGGGAGTTTTAGCTTATGAAACAACGCGTCATTACAGCGGTTATTGCGTTGGCTTTGTTTATCCCAGTGATCTTTTTAGGTGGGATGACCTTAGACATCGTCGCAATGCTGCTTGGGGCGATTGCGATGTCAGAATTATTGATTATGCGGAAAAAATTGTTGATTTCGTTTGAAGCGATTGTCAGCATGTTAGCCGTCATGATTGAGATTGCACCGAATAAGTGGTTTAATGGCCTTCCAGACCAATTGAACAAGGCTTATGTAATCTATTTCTTGATTATTTTAATGTTATTGCACACCGTTTGGTCACGGAATCGGTTTTCATTTGACGATGCCGGGGTGTTAACGTTAGGGATATTCTATATTGGGATGGGTTTCAACTACTTTACGGCCGCTCGCGGTGTGAGTGTTGAGATGTTGCTCTATGCGATGTTTATTGTCTGGGCAACGGATAGTGGTGCTTATATGGTTGGCCGCAAGCTAGGTAAACATAAAGTGACCCCAATTAGCCCTAACAAGACTTGGGAAGGCTGTATTGGCGGGAGCGTGATTGGAGTCGTGATTGCGACGGCTTTTGCGATTGGTTTTCAAGTTGGATACCACAATTGGCTTAGCATGTTAGTGATTACGATTATTCTGTCAGTGGTCGGTCAATTTGGTGATTTAGTCGAATCAGCCTTGAAGCGGTATTATGGTGTCAAGGATTCCGGTAAGATTTTACCTGGACATGGTGGAATTTTAGACCGGTTTGACAGTATGTTACTCGTTTTCCCAATTGCCCACTTATTTGGTTTGTTTTAACGTCTGAGGACCTCCACAGGCTGTGGAAGAAAGGAACCGCTTTTTGATAGTTACAATTATTACGTTCATTATCGTCTTCGGAATTTTGGTAATTGTGCATGAATTCGGCCACTTTTACTTTGCGAAACGGGCTGGGATCTTAGTCCGAGAATTTTCCGTCGGTATGGGGCCTAAAGCGGTCGCATTTCGCCGGAATGCGACGACTTACACGTTACGGATGTTGCCCATTGGGGGTTACGTTCGGATGGCGGGGGTCGCGGATGATGAAGACGACGAACTCAAGCCGGGGACCCCGGTTAGTTTACAAGTTGGTCAAGATGGCTTAGTGCACTCGATCAATGCGAGCAAGAAAACCACGTTGTTTAATGGCATCCCGTTATCAGTGACAGCCAATGATTTGGAGCAGGAACTCTGGATCGAAGGGTATGAAAATGGTGACGAAAGTGAAGTTAAACGTTATCAAGTTGACCATGATGCGACGATTATTGAAAGCGACGGGACTGAAGTACAAATTGCGCCCGTCGATGTTCAATTCCAATCGGCCAAATTATGGCAACGGATGTTAACCAACTTTGCGGGTCCGATGAACAACTTTATTTTAGCGATTATCACTTTTGCGATTTTAGCGTTTATGCAAGGTGGTGTGACCACCGTTACGACTAAAGTTGCAGGGACTACGGCTAATTCTGTTGCGCGTCAGGCAGGTATTAAGACTGGCGATCAAATCGTGGCAGTCAACGGCAAAAAAATGACCAATGCGCAGTCGATTTCGTTATTGATTCAAGATAGTCCAAATCAAAAATTGAAATTAGGTGTCAAACGCGCTGGTCAAACGCGGACGGTTACGGTTAAACCGGCAGCCAAGACTGTTTCTGGTAATAAAGTTGGTCAAATTGGTGTCAAATGGGGCACTAGTACCGATTCACGGCTGAGCACAAAGTTGGCATATGGCTTTACGGGTTCTTGGAATATCACGAAACAGATTTTCCAAGTGCTTGGTCGTATGGTGACCCACGGCTTTAGTTTGAATGACTTAGGCGGTCCTGTTGCCATTTTTGCGACGACCTCGCAAGCTGCTAAATCTGGGATTCGCCAAGTGATTTACTTGTTAGCCGTTTTGTCGATCAACTTAGGGATTGTGAACTTGTTGCCGATTCCAGCGTTGGATGGTGGTAAGTTGTTGTTAAACATTATCGAAGGGATTCGCGGTAAGCCACTGCGGGTTGAAACTGAAAGTGTCATTACCCTGATTGGGTTTGGCTTGTTAATGTTATTAATGGTGTTAGTCACTTGGAATGATATCCAACGATATTTCTTCTAAGCAATAATAAATTGGTACCAATAAGGAGAAGATTTCTAGATGAAACAATCGAAGTTATTAATTCCGACTTTAAAAGAAGTTCCGAATGATGCAGAGGCCTTAAGTCATCAAATGATGCTACGGGCTGGCTATATTCGGCAAATTTCAGCCGGAATGTATGCGTATTTACCATTGGCCTATCGTGTTTTAACCAAAATCGAAGCCATTATTCGTGAAGAAATGGAAAACATCGATGCCGCTGAAATGCTAGTGCCAGCCGTGATTCCAGCTGAATTATGGCAAGCAACTGGCCGTTATGAAACTTACGGTCCTGAATTATTTAAATTAAAGAATCGTCATGATCGGGAATTTATCTTAGGACCCACGCATGAAGAAACATTTACTTCGATTATTCGTGATGAAGTGAAGTCTTACAAGAAGTTGCCATTAACGTTGTATCAAATTCAAGCGAAATATCGTGATGAAGATCGTCCTCGTTATGGCTTGCTTCGTGGCCGTGAGTTTATCATGAAAGATGCTTACTCATTCCATGCGGATGAAGCCTCTTTGGATGATACGTTCCAAGATATGGCGCAAGCTTATCAAAATATTTTTGAACGCTGTGGTTTGAAGTTCCGTTCGATTATTGGTGACGGTGGCGCTATGGGTGGTAAAGATTCTCGTGAATATTCTGCTATCGCGCCAGTTGGTGAAGACACGATCGTCTATTCTGACGCGAGTGACTATGCTGCTAACTTGGAAATGGCACGGAGTTTGTATGTGCCAAAGAAATCCCATGCCTCATTACAAGATATGGCCAAAATCGACACCCCAGGAGTTGGGACGATTGATGAATTAGCTGACTTCTTAAAAGTTGGTGCTGATCAACTTGTTAAGAGTATTTTATTTATGGCGGATGACGAACCCGTATTAGCGTTAGTGCGTGGTGACCATGAAGTCAACGACGTTAAGTTGAAGAACTACTTAGGCGCCGACTTCTTAGAAATGGCAACGCCAGAACAAGCCAAGCAATACCTTGGCGCCAGCTTTGGGTCTTTAGGACCAGTTAATGTTAGTGATGATGTGAAGATTATTGCCGATGTTTACGTTAAAGATATGGTTAACATTACAGTCGGCGCTAACGAAGACGGGCATCATTTTACGAATGTTAACCCTGAACGTGATTTCCATGCTGAAGACTATGTCGATATTCGCTTTGCACAAGAAGGTGAATTGTCACCAGATGGTGCGGGTGTCTTGAAGTTCACCAAAGGGATCGAAATTGGCCATATCTTCAAACTTGGGACTCGTTACTCAAAAGATTTACATGCGGAAGTCTTAGACCAAAACGGCCGTAACATCCCAGTTATCATGGGTTGCTATGGGATTGGGGTCTCACGGCTATTGTCAGCGATTGCTGAACAACGGGCTGATGAAAATGGTTTGGTTTGGCCTAAAGCCATTTCACCATTTGATGTGCACGTGATTCCAGTTAACCCTAAGAAGGCTGACCAAGTCGAAGTGGCTGACCAAGTTGAAGCCCAACTTGAAGCTGCTGGCTATAATGTACTTTATGATGATCGTAAAGAACGGCCAGGGGTTAAATTTGCTGATTCTGACTTAATGGGGATTCCAGCCCGGATCACAGTCGGTAAAAAGGCTAGTGAAGGTATCGTCGAAATCAAGTTACGTGAAACTGGCGAAACTTTAGAAGTGAAACAAGAAGAAATTGCCAATAACTTGGCAGTCTTAATGAAAAACATCGATTAATTTTGCGACGCTCACCGTTGCAAGTTAATTAAAAAATGCGTACACTTAAACTTATTGGGTATGCAGAAATCACCTAGTTTCGAGCACCATGGAAACTAGGTGATTTTAGTTAGAATAGAGATAAGGAGGCCCACGCGTGAGCTTAAATCAGCACGAAATGTTTACGAAGTTACTTGAACAAATCGATTTGCCAGATGATCCGAGCATGGCCGATGCGACCATCGATAAATTGACGGTTCATCAAGCGTCGAAAGTTTGGGAATTTCATTTGCATTTCCAACACGTTTTGCCATTTAGTCAGTTTATGACGTTTCAAAATAAATTGCGGATGGCGTTTCACGACATTGCCGGCGTTAAAATCGTGATTCAAACGGATGACACCACTGTTAATCCAACTGAATTAGCGAATTACTGGGAATGGATCGTGCAAAATAGTGGCATCACGTCACCGTTAGTTCAATCGTTATGTAATAGTAACGTGCCAACTTATGAAGATGACCGAGTGTTGCTACTGGCTGAAAATGAAGTGATTCAGAAGTTTTTAACGAATCAGGCCTTAGGTCCAATTGAAGAAACTTATCAAGCACTTGGTTTTCCAAAATTCTCGGTTCATACGATGATTGATGAATCGGCGTCACAGGCGAAGATCAAGGCATTTCATGAGCAGAAAGCTAAGTCTGATCAAGCACTGGCGAAGAAAGCTGAAGCCGCCATTAAAAAAGCCAATGAAAAACGGCAACAACAAGGGGACACCCCAGCGCCAATTGATGGGCCAGTCCAACTTGGGAAAGCCATTAACCCAGCTGAACCAGCGAAACAGTTGGTTCAAATCACCGAAGAAGAACGTTCGGTCGTTATCGAAGGATATGTCTTTGATATGGAAGTGCGGACATTACGGTCGCAACGCCAACTATTGATCTTAAAGGTCACCGATTATAGTTCATCGATGGTCGTTAAGAAGTTTTCGCGCAATAGTGATGATGAGGCGCAGTTCGCTGCGATGCATCCTGGCATGTGGGTGCGGGTTCGCGGCTCGGTCCAAGAAGATAGCTTTATGCGCGATTTGACGTTAAATGCTTATGATATCAATGAAACAACGCATACGTCACGTCAAGATACCGCGCCTGAAGGTGATAAACGCGTCGAATTACATTTACATTCGAATATGAGTTCGATGGATGCGACTAACAGTGTTTCTGATTTCGTGGCGCAAGCCGCTAAATGGGGACAACCCGCGATTGCGATTACCGACCATTCCGGGGCACAAGCCTTTCCAGAAGCGTTTGCGGCTGGCCAGAAAAATAACATTAAAGTGTTATATGGCGTCGAAGCCAACATGGTGGATGATGGTGTCCCAATCGCGTATAACGATGCCCATGTTGACTTGAAAGAATCGACTTATGTGATTTTTGATACTGAAACAACCGGGTTATCGGCGATTTACGATAAGGTGATCGAACTTTCCGCGGTTAAGATGGTCAAAGGTAACGTTGTCGATCAATTTGAAGAATTTATTGATCCGGGATTCCATTTGTCAGATACGACAACGAACTTGACGAGTATCACCGATGATATGGTACGCGGATCGAAGTCAGAAGAAGAAGTGTTCCGCTTGTTCCGCGAATTTTACGGCGATGCCATTATCGTTGGCCATAACGTGACCTTTGATATCGGGTTTATGAATACCGGCTATGCGCGTCATGATATGGGGCCGATTGAAAATCCAATTATTGATACGTTAACGTTAGCGCGGTGGCTCTACCCAACGTTGAAGAGTTATCGACTAAATACGTTATCTAAAAAGTTTGGCGTTAACTTGGAACACCATCACCGGGCAATTTATGATGCGGAATCGACGGGGCATTTAAATCATTTATTCTTAAAAGATGCCGAAGAACGGTATGAAGTCCAATTCCATGATCAATTAAACGATCATATGAATGAAAATGCGGCTTATCGCCATGCACGGCCGTTTCATGCGACGCTCTACGCCCAGACTCAAGCAGGCTTGAAGAATTTATTCCACATTATTTCGTTATCGAACGTCGAATACTATTACCGGGTGCCACGAGTGCCGCGAAGTATTTTGAATAAGTACCGTGATGGGATTTTAGTGGGATCAGCTTGTTCAAGTGGTGAAGTCTTTACGGCGATGATGCAAAAAGGGGCCGCTGAAGCACGCCAAAAGGCTGGCTATTATGACTTCTTAGAAGTACAGCCTAAAGCTGCTTACGCGCCATTACTGGAAAGTGAATTGATCGCTGATAATGCGCATTTGGAAGAAATTATTGGTAATATGGTCAGTTTAGGTGATGAAATGAATATTCCGGTCGTGGCGACTGGCGATGTCCATTACTTAAATCCTGAAGATAAAGTTTACCGTAAAATTTTGATTCACTCGCAAGGTGGCGCTAATCCGTTAAATCGGACTGAACGGCCCGACGTTCATTTCAAAACAACGGATGAAATGCTGAAAGATTTCAACTTTTTAGGTGCCGATGTGGCGCATAAAATTGTCGTTGAAAACTCACAAGCAATCGCCAACCGATTTGAAACGGTCCGGCCTGTTAAAGATAAACTTTACACGCCACGGATGAAGGGGGCCGAAGCCGAAATCAAGCAGTTGACGATGGATCGAGCCCACGCTTGGTACGGCGATCCACTCCCAGAAATCGTCCAAAAACGGGTGGATAAAGAATTGAAGAGTATTATCGGGAACGGGTTCTCGGTTATTTACTTGATTGCGCAACGACTGGTATTTAAGTCCAATAAGGACGGGTACTTAGTTGGGTCCCGGGGGTCAGTTGGGTCTAGTCTAGTGGCCACGTTGTCTGGGATTACAGAAGTGAATCCGATGCCACCCCATTATCGTTGTCCAAAGTGTCAATATTCACATTTTTACACGAATAACGAATATGGGTCTGGCTATGATTTACCACCAAAAGATTGCCCTAAGTGTGGGACGGATATGGTGCGTGATGGTCATAACATTCCGTTCGAAACTTTCTTGGGCTTCTACGGTAACAAAGTGCCCGATATTGATTTGAACTTCTCTGGTGACTATCAACCCATTGCCCACAACTACACGAAAGTCTTGTTCGGTGAAAAGAACGTTTATCGGGCGGGGACAATTGGGACAGTTGCGGATAAGACCGGTTATGGCTATGTTAAGGCATATGAACGTGATACGAGTCAAAACCTGCGTAATGCTGAAATTGATCGCCTGGCCAAAGGGATTACCGGGGTCAAGCGGTCAACTGGTCAACATCCGGCCGGGATTATTGTTGTGCCGGACTACATGGACATTTATGATTTTACGCCGGTTCAATATCCAGCCGATGATCAAACTGCGGCTTGGCAAACGACCCATTTTGATTTCCATTCGATCCATGACAATATTTTGAAAATTGATATTTTGGGTCATGATGATCCGACGATGATTCGGATGCTGCAAGATTTATCTGGTATCAAGCCAGAAAGTATCCCACCGGTTGATCCAACGGTAATGAAGATCTTTTCTAGTCCAGAAGTGTTAGGTGTGACTGAAGACCAAATCTTTTCGAAGACTGGGACGCTCGGAATTCCAGAATTTGGGACGCGATTTGTCCGTGGGATGCTTGAAGAAACCCATCCATCGACCTTTAATGAATTGCTCCAAATCTCAGGGCTGTCACATGGGACCGATGTGTGGTTAGGCAATGCGGAAGAATTGATCAAAGATGGGACGGTCACGTTAGCTGAAGTTATTGGTTGTCGGGATAACATCATGACCGACTTGATTCACTATGGCATGGAATCAGATATGTCATTCCAAATTATGGAACACGTGCGGAAAGGCCGTGGGATTCCAGATGATTGGCAACAAGCCATGAAAGATGCGGATGTGCCAGATTGGTATATCGAGTCTTGCTTGAAGATCAAGTATATGTTCCCCCGGGCGCATGCCGCCGCCTATATTTTGATGGCTTTGCGGGTCGCTTACTTCAAAGTCTATTTCCCATTAATCTATTACGCCGCATACTTCTCAGTGCGGGCAGATGATTTTGATTTAGTTGCCATGGCGCATGGTAAAGAAGCTGTCAAAGCGTCAATGAAGGCGATCACTGATAAAGGGATGGACGCTTCCACCAAGGAAAAGAACTTATTGACGGTCTTAGAATTGGCCAATGAAATGTTGGAACGTGGGTTTAATTTCTCAATGGTCGACTTAGACAAATCGGATGCCGCCGACTGGCTGATTGATGGTGATACACTGATCGCTCCATTCCGGGCTGTACCTGGATTGGGCTTGAACGTCGCTAAACAAATCGTTGCGGCCCGTGCCGATAAACCATTCTTGTCGAAAGAAGATTTATCGAAACGTGGAAAAGTTTCCAAGACATTAATCGACTTTATGACCGATAATGGGGTTTTGGAAGGCTTACCAGACGAAAATCAATTATCTTTGTTTTAAATTTATGTGCTGAAAAACGCGCCGGGTTGCGGATTATGCATAATTATGATAATATATGAGTGTAATTTAAAACTCGTTAACGAGTGAGCAGCGATGCTCACTCTTTTTATTGGACTAATCTGGATAGGAGGCGCAACGTGAGCAGTAATAATGTTGTTGAGACGATTCAGCCGGTGGCCCAGGCCATTGTGGCGGCCCACCAGTTTGAATTAGTTGATGTTGAATTTGTAAGAGAAGGGCAAAGTTGGTATTTGAGAATTTATATCGATAAGCCTGGTGGCATTAACATTGAAGAATGTGCCATGGTTAGTGATGAATTAAGTGAAAAGTTAGATACAATGGATCCTGATCCAATTCCCCAAGCCTACTTTTTAGAAGTTTCTTCACCTGGTGCGGAACGGCCTTTGAAAAAAGAAGTCGATTATCAAAATGCAATTGGCAAATATGTCCATGTTGGGTTATACCAAAAGTTGGATGGCAAAAAGGTGTTCGAAGGGGATCTCGCTGAAGTGACCCCTGAAACGTTAACCATTAATTACTTAGATAAAACGCGGCATAAGACGGTGACGATTGATCGTCAACAAATCGCCCAAGCCCGCTTAGCCGTTAAGTTCTAATTAGTAAAGGAGTTTATTCATGAGCAAGGAATTATTAGGGGCCTTAGATACCCTAGAATCAGAAAAAGGCATTAAAAAAGAAGTTGTGATCGATGCTTTGGAAGCTGCATTAGTCTCCGCCTACAAACGGAACTATGGGCAAGCTCAAAACGTGGAAGTTGACTTTGACCAAGTTAAGGGTAATATTCATGTTTATGCGGTAAAAGAAGTTGTCGAAGATGTCTTTGACTCCCGCTTGGAAGTTAGTTTACAAGACGCCTTAGCCGTTAACCGGGCTTACGAAATTGGTGATGATATTCGTTTTGAAGTCACACCTAAGAACTTCGGTCGGATTGCAGCTCAAACCGCTAAACAAGTCATCATGCAACGGGTTCGTGAAGCTGAACGTGGCATCATTTATGATGAATACAGCCAATACGAAAACGAAATTGTGACGGGTGAAGTTGAACGTCAAGATAATCGGTTTGTTTATGTGAGCTTAGGTAAAGTTGAAGCCGTTATGAGTCGGGCCGATCAATTACCTGGTGAAACTTATCGCATTCATGACAAGATCAAAGTCTTTGTGTCTAAAGTTGAAAACACCACTAAAGGCCCACAAGTGTTTGTTTCACGGACGGCACCAGACTTGTTAAAACGGTTGTTTGAACAAGAAGTGCCAGAAATTTTTGACGGTATCGTTGAAATCGTCTCAATTGCACGTGAAGCGGGCGATCGGGCTAAAGTTGCTGTCCGGTCAAACAATCCCAATGTTGACCCCGTTGGGACCTGTGTGGGTCCTAAAGGGCAACGGGTACAAACCATTGTGAATGAACTTCATGGTGAAAACATGGATATCGTTGAATGGACTGATGACACCGCCGTCTTCATTGCCAACGCGTTGAACCCAGCGGAAGTTTTAGATGTTATTTTTGATCCTGAAAACGAACGTGGTTGCACGGTTGTTGTACCGGATTATCAATTATCACTAGCAATCGGTAAACGTGGTCAAAATGCCCGTTTAGCCGCTAAGCTAACTGGTTTCAAGATTGATATTAAATCGGAAACCGAAGCATCTGATATAATGGATGCAAACCCAACGGATGTTGCAGCTGCTGAAACAGCACCAGCTGACACCACTGATGTCGATATTGAAGACGATGTTGCCACTCCGGCTGATTCAGCTGAAGTTGCGCCTGAAGAAGATTCAGCCGCAACTAGTGATGACGCCGAAGATAGTGACGCTGAATAACTAAAGGAGGTCTGGGCGATGAAAAAAAGAAAAGTGCCGTTACGAAAAGATATCGTAACGGGTGAAATGCATCCCAAGAAAGACTTAGTCCGGGTCGTAAAAAACAAGCAAAACGAAGTGTCAGTGGACCCAACTGGTAAGAAGCCAGGTCGGGGCGCTTACATCGCGTTAGATGTCAAGGTTGCCGAACAAGCAAAGCAACAAAAGACATTTGATAAGGCGTTTAGCATTAAAGTGGACGCTGATTTTTACGATGAACTAGTGGCCTACGTTGATCATCAACAAGCCCGAAAGGAATTGTTTGGTGATGACGCCTAAAGAAGCTTGTTTGAACCTACTGGGACTTTCTCGGCGTGCCCGCAAACAGATTGCTGGTGAAGGCTTAGCCTTAGCCGCAATTCGTAACCAGTCCGCAAAACTCGTGTTTATCGCGAGTGATACGGGGCCCACGACTGCAAAAAAGTTCCATGATAAGGCCCAATCCTATAATGTACCAGTGATCGATACCTTTACAAAGGCGGAATTGAATGCTGCGACTGGCAACAAGCGGACGGTAATTGCCATTACCGATGCTGGTTTTGCCAAGAAAATGGTGGCGATCATGACTAACTAAAGGAGGGTGAAGATATGGGGAAAAAGCGAATTTATGAATTAGCGAAGGAGCTGCATGTCCCAAGTAAACAGTTGATTGCGCAAGCACAGCAGTTGGGGTTCTCCGTTAAAAATCATATGTCGACACTCGGTGACAACGAATCACGGCAATTAAAAACAGCCCAAGTTGGCACCCATCCTAAAGCATCAACGGCTAGTCAAACGACTAGTCAAGCTTCACAAGCTGAAGCTGGAAATGTGACACGAACTGCTTCTAAAAAGCAGCAATCCAACTCGCGTCATCAACAGAGTGGTGATTCTTTGAATAATAATCGTAATAATAATAACCATAGCCAAAATCGGAGTAATAACGGGAACCGCAGTAACAATAGCAACAATGGTACCCGGAGCAATAGTAGCAACACTAACTCCCGTTCAAACAGTACACGGTCAACTAACAGCCAAAATCGTTCCAACAATAATAACGGCAACCGTAGTAACAATTCGGCTAATCGGTCAAATAATAATAACCGGAATAACAACAGTAACAATACGCAAAATCGTAGCTCAAACACGAGTTCAAATCGTAGTAGCAACGGTAATAACACCCAAAACCGGAGTAATGGCAACAACAATAGTAGCCGCAATGGTGGCGGTCGTTTCGGCGGCAGCTTAAACAATAACAATAACGGTGGCCGTTATCGTGGGAACAACAAGCGCCGTAACAAGAAACAAAATCGTAAGAACCAACGGATTCGCCAAGTTAGCAACAAGCCAGCACCAGTTCGTAAGGACAAGCCGTTGCCAGAAACATTGGTTTACACGGTCGGCATGAATGCACAAGATTTGGGTAAAATCTTGCACCGTGAACCCGCTGAAATTATCAAGAAGTTGTTTATGTTAGGCGTCGCTGTTAACCAAAATCAATCTTTGGATAAAGATACGATTGAAATCTTAGCCACTGATTACGGCATTAACGCTGAAGAAAAAGTTGAAGTCGATGTCACTGACTTGGACAAATTCTTCGAAGATGAAAACAAGAACATGGAAAACGCTGTTACCCGGGCCCCAGTTGTGACGGTTATGGGACACGTTGACCATGGTAAGACGACCTTATTGGATAAGTTACGGCATACCCATGTGACTGCTGGTGAAGCTGGTGGAATCACACAAGCTATTGGGGCATATCAAGTGAAGCATGATGGCAAGACCATTACCTTCTTAGATACCCCAGGACATGCGGCCTTTACAGAAATGCGGGCGCGTGGTGCTGACATTACCGATATCACTGTCTTAGTCGTTGCCGCCGATGATGGGGTCATGCCACAAACCATCGAAGCCATCAACCATGCTAAAGCAGCGAAGGTACCAATTATTGTTGCGGTTAACAAGATTGATAAGCCAGGTGCTAATCCAAACCATGTCATGGAACAATTGACTGAATATGGGTTGATCTCCGAAGACTGGGGTGGCGATACGATCTTTGTCCAAATTTCTGCTAAATTCGGTAAGAACTTAGACGAATTATTAGACATGATCTTATTACAAGCTGAAGTCTTAGAATTAAAGGCTAATCCAGATCAAAACGCAGCTGGTTCAGTACTAGAAGCTAGTTTGGATCGTGGTAAAGGGTCAACGGCAACCTTGTTAGTACAACAAGGGACGATGCATATCGGTGACCCAGTGGTTGTTGGGAACACTTATGGTCGTGTGCGGACGATGACTAATGATAGTGGTCGTCGGATTAAAGAAGCTGTCCCATCAACGCCAATTGAAATCACTGGTTTAAACGATGTACCTGAAGCTGGGGATCGCTTTGTCGTCTTTGACGATGAAAAGACGGCTCGTGATGCTGGTGAACAACGGGCTAAGCAAGCTTTAATGGACGAACGGAAACAAACAGCTCACGTTACTTTGGACAACTTGTTTGATTCAATGAAGCAAGGGGAACTTAAAGAAGTTGATGTGATTATTAAGGCCGATGTCCAAGGTTCAGTTGAAGCTTTAGCAGGTAGCTTACGGAAGATCGATGTTGAAGGTGTTCGGGTCAACATTATCCATACAGCGGTTGGGGCTATCAACGAAAGTGATGTGGCCTTAGCAGAAGCAAGTAACGCAATCATTATCGGCTTTAACGTGCGGCCAACGCCACAAGCAAAGTCACAAGCTGATACTGATGACGTTGATATTCGCTTGCATCAAGTCATCTACAACGCAATCGATGAAATCGAAAGCGCGATGAAAGGGATGCTTGAACCGAAGTATGAAGAACAAATCACTGGTCAAGCCGAAATCCGTGAAATCTACAAGGTTTCTAAGATCGGGACTATCGGTGGTGGGATGGTCACTGATGGGGTTATCCATCGTGACTCCGGTGTTCGGGTCATCCGTGATGGCGTCGTTATTTACGATGGCAAGTTAGCCAGCTTACGTCGTTTCAAAGATGACGTTAAAGAAGTTAAACAAGGCTTTGAATTAGGGCTTCGAATTGAAGACTACAATGATATTAAGGTTAACGATGTCATTGAAGCTTATGTGATGAAGGAAGTTCCAATTGAATAATACCCCTAAGGAGGTGCACTAAATGGCACAACATTATCGGGTTGGTCGGCTTGAACAAGAAATTCAACGTGAAGTCGATGACATCTTGTTAAAACGTGTCCGGGATCCCCGGGTCGCAGGGTTAACAATTACAGGTGTCACGGTGACCGGTGACTTGCAACAAGCAACCATTTATTACAGTATTTTGTCAGACAAAGCGTCTGATGGTGAAAAAACGGCGGCCGGTTTAGAAAAGGCCAAGGGTTTGATTCGCAGTGAATTAGGCTCGCGGTTGAGTATTTACAAAACGCCAGAACTGATTTTCGAACGTGATACTTCTGTACAATATGGGAGTCGCATCGATGAATTAATCAATAACTTAAAACGCCAAGACTAATTGGCCATTTAAGTCTTTAGACAGCTACCAAGTGGTGGCTGTCTTTTTTTGAATCTATTTGTTGACTTTAAAGTAACAGGTGATAAAATAACATCTGTTGATATAAAAGTAACAACTTGATGGCAGTTAATTTGAAGGGATGGATTAAATGATGAAATATGCAGTATCGGCCGCTACCGGTCATTTTGGGCAAATCGTGGTGCGGGAACTTTTAAAAACTGTGGCGCCAACTGATATCGTCGCAATTGTGCGTAATCCGCAAAAGGCGGCACAGGTGTTACCAACATCGATCGATGTTCGCCAGGCCGACTATACCGATCAAGCCGCGTTAACAACGGCACTACAAGGTGTTGACCGGTTATTGATGATCTCCTCGGTTCCAGGTGGGGCCATTTCGCGGCAACAACAACATCAAAACGTGATTGCCGCTGCGAAAGCCGCTGGTGTTACTTTTATCGCGTATACGAGTTTTGCGCATGCTGAGACAGCTAAGTCGGCCTTGTCGACGGATCATGTGGCGACCGAAAAATGGTTACGTGATAGTGGACTACAAGTATCGTTTTTACGAAACGCTTGGTATTTAGAAAATGAGTTGAGTTACTTAAAGGCTGGGGCAACCGGTCAAGCGGCCAAATATGCCGCTGGCGATGGTAAAATTAGTTTTGCACTAGAACGTGAGTATGCCGTGGCCGCAGCTAAGGTGTTACTAACGGCCACACCTAAGCCAGTCTATGAATTCGGTGGTCAACCACGGACATATGCGGATCTAGCACAGGCGGTGGCACAAGCAACTGGCCGGACTGATGTTGAGTTTCAAGCAGTCAGTGATGCGGACTATGCTGCTGATTTAACCGCTAATGGGATGAGTGAATCTTTGGTCCCGGTATTTGTTGGGATGCAACAAATGATGCGGGCTAATGAATTAGATGTGGTCAGTGATGACTTGCCAACGGTTTTGGGTCATGAACTGACACCAATCACGACGGCTATCAACGAAATCTTAGCGCGCTAAAGTTCAGCTGGGCAATGGCCACTGCTTTTTAGTATAATGAAATGGAATAAAGTAGAGGAGCGACGCGATGAAGTATTCTTATAAATTAAGCGATGCGATTCATATTTTAGCATATGTGGACATTGTCCCGGCGGCGACGATCAGTAGTACTGAGATTGCGGCTAGTATCGAAGCCAATGCTAGTGTGGTACGTCGTCTAATGGCCAATTTAAAAACGGCTGGTTTATTAGAAAGCCATGCCGGGGCGGCGCGACCACGGTTAGCGCGGCCAGCTAGTGAGATAACGTTACTAGATGTTTTCAGAGCTGTTGAAATCAATCATGAGTTATTGCACGTTGATCCGCGGACAAATATGAGTTGTCCAGTCGGGGCTAATATTCAACAAACGTTAGATGCCGCGTACGCCCGGGTCCAACAAGCGGCGGAAGCTGAATTGGCCCAACTGACAGTCCAAGATATTATCGATGGGATTCAAGCCCGGCGATCGGTCGGTTAAGTCCGGCAAATGAAAGCTACCGCGTTTAGTGGTAGCTTTTTTGCAACGATAAAGTTGTGTTATACTAAACAGAGTTAATTTTAAGGAGTTCATTATGTCAAACGGAATTTTACCGCTTTATAAACCGCGTGGTCTCACTAGTTTTGACTGCGTCGCAAAAATTAGAAAATTATATCAAACTAAAAAAGTCGGCCATTCAGGGACCCTTGATCCGAATGTCGATGGGGTTTTGCCAATTTGTATTGGTAACGCTACCAAAGTCGTTCAGTTTTTAGTCGCTTCGGGTAAAGAATATCAAGGTAGTATTACCTTAGGCTTTGCCACGACGACGGAAGATTTAGACGGGGATGAAGTCGAGCGGCAAGCGATTCAAACCCCGTTTAGTGCGGCGGCAATCGATGCTGCCTTGGCTAAAATGACAGGGGCGATTACCCAAATTCCACCGATGTTTTCAGCGGTGAAAGTTAATGGTCGGCGTTTGTATGACTATGCTCGCCATGGTGAAACGGTCGAACGGCCAACTCGACATATCGAGATTGCCAAGTTTGAACAACGCCAACCGGCTACTTACGATGCGGCGACCCAAACCCAAACGATTTATTTTACGGTGGCCTGCAGTAAAGGGACCTATGTGCGGACACTCGCTGTTGATGTTGGTAAACAATTAGGCGTACCAGCAGTCATGAGTGATTTAACCCGGCTTAAGAGTGGGGGCTTTACATTGGACCAAACCGTCACGTTTGAAGAAATTGAAGCCCACGCGGCGGCGGGCACTGCCGGTGACTTGTTGGCGCCGATTGATATCGCGCTTAGTCAATACCCACAAGTCGCATTGACCGCAGCACAATGGGAACGGGTTCGCAATGGGGCCTTTTTGAGTGCCGATGAGGGACAACAAAGTGCGCCTGACGCGAACACGATTGTTGCGTTAACTTATCAAGACAGCATAAAATGTCTATATAGTTATCGTGAAAGCGAAGCACGGTACAAACCATTAAAAATGTTTTCAGTGAATTAAGGAGTTTTTGGCATGCAGGTGATTAAATTAGACTATCCATATGCCGCTAATCAAATTCCGGCGGGACCAATTGTTTTGGCCCTCGGTTTTTTTGATGGCGTGCATCGGGGCCACCAACGCGTTGTTCAAACTGCCCGTCGCGCTGCACAAGCGCAAGGGGCCAAACTCGCAGTCATGACCTTTGATCAGCATCCTTCCGTGGTGTTCCAACACCGCGACCCTAGTCAGGTCCGTTATTTAACAACGGTTGATGAAAAAGCTGCTTTGATGGCAGAAATGGGTGTTGATATCTTATATGTATTACATTTTGATGCGGCAGTTGGCAGTATGCCACCGCAAACGTTTGTTGATCAGTTGATCGTTGGTCTACATACGCAAACCGTTGTTGCGGGCTTTGATTATACGTATGGCCCAGTTGACGTGGCCAATATGCAAAAGTTAGCGGCATACGGTCGTCAACGGTTTGAGATTATTGAAGTGCCTAAAGCCGTCGATGGCAGTGAAAAAATTAGTTCGACGCGGATTCGCAAAGCTGTGGATGCGGGTGCACTTGATGAAGCCAATGACTTATTAGGGTATCAATACGAAACCGTGGGCACCGTCGTTCATGGTGAAGCCCGTGGGCGCACAATGGGTTTTCCCACGGCCAATGTGGCACATTCTAACAATACGCGGGTGCCAGGAATCGGCATTTATGCCACCATGGTCCAAGTCAATGGCACGTGGCAGCCAGGGATGGCATCAGTCGGCCGCAATGTAACTTTTGGTGACAACCGGCCGATTACGGTTGAAATTTATTTACTTGATTTTACGGGTGATATCTACGGGGCCAATGTCACGGTTCGCTGGTGTCACCGGATGCGTGGCGAGATTAAGTTTGATGGTGCGGCTGGACTAGTGACCCAGTTGCAACATGATGAACAGGGCACTCGGGCCTATTTTGCCCAACACCCATTTCAAGCACAACCACGCTTACAAGTGCCAACTAATCAACAGGAGGCGGCAGAATAATGACGGCAAATACGATTTATCAACACGGTACTTTGGGCCTATTAGTCCCTGGTCTATTTGAAGGAACGATTACTGCGGGTGAGCTATTAACGCATGGCGATACTGGTATCGGGACGCTTGATGGCTTAAACGGCGAGGTTATTATTTTAGATGGCCATGCCTATCAAGCGCGTGAAGATGGCCAGATTCGTGAAATTGATGCGACTGAAACGATGCCGTTTGCTTCCGTTCACTTTGAACAGCCAGATGTCAGTGTGGATGTCAAAGGCTTAAGTCAAGCCGAATTTGAACAACAATTATTGACTGAATATCAATTAGAAAATGTCTTTGCTGCAGTGCGTGTGACTGGAACTTTCAAACACATCAAAACACGCGTGGCACCAAAACAAACACGACCTTATCAAACGTTGGTGGCAGCGACTACCAAGCAACCTGAATTTGAAGGTGACAATGTTACGGGGACGATTATTGGGTATTATGCGCCACACTTGTTCCAAGGGGCGACGGTTGGCGGCTATCACTTACACTTCTTAAGTGATGACCATCAACTCGGCGGCCATTTACTGGGCTTTGACATTGATCAAGCGACGGTTAAGGTCCAACGTTTTGCTGATTTCAAGGTGCATTTACCAATTGATAATGCGGCTTATTTACAAGAAAAATTTGATAATCAAGCAATCGATACGGCGATTAATAAGGCTGAAAGATAAGCTTGATTTAGTCTGGAATTCAATTCCAGACTTTTTTTGATTTGAAATTAGCACTCACCCAATTATTTTGCTAAAAAACTTTGTCTTTCCTTGACTTTAAGCAAGGGGGTTGTTATATTAGTAATTGTGTTAGCACTCCATTAAGTTAAGTGCTAAAAAGAGGTGATGATCACGTTAACTGAACGGCAAAGCCTGATTTTGAAGGCCATTGTTCGTGACTATACCGAAGGCGGTAATCCGGTGGGCTCCAAAGCGTTGGTCCAAGAACTACCAATGAAGGTCAGTTCAGCCACGATTCGTAATGAAATGGCTCATTTGGAAGATTTAGGATTAATCGTCAAGACGCATTTGTCTTCCGGACGAATGCCATCAATTAAAGGCTATCGTTATTATGTTGATCATATTTTGAAGCCTGAAAAAGTTGATAACAAAGACTTGAAAGTTATCCAACATTCGTTGGGTGGTGAATTTCATAAAATCGATGAGATCGTTGCACAATCGGCCGATATCTTATCACAATTGACAAGTTATACGACCTTTACGTTACGACCAGAATTGAAACATAGTCGCTTAAGTGGCTTCCGGTTGGTGCCGTTAGGAAATCATCAAGTGATGGCGATCCTTGTGACCAATAATGGTGACGTGGAAAACCAGACCTTTACGATTCCGACGGACATTACTGGCGACGAACTTGAGCCGGTCGTACGGTTTATCGATGATCAGTTGGTTGGCCTGCCGTTACAAGACGTCCTTGCCAAGTTACAGTCTGAAATTCCATTAAAATTAGCGCATTATTTGCAAAATCCTGATGGCTTTTTGGATATCTTTGGCAGTGTGTTGTCCAAGGCAGCTTCCGAGCGGTTCTATGTGGGTGGTAAGTTGAATTTATTTAACTATACCTCTAAGCAAGATCCGCAAGAAATGCGATCATTGTATTCATTACTCGATCAAACCGACCATATTGCTGATGTGATTGGCCCACCTGGTCAACACATTCAAGTGCGCATCGGGAATGAAATTACCAACGATTTGTTAAAAGACTACAGTTTGATTACGGCAACTTATGACGTTGATCAACATGGTCAAGGGATGATTGCGTTACTCGGGCCGACTGCCATGCCTTATTCCCGGATGATCGGGTTGATGGGTGCATTTCAACGGGAGCTCGCCCGCAAACTGTTAGACTATTACCGGTACTTTGATGAGTGACGGACAAGGAGATGAAATCATTGGCAAAAGAACCAACTAGCGCAACCGCCACGGAACAAGCTACGGCTGAATCCACAGCGGCAAGCCAAGCGGCCACGTCCAACGACTCAGCTACGGCTAAGCCAACGACGTCCGCCACTGATGATCAAGCGACGAACGCAAAGACAACGGTTGATCCAAAAGATCAACAACTTGCTGACCTACAAAAACAAGTTGATCAAAAAGATGATCAAATGTTACGGGCCCAAGCAGAACTAGTCAATATGCAAAATCGCTTCAAGAAAGAACAAGCTTCAATCATCAAATATGATGGTCAAAGTTTGGCTAAAGATGTGTTACCAGTTTTAGATAACTTGGAACGGGCTTTAGCCACCGATGCCGACGACGATGCTGCTAAGCAGTTGAAGAAGGGTGTCGAAATGGTCTATGGCCATTTACAAGAAGCATTGAAGAAACACAGTGTCACCGAAGTAGCAGCTGCTGGTGAAACCTTTGATCCAACTATTCACCAAGCCGTTCAAACGGTGCCAGCCACGGATGAACATCCAGCTGACACGGTGGTCCAAGTCTTACAAAAGGGTTACTTATTTAAAGACCGGACGTTACGACCAGCAATGGTTGTTGTGGCACAATAATTTAGAGCATAAAAAAACTTATTAAAAAGAGGTTTGTTAATTTATGGCAAGTAATAAAATTATCGGGATTGACCTCGGGACAACTAACTCTGCGGTAGCAGTTCTCGAAGGTAGCGAACCAAAGATTATCACCACGCCTGAAGGTGGCCGGACGGTCCCATCAGTTGTGGCATTTAAAGATGGCGAAACTCAAGTTGGTGAAGTTGCCAAACGGCAAGCAATCACCAACCCTAATACAGTTGCTTCAATCAAGCGTCACATGGGCGAAGCTGGCTATAAAGTTAGTGTTGACGGCAAGGATTATACGCCAC
This sequence comes from Lactiplantibacillus daowaiensis, assembly GCF_005405085.1. GTDB lineage: Bacteria > Bacillota > Bacilli > Lactobacillales > Lactobacillaceae > Lactiplantibacillus > Lactiplantibacillus daowaiensis. Next base: position 96,918 of record NZ_BJDJ01000004.1, on the reverse strand, counting down.
AACAAATCTCAGCAATGATCTTACAATATATCAAAGGTTTTGCTGAAGATTATGTTGGTGACACGATTGAAAAAGCAGTTATTACGGTACCTGCTTACTTCAACGATGCCCAACGGCAAGCAACTAAAGATGCTGGTAAGATTGCCGGCTTAAATGTTGAACGGATTATCAACGAACCAACGGCGGCAGCTTTAGCCTATGGTTTGGATAAAACCGACAAAGATGAAAAAATCTTAGTTTATGACCTTGGTGGTGGGACCTTTGATGTTTCCATCCTTGAACTTGGCGATGGTGTGTTTGAAGTCTTATCAACCAATGGTGATACACGTCTTGGTGGGGATGACTTTGACCAAAAGATCATCGACTGGTTAGTTGCTGGCTTTAAGGCTGACAACGGCGTTGACTTGTCACAAGACAAGATGGCCTTACAACGGTTAAAGGATGCTGCTGAAAAAGCGAAGAAAGACCTCTCGGGCGTTTCTGAAGCACAAATCAGCTTACCATTTATCTCAGCTGGTGCTAGTGGTCCATTACATTTGGAAAAATCATTAACACGGGCTAAGTTCAATGAATTAACAGCTGACTTAGTTGAAAAGACTCGGATTCCAGTTGAAAATGCCTTGAAGGATGCTAACTTACAAGCTTCTGACTTGGATGTTGTCATCTTAAATGGTGGGTCAACTCGGATTCCAGCTGTTCAAGAAGCTGTTGAAAAGTGGACTGGTAAAGAATCTAACCACTCAATCAACCCTGACGAAGCGGTTGCTTTAGGTGCTGCTGTTCAAGGTGGGGTCATCACTGGTGATGTTAAAGACGTTGTCTTACTTGACGTGACGCCATTATCATTAGGGATTGAAACCATGGGTGGTGTCTTCACGAAGTTAATCGACCGGAACACCACGATTCCAACTAGCAAGTCACAAGTCTTCTCAACGGCGGCTGACAATCAACCAGCTGTTGACATTCATGTCTTGCAAGGTGAACGGCCAATGGCAGCGGACAACAAGACGTTGGGTCGTTTCCAATTAACAGATATCCCAGCAGCACCACGTGGGGTTCCTCAAATCGAAGTTAAGTTCGATATTGATAAGAACGGGATCGTCAACGTGTCTGCTAAGGATATGGGGACCAACAAAGAACAAAAGATTACCATCAAGAGTTCATCGGGTCTTTCTGATGAAGAAATCGATCAAATGGTCAAGGAAGCTAAGGAAAACGAAGACGCTGATAAGAAGCGTAAAGACGAAGTTGACTTGAAGAACGAAGTTGATCAATTGATCTTCACGACTGATAAGACTTTGAAAGAACTTAAGGGCAAGGTTTCTGATGAAGAAGTCAAGAAAGCACAAGATGCGCGTGATGCCTTGAAGAAGGCTCAAGATGACAACAACATCGATGAAATGAAAGCCAAGAAAGACGACTTGAATAAGATCGTGCAAGACTTGTCAGTTAAACTTTATCAACAAACCCAAGAAGCACAAGGTGCCGCTGATGGCGCCGGTGCAACGAGTGGTGCTGCTGATAATGGTAGTCAAGCTAGTGGCGATGACAACACCGTTGATGGTGACTTCGAAGACTTAGATAAAGATAAGGACAAGAAGTAATTCAATGATTCGTTAACAAAAAGCCAAGGCCGCGCGGCTTTGGCTTTTTGCGTTAAATATGCTAGTATTAATGAGACTTTATTAAGGATCATTAGGAGGTTACGATGGCAGAACAAGACTTATATAAGGTTCTGGGTGTCGAAAAAGATGCCAGTCAAGATGAAATTAAGAAAGCCTACCGTAAGCTTTCAAAAAAGTACCATCCTGATCTGAACCATGAACCAGGCGCCGAAGACAAGTTCAAAGCAGTCAATGACGCGTATGAAACATTAGGTGATCCTCAAAAGCGGGCCCAATACGACCAATTTGGTTCTACCGGTGGTCAACAAGGTTTTGGTGGCGGCGCTGGCGGCTTTGGCGGCCAAGACTTCGGTGGCTTTGGTGGCGGCGGCTTCGAAGATATTTTCAGCTCGTTCTTTGGTGGTAGTGGTGGTGGTCGCCGACCTAATCCAACGGCACCACAACAAGGTCGTGACTTACAATATGAAATGACGTTGAAATTTGAAGATGCCATTTTTGGTAAGAAAACCAACATTACTTATAACCGTGAAGAACAATGTGAAACTTGTGGTGGTTCAGGTGCTAAGCCTGGAACGTCACCAGTAACGTGTTCGAAATGTCATGGGAGCGGTTATATTCAAGTTCAAACTAATACGCCATTAGGTCGGATGATGAGCCAACAAGTTTGTGATGTTTGTCATGGGACTGGTAAAGAAATCCAAGACAAGTGCGCGACTTGTGGTGGCTCTGGCCATACGGAACAAAGTCACTCGATTAAAGTGACCGTGCCAGCCGGGGTTGAAGAAGGCCAACAAATGCGGTTGCAAAATCAAGGGGAAGCCGGTGCTAATGGCGGCCCTTATGGGGATCTCTTCATTATCTTCCGGGTTGAACCTAGTGATGAATTTGAACGTGATGGTGCGACGATTTACTTCAAGCTACCAATCGACTTTGTTCAAGCCGCTTTGGGCGATGAAGTTCGCGTTAAGACCGTTCACGGTGACGTGAAGATGAAGATTCCAGCCGGCACGCAAACCGGGACGACCTTCCGTTTACGTGGTAAGGGTGCACCTAAGTTGCGTGGTAATGGTACTGGTGATGAACAAGTCACGGTATCGATCCAAACCCCAACTAAATTAAATAAGGGTCAAAAAGAAGCGTTGAAGACCTTTGCTAAAGCAAGTGGTAAAACAGTTGCTGGCAATGGTAAGAGTTCACTTTTTGATAAGTTATTCAATAACTAACCGGTTGCAAGCGTCTCGCCAAATCATTGGTGAGACGCTTTTTTTTGCTTATCTGAGAATTTCTCAGTTTAATTTCAGTGAACCTTGCTTTTACCGGTCTGCACAAATTGGCATACTGGAACCATCATAACTAGCAACATTTTGTTTATTAACTGAACTTCCCGGCTGTCGATTTTTCGACAAACTGTTTCGATATATTATAAATAAAATATCACGGGTGCTAGTATTAATTGAGGAGGTGAATCATTGGGACGACGACAAACCGTGCTCGTTAACGGTCATGTTACAAAACCGTTACAAGAATGTGTCTTTAAGACACGAATAGGCAACAATTTGAAGTTTTCAGGTGAAAACGATGATTCTATTTTCAAAATTGGTAGACTATTTGATGAATCGAAGTTATCACGCACTGGTTTTATTACGGCGGTCATGAGGAATAGGTTCGTAATCAATTAACTAATGGGGGAGTTAATGGCTTGTGAAACGATTTAAACTATTCATTTACACCTTATTGGGCTTGGTCGTCATTGGCGGTACCTTTTATTACGTACACACCGCTGATCGATCGGTGCAAGTTCAAAAAAAAGCGGTTAAGAAAAGCAAGAAACGCAAAATTGCCGCTAAAAAGAAAAAGTTAAAACGAAAAGTGACGCAAGAGCACTTTTCCAAGACCGAAACTTCGAATCAAAAAATCACGGAACTCTTAACAATGACTAAGTTTGTGGGGACGGCGTTAGTTGTTAAGAATAATCACGTGATTTATCAAAAAGGTTTTGGTTATGCGGATGAAGCGACAAGTCGTCAAAATGTCGCGTTGTCTAAATATCAAATCTTGTCGATTCAAAAGTCGTTAACGGCGGCCTGTGTCATGCAATTGGTCCAGGCCGGTAAAATCAAGCTGAGTGATCCACTTTCCAAGTATTATCCTGGAATTGGCGGTGCTAAGCAGATTACGTTACGACGGCTGTTAGACATGGATTCCGGGTTGACCTTTGGCAATGGGTCTTCACAAAAGTTATCAGAAGCACGCGTGATTGATTACGCGGTTGAAAACTTAGCGAGTGATCCAGCAAAAATTGGCCAATGGAACTATCAACCAGTTAATTACGTGTTATTAGCCGGTATTATCCGGCAAGAGACCGGTGAATCGTATCGCCAATACTTTACCAAGCATATTATCAAAGCGTTGAAACTGAAAAATACGGGCTTTGTCAGTGCTGGTCAAGGTAGCCACAGTACGAAGTCTTATAAATACAGTGGCTCACAAACTGAGGCGACTTATGCGACCCGGTCACATGAAACGAAAGCCCAAATGGCCAACGAGTTAGGGACGGGTCAAATTTATATGAGTGCTGGTGATTTATTTAAAGCGGAACGGGCCATCTTGACCGGGAAGCTGATCACCCCACAAAATGTGGCGATTTTACACACTGCGGCTACGAGCAGTACTTATGGCGGTGGCGTTTATAACTTAAGTAATGGCATCCGCTCCCATGGGATTGGTTATGGTTATGAATCTGCAGTGATGTTGTCTAGCAATGGTCAAAATGGGGTCGTATTATTAACGAATTATTATCGCCCAGCGGTGACAATCCAAACGGCGACCGAAAAATTATTTAATGAATTACAAAATGGCAATCTAAATTAATGGGGATTGACTAATTTGGAGGAGGTGAAGCGATGTTCGCAAAATTGAAAGTTTGGTTTCAACGACCAAGCGTGCAGTTTATCTCACTCACAATTTTCTACTTTGCGGTGATGTTAGCTTTGGTTTATCTCTATGGGTACAGTGGTATCAACCAAGCTAAGTTTATCTACAATGAATTCTAATGGGGCGGCTTATTAAGCCTTAGATTATATTTGGGGGAAAGCAACAATGATTAAAAACATTATCACGACAATTGATGACTTTGCCCGGACTCAACCGGACAAGATCGTTTATGACGTTCAAGGAACGACCCATACGTATGCAGAATTAAAGGCCTATTCAGATGCTTTAGCAGCGCATTTAGATTCACTAGATTTGAAGCCTAAAGCACCAATCATTGTTTTTGGTGGTCAAACCTTTGAAATGATTGCCACGTTCTTAGGGGTGGTTAAATCTGGTCGGGCGTACATTCCAATTGATACGCATTCACCAAACGAACGTTTAACGATGATCAATGAAATTGCAGAACCAGCTGCGGTGATTGCAGTAGTTGACTTACCAACGGGGGTTGGCTCAACGCCAGTCATTACACCAACGCAATTGAATCAAATCTTTGCAACACCAGTTGACTACCAAGCAACACATGCGGTTAGTGGTGACGATGATTACTATATTATCTTTACATCTGGGACAACTGGTAAACCTAAAGGGGTTGAAATCAGTCATGATAACTTATTGAGTTATGTGAACTGGATGTTGAGTGATGACTTTGGGTTGCCGGCGCAACCAAATGCCTTATCACAACCACCATATTCTTTTGATTTATCCGTAATGGATGTTTATCCAACCTTAGCTTTAGGTGGGACCTTGTTTGCCTTACCAAAAGCAGTCACGGATGATTTTAAGCAATTGTTTGCGGCTCTACCACAATTACCAATTAATGTGTGGGTCTCAACACCGTCCTTCATGGATATTTGCTTATTGGAACCAAAATTTGATGCCGAACACTTGCCTAACTTAACGCATTTCTTGTTCTGTGGAGAAGAATTGACCCATAAGACTGCTGCAACCTTAAAGCAACGGTTCCCAGCAGCACGGATCTTCAACACTTATGGTCCAACTGAAACATGTGTTGCGGTGACCCAAATCGAAATCACTGATGCAGCTTTAGCCAAGTTCGACCGGTTACCAATCGGTTATGCAAAAGCTGATACGAAGATGATCGTTGTTGATGAAAATGGCGAACCAGTGCCAGCCGGTACTGAAGGCGAAATCATCATCAGTGGGCCGAGCGTTTCTAAGGGCTATTTAAATAATCCTGAAAAGACAGAAAAAGCATTCTTTACGCTTGATGGGCAACGTGCTTATCACTCTGGTGATATTGGGATTATGGATGAAGATGGCTTATTCCGTTACCGTGGTCGGGTTGATTTTCAAATTAAGATGCATGGTTATCGGATCGAATTAGAAGAAGTTAACCACTTCTTGGGCCAACAACAACACATTGAACAAGCGGTGGCCGTACCGAAGTACAATAAAGAGCATAAAGTCACCCAAATGATTGCCTACGTCGTACCAAAGCCAAATGAGTTTGAAAGTGATTTTGCTTTGACGACGGCGATTAAAAAGGACCTACAAGGAATGATGATGGAATACATGATTCCGCAACGGTTCGTTTATCAAACGAGCTTGCCATTAACGCCGAACGGCAAGATCGATGTTAAGTCAATTATCAAAGAGGTCAACCCAGAATGATGTCCTTTGACCCATACGGTAACCCAACGTACTTCTTATTACTATTTATTGCTCTGTTACCGTTGATGATTGGTTTACTTTACGGTCGGCGTTCACACATTTATGAATCTGTCATCTCGTTTGTGTTCTTAATGTTGACCTTCGGGGGCGTTAAGTGGCGCACCGGGATTGCCTTAATCATCTACTTGGTTTACCAAATCTGTTTAGTTTGGTTATATTCGCGGTATCGACAGCGTCCCGATTCGCCGAATAAAGGCTGGATTTTCGTGGTTAGCGTGATTTTAGCAATTATTCCACTTGCCATTGTTAAAATTACGCCGGCCGTACACCATGGCGCTAGTTCCATTATCGGGTTCTTGGGGATTTCCTATTTAACCTTTAAAGTTGTGCAAACCATCATGGAAACGCGTGATGGGACGATCAAAGAATTCCATCCGATTTTGTTTGGACAGTTCTTACTGTTCTTCCCAACAATTTCTTCGGGGCCAATTGATCGGTATCGGCGCTTCATTAAAGATTATGAGAGTGTCCCAACGCGTTCGAAGTATTTAGAATTAGTTGAAAAAGGGGTTCGTTACGTCTTTCTCGGCTTCTTCTACAAATTCATCTTGGCCTATATCTTTGGGACGGTCATGTTACCAGCCGTTGAACATGCGGCGTTACAAGCACATGGCATTTCTTGGGCCTTGCTAGGTGTCATGTATACCTACAGTATGGATTTGTTCTTCGACTTTGCCGGTTACAGTTTGTTTGCTGTCGGGGTCAGTTATTTGATGGGGATTGAAACCCCAATGAACTTTAACCAACCCTTCAAATCTAAAAACATTAAAGACTTCTGGAATCGTTGGCACATGACGTTGTCCTTCTGGTTCCGAGACTTCATCTATATGCGGTTAGTTTTCTTCATGATGAAGCATAAGATCTTTAAGAGTCGGGTTACGACTGCCAACGTCGCTTACGTGATTAATATGTTAATCATGGGGTTCTGGCACGGGGAAACTTGGTACTATATCGTTTACGGGCTATTCCATGGGTTTGCAATGGTGATCAACGATGCTTGGTTACGTTTCAAAAAGAAACATCAAGCACAAATTCCACACAACAAATTTACGGAATACTTCGCAATTTTCTTAACGTTTAACGTGGTCTGCTTTAGTTTCTTGATTTTCTCAGGATTCCTAAATACGCTATTCTTTAGCGCCCGGCCATAAAAAATAAAACTTACAATTAAGGGGAGTAATTATCATGGACGAAACACAATCAACAGTTCTTTCAATTTTACAAGATTTAACAGGTGAAGACGTTTCTGGCAATATGGACACGAATTTATTTGATGAAGGTATCTTAGATTCAATGGGTTCAGTTCAATTATTACTAGAATTACAAAACCAACTTGGTATCGAAGTCCCAGTTTCTGAATTTGAACGTTCAGAATGGGATACCCCAGCTAAAATCGTTGCAAAGGTTGAGAGCATGCAATGAGCGTTTCAAAACGCCTTTTTAAGATTTTTGGCCCAATTATTTTGGCAGCCATCTTATTATTGGCCGTTCTGCTTTCACCATTCTCGTTTGGATTAAATCATGTGTCAAAAACAACTGAAGAAAAAGCTGCGGTTTCTTTATCACCCAATGTGTTGAAAGGTCGCTTGATTAAGCGGCAAGCACTTGATGATAAGTATGTCCCGTTCTTTGGTTCTTCAGAATGGTCACGATTTGATCCAATGCATCCGTCCGTTTTGGCAGCGAAGTACCATCGGAATTATCGGCCATTTTTGCTGGGGGCGCGTGGTACTCAATCTTTAACCCAATACTTCGTGATGCAATCGGTTAAAAAGCAGTTAACAAATAAGAAAGCTGTCTTTGTTATTTCGCCACAATGGTTCGTACCACAAGGGACGCGGAAAGATGCGTTTGGCTATTACTACTCACCGTTACAAACCACTGACTGGTTGCAAACGGAAAAGAATACTGCGATGGATCGATATGCCGCTAAGCGGTTACTACAAATGCCATCCGGTTCTTCTGATAAAGTTTTAGCTGGCGCTTTAGCCCGGGTCGCGGCTGGCTTCAAACCAACGGCTGCCCAACGTGCTTATATCAACTATAAAGCACGGGTCTTAGGCAGTGAAGATGAATTCTTCTCCAAATTTGGGATTGCGAGCAAGAATTTAAACAATGTTAATCACCAAGAGACACAATTACCAGCAACTTACAACTTTAATCAGTTGGATCAATTAGCTGGTAAAATTGGGAAACAACAAACGACTTCTAATGATTTGGAAATTAGTAACAAATTCTGGAAGACACAATTACGGCGTAACTACAAACGGTTAGCAAATTCGCAAACTCACTTGAATTACACCAAGTCACCTGAATTTGCTGACTTCCAATTAGTCTTAAATCAATTTGCGAAGAACAATACCAATGTGATGTTTATCATTCCACCAATTAATCAACGGTGGGCTAACTATACTGGGTTATCGATGAACATGATCGCACAATTTGATAAGAAGATTCGGTATCAATTGGAAAGCCAAGGATTCACCAATATTTGTGATTTGAGTCAAGACGGTGGTGAAGATTACTTCATGACCGACACGATTCACTTGGGCTGGCGTGGTTGGTTAGCGGTTGATCAAAAGGTCAATCCATTCTTGAGTAAAAAACAGAAGACACCAACTTACCAGATTAACGACAAGTTTTATAGTAAACAATGGCAACAACTTGATCCTAATCAGTTGACCAGTTACGAAACTAAATAGAGTTGTTTAAAACGCAATCGATCGTGAATAATCACGGTTGGTTGCGTTTTTTAATGTTAGCTGTGTTAATTTGTTTTACAAACAATTGAATATATGTGCGAATAAATGATTTATTTATATCTAGATAGCATAATGATAATGTGAAATGCAAGCAGTCCGTGTCAAACGTAACTTGGCCACTATTCGTGGTATAAATTGTCCAATGTTAACTATTGAGCGGCTCAAAAATATTAAAAGGGGTGTATTTTCATGAAACAAATGTTAGGTAGTGTATTAGTCTCTGGCGCGTTGCTGTTATCAGCGATGACACCGATGGTTGCCCATGCTGAAAATACTAGTAATGCGTCAACGACTGGGGATACCAAAGTGACTGCGAGCTTTACGGGTAGTACCAGTACGATTGATCCGGTTGATCCCAATAATCCTGACACGTCAGTTCCTGGCGGCGATGGTAATAACGGGGCTGCAGCTGGGGGTGGGTTATCATTGATCTACGTCACCAATCAGCTTGACTTTGGGACACATCAAATCGATGTTTTAAACGCAACGACGATTCCAGCCAATTATGTTGATTCATCAGATGGTAATAATTCCGCTGATACGAGTACGTTGTGGAATAATAAAGCTGTTTTTGAAGTTTCTGATGTGCGGGGGACTAATGCTGGTTGGCATCTCGATGTGTCGGCACCGAATAACCTAAAGGGTGACGATGGGTCAATTGTTAAAGGTGCGACGTTGACACTGGGTGCTGGGACACTGGGTCACTCTGGTGCAGATGCCAATAATGTGACGACCGCCCCAATTGCGGACGTTTTAGACGGTACTAGTAACACGTTAATGGCCGCGGCAGCTGGCGATGGTGCTGGGGTCACGGTAGATCAAATTGACCCAAGCAATATTCAATTAACGATTCCGGCTAACAGCGTCAAAGCCCAAGGATACACGACAACTTTAAACTGGAATTTAGCTGATACACCACAATCATAAGCGTCAAATGCGGATGGATGACATCATCCGTATACATATATTGAGATAAAAATGGGGGTCAAAACAATGCAACGATTTAAACAACAATTAATCGGATTGAGTGTCTTAATTGGCCTAGTTGCTGGCTTGATTGGTGGTAATCATACGATTCAAGCCGCCGGGACTACTCAAAGTAATAATATTGGGTTTAGTGTTGCGGCCAAGATTCCTAAGAATCAATTGAATCAGAAGAATTCTTTTTTTGATTTGAAAATGCATTCTGGCCAGACACAAACGTTAAAAACGGTGATTTATAATGTGACGAATCGCGATATTAAAGTTCAAACCGCAATTCATACAGCTTATACCAATGGCAATGGGGTAATTGAATATGTGCAACCAACCCAAAGTTTTGATTCATCGTTAAAATTTAAAATGGCTGATTTAACCAAACTGTCCGGTAGTAAGACAGTTGTTGTGCCAGCAAATGGCAGTAAAGTCGTAACCGCTCAAGTTAAGATCCCTAAAACAACCTTTAATGGGGTTATTCTAGGGGGCTGGTATTTTAAACGAGTCAATGAGAAAGCGACCAGTACCGTCAAAAAATCAATGAACATTACGAATGAGTATTCTTATGTGATTGGTTTGAAATATACACTTGGCAAAGTGCCAGCACCAACGTTGCAATTGACTAAAGTAATTGCGGGGATGCAAAACTATCATAAAGGGATTTTCCCAGTTTTAAGAAATCCACGTGCCGTTATCATTAGTAATCTTAATATTAAAACTAAAGTGACGGCTCGCAATTCCGGGAAAACGGTTGTGACTAATACGAAGCAACATGCACAATTAGCCCCTAACTCTACTTATAAGTACCCACTGTTACTAGGAAAGACCAATTTGCAAGCCGGTAAGTATCATTTGCATATGGTTGTTAAGAATAGTCAGCACCGTTGGGTATTTGACCGTAATTTTACGATTAATCAAGCAGCTGCTAAGAAATATAATGCGGCATCGGTTGATACTTCCGGTATTAATATTATTTGGTTTATTGTGCTAGGCGCTTTGGGGATGTTGATTTTAGTCTTATTACTACTTTGGCTTGTTTTATGGTTAAAGCGTCGGCGACAACAAAGTCAGGATCAAAATTAAGGTGCGATGATGCCTGGTTAGGGGGGATGACTAATGTGGCGTCAGCTTAAATGGTTGTGTGTAGGATTAGGCCTACTATTGGTTTTAGGTTGGACCTTACCAACTTGGGCTGCGACGACTAGTCGAACTGAAGTTTCAGTTGGCTTCACTGCAGCCTCACCAGCAAGTGCTGATCAGATTACACCATCGATCCCAGATGGTCGGCAAGCTTATCAGCGAGTAGAAACGCCGCAGTCAACGGCACAAGCGGATGGCGATCAGTTATAACCAAGTCGTTGGCAAGCCTTCAAACGGCAACTGGGTCGCTTACCTCAGACTAATGATTGGCAAAGTTATCGCGGGTTATTGAGTGGTTTGGGGTTACTAATTATCGTGTTAATAATGATTGTTTGGATGCAGTGGCGTCAGCTGCAAAAAGGGAGTGAGCGATAGTGTTCAAGCAACTAAAAGCGTTGTGGTGGCTTTGGGGATTGAGTTTAATAGGCAGCATATTCATGAGTGGGCCATTAATTAGTCATGCGGCTACTTTAACTAGTGTCACGTATACTGCTGAACCTGAAGGCACAGGTGTTTCATTATTAACTGATGATGGTTTTGTGGTCTTCTCAGGCTTTCCAAAGATAACTGCAATTAAAGCGGATAATGTGTCTAATGGGTCGCTTACTAATTTTACCACTCAGCTCCAAGTGACTTATTCTGGGACCTTAACGCCTAAAAATAGTTTTGTGATGAGTAGTTTGTATGCAGATTTGTTTGATAGTAATGGTAAAATTCTAAGTTCGAGTGCAGGAACGAACTTAATTTCGTCAGGTACCAAGAGTAGTTATACGTTTTCTGGTTCTGCGGCAACTCAAACGATTGCTTTGAATTGGAAATCCTGGCAAGGCGCGAATCCGACTTATATCGGGTTACGATTAGTTGCTGGGACATCAACGTTACCTTCTTATTATGGTAACAAAGAGATTGGGTTGGCGAAGTTAACGAGTTTTAACATCAGTAAACTGACACCAACGATCACGAGCGCTTTAACTGAAAACAGCACAACGATTCAAGGTAAAGGTACGGTAGCTGGTGATAAAATTACTTGTGATGCGGATCCGTCCGTTTCAGCGACAGTTGGTAGTGATTTAAGCTATACGTTAACTTTGAGTGGTGATTTAAGCGGTAAAACAAGTGTTACCGTGACTGAATCAAATAGTTCAGGTAGTTATGATGATGGGACCGTAACTGCTAGTGTCGCGCAGATTAAGCCGTTAACGATTGCGGCAACAACACCGAGTTTAACGATACTGCCAGACGATGCAACGGCGTTTAAATCGATGAGCGATGCTGATGTAATTGCTTGGATCGTTAAGCAAGCTGGCATCACAGGGACCGACCCGAATGATAATAATACCAGCAGTGGTATCACCTATGCGGCCAAAGAAAGCAATCTTGGGACGACGCTAAGTGGTCTAGCTGCAAATGGCAGTACGACCGTTGATATTTATGGGACTAAGTCAGGTGCCAAAGATTCGGCCACAACGCCAATTACGATTAAGTTGTTACCAGGTACGTTGACGTTTGGGACCGTTGCGAGTGCGGTTGATTTTGGTAGCCTGGAAATCCCAACTAGTGAAACTTATTATGCACCTAGCACCAATTGGCAGGTCAACGTTAATGATACGCGGACGGTTGGGTCCAAATGGTATTTGTATGCGAGTGCCCCGGCATTAACGGATGGCACGCATACGTTTAAAGGCGGGCTAGTTTATCGAAGCGGTAGTGATGTGCAAAACTTAAGTAGTGGCACAATTGAAGTTGCGAGTGGCGCACGTCAAAGTGGCGTGACGACCACTAATGTCACTAATAATTGGTCAAAGACTAACGGCATCGTGATCGATGCGTTGCCTGGCATTTATGCCGGGAACTACGGGACGACGGTTAATTGGACATTGAGTGATACACCAACGAATTAGGCAGTTAACGAAAACATGGGATCAAGGGTAGCGTCATGCCAACCTTTGATGCCATGTTTTGATTTATAACGCGTATTTACCGGAAAAATTGAGATTACTAAGTTTAGTTGGTATAATTGTCAAGACTAGGAATTAGTAAGAAAGTAGGAAAATCAATGGATAAAGCGACAATGCAAGATCGACAAAAGCATATCCGTAATTTCTCAATCGTCGCCCATATTGACCATGGTAAGTCAACGTTGGCGGATCGAATTTTGGAATTAACAGATACTATTTCGAAACGTGAAATGCAAGACCAAGTTTTGGATTCAATGGACTTGGAACGTGAACGTGGGATTACGATTAAATTAAATGCCGTTGAGCTACACTACCAAGCTAAAGATGGCGAAACGTACATTTTTCACCTGATCGATACTCCAGGACACGTGGACTTTACTTATGAAGTTTCCCGAAGCTTAGCCGCCTGTGAAGGGGCGGTTTTAGTTGTGGACGCGGCGCAAGGGGTTGAAGCGCAAACATTAGCGAATGTTTACTTGGCAATTGATGATGATTTGGAAATTGTACCGGTCATTAACAAGATCGATTTGCCTTCTGCTGAACCCGAAAAAGTTCGACAAGAAATTGAAGATGATATTGGGATTGAAGCCGATGATGCGGTTTTAGCATCCGCTAAAGCCGGGATTGGGATTGAAGACCTACTTGAACAAATCGTGCATAAAGTACCAGCACCGACTGGGGATTTGGATGCACCATTAAAAGCGTTAGTCTTTGACTCAGTTTACGATGATTATCGTGGGGTTGTCTTGAGCGTGCGGATTCATGAAGGTATCGTGCGTCCTGGGGATAAGATTCGCTTGATGAATAGTGGTAGTGAATACGAAGTTACTGAAGTTGGGGTCAACTCGCCTAAACCATTGGCGCGGGATTATTTAATGGCGGGCGATGTTGGTTATATTACGGCTAGCATTAAGGATATTCAAGATACCCGAGTTGGGGATACGGTGACAAATGCTGCCCACCCAGCTGAAAAAGCGCTGGCCGGTTATCGGGAAATGAATCCAATGGTCTATGCTGGGATTTATCCAACTGATAATGCGAAGTTTACGGACTTGCGTGAAGCTTTGGAAAAATTAAAATTAAACGATGCTGCTTTGGAATTTGAAGCGGAATCATCACAAGCGTTGGGCTTTGGGTTCCGTTGCGGGTTCTTAGGGCTATTGCATATGGATGTTGTTCAAGAACGGCTTGAACGCGAATTTAATTTGGACCTGATTACGACTGCGCCATCAGTAACTTATCATGTCATGATGACGGATGGTACTGAAAAAGACGTTGAAAACCCGGCTGAAATGCCTGAAGCCTCCGCAATCAAGTCGATTCATGAACCTTACGTTAAGGCCCAAATCATGGTCCCAAATGATTATGTTGGAGCGGTTATGGAGCTCGCCCAACGTAAGCGGGGTGAATTTGATACGATGGATTACTTAGACAGTAACCGGGTCAACGTCATCTATCATATTCCATTGTCAGAAATCATTTTTGATTTCTTCGATAAGTTGAAGTCTAATACGCGTGGTTATGCCTCATTGGATTATGAAATCGATGGTTATCGGGCTAGTGATTTGGTTAAGATTGATATCTTATTGAATGGTGATAAAGTCGATGCGTTGAGCTTCATTGCGCATAAAGATTTTGCCGCGGCACGTGGTCGTGAGATTGCTGCGAAGTTGAAGACAATCATTCCACGTCAAAACTTTGAAATCCCAGTTCAAGCCACTATTGGGGCCAAGGTTATTGCTCGGACTAATATTAAAGCCTATCGGAAAGATGTGACGGCCCACTTGTATGGTGGGGACCGCACACGTCGGATGAAGTTATTAGAGAAACAAAAAGCTGGTAAGAAACGAATGAAGGCCGTTGGGAAAGTTGAAATCCCACAAGAGGCCTTCATGGCTGTTTTGAAAACTGACGAAGAAGAGAAGCCGTCGTAGAGGGGTTCCGCGTATGCGGAGCTCTTTTATTTTATCGATTTTCCTACCATTTTCCTACCATGAAACTAATAAGTAGGAAAATAGACAGATTTTGTCTTTTTGTCTTCCAACCAAATTTATGATAATCAATTCACTAAAATTGTCTTCCTACCAGTACTATTGGCCGTCATCAAGCATTTGCTCAAATATATCGACGGTTTCACGTTTCATCTTATTTGTGACATGTGAAGGTATCCATAGTGGTAGCAATTCGCGAATGGCCCAGACGTTGTTGGATCTCTTTATAGTTAGCATTGTGTTCAAGCAACATGGTTGCGTGTGTATGGCGCAATGAGTGAAAGTTGAATGGAAAATCAACTTGTTTGCTGACCTTACCTGCATAGTAGTGAATTGCAGATGGCGTGACTGGTTTGCCATTGGCTTTAGTGCAGACGAAGCTACTATCTAAATAGTATTTGCCATAACGAAGCTTATTTCTCATTTGCTCTTTACGTGCCGTTCTCAAAATCTCAACTAGAGTTTTGCCAATGGCGATGGTACGGTAACTTGCTTTAGTTTTTGGCGAGGTGATTTCAAATTGTGACTTTGGTTTCATAATCATTTGTTTGTTGACTGTTAGAGTTTGATCATTAAAATTAATGTTATCCCATGTTAGGCCGGATATTTCACCGCGTCTTAATCTTGTATTGAATCCAATTTGTAGTGGCAAGTAGAACGGGGACGCCACCGGTACCAATGATAGAATTTCTTTAAATTGAGATAAACTAATAATTTTTAATTCGGTTCTTCGTTCCTGGACTGTTTTCTCAAGGTCATCATTGTTAATAGGTAAGACGATATAA
Source organism: Lactiplantibacillus daowaiensis (assembly GCF_005405085.1). GTDB lineage: Bacteria > Bacillota > Bacilli > Lactobacillales > Lactobacillaceae > Lactiplantibacillus > Lactiplantibacillus daowaiensis. The sequence goes on along the minus strand of NZ_BJDJ01000004.1, from coordinate 80,996 downwards.
TCAGCAGGATTATTCTTAATCGCTTGATATGGAAAGACTGCCATCTTAAAACCTTTGCGAAGTACTGAGATAATGATGCTTATTGTATGTTTTGCTAGGTCGGTGGGCAGATTGTTTACAGCATGACGGTTTAATGTACTTGTCAATGATATTGCGGTAGTTAGCTTGTGTGTTATATTTAAGTGTTTTTACAACAAAATTTTTGTGCCAGTAGTCGAAGTAGTCTGCAACACTAATGTTTGATAATTTGAGCGGTGTACTGCCATTTTCATATTCATCAAGTGCCTTGCGAAGAGCGGCTTCAGCCTGAACACGCGTTTTGCCACCATAAGCTTCAAACCGTTTACGTTTACCATTGATTTTTGCACCTTTAAAGCTGTAGTACCAGCTATCGCCACGTTTTCTTAAATGTCCTTGCATGGATATAAATTCCTTTCAGATTGTTATAATTTGATCTTGAATGTAATCCGAATGTATGTTCTTTTTCGCTTCTAAATAATAGCCCCCGCAGGGACCATATTATTGTTTAGCATTACTTACAAATTTTGTAGTGATGACTACGTAATACTTTAGTCTAGTCGTAAAATGTAAGTTTCATATAAGTTGTCAGCATCTAAGTCGTTATTTATATTTACGCAAGATAACGAACAGTTCATTTTAGTATATGATAATTAAATGGTTTTATCAGATTAAGAATCTATATGCCAGGAGTTCTTTTTTAGTGAAAAAACATAGCTGGTTTCATTTCCAGTCTGAGGATTAATATATTCCCAAGTATCACTAGTATGAATTGTTTGCCCGTGTTTTAGAAGAACTGTATTATCAGTAGGTTTAGCTGAGGAAATAATCAAACCACCTTTGTATCTATAGGTGTTATAAGGAACCACATCACCAAATTCTTTGTCTGCATCTACCAATAAAGTTTGCCCATTATAGTTTACTTGACCAAATCGGTAGGGATCGTCATATATAAACTTAGTTAAGTGCATAGGAACACCAGGCAAGTCTATTTTTCGTTCGAAAATATCATCTTCATAATTAGCTACATTTTTTGATAATCGAGCAGGTAGATCGTTATCTGCTAATTCGGTTGTGAAGACTGTTTTACCAAGACATTTTTTTAAGGTACTAGGGGCAGAGGGATATTCTAAATCATAATTTTTTAATTTGATAACTTTCTTTCCCTTGTAATAAACGCTAGTAGGTAAGGAACTTCCAGAATCTGTATAGAGATTTAGAACTTCACGGAAGTCTCCATATAAATTTTTATAACGTACATATATGGTAATACCCGGTCTTCCCTTGGGTGTAATTCGATAATGTTCTGACGCAATATTAGTAACACTCATTTTATAAGTCTTGCCATTCGGTGATAACTTTATGGTGTGATTCTTAATTGTAATAGTTTTGCCAAAATTATCATGGGAATACGAACGATTCCAAGTTCCCTTTAGGTTAGGAGTAGCTTCAAAAAGCTTACCAACACCCTTCAATGGTCTTGACTTCTTATGTGTTCTTCCCATTTTGAACCAACTGCCATCATTGTATTTCTTTTTGACCATGTAAGTATATTTGCTGCCAGTGGTGAATTTTCCGGACTTAAAACTCCACGCGTAACCCATGTCACGGTGAATTAATTTATAATGCGAACCTTTTTTCGCCTTATATACAGCTACTTCATAGCTGTCACTACTGGGATTAGTATTTCTAATTTTAGAAACGGTCACATTTTTTGTTAGAGTAACCCAGTGTGGTCCATTCCAATGACTTGCCAGTGCCTGTACATGTTGAATGGGTTGTATCAGTATGAAAAACAGTGCAATTCCAATAATGATAAAAATAGATTTAATAATTTTTATCAATGTAATTCCTCCAAATTAATAGTTATAACCCCAATAGCTGATTCTTCTTAGCTTCAAACACCTCATTGCTAATAATCCCGTCGTCAGCTAGCTGTTTGTATTTGCGAATCTCCTCAACCGGGTCAGTAGTTACCACTGGTTGATCGTCTTGCTGGTGGGAGAGGGCGACGTACTTATTAATGATGTTAACTGCGTCAGTGAACGCTTCCTTCAAGTACTTGTCGCTCAGTGCAATTGTGTTAGGTGTCTTAGTGGCACTGGCTTCATCTTGTGCTCAGTAACTCTTAGGCGAGCTTTGCACACCGCCACCTGACACTTCAAAGTAACCAATACGTAGATGGAAGTTAACCGTCACACTGGTGATATTTTGATAGGTCATACGGAACACGTTATAACCGCATGTGTGTCCGGTCATATAACCAGTCTTTGCGATGATGACTTCATCACCGGTTGTGATTAAATATTCCTTGTAGGCACCCTTTAATCCAATCATTACATCCTTGTCATCAATACCAATTGCATTCATCACTTTTAGTAATTCATCTATATAAGCTGATTGTGCTCGTCTGTCTGCATAATCAAATTTCATATTAAAAGCTCGCCCCAGATTATGTGCAAAATACAAAAAATGCTTGATAACTATTTGCTTGTAAGTTGATAAACAATAAAAGCTATAAAAATAATTCCTAAAGTGAAAGTTGTTGCAAAGATAAACATACAAATTATAAATATTATGCCAATTATCCATAGAAAAATGGTTAAGCGATTAGGAATCTTTGGTTTCACTTTCCTATTTGCATCATTATCAATATCTACTGTCTTTTTTATTGTGTGATTGATTGTTTTGTTTCGCTCATCAAACTTTCCATATTCGTCATGAGTGTATTTGCGAAAATTTCCAAAGTCATCATAATATCCCTCGATGTTATCCTCGCTGGGTAGTTCTTCACTAGGTGATTGCTGGTCGGTCGAAACCTGAGAGACGAAATCTTTAATTTCTTTAGGATTAGGTGATATATTATCGTGAGATTGAGACGGTACTGAAGTATCAAATATTGACTTCGTTGTCTTATTATATATTTTATTATAAGTGGCTTTTCTGGGATTGTTGATCCATCCGGCACCTTTACGTCCGTAGTAGGGGTTGATTGCCCGTTTAGCAGCACGTTTATAACGTCCCGTTGTCCTAGCACTGAACGATTTCTTGAAGCTTGGTGTACGATAACCGAATTTCAAAGTTATTCCCCCTCTAAAGTAAAGAAGCCAATTCATGTGGCAACTTAAAGAAGTCTAGAAAATTTAGCACGTCTTCTTGTTTACTCCAACTATACTAGTCCCGTAGCATAGCTAGCATGAATTATTAGCTTCGTTTTCGTTGTGATCTGACAGTGGGCTATTCGTGTTGACCGCAAAAAACTGCGTATTAACTCCTTTATGATGTCGCAAGTCCCAAACTTATTTATTGAACGGTCGACATCTTCTTCAATCAACCATTCAATATAACCAGTTTTGGCTATTCCTCGCTATTTTGTAAGAAAGAGGATGAAGTTCTGGGAACAAAGGTCATTCATCGTATCTGCTAGTTTTTTATCGATACTATGTTCATCTTTCTCAATTAAGTAATGATAATACTCAATTTTATTTTACTCTGAATTTAAACTACTCATTTTTTAAGGCAAGTATAAAAAATTAATTACAAAAAATGACTAGTTCTCAGTATTGTGTTGAAAATCTAGTCATTCCATAGCTAAGCCAATGTAAATATGGTTTAGCTATTAACGGTATAGCACAAGCGCAATATCCATAAGTTCATTAAATATAACGATTACCAGCTTGTCGTGAAGGTTGGCAAAGCATAATCAAGACAGCCAAATTACCAACAACTGGCACAAAGTTAATGAGCCAAAAAGCGCCACTGTAACCAAGATCATGTAACCGGCGGACTTGAGCGGTAAAGCCAGCGACTAGGGTGAATAACCAATAAAATAATGGCAAAACTAAACTAGTAAAACTAATATCGCTATATAAAAATGTGCTGGCAAAGAACATCCCGTATGCAATTGTGAGTAGGATAGTTAAAATTGTTAATCCGAGCCAAGCCCACCAATAATCCGCACGGCCTAAGCGCTTTTGAATGTTTAAGCAGTCTTTGAAAAATAAACCAGTTGAAGCAAACAAATTAGGGTGATCATTTTCGTTATAGGGCACATCGCGAACAAATTGTGTACTTGTAGCTTGATGATCATCAGTTGATCTTGAATCATCATTATGATCGGTACCCGCAGTATGCTGATCAGTACTGGTTGAGTCTTGTGATGCGGTGGGTTGTGCAACGCCGCAATTCGGGCAAAATTGCGCATTGTCGGCTAGTTTTTGCCCACAGTTGGTACAAAATCTTTCTGTCATAATCTTCACTCCAAAGTAATCATTAATGCCAATTTCCCGTCGTTAGCATTGGTGTCTTTATCGTAACATTGATTTACGTTGATTCAAACTTAATTGTAGTTACCAATTAACGGTTACTGACGAATTTGTTTTAAAACTAATCGATGATCTGCTTGGCGTGATAATTCCCAAACTTCGGTGAATCGCTCAATATAAGCTTGCTCATAAATATTCTGATTATAGGCAGCCGACTGATTGTCATATTGAAAATAATCACGTGCCTGCGCAGTAACAACTACCTGTAGTCGGCTTGGAGAATCAGTTAAGACTTGAGCTAACTCAATGATCACAAGCCCCTCTAATTGGTCGATCTTATGCTTCTTGGTATAACCATCTAAAATTTTACGCTGCTTTTTAAAGTAGCGGGGTACCATTAGCTGTTGCAAAGTTGCTTGATCATTATGAGTCCAAGCTGTTTCAACTTGATAAAAGAACGGTTCGAATTCAGCTTGTAAATCTGCAGGCATTGGCATGGTGTTTTGAGGATGAACACGGTTGACCTGTTGCTTTTGCAGTCCACGGCGAATTTTTGGCACAAAAATAAGCATGCCAAAGCTACCGAAAATAATGATATCCATATAAGGGTTACTACGTGTGTAACGATGATGATAATAATCGTCATCGTCATGATAGTGGCTAGAATTACCCCCGGTACTTGTACCACCACCGCCAGTTGATCCGCCGCCACCCCCGGTACTGCCACCAGCACGGGCATAGGCGGTTAGTGGGGCTAGACTGAATAGTAAACTTAATATAAGGACAAGTCCCCATTTTTTCACATTTTCCACGTCCTAAAGTTAAATTGAGTGTATTAAGTTTAACACAAGCTAGTTAGGTACGTTGTAAAGATGATGTAATTAATTGGTAAATACAAAACGCCGGTCTAGTAGTCTGACCGACGTTTTTGTATTAGCCCCATTTACATAATTTGTAATAATGACGTTTAGCCCAAGATAGCTTGACACGTTTTGTACGACTGGCATGGTTTAAACCACGACAGCTACGGTTATAGTGATATTTTTTGCCATACTTAGGTGCAATCCAAACATAAGTTGTTCGTGCTTGAACAGTTTCTGGTGGCAATGCAGTTAGGCCACCACCGAAAGTAAAAACAACCATCATTGTTAGTGCGATACGTTTAAGTTTTGTCATAAATATTTACCTCAAATAGTTTTTATAGTGTTAGGTGATTATCTTAACGATTTACGATAGCCTTGTGCCTGTGCTTCCGCTTCAGTATTAAAATAAACGGCATTAGACGCATTCATATGGTAACCAGCTTGACCGGGAACGTGATAAATATGTGAGTTGACATTACCGACAATCTTGCCTTGGTTTTTCGTATAAATTTGTCCATTACTATCTTTTGACGTAGCGGTGGTTGTATTGGTGGCGGCTGCTTTCTGGCTAGTTGCAACCTGAGAGGCTGCCTTTCGGGAGCTTGATGCGGCTATTGAGGCACTTTTGGCTACTGCTCTAGAAGCTGATTTAGAATTACTTTCTGCAACGGCTTGTTGTGATTCTGAAATCGAGGCTGCTTTTGACTCAGAATTTGCAATCTTTTCGGAACTGGCCTTTGACTCACTAATGGCAGCAGCTTTTTTTGATGACGCAATGGCGGCTGATTTTTCAGCTGCCTGTTGCTGTGGTAGTAAGCGTAGTGCGTGTTTGACGTTATCTAAAAGGGTTGTTTTTGTAGCTGACGATGGTAAGGCATTAACTTCTTTTCTGACTGCCAAAATATCCGTTTTTTGTAAATTACTGATTAGCTTTTTGTGCGAGTCAGAAGTGAAAAGTGCATCAACATCTAATTTGGCGTTACTCACTTTAGATGATTGTTTAGCAACTTTTGACGTCTTAGCGTGAGAGGTACTACTAGCAGTATTGGTCGTAGTACCGCAGCCAACAAGAGTACCACTCATAAGCGCAACAGCAAGACTTAAAATAGTCTTTCTAAATATAGGTTTCATTATTTTCCTCCAAAAATAAGTGCGAAATAGTTATCACAATTTCAGCCACGTCCCCTAATGACTAAAATTATCAATATATTAATATTTTATAATATTCTTAAAGGCATCGCTATAGATAATTTGTTTATTCAAAAAGAGATTAGGATAATTAAGTAATGATTTTTAATTATTAAGATTTATATTTAATAATACAAATAACGATATAGCAATAAAATGGCTGGTTTTAAAGCTTTATTAAATGGATTATAAAAATAAATTTGCAAATAGATTAAAAATAAATTAGAATATAATCACTTTTATTTATTAGGGGAGGTCATCGCAATGGCAGCTGAAGCTCACTTAAATGCGCATGAATTAGTCACACGTGAAAATAATTATTTAGCCACTGCGGCACGCATTAATTATTATGATTTGGTTATCGATCATGCCCATGGTGCCATCTTAACGGATGTTGAAGGTCATGATTATATCGATTTATTAGCCAGTGCTTCAGCAATCAACGTTGGGCATACGAATGCTCGGGTGGTCGATGCGATTCAAACCCAAGCAGCCAGGTTGATTCATTACACGCCGGCTTACTTTCATCATCAACCGGAACAGCAATTGGCGGAACGTCTGGCAAAATTAGCCCCTGGTGATAACAATGAAGTCGCCTTTGGTAATTCTGGTTCAGATGCCAACGATGCCATCATTAAATTTGCGCGCGCTTATACCGGACGTCAATACATTGTGTCTTATATGGACGCGTATCATGGATCAACTTATGGGTCGATGACGTTATCGGGTGTCAGTCTTAACATGACCAGAAAGATGGCACCGTTATTACCTGGTGTCGTCCATGTGCCATATCCAGACTTATATCGGCGGCTACCTGGTGAGGACGAACATGATGTGGTGATGCGTGCGTTTGCAGCATTTAAGGCGCCATTTGACTCATACTTGCCAGTTGAGGAAACCGCTTGTGTGCTGATTGAGCCGATTCAAGGTGATGGTGGCATTCACAAAGCACCCACGGAGTACATACAACTGGTTTATCAATTTTGCCAGCAACACGGCATTTTGTTTGCCGTCGATGAGGTTAATCAAGGCATGGGACGGACCGGTAAAATGTGGAGTATCGAACGCTTCCCAAATGTCCGTCCAGACTTGATGTCAGTCGGGAAGTCGTTAGCATCAGGAATGCCATTAAGTGCGGTGATTGGTCGCCGGGCCGTGATGGAAAGCTTAGCGGCCCCAGCACATGTCTTTACGACGGGTGCAAATCCGGTTTGTTGTGCGGCGTCGTTAGCGACACTAGATGCGCTTGAAGCGGAACATTTATTAGAGAAATCGTTAGTTGATGGGGCCTATGCTGAAAAACGGTTCTTAGATATGCAACAGCGGCACCCTAAAATTGGCGATGTGCGAATGTATGGATTAGATGGTGGCATTGAATTGGTTCAAGATCCAGTTTCTAAAACGCCGGATCCAGAATTTGCGAGTGATGTTATCTATGATGCCTTTCAACACGGGGTCGTGATCATCACATTAAAAGGGAATATTTTACGTTTTCAGCCACCATTAGTGATTACACGGCCACAACTCGACCGTGCTTTACTAGTGTTAGACCATGCATTAACGGCTGCTGAAAATGGGCAAGTTCACCGACCAGCGGGTAAGATTGGCTGGTAATTAGAGGAGGAAACTGAATGCATCGTTTGTTGAAACGTTTGACGTTAAAAGAAGATCCATCTATATATGAAGATAAGGATTCACACCTAGTGCGGGTCCTAACGGTCAAAGATTTCCTAGCATTAGGTGTTGGGACGATTGTGTCGACGTCGATTTTTACGTTGCCTGGGGTCGTGGCTGCGGAACATGCTGGCCCAGCGGTGGTCTTTTCATTTATTGTCGCCGCAATTGTTGCCGGATTAGTGGCATTTGCTTATGCTGAAATGGCCGCGTCGATGCCGTTTGCAGGTTCGGCTTATTCTTGGATCAATGTCATGTTTGGTGAATTTTTTGGTTGGATCGCTGGCTGGGCTTTATTAGCGGAGTATTTCATTGCACTGGCTTTTGTGGGCTCCGGGTTGTCAGCGAACTTACGGGGTCTATTAGCACCGATTGGGCTAACTTTACCCAAGGCCTTATCAAATACGTTTGGGACTGACGGTGGTGTGGTTGATATTATTGCGGTCGTCGTCATTGCATTAGTATCGTGGCTATTATCACGCGGGGTCAGCCAAGCATCCCGCGTTGAAAATGTACTCGTCGTGTTAAAGGTTTTAGCAATTTTAACGTTTATCGTGGTCGGTGCGACGGCGATTCATCTTCAGAACTATGTGCCATTTATTCCGAAGTATCATGCTAATGCTGATGGCAGTGCTTTTGGTGGGTGGCAAGGTATTTATGCCGGGGTCTCAATGATCTTCTTATCTTATATCGGCTTTGATTCGATTGCGGCAAATTCAGCTGAAGCAAAAAATCCAGGCAAAACAATGCCACGTGGGATTTTAGGGTCGTTAGTGATTGCCGTGGTATTGTTTGTGGCCGTGGCTTTAGTTTTAGTTGGGATGTTCAAATACACGGTTTATGCGAATAATGCCGAACCCGTTGGCTGGGCATTACGGCATGCCGGTCATCCACTGGTGGCCAGCGTGATTCAGGCCGTGGCCGTCATCGGCATGTTCACTGCCTTGATTGGGATGACCTTAGCCGGTTCACGGTTGATCTACTCATTTGGTCGTGACGGTATGTTACCGGGTTGGCTAGGTAAGCTAAAACACAATCAGCCAAACAACGCTTTATTGGTATTGACAATTGTTGCAATCTTGATTGGGGCATTTTGTCCGTTTGCCTTTTTAGCCCAACTGATTTCAGCAGGGACGTTAATTGCATTTATGTTTGTCTCACTCGGTATTTACGCACTTCGGCGCCGCGAAGGCAAGGACATTCCAGAACCAGCCTTTAAAATGCCATTTTATCCTGTGTTACCTGCATTAGCATTTTTGGGCGCTTTGTTTGTTTTCATGGGACTGGATATTCAAGCTAAACTATATGCGGGGATTTGGTTCGTTGTGGGCTTAGTTATTTATTTCACGTATGGCATGCATCATTCTTATTTAGGTAAACAGCAAAAGAAATAATGAAAAAAGCTGACGATTTAATTCGTCAGCTTTTTGTTAAGCCTTGTTGTATTAACTTATTGGCTACTGCAACTATCCCCAAACGTTATCCATGTGTGGTAATTGTAGTAGCCCATCAGTGGTAGTGTCGGTACTGCCAATGGTCTTTAAATGCCATTGGCCATCGTCAGCTTTAGTTGCGACAACTTTTTTGCGTTTACCTTCAGTGTTTTTATAAAAGCAATTTTCATTGTCGGCCCCAATTTCACGAGCTAGCACACAATTTTTAGTGACATAGCCGTCATTGGTTTGAAAACTGTCAATTTGGTCAACCGTGGTAACTTCATCGTGACCACGATGGTAAATTTTTTCGATTAAAATCATGATAATCCCCCTATAAAATAAAACAATAAACCCTAACTGGAAATAGTTTACCATATCTTGACTAGGTTAACGGGGATTAACCGAGCATTTAAGCAAATATTCAACAATTAAACCGAGTTTCTTGCCTAACCAGTAGTGAATTGATACAATAACTGTTTAAAATCTGTTATAATATTGGTCAGATATGTGACTGATCAGAACTTTAATGATAGTTCTAAAATAAAAAATCAATTTCACGTTGTGAAGGAGAGATTAACGACATGTTAAAACGCACGAAACAGTTTTTGCGATCGATACATTATGAATACGACAAAACATATATCAGACCGCTGATGGTTCCCGATAGCGTTTACGTGTTGAAATTCGGCAAGGACCATCGGAATAATCGCGTGGTCGTAAAGTATAGTCATACTTGGACTGGTCGCGTCAAGATTAATGAGATCGCCTTGCGACTGCATAAGCAGAAGCATCCTCGAATTTTTAAGCACGAAGCGGATCTGGTTAAGTATTTAAATAAGCACTTGTCAAAAAAGGCGGCTGAATAGTCGCCCTTTTTATTAAGGTTTATTGGGAAGGAGGTTGACGAATGGATGCAGCGTTAACGGCATTCTTAACCCAACGGCCCACACCTGAGATTGCCGCAGCCCTTTTGGGTAAACAACTACAATTGACAACGGCGACGGGTCAGCTGACTGCCTGGATTACAGAAACGGAAGCTTATTTAGGTGCTCAAGATGCGGGGGCCCATGCATTTAAAAATCATCAAACGACCCGTAATAGCGCGCTATGGCAACCAGCCGGGACGATTTATATTTATCAGATGCGGACGCAGTTTTTGTTAAATATTGTGACCCAAGCTGCTGGCGTGCCCGAATGTGTCTTGATTCGGGGGATTGAACCTGACCGTGGCTTAGCACAAATGCAACAAAATCGGTCAGTGCCACTGCAAAATCTCACGACTGGTCCGGGAAAACTCATGCAGGCACTTGGTTTGGACAAAACGCTCAATAATACCCCGCTAACTGTAGCAACGTTAAACTTAGCGTTGACGCCAGTTCGTCAACCGCGACATATCGTGGCCGGACCGCGGGTTGGTATTTTAAACAAAGGCGATTGGACGACAGTACCGTTACGCTACTATGTTGCGGGTAACCCGTTTGTATCGCAATCCAAAAAACGTGATCAAGATCAACAAAATCATGGTTGGCAACCATCAACTATCTCTGGAGGTAATGATAACTTATGAAATGGACCGAAGTAACTGTTAGTACATCAAATGAAGCTGTTGAAGCCGTCTCAAACATCTTAATGGAAGCCGGTGCTAGCGGCGTTAAAATTGACGATGCTTTAGACTATCAACATTTAGAACCTGATCGCTATGGCGAAATTATTGATTTAGACACGATTCCACATGTGACCAGTGGGGCATTGATTTCAGCTTATTATCCTGAAACGGTATTTGTTCCTGAAATCTTACCAACAATTAAACAGCGAGTCGCTAAATTAGCCGACTATGGCTTGAATCCGGAACCAAATGAAGTTACGATGGCTGATTTGTCTGATGAAGCTTGGGCGACTGCTTGGAAGAAGTATTATCATCCAGTTCGGGTGACCCGGTATTTGACGATCGTGCCGAGTTGGGAAGATTATCAACCAGCACAAGCCAATGAATCAGTTTTACGATTAGATCCTGGGATGGCGTTTGGGACCGGGACCCATCCAACCACTAAATTGTCATTACAAAACTTGGAAACGGTCATCAATGGTGGCGAGCATTTGATTGATGTCGGGACGGGTTCTGGTGTTTTGAGTATCGCCGCAAAAGCAATGGGTGTTGGTCAAGTAGAAGCCTATGACTTAGATGACGTGGCCGTGCAAGCTGCCCAAGCTAATTTAGACTTAAATCCAGTTGCCGCAGATGTTAAAGTTGCTGCTAATGACTTGCTCAAGGGCATCCATACGCAAGCTGATATCATTGTGGCCAACATTTTAGCTGAAATTATCGTCCCATTGGTCCCACAAGCAAAAGCTAATTTGAAGCGCGGTGGTTATTTCATCACATCTGGCATTATCGATGAAAAATTTGACCTGATCATGACGACGTTAACAGCAGCTGGTTTTCAAATTACGCAACATACCCAAATGGGTGATTGGCACAGTATCGTGGCTTACTTGCCAACCGATGAAGATTAAGGAGGCTAACGATGCAACGTTACTTCTTAGAGACACCGATTACGAATCAGCCGGGTCAAACGTTTGAATTAACGGGCACCGCCGTACACCATTGGTTGACGGTGATGCGCGCCCAACCTGGTGATCAAGCTGAATTTGTCACAACAGCACAACAAGTTGTGATCGGCACGCTGAAAACAACAACTGATAAGACGGCAACTGTTGAAGTTGTCAGTGTCACGACGCCTAAAGTTGAACTGCCAACGCCAGTAATCATTGCCTGCGGGGTTTCTAAAGGCGATAAGACCGAACAAATCGTCCAACGTGGGACTGAATTAGGCGCAGCGGGATTTGTCTTTTTTGATTGCCAATATGCCGTCGCAAAATGGGCACCGAATAAACGTGATCGAAAATTAGCTCGGCTAACTAAGATCGCCCAATCAGCCGCCGAACAATCCCATCGGACAATGATTCCGACGGTGACGTACCAACCTGATTTAGCTACCTTAGTCGCTGAAGTGCCACATACGGCAGGAGTCGTTGCTTGGGAGGAATCGGCTAAGCAAGGTGAGAGCAGTCAGTTGGTACAAACGTTACGGCAATTACCAGTCGGGGATCAATTGTTAGCCATCTTTGGGCCAGAAGGTGGGTTAACGCCGGCTGAGATTGACACGTTAACAGCTGCAGGGGTTAAACCAGCCGGTTTGGGGCCACGGATAATGCGGGCCGAAACCGCGCCACTCTACTTGTTAAGCGCCGTTTCTTTTTGGCGCGAATTAGTGTAATTTTATAGTCGGTGGTGTACAATTAAAGAATCATAGTCATTTGGCATTTAGACATAAGTGAGGGATTAATGTGACGGAAAAGTTTCGTAAGTTCAGTGGCCAGTATTGGTTAATTGCCATTATTGTGGGCGTTGGGCTACCTTGGCTATTAAAGTTGCTCAGTATCAGTCGCTTTCATCAAATCGTCTGGTTATTATTTGTCGTTGATTTTATTGTGGCGGCAATTCTTGGCTGGCAAATCCGCCGGACCGCGCGGAGTGGCTGGTTAGTATGGCTAATGCCATTGTTTTGTTTGTTAGGACTCTATTTGTTTTTCCCAACCTACGTCTACTATTTGGCAATCGTTGATTTAGGCATTTCATATTTAGCATATGGGATGGCAACGCAACCAGTAGCGGCGGGTGAAAATTAGTCGATAAGACACGTTAGTTTGGGTAAAACGGACGTGTCTTTTTAGCAGAACCGAAATCTTGGAAAACGTGGTGATTAAAGTATGCCCAAACAACCTACTTGGACGGCACAAGACGTCCTCGAAATGGTCCAAAACTATATGAATGCTGATCACGTGGCGCTTGTGAAGCGGGCGTGTGATTTTGCAACGTATGTCCATCGTGATCAATATCGGCAGTCCGGTGAACCTTATATTATGCATCCAATTCAAGTTGCTGGTATTTTAGCTGAATTGAAGATGGATCCCGAAACCGTCGCTTCTGGTTTCTTACATGATGTCGTTGAAGACACTGGCGTTACTTTAGGCGACGTTGAAGAATTATTTGGTCATGATGTGGCGGTAATCGTCGATGGCGTGACCAAATTAGGTAAGATTCGCTATAAATCCAATAAGGAACAACTAGCTGAAAATCACCGGAAGCTTTTATTAGCGATGTCTAAGGATATTCGCGTGATGATTGTTAAACTAGCGGACCGCTTACATAACATGCGGACCTTACAACATTTACGGCCAGATAAGCAACGTCGTATTGCCAATGAAACATTGGAGATTTATGCGCCAATTGCGGATCGTTTAGGGATTAGCACGATTAAATGGGAATTAGAAGATATATCGCTACGATATTTGAATCCGCAGCAATATTATCGGATTGTTCATTTAATGAATTCGCGGCGTGAAGACCGTGAAAAATATATTGAAATTGCGATCCAAGATATTCAACAAGCGCTGCTAGATTTAAATTTACCGGATGCTGAAATCTACGGGCGACCAAAGCATATCTATTCGATTTATAAAAAAATGCGTGATAAGCATAAACAATTTAGTCAACTTTATGATTTGCTGGCGATTCGAGTGGTCGTCGACTCGATTAAAGATTGTTATGCCGTTTTAGGAGCCATCCATACCCAATGGAAACCAATGCCAGGTCGGTTTAAAGATTATATTGCGATGCCTAAGGCTAATATGTATCAATCCTTGCATACGACAGTTGTTGGTCCAGAAGGCAAGCCACTAGAAATTCAGATTCGTACTTTTGAAATGCATCGGGTCGCTGAATATGGGGTTGCGGCGCACTGGGCCTATAAGGAAGGTGTCCGCGACCAAGTTCAAACGACTAAATCTGGCGATAAGCTGAACTTAGTCAAAGAAATTATTGAACTGCAAGATGAAAGTAAAGATGCTGCTGACTTTATGGAAGGCGTCAAAGGTGATCTTTTTAGTGACCGAGTCTATGCGTTTACCCCTAAAGGCGATGTCATGGAATTGCCTAAAGGTGCGGGGCCATTAGATATGGCTTACTCGATTCATACAGAAGTCGGTAATCATACGACCGGGGCTAAAGTTAATGGTAAGATCGTCCCACTTGATTATCAAATCAAAAATGGGGATATTGTTGATATCTTGACGTCAACGAGTTCGACGGGGCCTAGCCGCGACTGGCAAAAGCTGGTCTACACACGGCGAGCACGTAATAAAATCAAGCAATTCTTCCGTAATGCTGACCGGGAAGAAAATATTATTACGGGTCGCGACATGTTAGAGCGACAATTGCGTGATTTTGAATTCAATCCTAAAACGGTGATGACTAAAGAAAAGGTCGAAGCCGTTGCTAAGAAGATGCATTATGGTGGCGAAGATGATTTATATGCCGCACTAGGGTTTGGCGATGTGCAACCAGTCGGCATTGCTAATCGGTTGACGAGTGATGTGCGCAAACAACGTGAAGCTGATCGGCAACGTGAACGTGAGCGTGAGATTTTAGCCGAACATAGTGAACAAGTTTCTAAAAAGAAGAAAAAAGAGCAAGCTGAAGCCCAAGAAAAGAATGACGAAAAACGGAAAAAAGTGTCATCTTCTGGTGGGGTTATTATTCAGGGTGTCGATAACTTATTGGTACGCTTGAGTCATTGCTGTTCACCAATTCCGGGTGATGATATCGTTGGTTATATTACCAAAGGTCGTGGGGTCTCAGTTCATCGGATCAATTGTCCAAATGTGAAAAGTGCAGAAGCTCAAGGTGAACGATTGATCGATGTGCAATGGGAAGATCCAGATGGTGATCGAACCAATTATAATTCTGACTTAGAAATTCAAGGCTACAATCGTAATGGCATGTTGAATGATGTTTTGAAAGTAATCAATAACAATACGAAGTTTTTAACGAATGTTAATGGGAAAGTTGACCATAACAAGATGGTGATTATTAGCGTTTCGTTAGGAGTACGTAACTTGGAACACTTACAACGAATTATTGATAGCTTGAAGAACGTCCAAGATGTCTATGTAGTTGAACGAAAGATGTTTTAGGAGGCTGACCTAGTGCGAGTAGTTGTTCAACGGGTACAACATGCCCAAGTTACAATCGAAGGCCAAATTTATGGCCAAATCCAACAAGGTTTTGTCTTATTGGTCGGTTTTCAAGACGGCGATGGCACTGCTGAAATTGACTATTTGGTGCATAAGATTTTAAATCTGCGGGTCTTTAGTGATGCTGATGGCAAATTGAACTTGAATGTGCAACAGATCAAGGGCGAATTGTTGTCGATCTCACAATTTACGTTATACGCTGATACACGACATGGCAATCGGCCTAGTTTTACGAAAGCTGGTGATCCACAAGTTGCCAGTCAATTGTATGATACATTTAATGCACAATTAGCGGCTAGCGGGGTACCGGTAGCGACCGGTGTCTTTGGCGCTGATATGCAAGTTGAACTAGTCAATGATGGTCCCGTGACGATTTGTTACGATACCGATCAAAAATAAGCGTTAAGAGCTGAAACTGGTGGATTAGCCGGTTTCAGCTTTTTGGGTCTACCAATTAAATAGTGATGGGAGTTTATCAGAAATGTTAAAACGAGAATTGATTTGGGATTTTGACGGCACGTTAATGGATACTTATCCGGCGATGGTTAAAGCATTTAAACAAGCGGTGACGGCCTTAGGTGGTCAGGTGACTAGTGAAGAAACTTATCAGCTCATGCGACAACAATCGGTTGGGGTGGCAGAACGAACGCTTGCCGATCGTTATGGCTGGGATTGGCATGATGTGCGCGCCGGTTATCAACAAGCTGAACCAAAATTACAAGTTCAACCAGCTGCTTTCGCGGGTGCGAGTGAGGTATTGGCCAAGGTAAAAGCAGTTGGTGGTCACAACTATTTGATGACCCATCGTGATCCGGCGGCATTGGCTTACTTGGCCCAAGCAGATTTAAAGACTTACTTTGACGATTTTGTTACTGCTGATCAGCCTTTTCCGCGTAAACCCGATCCAGCGGCACTTAATTTTATTTTAGATGGGCATCACATTGATCGCCAGCAAGCAGTGATGATTGGTGATCGTAATCTTGATATTGATGCGGGTCACAATGCCGGTATTGCTGGTTGGCTCTTTGATTATGACCAATTAGTGACGGTAACGAGTCAACCCGATGTTCAAGTGACGGACTTAAATGCGCTTTTACCATTGATTGGCTAATAAATAAGCGTCGAACCACATTATTGGTTTGACGCTTATTTGTTAGTTGCAAGTATTAATATTGATTAAGAATATGGTCGACCGCTGGCCCATAGGTTGCGCCGAATAGATTTAAGTGGGCCAGTAAATAGTAAAGCTGATACCAAGGCAACCGTGTTTGCCAGCCAGTCGTAAATGGCATCACGCTTTGATAACCTTGATAAAATTTAGCAGTAAAGCCACCAAAAAGGGTCGTCATTGCCAGGTCGAACTCACGGTCACCGTAACAAATGTCGGGATCTAGTAAGACTGGGATACCGTGCGCATCAAAACCAACGTTGCCAGCCCATAAATCACCATGCAAGAGACTCGGTTGGACGGTTTGCATATGGGTATCAGCCAGGATTATTTGCCGGAGGTGTTGGTAATGCGATTCGCGCTGAGGTGACCAATGTTGCTGTTGTATTGCCAACTTGACTAATACATCTAACCGTTGTGTTGTATAAAAGGTCGACCAACTAGTCTGCCATTGATTGTATTTAGGAATTTTGCCGAGCAAGAAGTTATGTGCTAAGCCGAATTGTGACGCCGTTTGTTGGTGGACTTGGGCCACTGCTTGTCCCAAGTCGAATTGTTGACCGGTGCCCAAAGATGACCAAGCTTGCAGTAAGTAACCATCACCGTTAATCGTACCGGTGGCGATGACTTTAGGCACTTTCACGCTGTGGCTGAGACGAGTTAGACCGTCAACTTCGTGGGCGAAAAAAGCGGCTGTTTGTTGCGGTTGGACCTTTAAAAAGTAGTCATGTCCCGCACTTGTTAATTTAAAGGCGGCATTAATATCGCCACCGGTTACTGGTTGCATGGTGGTGATCGATTTTAGTGGTAACTGTGCCAACCAGGTCGTTGTTAATTGCATCTACCAACATCTTCTTTTTAAATTAGTTGTTACACAAAACCCGCTACCAATTATGGCAGCGGGTTTTGTGTTAGTGATTAGCGAAGTAACTGGACAAGCCGGCATAGACGGCCTGGGCAACTTCATTTGGATACTTGTTTGAACTGATCGTCTTAAAGTCACTGTCATCATTAATATAGCCTAATTCCATCAAAACTGCCGGCACTGAATTATCGCGAATCACTAAGAAATCGCCAAATTCAACGCCCTTGTTTTTGATCGGTAGGGCCGAAACATCACTACTAAGTGACTTAGCTAGTGCCAGTGAGGTGGATTTATGATAATAATACGTGGTAATCCCGGATCCTTGGTTGTTTTCTGGCGAACTATCAAAATGGAAACTGATAAACGCATCGGCATGTAACTTGTTTGCTAAAGCTGGTCGGGCACTGAGGCCAACATATTTGTCACTGTCACGGGTTAAGACCACGTGTGCTCCAGCCGCTCGTAATCGTTTGGCCACGACTTTAGCCACGCGTAAGGTATACGTTTTTTCCATTTTATTTTTACTTGAAAGGGCGCCAGAGTCTGATCCACCGTGACCGGGGTCTAACACGATCGTTGCTTCAGATATTTTAGTCGTTTTTGATAATTGACTATTTTTTTCATTAACAAGCCAGCTGGCAATCCAACCAAACTTATGGTCGGCATAACGAACATATAACCAGTTATTTTTGCGGCGCATAATGTGTACCTTCGTGCCTTTAGTCGTTGAATCAGTGACCGCGTAGCTCATGCCAGGGCCTTTGCGAATATTGACATTGGCAATATTCACGACCGCCGTATTATGCGTGGCCAAAATGGTCGTAAAGCCAGCGACTAAGCCAATGAAGACGACCGCAATTAGAATTTGACGCCAGAAGCGTTTGAGTACTTGCATGGGTTTCACCAACTAAGAATTGATTTATGTAAACTGTCACTCAACCAGTATACCAAAAGTTAAGGTTAAAGTTAGCGACATCGGTAATAATTCTACTGTGCACAGTTGACTTTTCCAACTGAGTCGTGTAACTTTAATCATAAGTTAATAAATCGACCGCAGAGAAAGTAAGAGCATTGTGCAACGTTTTAACCAGAGACCGGTGGGGCTGAGATACCGGATTACGAGCAATGAGGAGACGCTTTTGAGGTGAACGAAAAGTTCCGCCTGTGTAACACAGACGTTATCAGTTAGTGCTCATAAAGGTGGTACCGCGCAAATTTGCGCCCTTGAATTAGATTCAGGGGCGCTTTTTTTGTCGATTTAATTTGAAGGAGGAACTAAAGATGAGATATCAACGGCCAAAAGGTACGGCTGACATTTTGCCTGGTGAAAGTGAAAAATGGCAATATGTTGAAAAAACAGCGCGCGATGTCTTTAAAACGTATCAATTTAAAGAAATCCGCACACCGATGTTTGAAAATTTTGAAGTTTTCTCCCGTTCTGCTGGGGATACTTCAGATATTGTCACTAAGGAAATGTATGATTTCCATGATAAAGGTGACCGGCACGTGACGTTACGGCCAGAAGGAACAGCCGGCGTTGTACGGGCCTTTGTTGAAAACAAATTATATGGGCCACAAGTCTTAAAGCCCTACAAAGTTTACTACATGGGACCAATGTTCCGTTATGAACGGCCACAATCAGGTCGGTTACGGGAATTTCATCAACTTGGGGTGGAAGCCTTCGGTAGTGAAAGTGCGGCATTAGACGTTGAAGTTATTGCAATGGGGTATAACTTACTCAAAAAGTTCGGTCTAAACGATTTGAAGTTAGTGATCAATACCTTAGGCGATCAACAAACGCGTGATGATTACCGCCAAGCGTTGATCGATTATTTGGAACCACACTTTGAAGAATTGAGCGATGATTCGAAAGCGCGTCTGCACAAAAATCCATTGCGGGTCTTAGATAGTAAGGCGCCGGAAGACCAAAAGTTTGTGGTCGATGCCCCTTCAATTTTGGATTACTTAACGCCAGAAGCCAAAGCGCATTTTGAAGAAGCCAAAGCGTTATTGACAGCGTTAGAAATTCCATTTGAAATCGATGCGACGATGGTGCGTGGGTTGGATTATTATAACCACACGATTTTTGAAATTATGACTAACTCGAAATCACTTGGTCAAGGGTATACTACCATTTGTGCCGGTGGTCGTTATAATGGATTAGTTAAAGAATTAGGCGGCCCAGAAACGTCAGGGGTCGGTTTTGGCCTTGGTGTCGAACGACTTTTAGTGTTGATGGATGCGGAAAAGATTGCTTTCCCAGTTGATGATCAATTAGACGTCTATGT
Source organism: Lactiplantibacillus daowaiensis (assembly GCF_005405085.1). GTDB lineage: Bacteria > Bacillota > Bacilli > Lactobacillales > Lactobacillaceae > Lactiplantibacillus > Lactiplantibacillus daowaiensis. Next base: position 61,135 of record NZ_BJDJ01000004.1, on the reverse strand, counting down.
GGTTGGAATTGGCGACGCGGCGAATGCCACCACTTTGAAGTTGGTTCAAGCTGTCCGTGGTGCCGGACTAACTGCCGAACGGGATTACTTGAATCGGAAACCTAAAGCGCAATTCAAGAGTGCTGACCGGCTACATGCCCAATACACGATGACAGTTGGTGACAGTGAAATCGAAAATGGCGTTGTGAACTTGAAGTCCATGGCAACTGGTGAAGAAACGCAAGTTGAGATGGCAGCTGTTTTTGCAGATGTTGCGGCTGTTTTAGCCAAACAATAATTTAAGGAGGAATTGCGATTTATGAAACGAACCACTTATGCGGGCTTAGTTAACGAAGATTATTTAGGCCAAGATGTGGTCTTACAAGGTTGGGTGCAAAAGCGCCGGGACCTTGGGAGCTTGATTTTTATTGACCTCCGGGACCGTGAAGGCATTGTTCAATTAGTGTTTAGTCAAGAATTCTCACAAGCAGCTTTAGATGTTGCTGATCAATTACGTAGCGAATACGTTATTGAAGTTCAAGGAAAAGTGGTTAACCGTCATGGTGATGCCATCAATCCCAATATGAAGACTGGTAAGGTCGAAGTTGAAATTCATGATGCTAAAATCTTGAATAAAGCCAAGACACCACCATTTTATATTCAAGATAACATCAACGTTTCTGATGAATTACGTTTGAAGTACCGTTACTTAGACTTGCGGCGGCCAGAGATGCAACGCGGGTTGAAGATTCGTAATGGCATCACGCAAGCCGTCCACAGCTACTTTGATGCTAATGGGTTCTACGATATCGAAACGCCATTCTTGACTAAGTCAACGCCTGAAGGGGCGCGTGATTACTTGGTTCCTTCACGGGTTTATCAAGGTCACTTTTACGCGTTACCACAATCACCACAATTGTTTAAACAATTGTTGATGGGTGCGGGCTTTGATCGTTATTACCAAATTGCCCGTTGTTTCCGGGATGAAGATTTACGGGGTGACCGTCAACCTGAATTTACCCAAATCGATATGGAAACCTCTTTCTTGAGCGCTGAAGAAATTCAAAGCTATACAGAAGGTTTGATTAAAAAGGTCATGCATGATGTCAAAGGCATTGATGTGACGACCCCATTCAAGCGGATTACTTGGCAAGACGCGATGAATCGGTTTGGTTCTGACAAGCCGGATGTTCGGTTTGGCATGGAATTAAAGGATATGTCGGCAGTCGTCGCAGATACTGACTTTAAAGTCTTTAGTGGCGCCGTTAAAAATGGCGGTTTTGTGAAAGCTATCGCAGTTCCTGGCGGGGCTGACAAGTATTCACGTAAAGCCATCGATGCGTATGGCAGTTATGTTGAACGCTTCGGCGCTAAGGGCTTGGCTTGGATGAAGGTCACTGATGATGGTTTCAGTGGGCCAATTGCGAAGTTCTTTAAGGATGAAGCTGATTTTGAAGCCATTACCAAAGCTGCCGATGCCAAACCAGGCGACTTGCTTTTATTTGCAGCGGACAACTTTAAGGTCGTTTCTGACACCTTAGGTTATTTGCGTAAAGCCATCGCTAAAGAACTCGATCTCATTGATGATAACCAATATGCTTATCTTTGGGTTGTTGATTGGCCATTATTTGAATATGATGAAGGGATTGAACGCTGGGTCCCAGCGCATCATCCATTCACGATGCCAAATGAAGAAGATCTCCACTACTTAAATGATGGTGAAGACCCGCATAAGGCTCATGCACAATCTTATGATATCGTCTTGAACGGTTACGAATTAGGGGGCGGTTCAATCCGGATCCACACTCGCGACGTGCAAGAAAAGATGTTCAAAGCTTTGAACTTTACGAAAGAACGGGCCCAAGAACAATTTGGCTTCTTATTAGATGCTTTAGATATGGGCTTCCCACCTCATGGTGGTTTAGCGATTGGGTTAGACCGGTTTGCGATGTTGTTATCTGGTAATGACAACATTCGTGAAGTCATCGCGTTCCCTAAGAACTCCAAGGCTTCCGAACCAATGACCAATGCGCCAGCTGAAGTTTCTGACCAACAATTGGCCGATTTAGATTTATTGATCAATCGGACCGATACAACTGATGAACCAGAAGCTTAATTAACGAACTAAAAGAACGTCCAATCGATGAGACTGGACGTTCTTTTTGGTTAGTGTTAGGTTTATATTAAAATTTAATTGGAGGAATCTTAATGTCAACTACTGAAACAGCCATTTTTGCTGGCGGTTGCTTTTGGTGCATGGTCCAACCATTCGATCGTCAACCAGGCATTGTTAGTGTCGTCTCCGGCTTTACTGGCGGGCATACCGTCAACCCAACTTATGAACAAGTGAAAGCCCATGTGACTGGTCATACCGAAGCCGTTAAAATTACGTATGATCCTAGTCAAATCAGTTACGCGGCGTTACTTGAAATTTATTGGCACCAAACGGATCCAACCGATGCAATGGGGCAATTTCAAGATCGTGGCGATAATTATCGGCCGGTGATTTTTGTCAATAGTCCGGTTCAACGGCAACTTGCCGAAGCATCTAAGGCAAAACTACAAGCAGCGGAGTTGTTCGATCAACCGATTGTGACGACGATTGAAGATGTTAAGCCATTTTATCCGGCCGAAGCCGAACACCAACGGTTTTATAAAAATAATCCCGTTGTTTTTGCGGCCCAAGAAGCCGGTGGCCGGGCAGATTTTATTGCCAAACACTGGGATCAAGCGCCTAAAGTCGATTAAGTTAATGGGAGTCTGCTGAGAAGCGTGAGACTTTCGGTAGAAATGGCCAGATACCTGCTAGACGCAGTTTGGACGTGTTAAAATAACTGAGAGCAAATGTAAAGGAGCGCAAACCATGGACGACTTTCAGCAGTTGACCAAACGTCATCGTGATGTTTTTAAAGCGTCAACCGCGTTTATTTATGCCATTTTAGTTTCAGTGGCCATGAACTTTTTTTGGACCCCAGGCCATATTTATTCTTCGGGGATTACCGGATTAGCACAATTGATTAATAGTTTGATGACGAAATTCTTACCGTATCAGTTGTCGACGGCGGTATTGTTGTTTCTATTAAATGTGCCAATGTTTATTATTGCGTGGCGCTCGATTGGCCATCGTTTCACGGTTTATACATTTTTAGCCGTTGTTTTATCTAGTATCATGATTAAAGTGGTGGCACCAGAAGGCCTCACACATGACCCCATTATTTGTGCCATCTTTGGCGGCGCTTTGAACGGTTTTGGGACCGGGACTGCGTTGAAAAATGGGATTTCAACGGGTGGTTTAGATATTATTGGAATCGTGTTACGGCGCAAGACGGGTCGCAGTATTGGGACCATCAACATGGCATTTAATTCAATTATTGTGATTTCCGCCGGGGCGGTGTATGGCTGGCCATATGCCTTTTACTCCGCCTTAGGGCTATTGGTTAACGGTCGCGTCATGGATATGACTTATACCCGCCAACAAAAAATGCAAGTCATGATTATTACGAGTCGGCCTAAAACGGTGATCGATAGTGTTCAAAACCGGATTCGTCGGGGGGTCACGATCGTCCATAACGCTGAAGGTGCCTATAAACATGATGATAAGACCATCTTGTTTACGGTGATTACCCGTTATGAAATGTCAGAATTAACGGCTGCGATGGCTGAATCTGATCCACATGCATTTGTCAGCATATCAAATACAGTTAAAATTCTTGGTCATTTTTATGAGCCGGAGCCATAATTAAATCAGAATTGGGTCGTTGGGCAACCAGCGGCCCAATTTTAGATTAATCTTAAGCTTTTGGCCATCGCTCTAGGTGCTGAACTAAAGTATGCTATAATACATGGGTATATTTTGCTGAATAGAAGGGGCTGCCCGTGAAAAAAACGTTGTATATGTGGTTAGTTACCTTGGTCTCGTGGTGTTGTCATTTTAAAGCCACTGACCAGGTGATTTATTTAATGAGTTTTGCGGATAACTTGGACTTTATTCGGGCGCTGCAACAGCGCTTAGGTGCACGATTAGTCGTATATTACTTACCTGCAGCGCGTGCTGGGGCTGCGGTGCTAGCAGCCGATGGTGTGGCGGTTCAGCCATTTCATGACTCATTACGGTTTGCGGTTACTGGGATTCCGACGGTGACGCAAGCGGCAGTCGTGTATTGTGATAATTATTATGCGTTTTTAGGTGGGGTGACAATGTCACGTCATCAACGTATTATTCAAGTTTGGCATGCGGCTGGTGCGGTTAAAGCGTTTGGTTGGGGTGACCCACAAACAAGCCAGCGTGCGGCAGCTGATCAACGGCGATTCCAACGTGTTTATAATCATTTTACAGATTATGTGGTGGGATCTGAAAAGATGGGCCAAGTCTTTGCGGCTAGTTATCATGTTGATCGTAGTCGCATGCGCGTGTTAGGTTATCCCCGTTCAGATCGCTATCGTGATGCAACGTGGATCGACCAGACACGTGCGGCCATCTATCAAGCCCATCCAGATTGGCAGGATCGGCGCATCGTGTTGTATGCACCGACTTACCGTGAGGGTGTGACGTTTACATTGCCGACTGACTTTGGTCAACTAAAATTGGCCCCAGATCAGGTGCTAGTCTTGAAACTACATCCGCATTTACAAGCACAAACGGCGCAGTTGTTAGCCCAGTATCCAGACTTATTGACCACGGCAACAGACTTTAGTACTGATGAGCTATTAACGGTAACGGATACCTTGATTAGTGATTACTCATCTGTCATTTTTGACTATGCCCTCTTGCCAAATTGTCAAAAAATGGTATTCTATGTCTTTGACTGGCAAAACTATCAACAGCGTGTGGGACTACAACCTGATTTTGAGCAATGGGCGCCGGGCCCGTTAGTTCGGACTGTGACGGCTCTTAATCAGGCGTTAGCTCAACCGGCCACCGTGGCTTCGCGGCAAGCATTTAATGCATTGTGGAACGCCAAAAACGACGGTCAGGCGGTACAGCGCACTGTTGCATACTTTCACCAACAAAAACCATATCAGAATTAAGAGATAGGAAGTGGCTGAGCCTTGAAAGAGGTCGTAACGATTATTAAAGAACAATTCCAAAACTGGGGGATTATTTGGCGGATTTCCAATTATGAAGATCAAGCCAGTTATCAAAACCATTATTTGGGATTGGCTTGGGAATATTTATACCCGCTAATTCAAATTGCCATTTATTGGATCGTCTTCAGTGGTGGTTTTAAAAAAGGGAGTGACCTTGATGGGGTCTCTTACTTAATGTGGATGGTCATCGGGATTACCCCTTGGTTCTTCATGAATCGCGCTGTTTTAGATGGTTCCAAAGCAATTTATCAACGTGTCGGCATGGTTTCCAAAATGAAGTTCCCAGTATCAGTCTTACCATCGATTCGAATCGTTGGTAATTTGAATTCATTCTGGACGATGCTGGTCTTCTCAATCGCCTTAGGCTTCTTTAATGGCATCTATCCATCATTAGCTTGGTTACAATGGATTTATTACTTCTTTGCGATGATGTGCTTGATGTTTGCGTTAAGTACGTTTAATTCGACAGTTTCCGTCTTAGTGCGGGACTGGCAAATCTTGTTACAATCAATGATGCGGATGCTCTTTTATTTATCAGGTGTTTTGTTTAATTTCCAAACAACTGGTTTTCCCGCACCGTTTGTGCGACTATTAGAATTGAATCCGTTTTGGTACATTATTTCCGGTTTCCGGCAATCAATGTTTAACCAAGGCAGCGATTCCTACATGTGGAGTCGCCCACTATTGACGGTGATTTTCTGGGGCTTCGTGCTCTTAGTCTTACTAGTCGGGTCGCACTTACACTATAAGTTCCGGTCACGATTTGTTGATTTAATTTAAAAAGGGGTAACTTAATGGCTAGTATTAAACATCGTTTAATCATGGCAATTAAGATTCTCATTCGAGGTGGACTCATCGTGTTAAACGATGGGTTCATTTTGTTACCAGTCAAAAAACACAGCTTCGTCTTTGAGAGTTTTAATGGCAATGATATTAACGATAATCCGATGGCACTTTATCAAGCATTATTGCGCCAGCATCCTGAATACGCGGACCGCTGTTACTTCAATGTGAAGCCCAAGCAATATACGGTGTTACATGCGAAGTATCCAGAGATGCAATTGCTAAAACGATTCCATTTAAAATGGATCTGGGTCATGGCGCGCGCCGAATTCTGGGTCTTTAATTCACGCATGCCACGGTGGTGGCGCAAAAATGATCAAACGACTTATGTTCAAACGTGGCATGGGACCCCGTTAAAACATTTGGGGTTAGATATTGCAGATGTTGAGATTCCGGGGACCGATACGCAAACCTATCATCAAAAGTTTTTAGATGAGGCCCAGCGTTGGGATTATTTGATCGCGCCAAATCAATATTCACATGATATCTTTACCCATGCGTTTGGGTTTAGCAATCAATGGTTGGATACGGGATATCCGCGAAATGATCGGTTATATACGACAACCACTGAAGAAATTGCAACTTTGAAACAACAATTGTTAGGACGACAACCAGCAAATGTGATTTTGTATGCACCAACTTGGCGTGACGACGACTTTCAATATGTGGGTCGGTATAATTTTAAATTACCATTTGATTTGGCCACGTTTTTTGATCATGTGGCAGCTGATACGATCTTAGTTCTACGGCCACACTACTTGGTTAAAGATCATATTGATATTCGTGGCTTCGAAGATCGGGTCAAAATTCTGGCTGAGACGGATATCACCAATTTATACTTAATTAGTGATCTAATGATTACCGACTATTCATCAGTGATGTTTGATTTTGCCAATTTAAAGCGGCCACAGCTGTTTTATGCGTATGATTTAGAACATTATCGTGATCAATTGCGGGGCTTTTATTTTGATTACGAAGCTGAATTACCAGGACCATTAGTCACGACCGATACGGCTTTATATCAAGCCTTAGATGCGTATACAGCGGGACAATGGCAACCAACTTCGGCGACAGCGGCATTTTATGATCAATTCTGTCGTTGGGAAGATGGTCATGCCAGTGAAAAAGTCTTAAAACAAATTGGAATTGAGGGATGACGATGTTACGGTTAGGTTCACACGTTTCAATGAAAGCACCCAAGATGTTGTTAGGCTCGGCTGAAGAAGCCGTTAGCTATGGCGCCAATACGTTTATGGTTTATACCGGAGCGCCCCAAAATACTAAGCGTAAGCCGATTGATGAGTTAAATATTCCGGCGGCGCAAGCGGTGATGCAAGCCCATGATTTGCAACAAATCGTGGTCCATGCGCCATATATTGTGAACTTAGGCAATACCACGAAACCCGGTTACTTTGAATTTGCGACCGACTTCTTAGCGCATGAGATTCAACGGGCTGAAGCCGTAGGTGCGACACAATTGACTTTGCATCCGGGGGCTCACGTCGGTGCGGGCGCCGATGCAGCGATTGCGCAAATTATTAAAGGGTTGAATATGGTTATTCAACCAACACAAACGATTCAGATTGCGATTGAAACGATGGCCGGCAAAGGCACTGAAGTCGGACGCACATTTGAAGAAATTGCAGCCATGATTGATGGCGTCACTTATAATGAGAAGTTATCAGTCACGTTTGACACGTGTCACACTAGCGATGCGGGTTATGATATTAAAAATGATTTTGATGGTGTCCTGAATGAATTTGATCATGTGATTGGTTTGGACCGCTTAAAAGTGATTCACTTGAACGATTCTAAAAATCCACAAGGGGCTCACAAGGATCGGCATACGAATATTGGTTTAGGCACAATTGGGTTTGATACCTTGAATTATGTCGTCCATCATCCACAATTAGCTGATATTAGTAAAATTTTGGAAACGCCGTATATCGGTCCAGATAAAAAACATCAACAACCACCGTATAAGGTTGAAATTGCCATGCTAAAAGCGGGCGTCTTTAATCCCAATTTAGTTGCAGATGTTGAACAACAACGGTAAACCATAAAAAGCCAGCTGATGAAAGGTTGAATTTCATCAGCTGGCTTTTTATGTGAGACTAATTTAGTGATGCGCAGGTTCGTTGTAGCCTAAACTTTCAGTAATTAAAGTGGCTGTTTCTTCGATTGATTTGTTGGCAACGTTAATAACTAAACAACCGATCTTTTTGAAGATGTCGTTGGCATAGTCCAACTCAGCTTTGATTTCGTCGGTATTAGAGTACATTGTATCTGGGTCTAAACCGTATTGAATCATCCGTTGGCGCCGAATGGTGTTGAGCTTTTCAGGATCGTTAGTTAAGCCGAAGATCTTTTTCGGATCAACTTTCCAAATCTCATCAGGAATTTGTGCTTTCGGGACTAATGGCAAGTTTGCCACCTTGAGATTCCGATTAGCCAAGTACAACGATAATGGGGTCTTAGAGGTTCGTGATACCCCGAGTAAGACGACATCGGCTTCTAAAAAGCCAGTGGGGTTCTTACCATCATCATAAGTGACCGCAAATTCAATCGCATTAATACGATCAAAGTAGTTGGTATTTAAGTCATGCATCTTACCAGGTTTATTGGCCGGTTGTTTGTGGGTAATACCGGAGAATAAGTCTAACGTTGGTGTCATCACATCATTATAAGGTAAGTCGTTGTCACGACAGAAATTATTGACCGTTTGACTCAATTTGCGATCAACGAAAGTGTGATAAATGGTCGCATGTGCTTTTAACGCTTGCGACAAAATCGTTTGTAACAAGGATTCAGTACGGACAAAAGGAAAGCGTTGGTAAGTGACTTCTAGGTCGGCAAATTGTGCGGCACCAGCTTGTGCAACTGCATGGGCCGTTTCACCAACTGAATCAGATAAGATAAAAACTTTGATGGCTTGCATGTTAGACAACCTCATTTCAGTATCAATAGTGACTATAGTGTAGCATAGCGACCTAGTTATGAAAACGATTTATTCATGGTGAAAGGGGTGTTTGCGCGAATAATTTAAATTAAGTCAAAACTTTTGTTGACGCCGTTTTTCTATTTATGTATAATTTACTAGAACAGTTGTATTATGTAAGTATGCATAATTTGACGGTTACTTTTTAAGCTCGGAGGGAGGGAATTTTATATGGCAAAAACAGTCGTTCGTAAAAACGAATCTCTTGATGATGCTCTTCGTCGCTTTAAACGTACCGTTTCAAAAAGTGGTACTTTACAAGAATACCGCAAACGGGAATTCTACGAAAAACCAAGTGTTAAGAAGAAGTTAAAATCAGAAGCCGCTCGTAAGCGTAAGAACCGTCGTCGTTTCAAGTAATTAGTTTTTAAACTAAGACACTTGAAATGAAGGAGGGGTAACCAATGAGTTTAGTTGATACACTCAATGGTGATCTTAAAGCTGCGATGAAAGCACGCGATAAGCAAAGCCTTAGTGTTGTGCGGATGCTGAAGTCAGCTTTGATGAATGAAAAGATCAATGCTGGGCATGATTTAACGACTGAAGAAGAAGTGAGCGTGGTATCACGTGAACTGAAACAACGGCGCGAATCATTAGCAGAATTCGAAAACGCTAATCGGGAAGATTTAGTAACTGGTGTAAAAGCCGAAATTGCGATTGTTGAAAAGTACTTACCAAAACAACTGTCTGACGATGAAGTTAAACAGATCGTAGCGGATACGATTGAACAAGTCGGAGCAACCGGTAAAGGTGACTTCGGTAAAGTGATGGGTGCTGTAATGCCTAAGTTGAAAGGTCAAGCCGATGGCAAGCTGATCAACCAAACAGTTAAATCATTATTGAATTAACAGTTAACCAGGACATTTTGTCCTGGTTTTTTTTTGACACTAATTCTCGGTCCCAGTCAGTCGCTAAGCTGGTCGTGACGGGGCTTTTATGCTATGATTAGTTAACATCAAACCCACAATATGGCATTTATTTAACGTCTTATTTGTGGGGAACATTACTTTGGTAATGTTTCATAAATCTGTTAATAAAGGAGTCCATGTTTTTGACCGAAAACTCAAAATATGAACAGAAGTTTTTAATCGCAGATCCGGCACAATCAGTGGCGTTATTAGGCCCTGAAGACCAGTATATTGCGATGTTAGAAGACGGGTTGCACGTTAGTCTCCACGTATTTGGTGATCAAATTACGATTAGTGGCGACGACGAAGCAGCCGTTCATAAAACCCAAGCAGTGTTAGAAAATCTAGCACATTTAATTAAACAAAGCATTCAAGTTGGTGCCCCGGATGTGATTAGTGCGATTAAGATGGTCAATCGCGGCACTTTAGACTATTTTCAAGATTTATATGCAGAAACCTTAATTAAAGATAATCGGGGGCGTCCGATTCGGGTCAAAAACTTTGGTCAACGTCAATACGTACAAGCAGTCGGTAAAAGTGATATTACGTTTGGCATTGGCCCAGCTGGGACTGGGAAAACTTATCTAGCGGTTGTTATGGCGATTGCCGCACTAAAACGTGGTGATGTTGAGAAAATCATCTTAACCCGGCCAGCGGTTGAAGCTGGTGAAAGCTTAGGCTTCTTACCAGGGGATTTGAAAGAAAAGGTTGATCCATATCTACGACCAATCTATGACGCGTTATACGACATCTACGGTGCGGAGCATACGCAACGGTTAATGGACCGCGGGGTTATTGAAATTGCACCACTGGCTTATATGCGTGGTCGGACGTTAGATCATGCTTTCGTCATCTTAGATGAAGCCCAAAACACGACTAATGCACAAATGAAGATGTTCTTAACCCGACTGGGCTTTGGCGCTAAAATGATCGTGAATGGTGATATTTCGCAAATTGACTTACCACGCAATACGACGAGTGGGTTAATTCAAGCGGAGCGCATTTTGGATCATATTAGTAATATTTCGTTTGTGAAGTTTACTGCTGATGATGTGGTCAGAAATCCCGTCGTTGCGAAGATTATCACCGCATATGACGACGTGGAACAACGATAGACGGAGGCTGGCATGGATTTAGAATTGTTTGACCAAACCCAAGATGGTGCGCAAGCGAGTGATTTGCAATTAATTCGTGATTTAATTGTGTTAGCTGGTAAAGAATTACAATTGCGTGACGATACGGAAGTTTCGGTCACTTTGATGAATAATGATGATATTCAAAAAATTAATGAACAATATCGGGGCGTTGATCGACCAACTGATGTGATTAGTTTTGCGATGCACGATGATGACGATGATGATTTAATCGTGATGGATGATGAGTTAGCCGCCGAAATGCCTTTGAACTTAGGCGATATTATGATTTCGGTTGATAAGGTCGACGAACAGGCGCAATTTCTCCAGCACTCGCGAGAACGTGAACTTGGTTATTTAGTTGTTCACGGGTTCTTACATTTAAACGGCTACGACCACTTACAGCCGGCGGATGAAAAAGCGATGTTCCAGTTGCAAAGGAAGATTTTAGATGACTATGGACTCGCAAAATAAGCCCAAACACCCTCAAGTTGGTAAGAATCATTCATTTTGGCAGTCGTGGCAACACGCTTGGAATGGCTTAAAGACCGTCGTCAAAGAAGAACGTAATATGCAGACGCACTTGGTCTTAGGTGCCGTGGCGCTACTAGCAGGTTGGTATTTTCAATTAACGACGTCAGAATGGCTTTGGTTATGTTTGGCAATCTTTTTAGTGATGTTATGTGAAATCAACAATACCATTGCCGAGAACATTTGCGACTTGGTGACGGGACCACATTACCATCCCTTAGCAAAAAAGGTCAAAGATATTGCGGCCGGTGCCGTAGTCTTTGCGGCCGGCTTTGCTGTTTTAGTTGGCTTAATTTTATTTGTACCCAAGATTTGGCAAATTGTCTTAACTTGGTAAAAGAAAGGATAGTTACATGGCAGAAAACACAGCATTTCATTCAGGGTTCGTGGCGATTATCGGCCGGCCCAATGTTGGTAAATCAACGTTATTAAACCGGATTGTTGGTCAAAAAGTGGCCATCATGTCAGATAAAGCACAAACGACACGGAACCGAATTCAAGGGATTTATACGACTAGAGATACTCAAATGGTCTTTATCGATACCCCGGGGATTCATAAGCCACACAGTCGGTTAGGCGACTTTATGGTGAAGTCAGCGCTCTCAACTTTAGGTGAAGTGGATGCAGTCCTATTTATGATCAATGCCGATGAACGGCGTGGGGCTGGAGATAACTTTATCATCGATCGTTTGAAGAGTGTTAAGAAGCCGATTTACTTGGTCATTAATAAGATTGATCAGGTTCATCCAGATCATCTGTTAGAAATCATGGATCAATATAAGGATGCGCTACCATGGGCGGATGTTTATCCAATCTCCGCTTTGGAAGGTAATAACGTTGATGAATTGTTGACGACTCTGAAGGGTAAATTACCTGAAGGACCACAATATTACCCCGCTGACCAAATTACGGATCACCCGGAACGATTCATTATTTCTGAATTGATTCGTGAAAAAGTTTTAGAATTGACGCGCCAAGAAGTGCCACATTCAACCGCAGTCGTCATTGATTCGATTAAACGTCAAGATGAAGAAAAAATTCATATTCAAGCGACGATCATTATCGAACGGTCTTCACAAAAAGGGATTATCATCGGTAAAGGTGGTAGCATGTTGAAGAAAATTGGGTCGTTAGCCCGGCGCGATATTGAACATCTCTTGGGTGACAAAGTTTATTTGGAGCTTTGGGTCAAGGTTCAAGAAAATTGGAAAGATCGAGAAAATTTGTTGGCTAGTTACGGCTACCGGCAAGATGACTACTAGAAGCGTCAGGTGATCGCATGGCCCAACAAATGATTGCCAATTTTAATGGCATTTTATTGTATCGGCGTGATTATCGGGAACGCGATATGTTGATTAAGTTCCTGACAGCAGAATATGGTAAGAAGATGTTCTTCATTCGCGGCGCCCGCAAACGAGGGTTTAAAATGGCAGCTGAGTTATTGCCGTTTACCATGGGCGAATATGTTGGTGACTTACGTGATCAAGGGCTGTCTTATATTAACAGTGCCAAGTCAGTTCAATATTTTGAACAAATCAGTCAAGACATTGAACTCAATGCTTATGCCACGTACATCATGAATTTGATCGATGTGGCCTATCCAGATAATCAGCCGGTTGGTAGTTGGTATCAACAAATAACGAGTGCATTACAATTAATTGATCAACACGTAGCGCCGGCGCTAGTGGCCAACGTTGTTGAAATTCAATTGTTAGGGGCATTCGGTGTGGCACCGGAATTACGGTGGTGTGCGGTTTGTGGTCGGCAAGATTTACCGTTTGATTACTCGGAAAGCTATGGGGGGTTATTGTGCCAACAACATTGGCATCTTGATCCCCATCGATTGCATGCTAGTCAGGCCGCTATCTTTTATTTGCGTCAATTTTCAGTGCTGGATTTAGCGAAGGTCCATTCGATCAACGTTAAATCGACGACGGCAACGCAACTGCGCCGAATCTTAGATGAAATTTATGATAATTCGGTGGGGTTACATTTAAAGTCGAAACGCTTCATTGATCAGATGGGGAGTTGGTATCAACCGTTAAAACCCCGTTCAACTGATGTGACGCCAGAGTCAGGCATTGACAAACCCTAGGCAGTCAGCTATGATGATGAAGAACTGAATAGTTAAGTATTGATGAGAGAGAGTTACTAGGCAAACCCTTTAGTGAGACCATGGTGGTGGAAAATGGTTAGGTGACCTAGTGATTGGCGCTTTCGGAGCTTTTTACAATTAATCAAGCTGCTGAGGTTTTCTCAGAAGTAGGGTGGAACCGCGAAATCAATCGTCCCTATGTCGTTATGTTGTAACGGCAGGGGACTTTTTTTGTGCCGTGCTGTCCGATTCAGTCACTAATTTTTGGGAGGAAGAAAATGAGCAAAAAGTTATCAGTGCAAGAGATTATCTTAACCTTGCAAGAATTTTGGTCAGACCAAGGTTGTATGCTAATGCAATCTTACGATACGGAAAAAGGGGCCGGGACGATGAGTCCATATACCTTCTTACGGGCCATTGGACCAGAACCATGGAATGCGGCTTACGTTGAACCATCACGGCGGCCAGCTGATGGGCGTTATGGTGAAAACCCTAACCGGTTATATCAACATCATCAATTCCAAGTCGTGATGAAACCATCACCCGAAAATATCCAAGATTTATACTTACAAAGTTTACAAAAATTAGGTATTAATCCACTAGAACATGATATTCGCTTCGTTGAAGATAACTGGGAAAACCCATCCATGGGGTGTGCCGGTGTTGGTTGGGAAGTTTGGTTAGACGGGATGGAAATCAGTCAATTCACTTATTTCCAACAAGTCGGTGGTCTAGAAGTTGATCCGGTAACGTCTGAAATCACGTATGGCCTTGAACGCTTATCCTCATATATTCAAGATGTCAACTCAGTCTTTGACCTTGAATGGGGCGACGGTGTGAAGTACGGTGATATCTTCTTGGAACCTGAATTTGAAAATTCAAAGTATGCCTTTGAAGATAGCAATGAAGACTTATTGTTAATGTTGTTTGATGAATATGAAAAAGAAGCCAAACGACAAATTGAAAATGGTTTAGTCCATCCAGCGTATGACTATTGTTTGAAATGTAGTCATACCTTTAACTTGATGGATGCACGTGGGATGGTCTCAGTGACTGAACGGGCTGGTTACTTAGACCGAATTCGGAATATGGCAAAATCAATTGCCAAAGAATTCGTCGCACAACGTGAAAAACGGGGCTTCCCATTACTCAAACATGCACAGGAGGAAGCGAAATAATGGCTAAAACTTATTTACTCGAAATCGGGTTGGAAGAAATGCCGGCGCATGTCGTCACTCCTAGTATTTTGCAATTAAAAGAACGGTTGACGAAGTTCTTGCAAGAAGAACGCTTGGATTTTGACCAAATTAACTTATTCTCAACGCCACGGCGGTTAGCCGTTCAAATCGAAGGCTTGGCTGATAAGCAAGCTGATGTGAAAAAAGAAGTTCGGGGCCCAGCTAAAAAAATCGCGCAAGACGCTGATGGTAACTGGACTAAGGCAGCGATTGGTTTTTCTAAAGGTCAAGGGGCCTCAACCGATGATATCGTCTTTAAAGAAATCAAAGGAACTCCTTATGTCTTTGTCCAAACTTTTACGGCTGGTAAAACGGCCCAAGCTGTTTTAGCTGCTGGTATTAAAGACGTCATCACTAAGATGAACTTCCCAACGATGATGAAGTGGTCAACGTTTAGTTTCAAATATATTCGGCCAATTCGTTGGTTAGTGTCGTTATTAGATGATGAAATCGTCCCAATTCAAATCTTAGATGTTGAAGCTGGTCGGGTGAGCCGTGGCCATCGTTTCTTAGGGCATGATGTTGAAATCGCGACTGCTGCTGACTATGAAGCTGATTTGGCTAAGGAATTCGTTATTGCCGATGCGGCTAAACGAAAAGCGAAGATTCGCGATCAAATCGCGGCTTTAGCGCAAGAACATGATTGGCACATTGTCGTTAATGAAGACTTGTTGGAAGAAGTTAATAACTTAGTTGAATACCCAACCGCCTTTGCTGGGGACTTTGATACGAAATACTTGACGATCCCAGACGAAGTGTTGGTTACCTCAATGCGTGATCATCAACGTTTTTTCTATGTGACTGATGCGGATGATAACTTATTGCCACACTTTGTTTCAGTACGTAACGGTAATACTGAAAACTTACAAAATGTGGCGTTAGGGAATCAAAAGGTCTTAACGGCTCGTTTGGAAGATGCTGCTTTCTTCTATCATGAAGACCAACAACATTCGATTCAAGAATATGTGGAACGCTTAAAGAAAGTTAGCTTCCATGATAAGATCGGGACGATGTATGAGAAGATGCAACGGGTCATGTATATTGGTGACTTTTTAGCCAAGCGCTTTAACTTAAGCGAAACTGAAAAGAATCAATTGCATCGCGCTGCCCAAATCTACAAGTTCGACTTAGTCACCGGGATGGTTGGCGAATTCCCAGAACTCCAAGGGGTCATGGGTGAAAAGTATGCCGTCTTAAAGGGTGAAGATCCAGCCGTTGCCCAAGCGATTCGGGAACATTACATGCCAATCAGTGCCGATGGCGACTTACCAGCTTCAAAGGTCGGGGCAGTCTTAGCGTTAGCTGATAAGATTGATTCGATTACGAGTTTCTTTGCGGTTGGTTTAACGCCTAGTGGCTCAAATGATCCATTTGCTTTACGGCGTCAAGCCTTCGGGATGGTCCGCATTATTCGTAATCAAGGTTGGGACTTCCCAATTCGCGATTTCGAAAAGGATATCCAAGCTGAATTGGTCGCTCATGATGCGACCTTTGACCTAGACTTTGCCAAGCAAACGAAACCGGTCGCAGATTTCTTAACTGATCGGGTCAAGCAATGGTTCAGCAATCAAAAATTGCGCTATGACATTGTCGATACGGTCATTAGAGGGAGCCGTCAAGATATCCGGGAAATGTTCAAGGCTGCCGATGTATTGAACGCACAGCAAAACAATCCTGAATTCAAGGATACGATTGAAGCCTTTACCCGACTCTTACGGATTACAGCCAAAGCAGATATCGATATTGCAGATTTACAAGTTGATCCAAGCTTGTTTGAAAACGATGCAGAACAACATCTATATGATGCCGTGCAACAAGTGCAACAACAAATTACACCAACGATGAGCATGGATGACCGTTTCAAAGCCTTAGCTGGCTTACGGCCATTAATTGCGGATTACTTTGAACAAACGATGGTCATGAGTAAGGACGAAAAAGTCCGTGACAACCATTTGAAGCAACTCTTAATTATTGCTGATATGGTCAAGGTCATGGGTGATTTGAACCAATTAGTCGTGAAATAAGTTTGGCGGTAGTATAATCAAGAACAAGGTCCTTCTTTACGAAGTGACCTTGTTCTTTTTTGTTAAAAATTAAGACATACTTGACAAAAGTGTCTAATAATCGCAACTTATTGTTGCACACCTGTCAACCTTGTGATAAGATATATTTTGTAGAAATTCGCACGTTAATAGTCGCATCTCGTATTCGTGATGCGGCTTTTGAATGTTTAGCGAATTTTGGTGGATTTGTCAGTCGATTGACGTGAGAAATGGGGTGGCAAAGTGGCCAATTTGATTCCAGAAGAAAAAGTTGATCAAGTCCGGTCCGCAGTCAATATCGCGGACTTTATTGGCCAGTATGTCCAGTTAAAAAAAGCTGGTAAAAACCTATTTGGGCTATGTCCTTTCCATGAGGAACGGACGCCATCGTTTTCAGTTAATGAACAAAAACAAATTTTTCACTGTTTCAGTTGTGGTCGTGGTGGTAATGTCTTTTCCTTCATTATGGAATTGGAAAATCTTAGTTTCCCAGAAGCAGTGAGCAAGGTCGCTGATTTTGGCCATATTGACTTACCAGCAACTTATACGGCACAAGCACAACCGGCGAAGCCTAAAGATCAATTGCAAAGTGATTTGTTGGATCTTTATGCTGACAGCGCCAAGATGTATCAACATATTTTGGTCAATACCGAGTTGGGTGAATCGGCATTAGCTTATTTACATGAACGTGGGTTAGATGATCAAACCATTGCAACATTTGGAATTGGTTATGCGCCTAAAAACCAATTGTTATTGGATTTCTTTAAAGCCCATAAGACTGATTACCAATTGTTACGACAGTCGGGATTATTTATTGAAAATCAAGCTGGCGAGTTACGAGATCGGTTCGTTGATCGCGTCTTGTTTCCGATTAAAGATGCCAGTGGTCGCGTCATTGCTTTTTCCGGTCGCATTTTAACGAAGTCACCGGATGAACCCAAATATCTAAATAGTCCTGAAACTAAATTATTCAACAAACGCTCAGTGCTGTTTAACTTTGACTTGGCACGCGGTGCGATTCGCCAACGCAAAAGTGTGGTTTTATTTGAAGGCTTCATGGATGTGATTGCGGCTTATCGGGCCGGTATCCAAAATGGGGTCGCTTCAATGGGGACCAGTCTGACTAACGAGCAAATTTACATGTTGGAACGGGTGACCGACCAACTTTATATTTGTTATGATAGTGATATGCCCGGACAAAAGGCAACGGATCGAGCACTGAAGTTGTTAGGTGACAATAGTCGTTTAAACCTCGGTGTGATTCAGATGCCAGACGGGATGGACCCGGATGAATATTTGCGTGCTGCGGGTACTGAAAAGTTTGTGCAAGTCTTTGATGACGGCAAACAAACACCAACAGCCTTTGAAATGCAATATTTGCGGCATGACTTAAATTTGCAAAATACGCAGGATCAATTGACTTATTTGGCGGCCGTGTTAAAACAATTGGCCGGGTTATCGTCCAATGTGGAACAAGACCTATATTTAAATCAATTGGTCCAAGAATTCGGGTTAGATAAGGCAGATTTGCGGCAACAATTGCGGTCAGTGGTGGGCCAACAAACGGTTCACCGCCAGCCGACGCAAGCGGCACCGCCACGGTTATCGCCAGAAGCGGCGGGGCTCACCCCGCCACCGCCAAGCATTGATGGCACGCCGACTAATATGAACGCGGCGCCATTAAGTCGGGTCGAACGGGCGGAACGGCTGCTATTGTACCGACTGTTACATGATCACGATGTTTGGTTACGTGTGATGGCGTTGGCTGATTTTCATTTTGTGCATGATCAATATCAAAATATTTTAGCGGATGCCGAGGCCTATTTTAATACGCATAATCGGTTTGAATTGGCGATCTTTACGGACTTTATGACGGATGAGCACTTAAAACAAGTGGTGACCAGTTTAGAGTTCATGGATATTGCCAGTGAAACGTCAACCGAAGAAGTGGCGGATTTGGTGAATGTCATCATGAATCAACATCCCGTCGCTGAGCAAATTAATGGTAAGAAGACCGAATTAACCGCTGCTAAACAATTAGGTAATCAAGATTTAGTCCAACGGTTAACGTTGGAACTAATTGAATTATATCGACAACAACAGCAAGTAAAACAAGCTGACAACTTATAGGAGGCTACTCTTCATGGCAAAAGCAACAACTGATTATGATAAGGCCGTTAAAGCCTTAATTAAGAGTTACAAGAAAACTGGTAGCATTAAGTATGACGAATTATCAGATAAACTCGCCGCACCATACAAATTGGATGCTAACGGGATTGACAAGTTACTACAAAAGGTTGAAGATGCCGGTATCAGTGTCGTTGATGAAAACGGTGATCCTGATTCACGGGCCGTTAAGAGTGTTAAGACGGTCAGCAAGAAGGAATTAAAAGATGCTGGTTCTGCGACTGGGATCAAGATCAATGACCCAGTGCGGATGTACTTGAAAGAAATCGGTCGAGTTGACTTATTGACTGCCGATGAAGAAGTTGCATTGGCCTTGCGGATCGAACAAGGTGACGAAACTGCAAAACAAGAGTTGGCGGAAGCTAACTTGCGGTTGGTGGTTTCAATTGCGAAGCGGTATGTTGGTCGGGGCATGCAATTCTTGGACTTAATTCAAGAAGGTAACATGGGCTTGATGAAAGCCGTTGAAAAGTTTGATTACCGTAAAGGGTTTAAGTTCTCAACGTACGCCACTTGGTGGATTCGGCAAGCGATTACGCGGGCTATTGCGGACCAAGCGCGGACGATTCGGATTCCAGTACACATGGTTGAAACGATTAACAAGTTGATTCGGATTCAACGGCAATTACTCCAAGACTTAGGGCGTGAACCAACACCAGAAGAAATTGGGGCTGAAATGGATATGCCAACGGAAAAGGTTCGCGAAATCTTGAAGATTGCGCAAGAACCAGTTTCATTGGAAACGCCAATCGGTGAAGAAGATGACTCACATTTAGGTGACTTCATTGAAGACCAAGATGCGACGTCACCAGCCGATGCGGCGGCTTATGAATTATTGAAGGAACAATTGGAAGGCGTGCTCGATACATTAACTGATCGGGAAGAAAACGTCTTGCGGTTACGGTTTGGTTTAGATGATGGTCGGACCCGGACTTTGGAAGAAGTTGGTAAAGTCTTTGGGGTAACCCGGGAACGGATTCGTCAAATCGAAGCGAAAGCCTTACGGAAGTTGCGCCACCCATCACGGAGTAAGCAACTTAAAGATTTCTTAGAATAACAATCGTCAAAAAGCCTGTGTGATCAGTTAGAAGCTGGTCACACAGGCTTTTTTTTGGATCGATTTAAGGCTTTAGGTGGTTAAATGTAACGTCGTCCGCTGGCGTTGTTCGTAGCGCCAATAGGCAACCAGTAGCAAAATGATAATTAAGACTTGCATCGAAGATAAAACGAAATCAGTTAACCCATACGCTAAAATAATGGGTAATGTCATCCCAAAATACCGTAAGTTAGGCATTGGTTGA
Organism: Lactiplantibacillus daowaiensis; assembly: GCF_005405085.1. Lineage (GTDB taxonomy): Bacteria > Bacillota > Bacilli > Lactobacillales > Lactobacillaceae > Lactiplantibacillus > Lactiplantibacillus daowaiensis. The sequence goes on along the minus strand of NZ_BJDJ01000004.1, from coordinate 40,792 downwards.
TGTTGTTGCCAGCGCTTGGCCAGATGCCAGCCATTGGCGGCAATTAAAGCCACAAAACCCAGTCCCCCTAAAATGCCAAATGACGCCAGTAGCATGATAAAAATATCATGGGCGTGTGGGACATAGGTGCCGGTCAGTTTGAGGTATTGTTTGGCAAAGCCGAAATAGGTGACGCCAAACCAAGGGGCATTTTTAAATAAGGCGAGGCTGTTTTGCCAAATCGTTAAGCGTGACGACCAAGCTGTTCCCCAAGAATAACTACGGGGCAGTAAATTCAAGGCGATGGCGCTCATTAAAGCAGTGCTTAGGGTGGTCATGACACCGTAACGCCAATTTAAATGATAGCTGGTGCCGATGACCAATACTAACATTAAGATCAGCCCGGTTCGCGATTGCGTTTGATAGATGCCGATCATTAATAGGCTAGTTGTCAGCCAATCTAAGTAGCGTTGGTGGTGTGATGAACCGATGACGTTGGTTTGGTGACCGAATTGAGCTAAGAATAGGCCGAGTGCGATTAGGAGCAAGCAACAGGCGTCATTGGGATTATAGGCAGAACCGAATAGCCGGTCTTGATTAGCCGCATAGCCCCATAATAGGTCACCAGCTAAAAACTTGAGCCAAGTTGGCAGGTTGACCCATTGATTGAGCCAGTGGAAGATATTGCCACTAATGGTGATGTAGATGCCGAATTGAATAATAAATTGTCGAATCTGAGCCAATGTGAGCAGGTGGGCCGAGCGACGACATAACAGCCATAAGTTCATTAATACGATTAACATTAAACAAGATAAGATGTCACTGTGATAGTCATGGCGATTGAAGTTTAAAACGGTAATCCCCAGTAACAATAAGATGAAACATAAGACTTGGTCATGCCAGATCGATTTGGGGTGGCGAAATAGTTTGAGCCATTGCCAGCGGCTTAAGTACACGAGCCACCCAATGCCGATGGGTGGCAAAATGGCGAGGAGTTTTAAGCCAAGTAAAAATTGATCAGCCGTTAACTCGTGTTTTTTTAACATGTTTAACGCAAGCTTTCTCTCTAATTTTTAAAGTCATCTGTCCATTATGCCATGTTTTTGTCACCGGCCTGGAGTTCTTAAGCAAAACTTAGCTTTCTTCACCAGAACTTATGATTTAGTTGACTTAGCAACTAACACTTTCCAGTTGTTAATTTAAAAATAAACGGTTTTGAACGGTTAATCAGTTTCGCAACATGGTAAAATGAAACCAGTTACTTAATTTAATTTAAAAAGGGGTTATGTCGGTGGATGCCAAACATTTATCAAAACGATTAGCAACGGTGGGCGCCTTTGTGCCTGCGGGAGCCCGGGTGGCCGATATTGGCTCGGATCACGCCTATTTACCGGCGAATTTAGCGTTAAATCACCAAATCAGTTATGCAGTGGCGGGCGAGGTCGTTAAAGGCCCATTTGAAAATGCCCAACATGAAATTAAAAAATTAGCCTTAACTACGATCGTTCAGACACGTTTGGCCGATGGGTTAGCGGCGATTCAACCAGCTGATCAGATCGATACGATCACGATTGCTGGGATGGGTGGTCCATTGATTCGTCATATTTTAGCGACCGGTGAGGCTCAGTTGATCGGTGTTAAACGGTTGGTCTTACAACCAAATGTTGGTGCCGAAACGGTTCGCGATTGGTTGATGACGCATCAATTTAAATTGGTGGCCGAACGAATCTTGGCCGAAGATGGGCATACGTATGAAGTTTTAGTGGCTGACCGGACGACAACGGCGGTAACCTATTCAGCCGCTGAATTATTGTTTGGTCCATATTTATTAGCAGAAAAGTCACCGGTCTTTGTCGAAAAGTGGCAACATGAATTACAACGGGCCCAAGCGGCGGTCCAACAAATGCAGCAAGCGAAAGTCGCACCAACCGCCCATTTAGATGCGGCCCAAGCCAAAATTGCGTTAATCAAGGGAGTCTTGGAAGATGCTGGCAAGTGAGTTAATTGCTCGATTTGAAGAATTTGCACCATTGAAGTTGAAGTGGCACCATGATCCAACAGGGTTACAGATTGGTGATCCTAATCAAGAAATCCATAAAGTTTTAGTGACATTAGATGTGCGCCCAGAAGTTGTCGACGAAGCCATTGCGGTGGGCGCGGATATGATTTTTGCCCATCATCCCGTGATGTTTCGCCCCGCTGATAATTTAGACTATCAAGATCCACAAAAGGCCATGTATGGCAAGATTGCTGCCCATCATATCCTAGTGTATGCCGCACATACAAACTTGGATTGTGCGGATGGTGGCATGAATGATTGGCTCGCCCAAGCGTTGCGCTTGCAACAGGTGACCGGGTTAGTGCCTGGTTATCGAGAACCAGCTGTGCGCTTGACGGTGACCGTGCCAGCTGCCCAATCGGAACGGGTACAAGAATGTTTAACTAAGCGTCATCAGGCAACAGTCGATCGGTATGCCTTTAATTCGGGTGCCCAGTTTAGTGTTGACTTGTTGCAAGCTAACCTGAGTGGGGCACTTGCTGAAATTAAGACGCTCATTGGGAGTGATGCTTGGGATTACCAAGTCATGCCGTTACTAACTGGTGGCCATCAATATAGTATGGGCCGTATCGGCGACTTAGCAAAACCAATGACGGTGCAAGACTTTGCAGCCGAATGTAAACGCGTGTTTCACGTTGATGGCTTGCGGCTTGTGAGTCAGCATCCCGATCAATTGATCCAGCGGGTCGCAGTATTAGGTGGTGACGGTGGTAAGTTTTATCATGACGCCTTACAAAAAGGCGCCCAAGTCTACGTGACTGGTGATGTTTACTACCATACTGGCCATGATATGCTAGCGTCAGGGTTATCAGTAATTGACCCTGGTCATCATATTGAAAGTATTTGTAAACCCCACTTGACGCAATTGTTTAAACAGTGGCAAGTGGCCGAAGATTGGCCATTAAAAGTGGTAGCGTCACAACTTAATACAGATCCATTTACCTTTATTTAAAACCATATTTTGGAGGATGATTGACATGGCAAAATACCCACATTTAATTTCTGACTTTTTGAGTTTTGTAAAGATTAATAGTCGTTCGGATGAAAGTTCGACCACGATTCCATCATCACCACGCGAAACCGCGTTTTTAACCCAATTAATGACTAAATTAACGGCCTTAGGGTTAAGCGATGTTGAACAAGATGAACAAAGTGCTTACGTCTTTGCGACGGTACCAGCGAATACTGATGCGGATGTGAAAACATTAGGGTTCATTTCACATATTGATACCGCTGATTTTAATAGCGAAAATATTCAGCCACAAATCGTAGAAAACTATGATGGTCAATCGATTATCAAACTTGGTCAAAGTGGCTATGAACTTGATCCTAAGGTCTTCGGTAATCTAAAAAACTATGCCGGTCATACATTGATTACGACTGACGGGAACACATTATTAGGTGCCGATGATAAATCTGGGGTCGCTGAAATTATTAGTGCGGCCGAATACTTATTAGCTCATCCAGAAATCAAACACGGCAAGATTCGCTTGGCCTTTGGTCCAGATGAAGAAATCGGGACGGGGGCTGATCACTTCAACGTGCCAGCTTTTGGTGCGGATTGGGCGTATACCGTTGATGGTGGTCCATTAGGTGAATTGGAATATGAAACCTTCAATGCGGCCCAAGCTGTGGTAACGGTCGCTGGGGTTGATGTGCATCCAGGTGAAGCTACTGGGGTGATGGTTAACGCATTGCAATTAGCCGTTGAATTCCAAAGTGCCTTACCAGCACACGAAAATCCAGCCGAAACGAGTGGTCGCGAAGGCTTCTATCACTTATTAAGCTTGAATGGGACGGTCGACAATGCGAAGTTAGTTTATATCATTCGTGACCATGATCGTGCGAAGTTTGAAGACCGTAAAAAGACGTTCCAAGCGGCCGCTGATGCCATCAATGCGCGCTACGACGTTGAACGGGTCCATGTTGACATGAAAGATCAATATTACAACATGCGTGAAGTGATCGAAAAAGACATGACTGTTGTGGAATTGGCTAAACAAGCGATGCATGAATTAGATATTGAACCAAAAATCTTCCCAGTTCGTGGTGGGACTGATGGCTCTAAAATCTCATTTATGGGCTTACCAACACCGAACTTGTTTGCTGGTGGTGAAAACATGCACGGCCGATTTGAATTTGTTTCCGAACAAGTGATGGCTCGCGCCGTTGACGTAGTGCTTCAAATTGTGGCGGATAATCTCAAAGAAGCAAAATAATAGGCAAGACCGTCGATTCGTTATATAATGTAATGGTCAATAAAGGTCAAACTAAATTTGGCAGCTGACGAAGCTGCCTTTTTGCTACCATTTTTGAGGAGGTATCGGAGATGAATCCAGAACAATTTACAGAAAGTTTGCAACAAGCCTTAGCGGAGGCACAACAGATTGCCCAAACACGGCATCATCAAGAAATTGGGATTCCCCATTTATTTAAATTCTTAACGCAACCAGGTGAGTTAGTGCGGCAGATCTTCAGTGAAGCCGGTACTGACTTAGACCAATTACAAAGCGAACTTGATCGGGAACTCGATGATATTAGTACGGTGAGTGGTGCGAATGTGCAATATGGTCAAAGCTTTAGTAGCAGCTTAAACAGTTTAATGCAGACTGCTGAAGCCAAACGTAAGTCATTAGGCGATGATTTTTTAGCCACTGACACCTTGGCATTAGCATTGATGGACCAAAATGGTGATCAATTAACGAAATACTTGCAACAACATGGGACGACTGCTGGGCAAGTGAAAAATGCGGTCGACCGTATTCGTGGCGGTCAGCGGGTGACATCACGTAATCAAGAAGATCAATATCAAGCTTTGGAAAAATATGGGGTTGATTTGGTCAAAGCGGCGCGTCAGGGCAACCAAGATCCAGTGATTGGTCGGGATGAAGAAATTCTCGATGTGATTCGAATTTTATCGCGTAAAACGAAAAACAATCCGGTTCTGATTGGGGAACCCGGTGTTGGTAAAACGGCGATTGTGGAAGGTTTAGCCCAACGGATCGTCCGCGGTGATGTCCCAGAAAATTTAAAAAATAAAACTATTTTCTCACTAGATATGGGGGCTTTGATTGCTGGGGCCAAGTATCGTGGGGAATTTGAAGAACGGTTAAAAGCGGTCTTAAAAGAAATTAAAAAGAGCGACGGCCAAATTATTATGTTTATCGATGAAATTCATAATATTGTGGGTGCCGGTAAGACCGAAGGCAGTATGGACGCTGGTAATTTATTGAAGCCGATGTTGGCTCGTGGTGAATTGCATTTGATTGGGGCCACGACGCTTGATGAATATCGACAATATTTAGAAAAAGATAAAGCGCTCGAACGGCGGTTCCAACGAGTCTTAGTCGCTGAACCCTCCGTTGATGATACGATCAGTATCTTACGGGGCTTAAAAGAACGTTTTGAGATTCATCATGGCGTGCGCATTCATGATAATGCGTTAGTGGCAGCCGCTAAATTATCCGACCGCTACATTACGGACCATTTCTTACCGGATAAAGCGTTAGATTTAATCGATGAAGCTTCCGCTGAGATTCGCGTGGAAATGAACTCAAATCCGACTGAACTTGACCAAGTTAATCGCCAATTGATGCGGTTAGAAGTCGAAGAAGCGGCCTTAAAGAAGGAAACTGATGATGCGTCGATTAAACGGTTGGCTGATTTGCAACAAGAATTGGCCAGTGCTAAAGAAAAGCAACGGGCATTAGCTGAGCGCTGGAATAGCGAGAAGAAGAGTCTTAAAGCGTTAAGCGATAAAAAAGCGGCTTTGGATAAGGCTAAGCATGATTTAGAAACGGCTGAAAGTCAATATGATTTAGAAGCGGCTGCTAAGTTACAACATGGCACGATTCCCAAGCTGGCGGATGAACTCAAGCAAATGGAAGCAAACGATCATCATGATGACTGGTTGGTTGAAGAATCCGTAACCGCCGATCAAGTTGCCAATGTGGTGTCACGAATGACCGGGATTCCAGTGAATAAATTGGTCGCTGGCGAACGCGAAAAGTTATTGCATTTGGCCGACAACTTGCATCAACGGGTTGTGGGGCAAGATACGGCGGTCAATGCGGTGGCCGATGCGGTCTTACGGTCACGAGCAGGGTTACAAGACCCTAATCGACCATTAGGATCATTCATGTTTCTCGGTCCAACTGGGGTTGGGAAGACTGAATTAGCTAAGGCCTTAGCTGAGAATTTATTCGATGCTGACGATCACATGGTTCGGATCGATATGAGTGAGTATATGGAAAAAGAATCCGTTTCACGACTGGTCGGTGCGGCGCCAGGCTACATTGGCTATGAAGAAGGTGGCCAATTAACGGAAGCGGTGCGGCGAAATCCATATTCAATTGTCTTATTTGATGAAATTGAAAAGGCGCATCCAGATGTGTTCAACATCTTGTTGCAAGTGTTAGATGATGGTCGCTTAACTGATGGTCAAGGTCGCACGGTCGATTTTAAGAATACGATTTTGATCATGACGTCAAACTTAGGTTCAGAATTGTTGCTAGCAGGCATGGACGATCAAGGTCATTTGAGTGATGAGACACATCAACAAGTCATGCAATTGGTCCAAAGTCGCTTTAAACCGGAATTTTTGAACCGAATCGACGATATTATTATGTTCACGCCACTACAATTGAGTGCGATTGAACAAATTGTGGTGAAGTTGATTGATCGTTTGTCAGCTCGCTTGCAAGACCGTGAGATTACGTTGAAGATTTCGGCAGCTGCTAAACACTGGATCGCGCAACAAGGGTATGAACCGGCATATGGTGCGCGGCCGCTGCGGCGCTTTATTACCAATCATGTTGAAACCCCACTCGCCAAAGAAATTATCGCGGGTCGCGTGGCGCCAAAATCAACAGTTGAAATTAATTTGTTAGATGATCATTTGGTTTTTGAAAATCAAACCGCACAATCTAAATAAGCAAAATTTGCCCCGCTTTGAGTGCCTCGTGCACTCAGAGCGGGGCTTTTTATGGTCACTTACCGGTGAATTAATATCGTTTCGAACAGCCGTTTGCTATAATAAGAACAAAACCTAATTGAAAGGAGTTTCCTAATGGCATATATTCCGTTACAAGTTTTAAGCACCTTTAGCTTATTACAAAGTACGAGTACGGTGACTGAATTGGTACAACAGGCTAAGCAACAAGGCTACCCAGCACTAGCGTTGACTGATATCGACGTCATGTATGGCATCGTCGATTTTTATCATGCGTGTCGGCAAGCGGATTTGACGCCAATTTTGGGCATTACATTGAAATTAGCAAGTGATCGCTTAGCCGATCGTGATTTTAGCCTAGTGGTATTGGCAAAGGACTGGACTGGCTACCAAGCGTTGATGCAATTGTCGACGTTAAAACAGACTGCGACGAAAGATGATCCCTTGAAGTTGGCACAAGTACTGCCACATCTGGGACATTTAATTGTATTGACCCCGGCTAAGGATAGCGAACTAATTGCATTGCTGATGCAAGATCAGCCACAAGCCGCAACTGAATGGGTTAAGCAGGTTCAAACCGCAACTGACCCCGATAGCTTGTACTTGGGTGTCTCACTCGACCAAGCCCCAGCATTGCGGACGACATTAGTCGCCTTTGCTGACCAATTATCAGTGCCAGTGGTGGCGCTAGACCCAGTTGATTATGTGGCACCAACGGATTACTTTGCGGTATCGGTTTTACGTGCCATTGAAAATGGACAGCAAATCGAAAAAACGGAAGCTTTACGCGATGTGCAAGGCGGGCATTATTTACGAGCGCCGCAAGACTTGGCGGCAGCTTATGCTGAATTGAATTTGACACAAGCAGTGACGGCAACTGAAACGATTGCGGCCGCTTGCCAAGTGGAACTGGTCTTTCAAAAACCACAATTACCCGCATTTCCAACGCCAAATCAGCAACCAGCTAATCAATATTTACGGCAGTTGTGTGAACAAGGGCTTAAACAACGGTTAGCGGCGTTAGCTGACACAACCGATCCAGCGCCGTATCAGCAACGATTAGACCATGAACTAACGGTTATTGATCAAATGGGATTCGATGATTATTTCTTGATCGTTTGGGATGTGATGAACTATGCCCACAAATCAGCAATTACCACGGGACCTGGACGGGGTTCAGCGGCTGGCTCGCTGGTGGCGTATGTCCTACAGATTACGGATGTCGATCCGTTACAATATGGGTTACTGTTTGAACGCTTTTTAAATGATAAACGGGCGAACATGCCAGATATTGATTTGGATATTCCAGATAATCGACGTGAACAAGTTTTAACCTATGTTCATGATAAATATGGACATGATCGCGTGGCCCAGATCATCACGTTTGGGACGCTAGCGGCCAAGCAGGCATTGCGTGATGTTGGCCGCGTTTTTGGGTTGTCCACGTTTGAAATGAGTGACTGGAGTGCGGCGATTCCTAATCAGTTACACATTACGTTAGACCAAGCTTATCAAGGTTCACAGAAGTTACAAAATTTAGTGGCGGATTCAAGCAAGAATCAGTTACTATTCCAAACGGCGCGGCGCATTGAAGGCCTACCACGACATTATTCGACCCATGCAGCCGGGGTCGTTTTGAGTCAAGTACCATTGATCGAAATTGTGCCATTGCAGGCGGGCAGCGAAACCATGTTGATGACGCAATATACGAAAGATACGGTCGAAGCGGTCGGCTTACTAAAGATGGACTTCTTAGGTTTACGTAACTTGTCCTTAATGGCCAGTGCGCTACATTATGTTCAACGACAAACCGGCCATGATTTAGTCATTAACCAGATTGATTTGAACGATCCAGAGACGTTAAAACTGTTCCAAGCAGGTGATACAACGGGGGTCTTTCAATTTGAATCGGCTGGGATTCGGAACGTTTTGCGACGGTTACATCCGGATAATTTCGAGTTAGTCGCGGCGGTCAATGCGTTGTATCGGCCAGGACCGATGGAAAATATCGATCACTTTATTGCCCGTAAGCAAGGCACTGAACCGGTCACTTACCCTGATCAAGCGTTACAGCCAATTTTAGGACCAACTTATGGTATTTTGGTTTATCAAGAACAAGTCATGCAAGTGGCCGCAGTTATGGGGGGCTTTAGCTTAGGCGAAGCCGATTTGTTACGTCGTGCGATGAGTAAGAAGAAAAAAGCGGTCATTGACGAGATGCGACAAAAGTTTATTACTGGTGCCACTGCCAAACAATTTGCCCCGGCAGTTGCGACGCAGGTTTATCAATATATTGAACAATTCGCAAATTATGGCTTTAATCGCTCGCATGCGGTAGCCTATAGTAAAATGGCATTCGAATTAGCGTATTTAAAGGTACATTACCCCGGGGCCTTTTTCACGTCGTTAATGAATTCTATTTTAGGTAATGGCACCAAGTTAAAACAATATTTAGCCGAAGCTAAGCAACATCAAGTTAAAATCGTGCCGCCAGATATTAATCAAAGTGGGATGTACTTTGACTGGGATGGCCAAGCCATTACGTTTGGCTTGAGTTCGATTAAAGGGTTGCGGCGAGACTTTATTAAGAGTGTCTTAGATGAACGTCAAGCCAATGGACCGTTTAAGAATTTACAACAGTTTATGCAGCGGCTGGAACCGAAATGGTTAAAAGCTGAACTAATGACTGCTCTAATCTACGCTGGGGCCTTTGACCACTTTGGTTTGAACCGGGCGGAGCTATTAACTGGTGTGCCGGAATTAATGTCTAGTGCCGAGCTGGCTGGTAATAGTATGAGTTTGTTCGCATCGCTGGCACCAAAGATTAAAAAGCAACCAGAATTGCCGCTAGGTGAGCGATTAGCGAAGGAAGCCGAGTATCTTGGCGCGTATGTTTCGGGTCATCCAGTGGAGTCTTACAAATGGCTTGCCCAGCAACAAACGGTTTCATTAGTGAGTGCGCTCACTGCTGAGCAACGTGCCAAAATATTGGTCTATATTACTAAAGTTCGGGTAATCCGAACGAAACGTGGTCAACCGATGGCTTTTGCAACGGGGAGTGATTTATCTGGTGAGATTGATTTAACGATTTTTCCACAAACGTATCAACGATTACAAGCTGTTTTGCAACCGGAAACGATTGTCCTAATTAGTGGCAAAGTGGAACAGCAACGGAATTTACAAGTGATTGTCGACCAGTGGCAACTCGCGGACAGTTTCCCGGCACCAACTGGAAAATTATTTTTGCGTTTAACTGCTGAACAAACTAATGCGCAAATTCAAAAAGAAATTTTGACAACTTTGCGGCATTTTCCGGGACCAAACCCGGTTTTGATTTATTCAGCGGCGGCACACAAGACTGTTGAACTAAATTCACAGTATTGGGTAACCAATAATGCAAAAATGATTGGAGCGCTTACAACCTTGTTAGGTCGGGATAACGTCGTCATGAAAAGCGAAAACCCCTGATGTGACAGCGTTTTTAATCACATTTAATTTCAAAAAAGCACAGACAACTTTTATGAAAAGTGTTAGAATCACTTATGGAGTTACGAACTCAATTTATTGCCTGAGGTGAAAAAATGAAACGCATTGGTATTTTGACCAGTGGCGGCGACGCTCCTGGTATGAATGCGGCCGTTCGTGCGGTTGCTCGCAAAGCAATGGCCGAAGGGTTAGAAGCATACGGTATCAACTACGGCTTTGCCGGGTTAGTTGCTGGTGACATTCATAAATTAGTGGCTGCAGATTTAGATAACGTGATTAACGAAGGTGGGACTTTATTGTATTCCGCCCGTTATCCTGAATTTGCTCATGAAGAAGGTCAGTTGAAGGGTATCGAACAATTAAAACGTTTCGGTATCGATGCTTTAGTTGTTATTGGTGGCGACGGTTCTTATCATGGGGCCTTACGTTTAACTGAACATGGCTATAACACCATTGGTCTTCCCGGAACAATTGATAACGATATTCCATTTACTGATTTCACGATCGGTTTTGATACGGCAGTTAACACTGACGTTGAAGCTCTTGATCGGATTCATGATACGGCACTTAGTCATGACCGGACTTTCGTTGTGGAAGTTATGGGTCGTGGCGCTGGTGACGTTGCCATGTGGGCTGGCGTTTCAGCTGGTGCTGACGCCATCGTGATTCCTGAACTTGATTGGGATATGGAAACTATTGCCAACAAGATCAAGCGTAATCGTGCTAACGGCCATCGTTGCAACATTGTTGTTTTGGCTGAAGGTGTGATGAGCGCTGCTGAATTCGTTGAAAAGTTATCTGAATATGGTGACTTTGATGCCCGTGCCAACACAATTGGCCATATGCAACGGGGCGGCCGTCCAACTGCTAAAGACCGTGTTATGGCCAGCAAGATGGGCGCTTATGCCGTTGAACTCTTACTTAGCGGTAAGGGTGGCTTAGCCGTTGGGATTCAAAACAATCAATTAGTGACCCACAACATGTTGGATCTTTTCGATTCTAAGCATGAAGCGGAACTTTCATTAAGCAAGTTGAATGAAGAAATCTCATTCTAAGCTAACTGATTCGATTTACTATTACTTTGATAAAAATGACGTCAATGTCTTTTTATAAAAAACTTTCAAGGGAGAGATTTTTCTTATGAAGAAAACCAAGATTGTTTCAACACTTGGTCCTGCCAGCACCGATACTGACACTATTGTTAAATTAATCGAAGCCGGCGCAAATATTTTCCGCTTTAACTTCTCACATGGTGACCATGAAGAACATTTGGATCGTTTAAACAAGGTCCACGAAGCTGAAAAGATTACGGGTAAGACCGTTGGTATCATGCTTGATACTAAGGGTGCTGAAATTCGGACGACTGTTCAAAAGAACGGTAAGTCAGAATACAAGATCGGCGACAAAGTACGTATTTCAATGGACGCATCTTTAGATACGACCAAAGAAAAAATTGCCGTTACTTACGATGGTCTTTTTGATGACGTCCATGTTGGTGGCCACGTCCTCTTCGATGATGGTTTGTTAGACATGAAGATCGATGAAAAAGACGAAGCTAACCGCGAATTGGTTACGACGGTACAAAATGCCGGTGTCTTGGGCTCACGTAAGGGTACTAACGCTCCTGGCGTTTCAATCAACTTACCTGGGATCACTGAAAAAGACTCAAGCGATATTCGCTTTGGTTTGGATCATGAAATCAACTACATCGCTGCTTCCTTCGTACGTAAACCACAAGATGTTTTAGACATCCGTGAATTACTTGAAGAAAAGCACATGGAACACGTTCAAATCTTCCCTAAGATCGAATCACAAGAAGGTATCGACAACATCGATGAAATTCTTAAGGTTTGTGATGGCTTGATGGTTGCTCGTGGTGACATGGGTGTTGAAATTCCTGCTGAAAATGTACCATTGGTACAAAAGAGCTTAATCCGTAAATGTAATGCATTAGGCATGCCTGTCATTACTGCTACGCAAATGCTTGATTCAATGCAAGAAAACCCACGTCCTACTCGTGCCGAAGCTTCTGACGTTGCCAACGCTGTCTTTGACGGTACTGACGCAACGATGCTTTCTGGTGAAAGTGCTAATGGTCTTTACCCTGTTGAATCTGTTGCCATGATGGCTAAGATCGACGAAAAGGCTGAAAACACTTTGGCTGAAAACGGTAACTTACAATTAAACCGTTTCGACAAGACTAGTGTGACTGAAACAATCGGTATTGCGATTGCTCGGGCTGCTAAGAACTTAGGTATCAAGACGATCGTTGCTGCGACTGAATCTGGCTACACTGCTAAGATGATTTCGAAGTACCGTCCAAATGCTGATATCTTAGCAATCACTTTTGACGAACGGACTCAACGTGGTTTGATGGTTAACTGGGGTGTTCAACCAATCATCGCTGACAAGCCTGAAACCACTGATGACATGTTTGATTTAGCTGCTTCTAAAGCCGTTGAACTTGGCTTTGCTAAGGAAGGCGACTTAATCTTGATCACTGCCGGTGTGCCAGTTGGCGAACGCGGTACAACTAACATCATGAAGATCCAATTAATTGGTTCTAAGTTAGCTGATGGTCAAGGTGTCGGTGACGAAACTGTTATCGGTAAAGCAGTTATCGCAACTTCTGCACAAGAAGCTATCGACAAGGCCGTTGAAGGTGGCGTCTTAGTTACTAAGACCACTGACAAAGACTACTTGCCAGCTATCGAAAAATCAAGCGCTTTGGTTGTTGAAAACGGTGGGTTAACTTCACATGCAGCCGTAGTTGGTATCTCAATGGGGATTCCAGTTATCGTTGGTGTTAAGGATGCAACTTCCGTTGTTGCTGATGGTCAATTAATCACTGTCGACTCACGTCGTGGGATTGTTTACCGCGGTGCATCAAACGCTTTATAAAATCAAATTTAATTTGATGATGAAAAGTCGTCGCGTTTGCGACGGCTTTTTATATACATAGGATTAAGCGTGTAGCCTGAATAAAATCGGGTGGAACCTCGCTATCGAGCACGTTTTCAGTTACAATTAATATCACGAGAGGTGTCGTATGGAAAGTTGGCTATTTTTAGGTGCAATCTTAGTGGTCGCTTGGTTAGGGAAAAATCAGTCCTTACAAATTGCCACGGTGGTTGTGTTAATTATTAAATTGATTCCGAACACGAGTAAGTTGTTGACCACGATTGGTCAAAAAGGAATTAACTGGGGCGTCACGGTGATTACGGTGGCAATCCTAATTCCGATTGCGACTGGTCAAATCGGCTTTCGTGATTTGTGGCATGCGTTTAAATCACCGGTTGGTTGGATTGCCGTTGCCTGTGGGGTGTTGGTATCAGTATTGTCATTTCATGGGGTGGGCTTGCTATCAGCATCACCAGAAATTACGGTGGCACTGGTCTTCGGGACCATCATGGGCGTTGTCTTACTAAAAGGCATCGCTGCTGGGCCCATTATTGCCGCTGGTATCACCTATTGCATTATTCAAGTCTTGCATTTAAGTTTGCAATGATATTAAGGAGCTAATGATAAAGATGGAAAGTATTATTGGAACGGTCGTCACGGCCAAAGTTACAGATGAAAACGATGACGCCTATTTTGTTCAAGTTGAAGGCGAGACTTTATGGGTCGACAAGATGGAACCAGAAAAGCCATTACATATTGGTGGTTTGTATGAAGGGTTTGTCTACGAAAATGAAGATCATCACTTACAGCTAACACGTTTTGTCCCTGAAATTTCTTTTGAACATTATGTTTGGGGGACCGTCGTTCGGACCCGGCATGATTTAGGCGTCTTTGTTGATGTTGGTTTACCAAACAAGGATTTAGTTGTTTCATTGGATGAATTACCAACAATTAGTCGCTTGTGGCCGAAAAAAGATGACCGTTTACTGGTTAAATTAACTCGTGACAATAAGCAACGCTTATGGGGCACGTTGGCTGATCAAAGTGTCTTCGCTGAAATGGCTAAACCATATGACCGGGCCGGGCTTAAAAATGCCGATACGATGGCAACGGTCTTCCGGTTGAAAATGGCGGGTACTTCCGTGATTACCGATGATGGCTATTTGGGCTTCGTTCATCCTTCTGAACGTGATCAAGAACCACGTTTGGGTCAACATGTGAAAGCACGGGTTATCGGTCACTTACGTGATGGTGAATTGAACTTGTCCTTAAAGCCCCGTGGTTATGAAGAAATTGGCGATGATGCGCAAATGTTATTAGCAGCGTTGCAACACCAAGCCAATCATACGTTGCCATTCTGGGATAAGAGTGATCCTGAAGATATTCGGACTTACTTTGGGATTAGTAAATCACAGTTCAAGCGGGCCGTTGGTAATTTGTTAAAGAACCGGTTAATTAGTCAACAACCTGGTGAAATCAAATTGATTGAAGCTGACACTGATGACGAAACCAACGATTAATCAAGCTATGCAGGATCAACTCGCGGATTACTTGCACTTTTTGCGGGTCGAGCGGGGGTTGGTCACTAATAGTATTAAAAGTTATCGGCAAGATTTAACTGAATTTTGTGGTTATTTAAGCACGCAAAAATTGACGACGTTTACCCAAGTTGATCGCTACGTCATCTTAAACTACTTACAAGTTTTAGATGAAGGCGGTAAATCGCGTAATACGATTATCCACACGGTATCAAGTTTGCGGAAGTTTTTTCAATATTTGGCGCAACGGCATCAAATCGACAGTGATCCGATGCTGAAAATCGACACGCCTAAACGTGCCCAACATTTGCCACAAGTTTTATCGGCACATGAAGTGGAACGCTTATTGGCGGTGCCGAAGTTAGAGACACCATTAGGCCTACGTGATCGCGCGTTATTAGAAGTGATGTATGCAACGGGTCTGCGAGTCAGTGAAACGATTAATCTAACGTTAGATGATTTGCATCTGGACTTGGGGTTGATTCAAACGATTGGGAAGGGCGATAAAGAACGTATCATTCCAATCGGGGATGTGGCGATTGACTTTGTTGAACAGTATTTAAAAACCGCCCGGCCCAAGCTGGCGAGTCCTAAACGGCGCAATGATTACATTTTTTTAAATAATCATGGCGGTCAGTTAACCCGCCAAGGGGTTTGGAAGAACTTGAAGGCCGAAGTAAAAGCCGCGGGGATTGAAAAAAACGTTACCCCACATACGTTGCGCCATTCGTTTGCGACGCATATTTTAGAGAATGGTGCTGACTTACGGGTCGTTCAAGAATTACTAGGGCATGCTGATATATCAACGACCCAGATTTATACGCATATTACGAAGAAACGCTTGGCGGAAGTTTATCAAAAATTTCATCCCCGGGCGTAGTCGAGGAGGATTGAGATGTTAGTCAAATATCGCAAGGATTATGAAAAAGTCGCGATGGGCTTATTATCGTTTATTCCTGATTTTAAAGATTTAAGTCACTTGAAAACTGAAATGCAATGGTATCAAGCGACCGATGATCACCAACTGTTACTGTGGCGTAAAGCCGACGGTGATTTTAGTGGGGTAATCGGGATTGAAATTGGTTCGGACTTCGTGTTAGTCCGCCACGACTCGTTATCACCGGAAGATCGAACAACGGCTAATCAAGGTCAGATGCTAGATGAATTAGCGACGTTATATCCAACAAAGCGGGTGATGGGTACGCTAGAAATGGCCCCAATTATTGGTGAATGGGAGCGAAACCGTGACAAACAACGAACAACCAATCACAATTAAGATTTCAGAATTTGAGGGTCCCCTCGATTTACTTTTGCATTTGATTCGGCAAAACAAGATGGATATTTATGATATCCCGATTGCTGCCATCACGCAGCAGTATTTGGACTACTTACATTCGATGCAACAGTTACAATTAGATATTGCTGGGGATTATTTGGTTATGGCAGCGACATTAATGACGATTAAAAGTCGTTATTTATTGCCGCAGCCGGCAACCGAACCCGATGATGATGAGGCTGACAGCGATGATCCAAGAGATTCGTTGGTGGCAGAATTGCTGGCCTATAAAGTGTATCAAGAGGCCGCTGGTGAGTTGCGGGTTAAAGAACAAGCGCGTCACCAACACTTTACCCGTGAGGCGGCATCAGTGCCGACTGAACTACCAGTACCGACGTTAACTGCAGGTATTACCGTGGCTGATTTACAAGCAGCTTTTCGACAATTAGTGGCCAAACGTCGACGGGCGCGGCCGTTAATTAAGACGGTCACTGCTGATCCCATCAGTATTGAAGATCGGATGCACCAAATTACAACTCAGTTACAACAACGCCCTCAAGGCACTGATTTTGCGTTGCTATTTACAGCGGATGCCAGTGACGAGATGCTCGTCACGACATTTATGGCCGTGTTAGAATTAACGAAACAAGCCCAGTTAAAATTGACGCAAACTGATCCGATGGGGCCGTTACACTTATATTTACGACAGGATGAGCACGATGACGAACATTGAACAAATTGAAGCCTTGTTATTTGTGGCGGGCGACGAAGGCATTACTGTAGCTGAAATCGAACATGCGACAGGGTTTGCCAAACCAGCGATTAATACGTTGTTGACCGATTTGGCGGCGAAGTATGAGCAGGATAGTGACAGTGCGTTGATGATCTTATCGACGGCCAGTACGTATCGGTTGGCGACTAAAGCGGCCGTTGCGCCAGTCTTGAAGAAATACTTTGAAGCACCGTTAACGACGAATTTGTCACAGGCTTCGTTAGAAGTTTTGGCGATTATTGCGTATCGGCAACCATTGACCCGAATTGAGATCGATGAGATTCGTGGGGTTCAAAGTGGGTCAACGATTCAAAAATTAGTTTTGCGGCAATTAGTGACCGAAACGGGGCGCTTGAATGAGCCCGGCCGGCCGATTTTGTATGGGACGACGGAATTGTTTTTAGATTATTTTGGCTTAAAAGCATTAGACGACTTACCGGCCATTGATTTAGATGCATTGACCGATACGGAACATCCGGCACCAGAAACGGATCTCTTTTTAACCGCCTTTCAAGATAAATTAACGGGTGCAGACACAAAATCAGATAGTGAGGAATAACAATGGCAGAACGATTACAAAAAGTTATGGCCGAAGCAGGGGTGGCTTCACGGCGTAAGTCTGAAGTTTTGATTACTTCAGGTCACGTCAAAGTCAACGGTAAAACGGTCACGACGCTTGGTGTCAAAGTTGAACCAAGTGACCAAATTGAAGTTGATGGTTTACCAGTGATGGCCGAAAAATTGGTCTATTATTTATTTTACAAACCACGTGGTGTGGTGACGACCGTGCATGATGAAAAGGGTCGTAAAACAGTTTTAGACTTCTTTGAAGATGTTCCAGAACGGATCTATCCAGTCGGTCGTTTAGATTATGATACGTCAGGACTCTTAATTATGACGAATGATGGTGCCTTAGCGAACCGGTTAACGCATCCAAAGTATGAAGTCAAAAAGACTTATTTGGCTAAAGTTGAAGGGGTGCCAACCAATGCTGATTTAAAGCAATTGCGGTTGGGGGTCGAAATTGATGGGCGCACAACCGCGCCAGCCAAGTCCAACTTGTTGGATAGCGACCACAAGAAAAACAATGCCTTGGTTCAATTGACGATTCATGAAGGACATAATCATCAAGTTAAGAAGATGCTGGCAGCCGTCGGTCACCCCGTTACGAAGTTAAAACGGGAACGATACGGTATCTTAGACTTGCAAAGTTTGCAGCCTGGGGAGTATCGTAAGTTAAAGCCAATTGAAATTAGTAAACTAAAGGGCGAAAGATAGCGCTTGCATTGTTGATGGAAATTGGTTAAGATGTAGTTGTAAAAAATTTTATATTGGTTCATCTTCAGGGCAGGGTGTAATTCCCGACCGGCGGTTAAAGCCCGCGACCTATGCAACATATAGTGATTTGGTGTAATTCCAAAGCCGACAGTTAAAGTCTGGTATAAAGAAGATCGAGCTTATTTGACATGAACTTGCAAATAACTCGCCCTGATGAAACGGAAGCGTTTTCAGGACGAGTTTTTTTGATGGCTTATGGCAATGCGGTTCATAATGAAGATGACCCATAGGAGGGTGCGTTATGCAACAAACGACGTTACGCCGACTAGTGGGCATTGCCTTACTCGGCGCATGTGCATATGTGTTAATGTTACTGGAATTTCCAATCATCCCTATTGCTTCATGGATGAAGATTGATTTCTCGGATATTCCGATTTTGATTGGGCTATTTTTATTCGGTATGGGTGGTGCGTTTACCATCACTATTTTGAAATTAGTCTTATACTTAGCGATGCGAGGCTTTGCACTACCAGACTTGATTGGTTCACTAGCCAGCTTTATGGGCTCAGCAGTCTTGATCTTGGCATTTGGCTTAGTCTTACGGTACTACCATGGTAATGAAAAATGGCGGATGCCAATTGCAATCGGGATTGCGACGATCGGTCTGGCGGTCATTGAATCGTTAGCCAATTTAACATTTGTGTTGCCATTCTATATGCAAGTCATGGGAATGAAGCTGGGCTTTTCATTAAATTACTTAGTCTTAGTTGCCGTTGTACCATTCAACTTGATCAAAGGGTTACTGGTCGGCAATGTGTTCTGGTTAGTTTATAACCGGTTAGCCAAGTGGTTAAGTAAGCAAAATCAATTATTGAGTCGCGTCTCACACTAAATCAGCGCAATTTACGGAGTTTGGCTTAAAGGCCAAGCTCTTTTTGTTTCCCATTGATTTGACTGACCTAGGCTTTCATTCGCGTCGGGGTGCTGAACATGCTATGCTAATGTTAACTATTTTTTGAAGGGACGTGGCAGCGTGTTTGCCGATTATTTACTCTTACTGTTTGCAACCGAGCCACGACGTGCCAAAGCCATCTATAATGTCTGTCGGGGCCGACGAACAGTGTCGACGTTATTTGCTGGTTTAACTTATCAGCAATTAGCTTGGCTCGACAGTTGGCATGGGGTGCCGCTAGCGAAATTTGAAGCGGCGGCCCAAACGTTGATTGCGGCTGGTTGGCTACAGGCGCCAACTGATGGTTACTTGGCACTGACGGCAGCCGGTCAAGCGCAACAAGCCGAGCTACAGCAGCGACTATATCAACCAGTTGCTTGGCAGCAATTCCGGCAAGCCGATGTGCGCCGCTTTACAGCGTTGAGCCAATTGGCGTTACAAGTTGTGTCAGAATATAGCCATCAAACGAAGCGTTATTATCCCGTTACGACGGATCCTGGTGTCCAAGCAACGGTTAAACGCTGGTTTCGCCAGTGGCGCAAGCCGATGATCGTGACGCAAGTCGTTACCGAACTACATGCATTTTTAGCAACCTTAGCACCAACACAAGCGACTATTTTTATGAATAGTGTGACGGGCTATGACTTTCCAGGGCAAACGGATCAACAACTGGCAACTGCATTTAAGCGGACACCAGTCGAGATATTAGTGATGCGTAAGGATTTGAGTTGCCAATTAGTTGCGTGGTTACGTCAACAGCCAACCGGACCACTAGCGGCTTTGGTTAAGCCACTTGTGAAGGCAAATCCCGTTAGTACCAGTGCTTGGCAGACTTACCAAGCGTTTCAGCAAACGGCAGATTTGTCGCAGATTGCAACTCAGCGCCGATTAAAGCTAAGCACGGTGCGTGAGCATTTGTTGGAAACGGCGATTCTAACGCCAGGATTTCCTTTTGAGACGATTTTGACGCCTGAGCTGCTCGCCCCCTTAACTGCGGTGTTTGGTGAGTCAGCATCAGTGGCAACGTGGCGGTTTGAGCAAGTCCAATCGGTTGCGCCGACACTAGATTTTTTTTGCTTCCGGTTATATCAAATAATGAGGTGTCAACGTGCAACAGCGTGAGATTTATCAGTTATTAAAACAAAAATATGGCTTTGACGAATTCCGACCGGGCCAGTATGAGGTTATTGCAGCGTTACTAACGCACCAAGATGTTTTGGCTGTTTTACCGACGGGGACCGGGAAGTCCTTGATTTACCAGTTCGTGGGAACGGTGATGCCTGGACTGGTCGTGGTCGTATCACCGCTGATTTCACTCATGCAAGACCAAGTCGCCCGGTTAAACTATCAAGGTGAAAAGGCAGTGGCCGCTTTAACGTCACAAGTGGATTTTGGCACGCGGCAAGCGACCCTCAACCATCTTGCACAAGTGAAGTTTTTATTTGTGTCACCAGAGATGCTGAAGCAGACCGCCGTATTAACCGCATTACAGACGGTCAAGATCGCCTTATTTGTCGTTGATGAAGCTCATTGTATCTCGACTTGGGGGCCAGACTTTCGGCCGGACTATTTAGGGTTAGGCCAGTTAAAACAACAATTAGGCCAACCGTTGACCTTGATGTTGACTGCCACGGCGACGGCGCAAGTCCGGCAAGATATCGTGACCCAACTACAAGTCCCAACGGCCAAACAAGTCGTGTACTCGGTTAATCGCCCTAATATTTATTTGGCCGTTGAACAAGTGAGCAATGAAGCCGCGAAGCGTGAACGGCTACAGCAACTAGTAACGACCGTGGCGACGCCGGCAATTGTTTATTTTAGTTCGAAAAAACAAACTGATTTGATTGCTGAGTGGTTGCGACAAACGACCGGACTTCGGGTCGCAGCATATCATGCTGGCTTATCGGCTGAAGATCGCTTCAAGATTCAACAACAGTTTATGACTGGCCAATTAGATGTGATTTGCGCCACGTCCGCTTTTGGCATGGGTATTAATAAAGCGGATATCCGCATGGTCGTTCATTATCATCTCCCGACGACGTTAGCGGACTATGTGCAAGAAATTGGTCGCGCGGGTCGTGATGGTCAACAATCACTAGCCATGTTGTTGTATGCGCCCGGAGATGAGCAACTCGTCCGCAATTTGAATGAGTTGACCGCTGCTAGTACGACACAAATCCAAAATGACTATCAACGGTTTCAACATCAGCAAACCCCACCAGATGAATTGGCCGCCGTTTTACAGTTTTATTGGGAACATCAGTATTCGGTGGCTCAAGTTGAGGCGTTGTTTACGGAGCGGCAACAGCAAAAACAACGTGAATTACAGCAATTATTAGCTTATGTGCAGACGACAACTTGTCGGCGGGCAACATTGTTAGCTCACTTTGGTGAACCCAAGCCGTCGCATACGGCGACATGTTGTCAAAGTGCGGGGAGCAGTTTACCCCTTGAAACGTTAGGGTTGCAAGCGGCAACAAAAGTTGAACAGACACCAATTACTAGCTGGGAAACCTTGCTAGACCAGTTGTTTTTACAAAAAATTTAAAGAAATTGATTAGGCGTTATGTTACAATATTTGATGAAAGTTTTTTGAGGAGGAACCCCCTATGAGTCAAAAAAATGATAATGAAAAGTCTCAAAATGATAAACCCTGGGACAAAACTTTTGAAGACGATCGGGATGACTCGGGCAATTTATCGCGAACTCAAAAACGTAAACAAGATAGTAGTAATTCCACGTTAACCACGGTTTTAGTGGTTTTAATTTTGTTGCTCGCTTTAGCACCAATTGGCTATTTCTTGGTGCGGAAAAATTCGCTCAATAATAACCCGCAGACTGAACAAGTCGCTAGCTCTAGTTCTAAGAAGAAAGCGTCTAGTTCAGCCGTCGCCAAAGCCTCTTCAAAAGCCGCTGCCAAAAAAAGCCAGTCGGTGGCAGCCGCAAAAAAAGCGAAGGCTAAAAGTAAAAGTAGCAGTTTAGCCGCCGCAAGTTCGACATCTAAGGCTAATTCAACCACAACGAGCAGCACTAGTGCTGATGAAACCAGTAGCTCGGCGAGTACGTCAAGTAGCAGTAGCAGCAGTAGTTCGTCATCAGCTTCTGGGACGAAGTATGTGACGGTTGAAGCTGGCCAAGGGGTCTACCGGGTTGCAACTAACGCGGGGATCTCAGTTGATAAACTGTTGGAATTAAATGGGTTATCATCAGATTCGACGATTTCGGCTGGTCAACGGTTACGTGTCCGTTAAAAACGCGATTTTTGGATTGTGAGGGTAATGGTTAAATGGCTAAGCAAGGGTTACAAGTTGCCATCGATGGACCAGCTTCAGCTGGTAAAAGCACCGTGGCAAAATTAGTCGCCAAACGCTTCGGTTATATTTATGTGGACACTGGTGCCATGTATCGAGCCGTAACGTATTGGGCAATGCAACAACACGTTGAATTGACCGATGAAGCCGCCGTGGCCAAGCTAATGCAAACATTAACGATTAGCTTTAAGCCAGGTGAACCTGATCAGTTAGTTTTTGCTAACGATCAAGACATCACGATGGCAATCCGGCAACCGGATGTGACGAATAACGTCTCAACGATTGCCGCATTGCCAAAAGTACGTGAAATCTTAACCGACCAACAACGGCAAATTGCCACTGCTGGTGGGGTGGTCATGGATGGTCGTGACATTGGCACGACGGTCTTGCCACAAGCTGAAGTCAAGGTTTTCTTAATCGCTTCAGCAGCGGAACGGGCTAAACGCCGCTACGCTGAAAATATTAAAAAGGGTATCGACACGCCCTTGGCGCAGCTTCAAGCTGAAATCGAATTACGAGATCATAAAGATTCTACTCGTAAAGTGTCACCGCTGACTCAGGCAGCCGATGCGGTCTTGGTCGATACGACGCCAATGTCGATCGAACAAGTAGTAGATACCATTGCCGAAATTATAAAAAAACAAAGTTCAACAATCTAATTGCATTACTTAATGCTTTTAGCTAGCTTTTCATTGCGTTTTCAGCTATGATATAGGTTAGAGTTATTGTTGACAGGAGGAAATTTGCATGAGTGAAAACGAAAACAGTCAAAATGGGAAAAATGAACTTTTAGACGCTTTAAACAGCGTTGAAGAAGTTAACGTCGGTGATGTAGTTAAGGGTGAAGTCTTAGCTATCGACGACGACAAACAAGTTATTGTTGGGATCCAAGGTACCGGTGTTGAAGGGGTCGTTCCTTTTAAAGAACTCTCAACACAACGGGTTGAAGATGTCAATGAAGCCGCTAAAGTTGGCGACGTATTAGACTTGGTTGTCATTTCTCGGATTGGCAACGACAAAGAAAACGGCAGTTACTTACTGTCACATCGTCGGTTAGAAGCTCGCAAAGTTTGGGACGACGTTGAAAAAGAATACGAAGCAGGGCATACGATCAAAGCTCCCGTTACGCAAGTTGTTAAAGGCGGCTTAGTCGTTGATGCTGGCGTTCGTGGTTTCATCCCGGCCTCTATGATTGATGATCATTACGTTGAAGACTTGAATGCTTACAAGGGTCAAGAACTTGAACTTAAGATTATTGAAATCGAACCTAGCGAAAACCGGTTGATCTTGTCACACCGTGCCGTTGTTGAAAAGCAACGTGAAGCACAACGTGAAGAAGCATTACAAACCTTACAAGCTGGCGAAGTTGTCAGTGGTAAAGTTGCACGTTTGACTAACTTCGGGGCCTTTGTTGACCTTGGCGGTATCGATGGGTTGGTTCACGTTTCTGAAATTTCATACGACCGGGTTGAAAAGCCTGCTGACGTCTTGAAAGTTGGCCAAGAAGTTAAGGTTAAGATCTTATCTGTTGATGCTGACCGTGAACGGGTTTCATTGTCAATCAAGGCAACGTTACCAGAACCATGGGATGGTATCGAAGAAAAAGCCCCTCAAGGCGCTGTACTTGATGGGAAAGTTAAACGTTTGACGAGCTTTGGGGCCTTCGTTGAAGTCTTCCCTGGCGTTGAAGGTTTAGTTCATATTTCACAAATTTCACACCAACACATTGCGACACCTAATGATGTCTTAAAAGTTGGTCAAGAAATCAAAGTTAAGGTTTTGGATGTTCGTCCAGACGAAAAGCGTTTAGCTTTATCAATCAAAGCCTTAGAAGAAAAGCCACAATCAGCTGAAGGCGAAGAAGAAAACCACAGCAACAACAACCGTGGGAACAATCGTCGTAACAACAACCGTTCAAACCGTTCCGCAAGCGAACGTTCAACGGCTAATGCCCCAGAAGAATCAACTGGGTTCACTTTAGGTGATTTGATCGGTAACGAATTAAAAAATGCCGAAAAAAATGATGACGAAAACTAATCATCGTTAAGTAAAAAATACCCTTCAAGCTTGCCTTGAAGGATATTTTTTTATGTAAAGGAGGAATTTGAATGCCAAAACCAGTTGTCGCAATCGTTGGCCGGCCAAACGTCGGTAAATCGACCATTTTTAACCGGATCGCCGGTGACCGAATTTCAATCGTTGAAGATACGCCTGGGGTGACTCGGGACCGGATCTACGCGAACAGTGAATGGTTAGGACAAAAATTTAGTATGATCGATACCGGGGGGATTGATATTGATGACGCCCCGTTTATCAAGCAAATTACCGAACAAGCCGAGATTGCGATCGATGAAGCCGATGTGATCGTTTATATCGTGAGCGCTAAAGAAGGCGTGACCGATGCGGATGAACATGTGGCTCAAATCTTGTATCGCTCAGATAAACCGGTTGTTTTAGCGGTTAATAAAGTCGACAATCCTGAATTACGGTCTGAAATTTATGATTTCTATTCCTTAGGCTTTGGCGATCCCTATCCAATTTCAGGGGCGCATGGGCTAGGTTTAGGTGATTTGTTAGATGCTGTGATCAAGAACTTCCCGGATAAGACGGGTGAAGATGAACCTGGTACGATTCGCTTTAGCTTGATTGGCCGCCCAAACGTTGGGAAATCATCGATTGTTAATGCGCTGTTAGGTGAAGACCGGGTTATCGTCTCTAACGTTGCTGGGACGACGCGGGATGCCATTGACACGAAGTTTACGGATGCTGATGGCAACCGCTTTGTCATGGTCGATACAGCCGGGATTCGAAAAAAAGGTAAGGTTTACGAAAACACTGAACGCTATAGTGTGATGCGGGCCTTAAAAGCCATTGATAATAGTGATGTGGCCTTGTTTGTCATTAACGCGGATGAAGGTGTTCGTGAACAAGATAAGCGGGTAGCAGGTTATGCCCATGAAGCTGGGAAAGCCATTGTGATTGTGGTTAATAAGTGGGATTTGGTCAAAAAAGATAATAAGACGATGCAAGAATTTGAAGCGTATGTGCGCGATGAATTCGTTTACTTGAGCTATGCACCAATTATCTTTGTTTCCGCTAAGACGTCACAACGCTTAGCCCAGTTGCCAGCTTTGATTCAAAAGGTCAATACGAACCATTCACGTCGAATCCAATCATCAGTCTTAAATGACGTTATTATGGACGCGATTGCGATGAATCCAACGCCAAGTGATAACGGGAAGCGGCTCCGGGTCTACTATGCAACGCAAGTGGCCATTCAGCCGCCAACCTTTGTGGTCTTTGTTAATGACCCTGATATGATGCATTTTTCGTATGAACGTTTCTTAGAAAATCAAATCCGCAATGCCTTTGATTTTACTGGGACACCAATTCATATGATCGAACGGCGTCGAAAGTAGCCGAAACGGCGTAAAACCGGCATTTTAGCATAAGCACGAAAAGTTGTAAACGATTAATGCTTAATTTTGATATTTTACGCAAAAACCCTAAAAAAGCTTGCTATTACGGCATTCCTATGCTATCTTTGATGAAGAAATGATGCTTGTCATCGTTTCTCTCATTTTTGGACCACTCAAAAATGATCATCTGGATGTACGTACAAAATTACATACATCTTCACTCTGTAAAGGGGAGGTGAATCAAACATGGCAAACAAAGCTGAATTGGTTAACAACGTTGCTGCTGCAACTAACTTAACTAAGAAAGACGCAACCGCTGCAGTTGACGCAGTCTTTGCATCAATCCAAGAAACTCTTGCAAAGGGTGAAAAAGTTCAACTGATCGGATTTGGTAACTTCGAAGTACGTGAACGTGCCGCTCGTAAGGGCCGCAACCCACAAACTGGTCAAGAAATCCAAATTCCTGCAAGCAAAGTACCTGCATTTAAGCCAGGGAAAGCTTTAAAGGACGCAGTTAAATAATTACCTTAAAGTGTAAGCTTTAAGCCAGTATAACAACCGTTATACTGGCTTTTTTGTTGTCATTTGCGTTATGATAGTAAGTCGAGTGACACGACTATATCGCTAAAAGGATGGGTGTTATGACTTATTCAGAAAAAATGTTAGCCGCGCTTTCAAACGGGCAACTAGAAACGGCTAAGAAACATTATGCGTGGGCATTACGTAAAGATGATGATGATACGCTCTATAGTTTAGCTGAAGAACTGTATGGGTTGGGCTTTTTAAAGCAAGCCACCCGAATCTATAAAAAATTACTTGCTAAATATCCTGATGAGGATAATTTACGAACGAGTTTAGCTGATATTGCGATCGATGAAGACGATACCGATTTAGCAATGGATTATCTGCATCAAGTTAAACCCGATTCACCGGCTTACGTGCAAGCTTTATTGGTAGAAGCTGACTTATATCAAACACAAGAATTGTTTGAAGTCAGTGAACAGAAATTGGTTGAAGCGTACCAAATCGCACCGGATGAACCGGTGGTTGAATTTGCATTGGCTGAATTTTACTTTTTGATTCGGAACTATAATAAAGCGATTCGCTTTTATTTAGATTTAATCAAAAAGGGCCAATTGGAGATCTCTAAAGTGAACTTGGTTGAACGGCTCGGGGTTTCATATGCGGAAGCCGGTCGCTTTGAACAAGCCGTTGGGTATTTAGAACAGATCAAACCAGCAAAACTAACGCCAGATAGTCAATTTGAACTTGGGTTTACCTATTTACAATTAGATGAACCGCGGAAGGCAATTGATACGTTGAATAAGTTACGTGAGCAAGATTCGCAATATGCGACTGTTTATCCGTACTTAGCAGAAGCCCATGTGAAATTAAATGAGCTAGATCAAGCCTTATTGACGCTGCAAGAAGGTTTAGCGGTTGATCAGTATAATGAACAGCTTTACTTGCAAACGGCGCGTATCGCGCTTAAATTGGACGATCGCGACTTAGCTGAGAAGTACTTGCGTGAAGGGTTGAGTATCGATCCAGATAATTTAACCACGGTCTTGGAATTATCTAACTTATTAGTCCAACAAGAACGTTATCAAGATAATATTGATTTGTTGGATCAGTACTTACAAAGCAATGAGTTTGACCCCCAATTTTATTGGAACTTAGCGGTCTCAAATGATCGGTTAGATCATGTCAAAGCCGCCCGTGATAACTATCTAGCGGCTTATCCGTTCTTTGAGCACAACGAAGACTTCTTAAAACCAGCAATTTACTTCTTCCGTGAAGCCGGGATGGCTGATGAAACCGTGGCAGCTTTACGGAACTATCTCGTGATTGAACCAGATGATGGTGAAATGGTGGCAATGCTAGAAGATTTCGAAGATCAAGGCTACTAGATGATTGTAAATGCTTCCAACTTTGATAAAATATAAGTTAATTAATATTTTATTTGGAGGGGAATCGTTTGAAAGTCGCTTTAATTGCATCGGATTTAGATGGCACTTTTTTGCGCGATGATCATCAGTTTGATCGCGCTCGGTTTCAAGCGCAATTGAATCAAATCAACGCCAATGGGCAACATTTTGTGGTTGCTAGTGGCAATCAGTTGCAGCATTGTATCGATGTCTTTGACCAGATTGATGGTGAAATGACCTATGTCGCTGAAAACGGGGGCTTAGTCATCGACAAAAATGGGCATGTTTTATATGAAAGTGTGCTGACCCCACCAGTTTTGACCGATTTATTACGGGCTGTTGCGACTGAACCGGCATTGGCCGGTGCTGGAATGTCGTTGTCGGGTAAAAACGGCGCGTACATTCGGCCAGTTGATGATAATGCCTTAATGCGGTATTTCTTGAGTGATATTCATGTGGTGTCTGATTTAACGACCGTTGATGATCACATCTATAAAGCAACGTTTAGTTGGGAAGATCGCGATATTAATGATCAAGCGGTGTTACTCAATACGTTGTTTGCCGGTCGCTTGCGTGCGACGGTTAGCGGTGGTCATGGCTTAGATGTGATCAACCCGAATGTCAACAAAGCAGCGGGCTTAGCTTATTTGCAACAACATTGGCAGATCCCAGCTAGTCAAACAGCGGTATTTGGCGACAATCGTAATGACTTGGAAATGTTGCATGAAGCGGACTACAGCTTTGCGATGCGGAATGCGTCAGCACCGGTTAAGGCGGCAGCAACGTATCAAACGGCTTTAGATAATAATCACGATGGCGTCTTGCAAGAAATTGATCGTTTAATTGATTAAATAACTGAGTTTGGGACAAACTCCCAAACTCTTTTTGCATCTCCGAATGTTTATAGCCGAAACGTGGGACAAAAGGCTGCTCCCTCCGCTTAGCTACGAAAGACGAACGATTGAAAGTACACAATCACTCGTCTTCCTAGGCTATGCTCGGTAGCAAAACGCCTTTTGTCCCACTCTCGTTTTTTTTAGATTTTAGGAACCGAACCCTGCCGCATTTCGCAGCAGTCTGCTAAAATGAATAAGATAACAAAATTGATGTACCTTAATGAATCTTGAGGAGGAATTATATTTTGGCAAATGTAAAAGTAATGGTGGCTGGCTATCACGGTCGGATGGGTAGCACAGCAGCTCAAATGGTGATCGATACACCTGAATTTGATTTAGTAGGGGTCTATGATGCCCGCGGTGCAGATACTAACTTGAGTGAAACCACCCAATTCAAGGATCAAGACGTGCCAGCATTCCACGATTTAGACCAAATCAAAACGGATGCAACGGTATGGATCGACTTTACGATTCCAACGGCCGTTTATGAAAACGCCAAGTTTGCCCTTAATCACGGCATTTCACCAGTCATTGGGACTACTGGGATGACTGATGACCAAGTCGCTGATTTACAAGCACTAGCGAAAACCAAACAAGTTGGGGGCTTAATTGCGCCTAACTTTGGTATCAGTGCGGTCTTGTTAATGCAATTTGCTCAACAAGCGGCTAAATATTTCCCAGATGTTGAAATTATTGAAATGCATCATGATGATAAAATCGATTCACCAAGTGGGACGGCTATCAGTACGGCTAAAAAGATCGCTGAAGTGCGCAAGCCTAAGCCACAAGGCAATCCTGATGCAACTGAAACGTTGCCTGGTGCACGGGGTGCTGAATATGAAGGGATGCGGATTCATGCCGTTCGCTTACCTGGTTTAGTGGCTCATGAAGAAGTGATGTTTGGTGGTCCTGGTGAAGGTTTAACGATTCGCCAAGACTCTTTTGACCGGATCTCATTTATGACGGGGGTCAAAGTTGCGGTTGAAAAGATCAATCAATATCATGAATTAATGGTTGGTTTGGAAAACTTATTATGATCTTAAACGCATTACCAACGGAATTTCAGCAAGCTAAACCGATTATTGACACGATTGAAGCAGCCGGCTATGAGGCTTACTTTGTCGGTGGCAGTGTCCGTGATACGATTTTAGGGAAACCAATTCACGATGTCGATATTGCGACGAGTGCCTTTCCAGCTGAAGTTAAAGGATTGTTTAAACGAACGGTCGATACTGGTATCGAACATGGGACGGTGATGATTTTAGATCACGGTCAAGGTTATGAAACCACGACCTTTCGGACGGAATCTGGCTATCAAGATTTTCGGCGGCCAGATCAAGTCACGTTTGTTCGCTCGTTAAAAGAAGACTTAAAGCGGCGGGATTTTACGATCAATGCTTTAGCAATGCGTGCTGACGGTGAAGTCATTGATTTATTTGATGGCTTAGCTGACTTACAGGCTGGGGTCTTACGCGCGGTCGGTGTGGCGGAAGATCGATTTCATGAAGACGCGTTACGAATGATGCGGGCAGTACGGTTTGCGAGCCAACTAGGGTTTACGATTGAAGCCGATACCCAACAAGCCATCACCGATAATGCGGCGTTATTGACCAAGATCGCCGTTGAACGGACGCGGGTTGAATGGGAAAAGTTGTTAATGGGACAACAACCGGTGCGTGGGTTGCAAGCGTTAGTCGCAACTGACTTATATCGTTATATGCCACAAATGGCGGCACAACACGCAATGTTGACCCAACTGATTGCACTACCAGCTTGGCATTTACCGACGATTGAAAGCACTTGGACGTTGCTAGCGTGGTTAATGAAGTTGCCAGATGGCGCGGCAATTCGCCAGTTACTGAAAGCTTGGAAGACGAGCAATGAGTTGATCGACCATGTCGTGGCGGCCTGGACGGCGTTAAACGCGTTGCAACAACATGGTGAGCTTCAACCCATGGCACTGTTTAAGACCGGCTTAGCCGCGCTCACAACGGCGAATACGGTGGCGACAATCCTTGGCTTTGGTCAACCACAAGCTAAGTTGACGGCGGCTTATACCGCGTTGCCAATCCAAGATAAGCGCGACTTAGCTTTAAATGGTGGCGATTTGATCAAGCAAAAGATCGTCACACCGGGACCGCAAATGGGTCAAATCTTGGCTCAATTATTGACGGCAGTCGTGACTGGTCAAGTGGCTAACGAACCGCAAGCTTTGACTGAGTTAGCACGGATGGTAGCGGATACAAAAAACGATTGATATTTTCTATAAATCTGTTACGATTAAATTGAAACTAATTCAATGAGGTGATCGAAAATGGATAGAGCACTAGAAGCATTAAAGTTTTATTTCCGAAATGGCGATACGTGGGTCGTTAACCATAAGGATATTTCCGACCTTTGGATTGGCCGGGTAACGACTAGTTATGGCCGTATTAAAGGCGGTAAGATGACGGTCATTCACCCTTGCAAATCTTTCAAGGCTGAATTTGAACCAGATGCCGATGCAGTTGATCCAAACACGACTCATTTATCCACAGTTACAAGTGGGATTTTTGAACGGGTAACGCATTACCAAGATATTGAAAAGATTGATATTTTATTTGGCGATGACCGTGGTAGTGAACAAATCTACTTACCATTCAAGGCTAAAGACGTGGATGGATTAGATAATGTTTACCAAAGCAGTTCACTTTCTAGCGATGGCTTATTACATTTAGTTGTTGATGCTGAAAAGACTGTGTTAGATGTTTACGGTGATCAAAAATAAGTGATCGTTTTAAGAGGATGTTGACGCGATGACGTCAGCATTCTTTTTTTATACGACGAAAAGCTTTCCGCCAGTCGCTGGGCGTGGATGTGGTAAGATATAATGTGAATGTAAACAAGTTAAAGGGTGGATAGCAAGTTATGCAAACATTAAGAGCAGAAAATCTGACCCGTACTTACGGTGAGAAAACGTTATTTAACGATATTTCGTTTATTGTAAATGAACACGACCGCATCGGCGTGATTGGCGTCAACGGATCGGGAAAAACGAATTTATTAGACGTTTTGGCAGGAGTTACCGCGCCCGAAGCCGGTGAATTGATTAAACCAAAGAATTATGAAATCGGTTATTTAACGCAACAACCTGCTTTAAACGAAGAATTAACGGTGATCGATGCCGTTTTAGCTGGGAGTCAGCAAGTCTTTCGGACGATTCGTCATTATGAACAGACCTTAGCGGCTTATGCTGAAAAGCCAGAAGATCCAGCGACACAACGGGCTTATAGCGATGCCGAGACTAAGATGAACCAAGAAGATGCTTGGAACGCTGAAAGTGATGTCAAAACGATTTTGACGCAATTACACATCACTGACTTAAACCAAAAAGTTAAAACGTTATCTGGGGGTCAACGCAAACGGGTTGGGTTAGCCCAAGTGTTGATTCAATCACCCGATTTATTATTATTGGATGAACCGACCAACCACTTGGACTTTGATTCGATCGAATGGCTAGAAACATACTTGGCCGCCTACAAGGGTGCCTTGATCGTCGTGACTCATGATCGGTACTTCTTAGATCAAGTTGCCAATCAAATGTTTGAACTCTCATTTGGGGAACTGTATAAATATACGGGTAATTATCAAGATTATGTTCAAGCTAAGGCCGAACGGGTAGCGCGTGATATTACGGCAGAACATAAGCAACAACAGTTGTATAAAAAAGAACTGGCTTGGATGCGTGCGGGGGCTCCGGCACGGAGCACGAAACAACAAGGGCGCATCAATCGCTTTAATGATTTAAAAGGCAATCTGAATACGTTACAAGTTGACCATGATGTTGATATTTCACTGGGACAACAGCGATTGGGTAAGAAAGTCATTGAACTAAAAGCAGCCAATTTGACGTTTGACAGCCAACCGATTTTAACCGACTTTTCGATGCTGATCCAAGCTAATGACCGTATCGGGATCACTGGGTTAAATGGCGCCGGTAAATCAAGTTTATTGAACGTGATTGCTGGTAAACTCCCACTAGATAGTGGGACGGTCACAATTGGTGAGACGGTCAAAATGGCTTATTACACGCAGCAAACTGAACCGATTCCGGGTGACAAACGGATCATCAATTATTTACAAGATGTCGGTGAAACGGTCTTAAATAAACAAGGTGAACATGTTTCCGTGACCGAATTACTAGAAGAATTCCTCTTCCCACGGTCGATGCACGGCACCTTGATTCGCAAGTTATCCGGTGGGGAAAAACGGCGGTTATATTTGTTGAAGTTATTAATGCAACAGCCGAATGTCTTATTACTTGATGAACCAACGAATGATTTAGACATTGGGACGTTGACCGTCTTAGAAAACTATTTGGACAACTTTGTCGGGACTGTCATTACGGTCTCACATGACCGGTATTTCTTGGATAAAGTTGGGACTAAATTATTGATCTTTAATGGTAACGGTCAGATTGAACGTTATGCTGGCCGTTTCTCAAGTTATTTAAAAGACCAAAAAGATGCTGCTAAACCAACGGCCACTAAGCCGCAAGCGAAAGCAAAAGCGCCAGCAGCTGAGGCTGAAACTAAGTCCCAGACCAAAGCAAAGGTTAAGCTGACGTATGCTGAACAACTCGAATATGACAAGATCGAAGGCGTGATTGAAGCGCTCGATACGCATAAAGGTGAGATCGAACAAGCGATGGCTGATAATGCTAGTGATTATGGTAAGTTAGCTGATTTGCAAAAAGAATTGACCAAAACTGAAACTGAAATTGACGAAAAGATGAATCGTTGGGATTATTTAAGTCAATACGCAGAAGCTTAGATTCGGAAAGGAATTTGCCAATGTTAGAAGATAGTTATTTACAATTAGCGCGGGATATTTTAGACCATGGTACCTATAAAGATGATCGGACCGGAACTGGGACGTATAGTCTGTTTGGCTATCAGATGCGCTTTGATCTCGCCAAGGGGTTTCCATTATTAACCACTAAAAAAGTGCCCTTTGGTTTGATTAAGAGTGAATTATTGTGGTTCTTACATGGTGATACCAATATTCAATATTTGCTGCAACATCATAACCATATTTGGGATGAATGGGCGTTTAAAAACTGGGTCAATAGCGCTGATTACACGGGCCCAGATATGACCAACTTTGAACATCGACGCTTAGATGATCCTGATTTTAAGCCCGTCTATCAAGCTCAGATGCAAGCGTTTGACGACCAAGTCTTAAATGACGATGCGTTTGCGGCTAAGTTTGGCAATTTAGGGGATGTTTACGGGGCGCAATGGCGTCATTGGCAAACGCGTCAAGGTGATACCATTGACCAAATTGCTAATGTCATTGACATGATTAAAAAGACGCCCGATTCACGGCGATTGATCGTGTCAGCATGGAATCCTGAAGATGTGCCCAGTATGGCCTTACCACCATGTCACACGTTATTTCAATTTTATGTGGCGGATGGTAAGTTGAGCTGTCAATTGTATCAACGGTCTGGTGATGTCTTTTTAGGTGTGCCGTTCAATATTGCCAGCTATGCGTTACTGACTCATTTGATTGCCCAAGAAACGGGCTTACAAGTCGGTGAATTCGTGCATACGCTTGGGGATGCCCATATTTATACGAACCATATCGAGCAAATCAAAACACAATTGACCCGGCAACCTAAGCCAGCCCCACAATTAGTTTTAAGTGGTGCCCATCAAAGTATTTTCGATTATCAAATGAGCGATATTAAATTGACAGGGTATGAGCCAGCCCCAGCGATTAAAGCGCCGGTGGCCATTTAGGGGGATTGCAATGATTGCGTTAATTTGGGCACAGGATCAAAACGGTTTGATTGGTGCGAATGGCCAATTACCATGGCATCTTTCTGCTGACTTAAAACGTTTCAAACGGTTGACGTTAAATCATCCGGTGGTCATGGGACGCAAAACATTTGCCGGTTTTAAGCGGCCATTGCCACATCGTCAAAATATTGTGTTGTCCCGTCAAACCCAACTCGCGTTGCCAACTGATGTGCAACACTGGACGAGTCTAGCTGAATTAACGGCTTATACAACCGCGCATCCGGATGAGGTGGTATTTGTCATTGGCGGTGCGCAAGTGTTTGCCGCGGTATTGCCGTACGCAGATCGTTTGTATCGCACACAAATCAACGGGACGTTTACCGGTGACACTTGGATGCCGGCAATCGACTATTCCGAATGGCAATTAACGGCGCAAACGCCAGGGGTCAGTGATGCCGACCCAGCAGTAACCTATAGTTTTGATGACTTTACTCGCCGAAAAATCGGGAAGTAACAGTGAAACTAAAGCACTTTTCTGCTATACTGAAAGCATTAATTTATTGTAAGGGTTAGGTAAACTTTACAAGATAAGAAAGCGTGGCAAAGTATGACGAAAATCAAGATTGTGACCGATTCTTCGGCTAATTTAACCGATGCCGAGGTTCAAAAATACGATATTACCGTGATTCCGTTGTCCGTCATGATCGATGGCACAATTTATATTGAAGATGAAACGATTACGCGTGATGAATTCATTGAAAAGATGGCCAGCGCGAAGTCGTTACCAAAAACGAGTCAACCTGCATTGGGTACGTTTATTGAAACTTTTGACAAGCTCGGTGCCGATGGGTCAAGTGTGGTTTGCATCAACATGCTTGAAGCGATCTCCGGGACAGTGCACACGGCTGAACAAGCCGCTTCGATTACGAAAACGGACGTGACCGTGATCGATGCACGGACAACTGATCGGGCAATGGCCTTTCAAGTGGTGACGGCGGCAAAGTTGGCCCAAGCTGGTGCCGATAAAGACGCAGTTGTCGCTGCGGTTCATGACACACAAGCCCATACCAAATTGTTTATGGGTGTGATGACCTTAAATAACTTAGTTGCTGGCGGCCGCATCAGTCGTTTAACTGGGGCAATCAGTACATTACTCAACGTCAAAATCGCCTTAGAAGTTGATGATGGGACCCTTGATGTGAAGATGAAGGGTCGCGGGGTCAAAGCGATTAATAAATTCTTTGATAAAATTATTGAAGATATCATTCAAACGCCTAACGTGGTTGAGGTTGCTATTTCACACGTTGGTGCCACTGAACGTGTAGAAGCGTATAAGGAACGCCTACAAGCGGCTTTGCCAAGCTTGAAGGTCAGTGTTCAACCAACCGTGCCGATTATTGCGACCCATGGTGGTCCCGGCGCCTTTGCCGTGGAATATCATACACAAGCACAATAATTCAAAAAGGGGTTCGGGCGCGGTTGCGACCGCCCCTTTTTAATATCAAGGTTAAATTATGAGAAAGGTTGTGCAAATGGCATGCATAAACTATGGGAAACCGTTAAAGTAGTGGTAATTGTGGCGATTATCGCTGGCGGGGTCTATTGGGGGCTCAATCATGTGCTCCATCCAAGTACGACAAGTCGCGAGACCACAAGTTCTAAAACAACGAGTACAGCGAAAAAAACTGCCCATAAAAGTAAAGTGAGTTTGGTGGCGGTTGGAGATTCGTTAACTGAAGGCGTCGGTGATGAAGCTGAAGGTGGCTATGTCGGTCAAATTAAAGACTTGCTGACTAAGAAACAAAATTTGAAAGTGACAACGACGAATGCCGGTAAATCTGGTGATCGGAGTGACCAAATTTTAGCCCGCATCAATAAGTCAAAAGCCTTACAACGTAAAATTGCCGCGGCCGATGTTTTGACGGTGACCGTTGGCGGTAATGATTTATTGCAAACTTTGGAAGGCGCTATTACGTCGAACAATACAGCTAAGAACAATAGTACCGTTGCCAAGGCTCAAACGACATATGCAGCTAAGTTGACGAAACTATTCGATAAGTTACGGCAATTAAATCCGAAGGCCTCACTATTTGTCTTTAGTATTTATAACCCGATTTTTGTCAATTTCCCTAATGTCACGGCGATTACCAAGTACGTGAGTCAGTGGAATGACCAGACGCAAACGACGCTTAGTCATTATCAACGGGCTTACTTCATGGACATCAACACCGTGATGTCGCATGGTCAATATAAGACCGCTGCTCAAATCGCCAAGTTGAAAAAAGAATCAGATAGTACGTCACTAACGAATTTAACCAATACGAGTCAAATTACAGCGGCCGTGGCGGCTAAGTCTAAAGACAATGACTTGATTTCAAATAGTGATAACTTCCATCCTAATAAACGGGGCTATCATATTTTCAGTCACAAGCTCTATCAAACAATGATGGCACATGATAATTGGCTCTTAAAAAAATAAAGGGGATTGCTAAATGCGTGAACAACAGCGTCAACAAAAGGCGGCAAAAGCTACCACGAAACCAAAACAACCGCAGGGCCCCTTAAATATTTGGAAATGGATCGCAATTGTTTTGATTGCGTTAATCTTAGGCCTTGGGGTGTATGTCGGGAGCCAAGTCTTCCGGTCACCAAGTGAAACCACGACAGTGACGAGTAGTAGTTCAAACGATGCCGCAAGTGTGCCGATTACCATGAATCGGCAACAGTTAAATGCGTTAGCATCATATTACTTAAATGACTTCCAAAAAGGACAATCATTGAAGTACCGGTTTGTCGTCCGTTCGGATGCGGCTTACTTACTAGGGACGACCAAAGTCTTAGGTCAAAATGTGTCGTTTGTCATTACGTTGCAACCAAGCGTAATCTCAAATGGGAATATCTCATTGAAGGCGACACGCTTATCAGTCGGGACAATGTCGATTCCAATTAGCTTTGTGATCAATTACATCAACAATAACTACAAGATTCCAAAGTGGGTCACTTTAAATGCGAAGACAAAGACGGTCAACTTGTATTTGAACAAGATCGTCGGCAAACATGAAATGCGGTATAGCGTGAATAAACTAGATTTGAAGAACAACAAGTTCAGTTTTGAAATGCATATTCCAAAGAGTAGTAGTAATTAACGGATAAAGTGAGGGGTGTAGATGCATAAAACGTTTTATCAATATTTGATGACCCAACGCAATCCTGATAGTACTGAATCAGTCGCCGAATTTGCGAATAATGCCTTTTTCGACCAAGCTTTTCCGAAGCAAAGTCAGGATTTTGATGAGGTGTCACAATATTTAGAATTAAATGCTGGTTACTTGCCATCCATGACGATTTTTGACGATGCTTGGCAACAATATTTGGCCAGTGAAGCTTAGGCTAATTTAGCGAGGAAAGAGGATTTTGACGGATGCCAGAAGAACCAACGGACAAAGCAACAACACCAACCGATGAATCGGCAAAACAAGCTGATCCGAATGTGAATCCCCATTTGAAGAAGCAACGGCCAAAACGCCGTGTGGGGTTATGGACGTACATCATTTCGATCATCGTCGCCTTAGGAATTGGTATCGGGGGCACGTATTGGGTCTTAGGCCGCGCAGTGACGCAACAAATCAGTAGTATGCAACAAACGAGCACGGCGATGAAGAAGATTCAATCCGTCTATGCCACGATTAGTGAGAACTATTATAAGCCGGTCAATGCCAACAAGTTGGCAAATGGCGCCATCAATGGGATGGTCAATTCATTAGGCGATAAGTTCTCTGAATATATGGATAAGAGTGAAACCGAAAGTTTGAATGATACGATCGACAGTTCCTTCTCAGGGATTGGCGCGCAAGTTCAAAAGTCCGGGAATTACATTCAGATCATCTCACCAATCGCTGGGACGCCGGCTAAAAAAGCTGGTTTAAAGCCAAAGGATATTATCAAAAAGGTCAATGGTAAATCAATTGCTGGTAAGACCTTGACGCAAGCAGTCAATCTGATGCGCGGCAAAGTTGGCACGACGGTCGAACTAGAAGTTGAACGCGCTGGTAAGACCTTTACGGTAACGTTAAAACGGGCCAAGATTCCGGTCACAACGGTTAATTATAAAATGGTCGGTGGTAAGAAGAAGATTGGTTATATCACGGTTTCAACGTTCTCGACTAATACCGCTAAAGAATTCAAGACCGCTTTAAAAGCCTTGGATAAAAAAGGCGCTAAAAAGCTGATTATTGATATGCGTGGTAATCCTGGTGGTTTGATGACCGCAGCTTTGAAGATGGCGTCAATGTTCTTGAAGAATGGTAAGACCATCATGCAAGTACAGACGCGTGGTTCTCAAGCTGAAAAGTATGTCGCCGGTAAGAAGTATGATGGTGGCTATAAAGTGACGACGCCAACGACGGTCTTAATTGATGGTGGGAGTGCGTCAGCTGCTGAAATCTTCTCAGCGGCCTTGCATCAATCAGCGGGCATTAAGTTGATCGGGTCACAATCCTATGGGAAAGGGACCGTCCAAACGGTCACGTCCTTTAGTGATAAGACTGAAATGAAGATCACCGTTGCCAAATGGTTAACGCCAAATGGGACTTGGATCAACAAGAAGGGCTTGACACCAACGGTTAAGGCCAGTGAACCAAGTTATGCTAGCTTAACTGCTTTGAGCAAAACGAGTGATTTAAAAGCTGGTAAGGTTAATACTGATGTGAAGACGTTGCAACAGTACTTGAAAGCGTTAGGTTACTTTAAAGGCAGTGCCAATGGTTACTTTGGCAGTACTACAACGAGTGCCGTTAAAGCGTATCAAAAGCATGCGAAGTTAACGGCCAATGGTCGAGTTAACAAGCAGACCTTAGCGAAGATTGAAACGCAATTAGCACAAAAAATTAGTGATAATGACAATGCTTATAACACGGCATTGAAACTTGCTGAAAAGTAAGCGTGAGAAAGTCTGGAATTTCGGTTCCAGGCTTTTTTATTTTTAGTCGTTGAAAGCGCTTTTGCTTAGCCATATTATCTAAGTATGGATGTAATTGACTCATCTATGTGATTTTATATCTAGGGGGAATACTGATATGGATGATAGTGAAGAAAAGGTTAGAAAGTGGTTACTGTCTTTTGATGGGGACAAGGAAGATGGTAGGGATGCACCTTGGGAGTATGATTTCAAAAAAAGTTTGGTAAAAGAAGATGAGAATAAAAACAAATCACATTTATGGTTGGAACTTGCTTATAGGTATACGAATGAACTTAAAAATGAAGATTGTGATAAAGTGGTCTTTCCAATATATCATGTTTTAGGATGGCAAAATGATAAGGGCGATAATGTTCGTGGTGATACGATGAATTCATTTATGACTTCGTTTACATCGATGATTTCAATTAGAGGTGTTTTTGGGCAAAGAAATAAAGAGATTTGGGAAACAAGGTTTAACGGCGTTCCTGACTTAAAAAAAGCAATAAGTGCGTGGTTGAAAATGATGATACTGCTAAAATAAAAAACTTTCTTACCGCTAATGATGACCTCTATGAAAAAATGGAGAAATTTGCACAACTTACCCATGCTATTGGCAATTTTACGGTGATGCCTGTTTGGATGAATCAGGGTAGAGGCATGAGTGGACGAATTAAAGATTATTGGGATTTGACATTAAGAGATTCTCAAAAGTTCCTAACTTCATTTGATCAAGGGGATGAAGTTTGGAATAAAATGATTGAAAAA
Organism: Lactiplantibacillus daowaiensis; assembly: GCF_005405085.1. Taxonomy (GTDB): domain Bacteria; phylum Bacillota; class Bacilli; order Lactobacillales; family Lactobacillaceae; genus Lactiplantibacillus; species Lactiplantibacillus daowaiensis. Next base: position 541 of record NZ_BJDJ01000004.1, on the reverse strand, counting down.
TACAAGTTACAACCCTTTATTGATGAGAAGCATGAAGTTAAGGAGCTATGGTCGGGGCATTTTGACGCTGGAAGAGTTATGCCTCAAACATTGGCGCAAGTTGCTGACTTTTATGATAATGCTAACTTATTAATTGTTACTAGAGGAAAACTAATAACTAAACAACTTTGCGAAAATTTAAACCTAACTGATTTAAGCTTTTACAAAGAGTTAGTTGATAATACCCATCTACTTAGCGATGCCACGACAAGGTACCGGGGAAAAGCCAACCGTTTTTACGTCATTTAAAGTCAAAAAAGCTTATTTTACGCCAATATCGGTGCAAAATAAGCTATAGCATTAGGATTATTATGATAAGTTTTAACCAATCTAAGTGCCACCTTGACTGACCTAATAACGATTAGCAGCGATAACAACTTAAAAAAACTTTATGAAAACACCCAACTGATTTTGCAAAATCAATTGGCTCTATGATATTTGGTGTTGATGGATAAAATCCATCGACGCCTTTTTTGTAAAACAAACTAAAAAGGGCATACTG
>NZ_BJDJ01000003.1 GCF_005405085.1 Lactiplantibacillus daowaiensis | reverse complement strand
ATATCAAAAACAGGTCTGGAAAAATCCGAAGATTTTTCCAGACCTGTTTTGTTTCTAGAGACTTATGTCACAGCCTCTTTTGGCAAACTCAATAATGCTTCATCACGCGATCAATTTGCCGTTGTTGTTCGCGTTTTTTAATATCTTGACGCTTGTCGTATTCACGTTTCCCATGGGCGACCCCAATCAGGACTTTAGCAAAGCCATGCTTGAGATACATCTTCAATGGGATAATCGTGACCCCTTTAGTCTGCGTTGCTTCCCCCAACTTACTGATTTCCTTTTTATGGAGCAGTAACTTGCGGTTACGCAGTGGATCGACATTAAATCGATTACCCTCAGCAAATGGACTAATATGCACATTCATCATCCAAGCTTCACCTTGGCGAATCTGCACAAAGCCATCCTTTAGGTTAACACGCCGATCACGAACGGACTTAATTTCAGTCCCAGTTAAAGCGATCCCAGCTTCGTAGGTCTCTTCAACCGCATAATCGTGCCGTGCCTTCCGATTTTGTGCGAGGGCGGTATCGGGGTGTTTACCATGTTGTTTGGCCATTGCCGCACATCCCCTTTACTTTTGTCTAACGGCGGTGGTCAGTACTTTCCCGCCGTTGGCTATTATGGTTGTTATTACTGTGATTATTGTTGTTGCTGCGCTGGCTATTGCGGTTAGTCGTACTATTGCTACGATGATTCCCATTATTACTCCGGTTACCACCATTGCCGTTACGATTGCCGCCATTACCATTGCGGTTGCCATTCCGGTTATTATTATTCCCGTTACGCCGATAGTTACCATTACCACCGCGACGATTATTACCACGATAGTTATCGCTGTGTTCACGCTTAGGCAACAAGTCGGTCTTTGGTGCTTCTTCAGGATTCAACAACTTAAAGTCGATTTCACGTTGGTCTTTATCGACCCGCAATAATTCAACTTTAACCGGTTGACCAATCCGGAAAGTCCGTTTCGTCTTCCGCCCAACTAAAGCGAGTTGTTTTTCAACATATTCGTAATAGTCGTCGTCCATGACGCTAATGTGGACTAACCCTTCAACCGTATTTTCGAGTTCAACGAATAACCCAAACTTCATGACTGAATCAACAACCGCATCAAAATGTTCACCAACGTGGTCAGCCATGTATTCAGCCTTCTTCATTGAGTCAACATCACGTTCGGTATCGATCCCACGACGTTCATTATCAGATGTCGTTTCAGCAATATTTGGTAAGTTGTCACGATACTTTTCACGCGCTGCTTCACCAGTACCGTTTTCAGCGTAATGCCGAATCAAGCGGTGCACCATCATATCCGGATAACGCCGGATTGGTGACGTGAAGTGGGTATAGTATGGCGCCGCTAACCCAAAGTGACCCAAGGATTGGTCCGCATACCGCGCTTGCTTCATACTCCGCAACATCATTACTGAAACCATCGCTTCTTCTGGTTTACCAGCAACCTTCTTCAAGACATCTTGCAACATCTTCGGCTTAACGTCTTTAGAACTACCCGTCACGGTAACTCCGAAGTTCGTCACGAATTCAAAGAAGCTCAACATCCGGTCACTATCAGGCGTTTCATGGACCCGGTAGATGAACGGTACTTTGAGTAAGCTATAATGTTTGGCGACCGTTTCATTCGCGGCTAACATGAAACTTTCAATCATGCGTTCAGCTAAGCCACGGACCCGCAATTGGATATCGATTGGGTGACCAACTTCATCGACAATGATTTTAGCTTCATTATCATCAAAATCAATCGCACCACGATGCCGACGATTCTTGTATAAGATACGATGTAAATCACCCATCGTATCAAACATATCAACTAAGTCCGCATATTTTTCACGGGTCTTAGGATCATGGGCTTCCAAGATTTGGTTAACCGCATCATAAGTCATCCGGGCATGCGATTTGATCACACTCTGGAAGATTTTATGGTTAACGATATTCCCAGTTTGGTCAATTTCCATTTCACAAGTCATGGCTAACCGTTCAACATCAGGATTCAACGAACAAATGCCGTTTGATAACCGCCGTGGCAACATTGGAATAACCCGGTCAGTTAAGTAAACTGATGTCCCACGTTTAAAGGCTTCGCGGTCTAATTCTGAGTTTTCAGTCACATAATGACTAACATCTGCGATATGAACCCCTAAATGGAAGTTACCATTTGGTAAGCGCCAAGCAACGACCGCGTCATCCAAGTCTTTAGATTCAGCGCCATCAATCGTGACTAACGGTTGGTCCGTAATATCAACGCGACCTTTTTTATCATCTTCAGTCACATAATCAGGAATTCGATTAGCTTCATCAGTGACTTCTTCTGGGAAAACTGATGGCACATCATGTTGATAGACAACTTGTAAAACGTCCATCCCAGGATCATCGACACTCCCGATAACTTGTTTGGCAATCCCGACGATCCGCGTTGGATGTTGGGCATCTGGGTAAGCCGCAACTTCAGCGATGATAACTTCGCCTTCAGTTGGGTGAATACCTTGATCAGTCACTAATAGTTCATATTTAGAAAGTTTCTTTTCTTTAATGGCAACCGTCCCAATAAAACCAGGGTTATCCGTATTAGGCGTGAAAGCCCCGACGATTTGGGTATAGTTACGTTGTGTGATACTAACGATCTTACCTTCAGGGCCGCGGTCTGAACCGGGACGCGCTGGGCGAATAATCTCAACTTGCACGTCGTCACCCGTAAAGGCAAACATCGTGTTGTCAGGATTAATGTAAATATCTGGCAAATCGGGATCGTAACGGACGAAACCAAAGCCCTTGTCGTTGCCATGGAAAGACCCATCGACAAGTTTCGTTTCTTGAACGATTTTAAAGTGATCATGATCATCAGTCGTGACCTTTTTTTGACGTTCTAAGGTTGCGAGCTCTTTCACCAAAAACGTAAAGGCAGTTGCGCCTGTAAAATGCAGTTCATCGCATAACCGCTCAACACTGTAGCTGCGGTCAGGATGAGCTTGCAAGAAAGTAAGAATTTGCTCTTGTAAGTTAGATTCTGACATTATTTACCTCATTTATAAGTTTATTTATTAATAGTTTTTAAATACGTTAAGACATCTTGTTCTAATTGGTGATGGGCCGCATTCACGGTAATCACGTGCCCAGCATCGGCATACCAATGAAAATCAACCGGCGTCCCTTGACCACGTAAGCGGTCTCGTAGGCGTTTGGCGACCATCGCATCGATCAATTCATCTTGACCACCTTGCCCAATAAAAAATGGTTTCGTCAATTGATCCAAATGAGCGGTAATCTCAGTCGTCACAAATTGGTTAATTGTCGCCAATTGTTGTGCAACTGCTGGTTTTAATGCCGCCAAAATTGGGACCTGCTCAGCGGACGTCATTCCTTGTTGCTTTAATTGTTGCTGGCTCAATTTGATAAACATTGGGGCGACCTGATTGCGCTCACTTGATAGAACCGGTGAACTAAAGGTCCCACCGCCGCATAATTGGGCATCGCGCTCTAAAGCTAGCGTGGCAAATAACCCACCAAGCGATAAGCCAAAGATACTAATTTTAGTATAGCCTTTTTGGCGCATAAATGATATTGCTTGCTGGGTATCTTGCCACCAACGGGCTGGTGACTGAGCAAGAATATCTTGTGGTCGACCAGTGGCATGGCCGCTAAATTGTGGCCCATAGACCGTATAATTGTCCCGCTCAAGGACGCGCGCTAATAAGCGGACATCATTGGCGCTCCCTGAATACGCATGCAATAAAATGACGGCGTGGTCCCCATGTTCAAATAAAAACGGTTCTGGTTGTTTAATCAAATTGACACCTGCCTTAAAAAAAAGCCTCCTGAATCACAGGAGGACGGTCGGTTACTTCGATGAATACCAAGCTAAAGCGAGTGCGACGACAAAGAAAATAATTCCGAGTACGACGGTCACTTTTTGCATGAAGGCTTCAAAGCCCCGAGGTTTTTGCTTTGCGAATAAGTCATCCGCGCCCCCGGTCAATGAAGACATGGCATCATTTGTCTTAGATGGTTGCATCATTACCGCAATGATAATCACGACGGAAACGATTAATATTATCGTCATTAGTGTATTATACAAAAAAATGTCCTCCTAAAGAGTCCGCTATGTCTATAACAATTTAACATATTTAGGCTTGTTTTTCCAGTCTGCGACTGAATTAGTTATTTTCGAAAGCTGGTTAAGTCGTGGTAGCGGTTAACCGGTCAATTTGATGATGGACCCAAGCCCGGTTACTACGGTCGGTTAAGATAATTAAGGTATCCCCAGCGCGCATCAAAGTGTCCCCATGTGGAATCACTTGCCGTTCCCCACGCCGAATCGCAATCAACAAGGATTCGCGTGGCCATTTAAAGTCCCGGACTTGATGTCCTTCTAATGCCGAGCCTTCAAAGATTGGAAATTCCAACCGGTCTTGAATCCCACTATGCTCTGGTAATTTCGGTTGGGTTAATTTTTCAAGCAAGGCTTCATAGATTGGTGCGCCACCCAATAAATCAACGACTAAGTAAGCTGTTAATGATACGACCGCTAACGGCATCAAATGCGTCAAGGTCCCCACCATTTCTGTAATTAATAGAATTGCTGTAAATGGGGCCTTCCCAATCCCGGCAAAATAGCCGGCCATCGCAAAAATGATGAAGTTCGTCACGTACTGTGCAGGCATTAACCCTAAACTAACCATCGCTTGCGCATAGATTGCCCCTAAAATTGCCCCTAACGACAGAATTGGTAAGAAAATCCCCCCAGGTAGCCCAGAACCATATGAAACAGTCGAAAAAACAAAGCGCAACACAAAAATCCCGATCAACGCAATTAAAACTGGTGGCATTGCCGCTAAGTTTAAAATAACGGCATTTCCACCACCGAGTAATTGGGGCCACATTAACCCAATCGGAATCACTAACAAGAATGGTACGAGCCCATCCAACCACGCTGGTAGCCGTAACTTTGCATACCAACTCGGCGCCGCTAACGTCACATTTTGATAACAGTAGCCCAGAATACCTAAGAACACGCCCAAACCAATCAAGTTACCATATTGACTAATTGGCAGATTGCGGGCATATGGGATATGCAAGACGGGCACTAACCCAAAGAAGTTCATCGAAATAAAATTGCTGGCAATCGCACTAGCTAACGCCGTTGTCCAAATAATCGGTGAAAAATTATGATAAACTTCTTCCAACACAAACAAGGTACTGGCAATTGGCGCATTAAAAGCCGCTGATAACCCCGCGGCAGCACCACCAGCAATCAATGATCGCCGATCAGCCCCAGTTTGGTGCGTCGTTTCAGCAAAGCCTTGCCCAATCGTTGCCCCCAATTGAATCGACGGCCCTTCGCGACCGAGAAACAATCCAGAACCGATACCTAAGATCCCACCGACAAACTTCTTCCACAGGACCGGCCACCATTGATAATCCAATTCACCAGCTAATTGCCCTTCAACTTGTGGAATCCCAGAACCTTTAATATCCGGGGTCTGCTTCACAAGTAAACCAATTAAGACGGCAACGACGACGCTTAGGATCAACCACGGGACGATCAACCATGGCGTAACATGAATCTGACCATAGCACCATTGAACAAAGTTTAAGCCCCGTTCGATACAAAACCGAAAGACGCTGACGACAACGCCAGCAATGATCCCAACAATCAACCCGCGGCCAATCGCGTCAAACCGTGTTAAATCAAAGCGCCGATTATGTGATTGGCGTTGACTACTCACCCTGCTCACCCCTACTTTCCATTAATTAATGTGTCCAGTTTAGCTTGTAAAGCCGCTAACGTGACGTTTGCTGTTCCCATGAGCTGTGCGACCCACTTAGACCCATCAGTTCGCCAAAGTAAACCAAGTAAGACATCAGTTGCCAAGTCAATCTGCCCCACAGCGGCTAAAAAGCCATTAATAAAATCAGCATCCCCAGCAAACGCATCTAAGATCAACGGCACTAGTTCAGTGGCCTGAGGTGCTTGCATCGCTGTTTGAAAATGCTGGACACCGATTTGACCACCAGTCATGACGATTAGATTATCCCCAGTTAAGTTACCGTGTACAAACTGATTCGGCGTTACCGCATGCGCTGCTAAAAATTGCTGCCGGGCGGTCACGAATTCGGTCCCAAAAACTTGCCACAGATCCGAGTCACTGGCCACAGTGCCTTCAGCTTGATTAAAGCTAGTTACATCACCATTTAATTGCAGTAAGGCCAAGCCAATCTGACGACCTAGCGTTTGTTTAACTGCGGGTTTAGCAGTAGCTTTAAAGTTCGTCAATGGCACCCCTAAAACCGGCTGATAGATGACATAGTAGAATTGATACGCATCAAAAATAAACCCAGCATGCCGCATCGTGGGTGCCGCAATTCCTAACCGATTGACTCGCGTTAAGCTAAAGCGTTCCGTTTGATAACGATCGCGGGTAGTCGTCGCCACATTAGCTGGCGGGAAAACGGCAATACTTGTTCCCCCAACTTGAAAAATAGCTGCAAAGTCACTTTTAACTGGTTCTAAAGTTTTAAATGGTTCATTTTCACTGGAATAGATTTGACGAATCAGTGGTTCAAACGTCGTGGTCGAGGCCATGATTGCTTGCCAATCCGCCCATTGATTAATTTGGTGTTGGAAAAAATCCATAATTCTAAATCTCCTTTAAATGCTCGTGCTTTTATTTTACCACGACATTTCATCCATCGACCTAGTTGGCCACTAACATCCCCCGACTTTCTCCAAATAACGATTCTAGGACAACAAAAAACAACGCTACTCCCGTCAGAAGTAACGTTGTTTCTTGATTAATTTACATCAACTTTATTTAGTGACTTGGTCCAAGAAGTAGCCGTATGGATGCAAGCCTTCTGTTTGATACTTCTTAACGAAGGCATCAACATCAGCTTGTGAGGTCCACTTATTGGTTTCCAAAGCCATGTGTTCAGTCGTGAATGGCATTTCGTGCGTTAACTTAACGTCGATCAAGACTGGTTTGTCAGTTGCTTTAGCTTTTGCTAAGGCATCTTTTAATTCATCCAAGGTCCGGACAGTGAAACCTAAAGCGCCCATCCCTTCACCGACTTTAGCCCAGTCGGTATCAATCAAATCAACCCCTGATAATGGTTGTTTGCTGTCATCAGTTTGTTCAGCTTCAATAAAGCCTAAGGTTTCGTTACTGAAGACAATGTTGATGATGTGTAAGTGATACTTAACTTGGGTTAAGATTTCTTCGCATAACATTGCGAAACCACCATCACCACTTAAGCTAAAGACATCACGGTCTGGGTAGTAGCTCTTAGCGGCAATTGCAGCTGGCATGCCATAACCCATGGTTGCATATTGACCAGAAGTCGTCCACTTTTGATCACCGTGTAAGTTGATCAAACGCATGAAGTTAATGTTGACATTACCAACATCAACGCCGAAGACGGCTTTGTCACTGGCAGCTTTGTTAATTTCATTGAAGACTGGTTCTGGACGTAATGGTTGACTGTCATCATCTTTGAAGCTGTCTTGCCAGTCACGCCAGTTTTTACGGTTCAACAATGAAGCTTTGTAGAAGTCAGATTCTGGTAATTCAGTCCCTTTGTCAGCTAAAGCTTTTAAGGCTTTCTTAGCATCTGCTAAGATGGCTACATCAACGTGATGACGCTTGCCTAATTTTTCACTGTCAATATCGATTTGGATGACCTTGGCCCGTGGGTTGATCAAGAAGATACTGAATGGCACATCATTACCGACCCAGAGAACTAAGTCATTGGCAAACCCAGCTTCAACCCCTGGTTTTGGTGCAACCCGACCAGTTGAACCTAAATAGTTTTCATATTCATCTTCCACAATTCCTTTTGCTAAAACAGAAGAAATCATTGGCATGTGGAATTTTTCAGATAAGGCTTTTAATTCTTTGCCAGCATGTTTAGCCCCAATCCCGAAGTAAATTAATGGTGCTTTGGCATTCTTGATCAAATCCCAAGCTTCATCAATCCGTTTTGGATCTGGTTCTGGCATGATTGGTTGTTGATAAAGATCAGCAGTTGGTTCAAAGTTATCTTCGATTTCAGTCCAGCCCAAGTCTTTTGGTACGGTCACAACGGCAACACCAGAATGCTTGTAGGCTTGGCGAATCGCTTCGTCATACATTTGTGGAATGGATTCAGCAGTCATTGCTGTCCGGTTCCAAACTGAAACATCATCAAAGATGGGTTCTTCGTCAATTGCTTGGAAGAAGTCGATGTTCATCCGCTTAGTTGGCACTTGTGCAATAATCGCAACCAATGGCGTATGGTCATGTTTGGCATCATACAATCCATTTAACAAATGAACGGCACCAGGGCCAGCTGACCCAAAAGTAACCCCAACTTTACCTGTTAACTTCGCTTCAGCAGAAGCGGCAATAGCGCCGGCTTCTTCGTGGCGAACTTGAACATAGTGAAGGGTATCTTTCCGTTCATAAATGGCTTGCATCCCTGAGTCAAATGAACCACCAGGTAATCCATAGATGTTCTTAACGCCCCAGGCTTCCAAAACTTTCAAACCGGCTGTAGCTGCTTTAATTTTACTCATGACAACGTCGCACTCCTTAGATTTTAGGTTATCAAATCAATTAAACACTAAGTAAGCGTTTACAATCCGCTGTTTTAAATAAGTCCATCTGCCAATGGACCCCTCTTCTCAAACACCGACCAGTTTAACTGACTCAACTATATAAATTTGCAATATTGATACTTGATTGTCATACCCGTCAATTCGCGAATTCGTTGTTCCGCTTATCAACAAGGTCATCATACAACTAGGTTTATCTATAAGTCAAACGTTTTCCATAAACTCTTTTAAACCGCGCCACAAGTGCATTAATGAGCAAAAGTGTTAAAGCCCGTCAAGTCGGCTTTTCTTGTAACCGTTTACGTCCATAAAAGAGTCTATATATTTTTTTGATATTTTTTAACACCCAAAATCGATAGTTATTCTATATAATTACGTTGAAAAATTCAATTAATACCCCAAAAGGCCGGCTTGGTCTGGTTGGTTAACGGTTGTGTATTATTGCACTAATTGTAAGCGTTGACATTACCATTAAATCGGCCTAAAATGGAATCGTAAGCTTATTCCCACGACACTTAACAACTTTGACGAACGATCTCAAATCCTGCTGATTTGAGGTCTTTTTTTGTTCTGACCACGCCTTAACTGAATTTTTGCCAATAAAAAAAGCCCTACCGAAGTAGGACTTTTTTAAGGAACGATTGATTACTTGCTAGCAATCGTGTTACGAGCGTCTTCACTTAAGTTGTAGAAACCGTTAAGACCCTTGTATTCTGAAGTGCTTTCAAGTTGGTCTTCGATCCGCATTAATTGATTGTATTTAGCAATCCGTTCAGTACGGCTCATTGAACCAGTCTTGATTTGGCCAGCGTTCATTGCGACAACTAAGTCAGCAATAGTCGTGTCTTCAGTTTCACCAGAACGGTGTGAAACGATGGCAGTGTAGCCAGCTTGTTTAGCCATTTCGATAGCTTCAACAGTTTCAGTTAAAGTACCAATTTGGTTAACCTTGATTAAGATAGCGTTGGCAACGCCCATCTTGATCCCTTTAGCAAGGTAATCAGTGTTAGTAACGAACAAGTCATCACCAACGATTTGAACCTTTTTACCAAGCTTTTCAGTAGCCATTTGCCAGTCTTCCCAGTTGTTTTCATCCAAAGGATCTTCGATGGAAATGATTGGGTACTTGTCAACGATGCTGTCAAGTAAGTCAACGAATTCTTCGGCAGTAAATGATTGACCATTTTCGCCTTCACCCTTTAAGTCATACTTGCCAGTTTCTTCGTTGTAGAATTCAGAAGCGGCACAGTCAAAGGCGATTGAGATGTCTTTGCCTGGTTTGTAGCCGGCACGTTCGATGGCTTCGATAAGAATTTCGAATGGTTCTTCGTTGTTCTTCAAGTCAGGAGCGAAACCACCTTCATCACCAACGGCAGTTGAGTAACCGCGTTCGTTCAAGATAGCCTTAAGGTTATGGAAGGTTTCTGAACCCATCCGAACAGCTTCTTTAACTGAAGAAGCACCAACAGGCATGATCATGAATTCTTGGAAGTCAACATCGTTGTTGGCATGTGCCCCACCATTGATAACGTTCATCATTGGTGCAGGTAAGACATGCGCATTGAAACCGCCAAGGTAGTTGTATAATGGCATTTCAAGTTCGTCAGCAGCAGCACGTGCAGCGGCGATAGAAACACCTAAGATAGCGTTGGCGCCCAACTTAGCTTTGTTAGGAGTACCGTCTAACTTGATCATAGCTTGGTCAATGGCACGTTGGTCAGTTACATCGTAACCAACGATTTCTTTGGCGATTAACTTGTTAACGTTGTCAACGGCCTTAGTAACACCCTTGCCCATGAAACGGCTCTTGTCGCCATCACGTAATTCAACGGCTTCGTGTTCACCAGTAGAAGCACCTGAAGGAACGATACCGCGACCAAATGCGCCACTTTCAGTGTATAATTCAACTTCGACAGTTGGGTTGCCACGTGAGTCTAAGACTTCGCGAGCATAAATATCTGTAATAATAGACATTAAATTCTCTCCTTAATTTTGCTTGTAATTGGTTCACAATCTATTGTAAAAGGTTGTGCTTAAACTTGCAATAATAATTAGTTATTTTGGTAGTTAACTAATTCCAAGAATGAATCTGGTTGCATTGAAGCACCACCGACTAAACCACCATCGATGTTAGCTTTGCTCATTAATTCAACAATGTTAGCTGGCTTTACACTACCACCATATTGAATCCGAACTTTGTCAGCAACTTCTTGTGAGTAAAGGTCAGCAACTGTCTTACGAACAACGGCACAAATTTCTTCGGCTTGGTCGCTTGTAGCAGTCTTACCAGTACCAATAGCCCAGATTGGTTCATAAGCAATAACTAATGAACTAACTTGGTCAGCTGATAAACCTTTCAAAGCAGCTTTGATTTGGCCTGAAACCCATGATTCGGCTTGGCCGGCTTCACGTTGTTCAAGACTTTCACCACAGCAGATGATTGGTAACATGTTGTTCTTGAAGATTGCATGAGCTTTCTTGTTGATATCTTCATCAGTTTCGTGGAAATAGCCACGACGTTCTGAATGACCGATGACAACATAGTCAACGCCTAAGTCAGCTAAAGCAGCTGGTGAAGTTTCACCAGTAAATGCCCCAGCATCTTCAAAGTAAGCATTTTCAGCAGCAATCTTTAAATCAGAACCCTTAGCAGCTTCGACCATTTCTTGTAAGAAAAGGGCTGGAGCAGCAACGACTGATTCAACTTTAGTAGGATCTGGTAATTGATCCTTAACTGCGTTAACGAAAGCTAAAGCTTCGCTAGCAGTTTTGTTCATTTTCCAGTTACCGGCAATAATTGGTTTACGCACGATAGACCTTCCTTTCGGAGAACAGATTATTTGTCAGAGATAGCAGCGATACCAGGTAAAGTCTTACCTTCAAGGTATTCAAGTGAAGCGCCACCACCAGTTGAGATGTGGGTTAACTTGTCGCCAACGCCAAGTTGCTTAACAGCGGCAGTTGAGTCACCACCACCAACGATAGTTGTAGCTTCTGATAAAGTCCCTAAGAACTTACCAATTTCAAGCGTACCCTTAGCGTAGTTGCTCATTTCAAAGACACCCATTGGGCCGTTCCATACAACGGTTTTAGCGTCGCGTAAAACATCTTTGAATTCAGCAATTGACTTAGGACCGATATCTAAAGCCATGTAGCCATCAGGAATCGAGCCTTCAACGACTTTGCTTGGTACATCGTTGTCAAACTTTTCAGCAACTACTGAGTCGCTAGGTAAGACTAACTTGTCGCCAGCTTTTTCGATGATTGACTTAGCTAATTCGATCTTATCTTTTTCAACGAGTGAGTTACCAATACCCATGCCTTTAGCAGCATAGAACGTGTAAGTCATCCCACCACCAATGATGATCTTGTCAGCTTTGTCAAGTAAGTGATCGATAACACCGATCTTATCAGAAACCTTAGCACCACCCAAGATAGCAACGAATGGGTGCTTTGGATTGTCAACAGCGTTACCCAAGAACTTGATTTCTTTTTCCATCAAGTAACCGGCAGCAACTTGTTCCATATTTGAGGCAATCCCAACGTTAGAAGCATGTGAACGGTGAGCAGTACCAAAGGCATCGTTGACGTAAACGTCACCGAGTGAAGCCCAGTACTTGCCTAATTCAGGATCGTTACCTGATTCGCGCTTAACTTGTTCACCATTAACAACATCTTCAAAACGGGTGTTTTCAACAACTAAGACGTCACCGTCGTTCATGTTGTTGATTGCCGTTTCAAGTTGTTCGCCTTCCGTAACTGGTACGAAAGTAACTGGCTTGTTTAATAAGTTTGAAAGACGTTCAGCGACTGGGCGTAAGCTCAAGCCCTTCTTGTCGTCTTCGCTCTTGATACGACCTAAATGTGAGAATAAGATGGCTTTACCATCATGTTCACTAACATATTTGATCGTTGGTAAAGCAGCGACGATCCGGTTGTCGTCACCGATCTTGCCGTCTTTAATTGGAACATTAAAGTCGACACGAATTAAAACTTTTTTATCTTTAACATCTAAATCTGAAACGATTAATTTAGCCAATGTTAAATCCTCCTAGAATTCGTGACTTTCAAATAAAAAAACGGCAGAAGGAGATTGCCTCCCCCCGCCGTTTAAAAACCTATGCGGTTTTAAAGTTCGAGCAAACTAATTTATATTAGAGAGTAGCGAACTTCAATAAAGTACGTACCATTTGGCAAGTGAAGCCGTATTCGTTATCGTACCAAGCAACGGTCTTAACCAATTGGTTGTCACCATCAGAGGTAACTTCAGTTTGGGTAGGATCGAAGATTGAACCGAAAGTAGTACCGATAACATCAGATGAAACGATTTCGTCATCGTTGTAACCGAATGATTCGTTACCTTCAGTATGCTTCTTGATAGCAGCGTTAACTTCGTCAGCAGTAACTTTCTTGTCTAAGATAGCAACTAATTCAGTTAATGAACCGTCAACAACACCAACACGTTGTGCATGGCCTTGTAACTTACCGTTCAATTCTGGGATAACTAAGCCAAGAGCTTTAGCAGCACCAGTTGAATGAGGAATAGTGTTTACACCGGCAGCACGAGCAGCACGGAAGTTACCGCCACGTACAGGGCCGTCTAACAACATTTGAGTTGAAGTGTAAGCATGGATAGTAGTCATAGTACCAACCTTGATACCGAATTCTTTGTTTTCAAAGAATGCAAGTGGTGCAAGGCAGTTAGTAGTACATGAACCAGCAGAAACAATGCGGTCATCTGAAGTTAAGATGTCATCGTTAACATTGTAAACGATGGTCTTCAAGTCTGAACCAGCAGGTGCAGAAATCAAGACACGCTTTGCGCCAGCGTCCAAGTGAGCTTGTGACTTAGCTTTTGATGTGTAGAAACCAGTACATTCGAGAACGAAGTCAACACCGTCGTTCTTAACCCAAGGAATGTTTTGTGCTTGTGGTTCTGCGTATACACGGTATTTCTTACCGTTAACAACGATTGAATCGTCAGTAGCTGAAACGTCAGCATCCAAAGTACCATGAGTTGAGTCATACTTCAAAAGATGAGCCAACAATGCAGGTGAAGTTAAATCGTTAATAGCAACAACTTCGATATCACTTGACTTTGCACCAAGTTCTAAGATACGACGGAATGCTAAACGACCGATACGTCCGAAACCATTAATACCAATTTTTACAGACATACTAGAATTTCCTCCTTGTGGAAATAAAAATATTTTTATTTTAAAAAGCAGTTCCTATATTAAGATACTACTTTTTTAAAATCAAGTTAGCGGCACCTTCGTCCGTGATCAAACACGTCCGTTTTGGTGCAATTTTCATATACGCCTCAATTGCGGTTGCTTTAGAAGCCCCGCCCGCAACTGCGAGTATAATCTCCATATTGGCCAGTTCTCCGATTTGTAAGCCAATCCGTGGAATCCGATAAACGACGTTACCATCGCGATCAAAGAAATAGCCAAAAGCTTCACCAACCGCTGAGCGGCTCCGTAAAACTTTAATTTGATCCTCGGACATGTTCCGGCGACGTGCCATTGAAACAGCATCACCAACACTGTGAATCACCACGTTAGCACTACGGATAATCCCCAACACCTCTTGGATACTTGGTTCCTTAAGGAGTGGTTCATAAGTTCGTTCACTGACCTGTTCTGGTACATACAATGACCGGAATTTACCACCGGTATGCTGTGCCATTTGTGATGCGATGGTGTTTGCTTGAATCGCAACCGATTCACCAACACCGCCGCGAGCTGGAACAAAGAGCAAATCACGCTTGCTAGCTAGTTTGTTAGTAAGGTTATTTGCCACATGTTCCATCGTGTGGCCCCCCATTACCGCAATAATACTCTCGCCTTCCGGCAATAATTGCTGTAATAGTTGATTAACTTCTTCGCCCATCGACCCAATGACTTGTAACTGACGATCTGAATCGCCGGAAACAATGATACAACGTTTAATGTTGAATCGTTGTGCCAATTGACGTTCTTTTTGGCGAATACCCATTAGCTCATCCATGAACTGACTCAAACCGAGTAAAACATCTTTACCCTGTTTCGTCACCTGCATGCCGGCTTTATCTGTGACAATCAAATCAAGCTTCCGTAACGTATCCGTTTCGGTTCGCAAGGTTCGCTCACTCACATCCAAAGTCTGAGCTAATAGTCGCCGTCCAACTGGGGCCATCCAATTAATGGTCCGTAATACTAAGTAACGATGACTTAGCATCTCAACCATGTCTGGGGCAATTGCCTCAATCCATTGAATATCCGAATGCATGGCATCCAACCTGCTCTCTAGTGGGACGGATTCAGTCCAGCTATGTCGAATAACGACCCAAAGACTTCAAAAAACAAAGCACACAACGATAATTTACTAGGAAATTGATGTTGCATACCTCTCTTAACCACAACATGAATTATAGCAGGTTCATGGAGTGGTTGCAAATCAGAACAAGCGGAAGCTTATAACCGACTGGTCCAAACCACCACTTTTATTATTATTCGGTTTTTAGATACTGTTTCCGCTTGGATGACGACGGAATATTAAGGTTTTCACGATATTTAGCAACGGTCCGCCGTGAAAGTTCGATATTTTCCGTCTTAAGAATCTGAACAATTTTTTGGTCTGAAAGCGGTTTTTCTTTGTTTTCCTGATTAATTAACGTCACGATTCGATGTTGAATGCTATCCGCAGAGACTAATTCACCATCGGTGGGACGTTTACTGACCGCTTTGGTAAAGAAACGTTTAAGTTCAAACATGCCGAAGTCAGTCTGAATGTACTTGCCATTAATACTTCGGCTAATCGTAGATTCATGAACTTGTAATTGTTGCGCCACGTCACGCAATAACAGTGGCTTCAGGGTCGTCTGCTTTTCTAAAAAGAAATCTGCTTGGCGTTCAATAATCACGGTCCCAACTCGGAAGATCGTCGCTTCACGTTGTTGTAGACTGCTAGCGATCCATTCATATTCTGATTTTTTTTCTTTTAAGTACTCCGTAACTTCACGATCAGAATGCTGATTCATTTGTTGATAATAATTGCCTTGAAACTTCACGACTGGCTGCGCCATTGAAGCCGTCTTTAACGCCAATTTACCTTGTCGATTCGTCACGACCAAGTCTGGAAAAATGTAGCCAGTTGTTTCTTGTCCCACCGCCGCGCCTGGCGTGGGGCTGAGTGTCCGGACGTAATCATAGACACTCGAAATATCGGCTAACTCGACTCGATATTGCTTAGCCAGCTTTTCCCATTGCCGATTAACCAACGCATCAAAGTTTTCTTCTAAAATAATGTACGCCAAATTAGGCGCTGCATCGTCATTCTCCGTTTGTAGCATCAATGCCTCTTGTAGGTTACGCGCCCCAACACCAGGTGGATCAAGTTGTTGCAATAACGTAATCGCATCAAGCAATTCAATCGGTGTTGCCTGCATGTCCGTCATGACTTGTTGTTCATCCACTTTTAAATAGCCATTAACATCTACATATTCAATTAGATGTAACACGATTTTTCTCAATGGTGTGTCACGCATCGTTAAATGAATCTGATCTAATAAATATTCAAATAATGAATGTTGATTGCTCGTTGACACCCGTTCAATAAAATCATCGTGTGATGGCATATTTTGGGCCGCCGTTAGACTAGCATGGTTCGCGTTCCAGTTTGTATCCACATCAATTAATGGATTTTCTAAGGCCTTTTGGGTCAAGAAGTCGCGCAATTCCTCAACATTGAACTGTAACATCTGTATTGACTGTTGTAGTCGTTGTGTCATAGCTAATTTTTGCGACTGTCGTTGTTGCTGGCGAAAGCCAGGTCCGATTGCCATAAATAATCCCTCCCAAACATTTTTTACAAATACCCCTTGTGTTTTTATCCATTATCCGCTAAACTATAACATGTTGTTTAGGCGTCCGTAGTGTAATGGATCGCACGTAAGATTCCGGTTCTTGAAATGGGGGTTCGATTCCCTCCGGACGCATCGCTTAGCTGAGAAATGATTCTCAGCTTTTTTTGTACGTCCATTTAAAACCCAATTTCAAACTCATACCGCTTTCATTCTAACATACTCACTATTTGACACCAGTCACAGTTGCGTGGGGTCACCAAATTTTGGGCAAGAAAAAGAGATTGGGTTCACCCAATCTCAAGCCGTATATGATAGAAACCTAAGTATAACACTTTCCCAATGAAAACGGAATTTTGTTTTTGAGGTTTTTCGTTTGACCTTCACTGACCTTGGGGGTAAACTACATTTATATTAGCAAGTCGCTAATCAATCTAGAATTCATTAGGAGGCTAACAAGTTATGTATCCAGTTCCGACAGTTATCGAACAGTCATCACGTGGCGAACGTGCTTATGACATTTATTCACGACTTTTAAAGGACCGTATCATTATGTTA
This sequence comes from Lactiplantibacillus daowaiensis, assembly GCF_005405085.1. Classification (GTDB taxonomy): domain Bacteria; phylum Bacillota; class Bacilli; order Lactobacillales; family Lactobacillaceae; genus Lactiplantibacillus; species Lactiplantibacillus daowaiensis. Next base: position 193,010 of record NZ_BJDJ01000003.1, on the reverse strand, counting down.
TCTGGTCCCATTGAAGACAACATGGCCAATGCCATCATTGCCCAATTGCTCTTCTTGGATGCCCAAGATTCTGATAAGGACATCTACCTTTATATCAACTCCCCAGGTGGGGTCGTAACCGCCGGCTTAGCCATCTATGACACCATGAACTTCATCAAATCTGATGTTCAAACGATTGTTATGGGGATGGCTGCTTCCATGGCCAGTGTCTTAGCATCATCCGGGACAAAGGGCAAGCGCTTTGCGTTACCTAACTCTGAAATCTTGATTCACCAACCATCTGGTGGTGCTCAAGGTCAACAAACTGAAATCGAAATTGTTGCCGAAGAAATCTTGAAGACTCGTAAGAAGATCAACGAAATCTTGGCAAGCAATTCTGGTCAATCAGTTGAAAAACTGAACCATGATACTGAACGTGATAACTACTTAACCGCACAAGAGGCTAAGGATTATGGTTTGATCGATGATATTATGGAAAACAACAGCTTGAAATAAGCCTTAATTTAAACTGAATCTGCTACGGCAGGTTCAGTTTTTTTGTTTTAATACCGGTTTTTTCAGCCATCTGCGCGCAAAAAAGCCACCACCAACAAAAAATTGTCGGTGGTGGCTTTTACATAACCCTAGTCATTTAATTCAGTCGCTTAATATTACTTGGCAATATAAGCATATTTATAGTTCCATTGTGTCCCGGCGGTATTATGAATCACACCTTTGACCTTTGGATTTTGCAAGAATGAATAGACAGTTTGATAGATTGGCGTAATGCCTTGGTCTTTCATTAAAACCTGTTCAGCCTTCAGCATATCTTGCCAACGCGCTTCTGCATTATTGGCATCTTGATTTTGCGCTTTTTTAACGAGCGCATTATATTCACTACTACTATATTTACCATAGTTATAGCCGCTACCACTTGTCATGATTTGTAAATGTGAGATGGGATCATTAAAATCAGCCCCCCACAAACTCAAATAGATATCAAAGTTTCCTTGTTGGGCCCGTGTCGACGCAACCTTTGATGGAATGTTGGATAAATTGATCGTCAACCCTGGTAAATTCTTTTCCAATTGACCTTTAAAGTATTGTGAAATTGGCTTATTGGGTTCGTCATTAGATGTCAACAAACCTACCGTCAACTTTTTAAGCCCAACTTCTTTGAGTCCTTCTTTCCAAAGCTTCTTAGCTAAAGTTGGATTATAGGAGGTTGAGTTCTTAACAGTTGATTCATCGGCGAAGTCTTTCCCACTCTTCGGATCACTCGCTAAGTTTTGTGGCACAAAGGTCTTAGCCGTCGTTGACGCATCACCAATCACATTTTTGACAAGTGATTTTCGATTGATCGATAGTGAAATCGCTTGGCGAATCTTCTTATTGTTCAACGCTTTGCGAATCGTTTTATTGCTGTCCTTAAAGTTATACGCTAAGAAGGTCGTGATTGAATAAGGATACGTGGTGTAGTCCTTATTTGTCTTCATGTTTTTAACTTGTTCACTGGCCAATTGTGTCAAGTCTAGCTTGCCTTCTTGGAACAAATTGAGTGTCGTTGTTGTACTTTCATTAACGCTATAGTTGATGCGGCTTAAATGCACGGCCTTTTTATCCCAATACTGATTGTTCTTAACAAATGCCCACTTATTGTTAGTCCCAGTCCAACCAGTTAATTTGAATGGCCCACTATATAACATATATTGTGCTTTAGTGCCGTATTTACTACCCCACTTTTTGACCGCTTTTTCACTAATTGGTCCAAACAATGGATAGGTCATTAACTTCTTGAAGTACGTGATTGGTTTATCCAAAGTGACGATAAACGTGTGCTTGCCTTCAGCTTTGACCCCTAAAGTACTTGGTGATTTTTTACCAGCAACGATTTGATCGGCATTTTTAACACCGGAGAACAAATACGCGTATTGTGACTTCGTTGCCGGTGTTACCGTTCGCTTCCATGAATAAACAAAGTCTTGGGCCGTAATTGCTGACCCATCGCTCCACTTCGCATTACGAATCGTGAAGGTATACGTTTTGCCATCTTTAGACACTTTGGTTTTACTTGCTAATCCTGGTGTGACCTGGCCATTTTTACCCAACCGGTACAGACTTTCAAAAATATTCCCAGTACTACCATAACCGGACATGTTTGAAATATCGATCGAATCTAACGTACTCGAATAAGATAAATTTAAAACTTGTTTGCTGGCATACTTGCCACTACTATTTGACTGGCTACTTTGCTTACCACAAGCGGCCAACACCGTAACTAATAACAAACTAAAAATGACTGTTAACACTGATCGCTTTTTCAAAACTTTCGCCCCTTTATAACTTTTTTTAGTTGACTAACTTACCCCGAACCGGAAAACAAAAAACGCCTGCCTAGAATCTCGTCAGATTCCAAGCAGGCGTTTCAAAAATAACGTTTTGAGCTCAAATGCCGTTAATTTCGATGCACTAGCGATGCTTGTAATTCAACGCAAATAACCATGTTGTTAGTTAAACAACATGGACAGCACATCATCATTTTAGCTGTGTTGAATTGCGTTTGCATAATTGACATCGCTCCGATTTCATAAGATAGGTTCAGTATAGAGAGTGCAACTTACTTTTGTCAAGTGATTTTTAACGACTATTTGGCGACCCGATGTTCACGAACTTGATACCACCATGCGCCAGCAGCCCCAAATATAATTGGTCCAGCTAGCATCCAAATCGTATTCTTGATGTCGCCATCAACTAAAATTGGTTGGATCAAGGTGAACACATTGGCGCCTAAAACAACAACAAACACACCCCAACTGATCCAGGTCGTCCATTTTTGTGACTTATACACTTCAAATGGTTTTAAAACGGCCTTGTTTTGTTTGAACTTTGGAAAGGCATATAACAAGAACAAGTATGGCAACGTCATCGAAACATTCGACATTAATGTCAAGATGTTATAAAACGCCGATGGATCGGTGGTGGCAAATGAGGCAATCAAGATAATAACAATCACGATCGCACATTGGACCATCATGGCATAACTTGGCATTTTGTTTTTATTGAGTTTGGTAAACTTCGCTGGCCAAAGTTCTTTGGGCGTTCCTAAGATCAAGGTCTTTAGTGGCGAATAAGTCAAGGTGAAAAATGCCCCCGCATAAGCTAAGAACATCCCTAAACCAGTATAGCGGGCAAACCACAAGCCAATCACATTACTGGTGGCCGCCGTTTGACCCAAGGCTTGACCCAAGACATACCCTAAGTTACGCATCATCACATAACTAATATTCCCCATGTTGGTGGTTGGATTTGACAAGACCGCTTGCCAGTTAGTGCTAATTCCCCAGCAGAAGATCCCCACCGCATATCCCAACGTGATAATCACGGCTGAGATAATAATGGCCCGTGGGAACGTCTTTTCTGGATTTTTCGTCTTATCGACCATCCCACCGAGAACTTCAAGTCCCCCATAGGCAAAGATGGCAAACACGGCAAAGCTCATTAAGCCAATTGGATGTTGATAACTTGGATTAGGTGAACTCATGATGTGTTGCACCGGTTGGGCTAAATGGCCGTGTTTCAAGGCCAAAATCACTCCAGAAATCACCAATAGGATTGCATTCAAACTAGTGACCGCAATCCCACCTAAACTCGTAATCCGGACAATCCCTTTGACCCCTTTAATGGACACCCAAGTGACAATAATCATCCATACGCAAGATAACAACCCAATCGTCTGGGTCGCATTCAAGCCTAAGAAGGCAAATTTCTGGGTTTGATCACTCCCAAAGAAAGTGGTCGTAAATGGAATCCAAACTTTTGCTGAAGTTGAGACCATCCAAATAATATACGACGCAAACCACATGAACGTCCCAATAAAAGCAAACCGGGCATTCACACTAACTTCTAACCACTTATACATCCCACTACTATCCGACTTAATGGCAGCCCCATATTCGGCCATCATCAAGGCAAACGGAATGAAAAATAACACGGCAGCTAATAAATAAAACAGAATTGACGCATAGCCCATTAAATAAAAGGCGACCGTACTGTTGGCAAATCCAAAGACGGTCGTGAAAATCATCATGACTAGGGCAGTCAAGGTGATTTTATTGTTATTTTCTGACATACTGATTCCCCACTACTTTTTTAGTTTCAGCTGGTTAAAAAACCGCTATCATGAATATAGTTTAGATTAAAATTCAAATAATCCCGTGCGGGTTTAGTAATAAACGGCTAAATTTATAATGTGATAAATTGGCCATTTAAGCCTAATTTTTTTAATAATTAACCAACTTACTTATTAACTAAGTAGTCACATTGTTTTATGCAGTATAAATGTATAAGCTAAGTTTATTAAACTAATTACTTTGAGAGGACCGCTAACATGACAACTGATTTATTTAAGTACCAACGTGGGCAAGCTGAGCGTTTAATTGCTGCGGGATTTCAACTAACTGCTGATATTTATACGCGGACCCAACCACTCCTCGCGCCAATCTTTGACTTAACGATTAATATCCAATTACCACATACGGTCACGACCCAATTAATCGACCGTGACACACAGGCACCTTACACCTTACATTTAGCCGCCCGACCGACTGGCAAATTCGTTGCCCAAGTCCGGCAAGCTTACTTAGATGCCCTACAGACAGTCGCTGATCAATGCTTTGAGCCCGATGTTTTTCAAACTGATAGCGCCCGGGACTTAATTGCTTACGTTGACCATCAGTATCATGATCAATTAGAATTTCTTTGGAAAAATTTTCCAACCAATGCGGTGTGGCGCCGGTCGGATACTAAAAAATGGTATGCCGCCATTTTAACGGTCGCACCAGATAAACTAGGGCTTACCGGCGATCACCCCCTAACTGTTTTGGATTTACGGCTAGAACCCGACGCTTTGACCGCATTAGTCGATCAGCAAACTTATTTTCCTGGCTACCATATGAATAAAAAGCACTGGTATACGATTATTTTGGATGGTCAAGTGCCCCTGGCCGAACTAACTGAACGTCTAGATCATAGCTACCAATTGGCGCATTAAAGCGAGAACACAGCGATACGCACAAAAAAATCTCAGCCCACAAAATTGTGGCTGAGATTTTTTAATGACATGTGATTTAATTATCGAAGTTGATTTTTATCAGGGTTACGCTAAGCATCTTTTTGCAATTGTTCCGCAAACTGATTGATTTTACGTAACCGGTGATTGATTCCCGATTTAGAAATCGGACCACCCGGTACTAAGGTCCCGAGCTCTTTCAAACTAACTTCCCGATGTTCTAACCGCGTCACCGCCACTTCTTGTAGCTTCGGTGGCAATTGCTTAAGGCCAACTGTTTCATCGATTAATAAAATATTCTCGATTTGACGACTCGACGCATTCGCAACTTTATCCATATTGGCATTTTCGCAGTTCACTAAGCGGTTCACTGAATTGCGCATATCCCGCATAATGCGGATATCTTCAAACTTCAACATCGCATTGGTGGCGCCAATCAAAGACAGAAAGTCCGCAATTTTTTCAGCTTCCTTGATATACGTAATAAAGCCCCCACGGCGATCGGTCGTCCGTGAGTTTAAGCCGTACTGGTTCATCATGTCAGAAATCATCTTATTGTGTTCTTCATACAGTGAGTAGATTTCCAAATGATAACGTGACGTTTCTGGATTATTAACGGAACCGCCCGCTAAAAAAGCCCCCCGCAAATACGACCGCACAGCCGCATCATCGGTTAAGACTTCCGTCGGGGCTACTTCAACAATTTGAAAGTCTTTTAAAATTCCTAAGTCTGCTAAGACCATATCAGTCCCAGTCTTTAGGCGCACGATATACAGGTTATTTTTGTTCAGCTTCATTTTGCGCCGCACGATTAGTTCACTGGCAACGTCATAAAACTGCTTTAATAACCGGTAGATACGCCGCGCAATTGCTGGGTTTTCGGTCTGAATATTCAAGATGAAATGATGATTAGCTAAACTAATCGTCCCATTCATTCGAATCAAGGCCATTAACTCAGCTTTAGCATTCTCGCGATGGACAGTAAGGTTGGTTAATTCTTTCTTAACTTCACTGGCGTATGACATCCTGGGCCCTCCTATCTTAAAATATCGGAATGGCCGACTAAGTTCATCAGTTCGGCAACCACTTGGTCACCATCATGAAAGGCCCCGTTGTCACGGAGTTTCAAGAAATTCGAAGAGATAACTTTACAGCCTTGATCCCGTAAGCCACGGAAGTCATGGCTGACTTGACGTGACACTTCGTTAAACTTATGAAAGTCCATGTAATCATCAGGCACTTTTTCGGTGTTAACCAAGACCGTATTAATAAAGTTTTCACCTAAATGCCGGTTTAAAACACGAACATGATCGGCATCAGAGAAATGATCAGTTTCACCTTTTTGGGTCATAATATTGCAAATATAAACGACTTCGGCATCGGATTCACAAACTGCGCGCCCAATATTATCGATCGTTAAGTTTGGCAAAATACTTGTAAACAAGCTCCCAGGTCCTAGGACAATTTGATCAGCAGCCATGATGGCATCGATCACGGGTTGAACAGCAGCTGGTTTTTGACCATCTTTATCCGTCACCCAAACCCGCTCAAGTGACTTATGCGCCGCAGTGATCTCAGCTTCACCAACTAACTCAGAACCGTCTTTAAACTTACCATGGAGCGTCAAGGCTTCATTAGCCGCGGGATACACGTGCCCATCAACGGCCATCATCTTAGACAATTCTTGAACCGCATCAAACACCCCAGACTTCATTTCAGTCAACGCCGCAATAATTAAATTACCAATCGCGTGACCAGCAAAGAACTGATCATCACCTTGGAAGCGGTACTGGAAGATATCTTTATACAGGTGTGGTAAATTCGAGAGTGCCACCATCACATTTCGAATGTCACCAGGTGGCACCACGTTCACATAATTCCGAATGATACCAGATGACCCCCCATCATCGGCCACCGTCACAACCGCCGTGATGTCAACGTCTTGCTTACGCAAGCCACGTAAGACGACTGGCAAGCCAGTCCCCCCACCGATCACGACGATTTTAGGCCGTTGGGTCTTAAACGTATATTTTCTCATGAGCGATTAACTGTTTCCTTCCGTTTCTTGACGTCACGGTGACTAATATGCACCTTGTAATTTTTCGCCAAGGCTTCACCGATGCGCTGCGTCAATGCCACTGAACGGTGTTGCCCGCCAGTACACCCAATCGCAATCGTCAAGCTGGTTTTACCTTCTTCTTCATACCCAGGCATGATGCTTTCCAACATGCCCAAGAATTGTTGATAGAACTGCTCGGTCGCCGGTTGTGACATCACATAATCGTAGACTGGTTTATCAAGACCAGTTTGATGCTTTAATTCTGGAATGTAGTACGGGTTTGGTAAGAACCGCACATCCATCACGATATCGGCATCGATTGGTAAGCCATATTTAAAGCCAAATGATAACATTTCAATATGAAACGTTTCATCAGCACTGGTTTCAAATTTATCAAAAATTGATTCGCGTAGTTCCCGTGGCGTTAACGTCGTCGTGTTGATTACATATGACGCGCGGTCTTTTAGTGGCGCAAGTAAATCGCGTTCCTTTAAGACACCATCCATAATCCGGCCTTCCATCGCTAACGGATGGGACCGGCGGGTTTCTTTATAACGTGAGACCAATTCTTCGTTGGATGCATCCAAGAAGAGGATTTTTACGGAAACAAAATCCGTATTATCTAGATTGGCCAACATATCAATAATTTCATCATAAAATGCCCGTGATCGTAAATCGATCACTAAAGCCACTTTCTCGATCTTACCTGATTCTTCCACTAACTCAGAGAATTTTGGTAACAAAGCTGGCGGCATATTATCGATACAAAAATAACCAAGGTCCTCAAAACTCTGGACGGCGACCGTTTTACCGGCCCCACTCATCCCAGAGATAATGACTAATTGTAATGAATCTGCCATAGTTGTAGACTCCTTCATGACCGTATTGATGGTAAGTATAGCATACCGGGCGTGTCTTTTCTAGTTACCGACTTATGCCCTAGCAAAAAGGGCGCGGTTTCCCGCCACCCTTAAAAAGCTGATCCTAGTCGCGACGTGCAAAGGCGATCAAAATCGCATTGATCCCAAAGACCACGAAGTAAATGCTGACGATGACATTGAATGAAAAAGCCGCTACTAATGGGTTGAAAATCAACATAATGGCTAAAATCAAACTGATAATATCCAAAATAACTGAAATGATAAAGTAACCCATCCCAAAGACGCGCAAATGTGACGCCACAACTAACCGTTCAATTGAATCAATTAAGAACCAAAAAGCAAAGACGTAGCCTAAAACCACGATACCAGTTGGCGCATGGAATAAGAACAGTAACCCAACAATGATATCAATCACGGCAAAGACCAATGCAAAGTTAGCCCGCAGTCCCGTTTCACGCCGCAATTTCGTATAGCCACCAATGGTGGTAATCCCACTAATAATCGCCGCAATCGCAAACAGGAACACTAAACTAAGTAACGCAGCTTGAGGTTGTTTGATGACAAAATAACCCGCAATCAAAAAGATGACCCCGGTCATAAATTCGGTCCAGTCAAACCCCCAACGATGATCATTAAACATAAGTTTTAACATCTCCAATTTTCTTTAATTCCATCATACCAGTAAATGAAAGAGTTTCCAATTTTTTCATTAAGCTTAACTAAAGCCCAAATAACGTGATGATTATTTAAATAATCCACAATTAATTTACCAGTTAGTAAGTTCAATATACCAAGCTTTGTAAATTGACGCAACCGTTTCCATTCCTGACTTTATCCCAAAAGAAAACCAGGGCAGCCATAACTGTCCTGGTCTTCATATCAATGGTCAAATTGATAAACAAGTTTAATTTTGAGCGATGGATTGGTAAGTTGCCAATTGTGCTTGGGCCCGTTTAAGTTCCGCTTTGATTTGGTCAAAGCCGGTCCCACCTAAGGAGTGCCGCCGCTCAACAGCAACCTTGGCGTCTAAATCATGATAGACATCTTCATCGATCAATGGTGAGATTTCCTGATATTCTGCTAACGGAATATCTTGTAATGGTCGGTTCTTTTTCAAGCCATCTAAGACTAATTTACCGACGATGGCATGGGCTTGCCGGAATGGAATCCCCTTATTTGCTAGATAATCCGCTAATTCAGTTGCGTTTGAGAAATCGTTTGTCGTGGCATGCGCCATGCGATCTTCATTAACGGTCAAGGTCGCCAACATGCCAGTAAAGACATGTAGACTCGTCAACACGGTATTCACGGTGTCAAAAACGCCCTCTTTATCTTCTTGTAAATCTTTATTGTAGGCCAATGGAATAGCCTTCATAACGGTCAATAAGCCCATCAAGTTACCATAGACACGCCCAGATTTCCCGCGAATCAATTCTGCCATGTCCGGATTTTTCTTTTGCGGCATGATCGAACTCCCAGTTGAGAACTGATCACTTAAACTAATGTACTTGAATTCATAACTGCTCCAAGAGACGATCTCTTCACAAAAACGCGACAAGTGCATCATTAAAATCGACGCATTGCTCAAGAATTCTAACACAAAGTCCCGATCAGAAACGGCGTCCAAACTATTATGATAAACCTGACTAAAACCAAGCAACTTCGCGCTGTACTCCCGATCGATTGGGAAGGTCGTCCCAGCTAACGCTGCAGCCCCCAACGGCGAAATATCGGTATGTTGCATATTGAATTCGAACCGTTCCATGTCCCGTTTAAACATTTGGTAATAAGCCAACAAGTAGTGCGCGTATGAAATCGGTTGGGCGTGTTGTAAGTGGGTATACCCCGGCATAATCGTTTCCACGTTTTCACTAGCTTTATCGACAAGGACACTTTCCAAATCATGCAAGCGATCCAAAATCTTTGGCAATTGATGTTTCATGTACAAGTGAAAGTCCGTTGCCACTTGGTCATTACGTGACCGGGCCGTGTGTAGCTTACCCGCTACCGGACCAATCTCTTCAGTCAATAGTGATTCGATATTCATATGGATATCTTCATTAACAGTTGAAAATTCAAGCTTGCCTTGTTGCAATTGTTGTTCAAGTTTTTCCAGACCGGCCGCAATTTGATCCGCATCGGCTGCACTCAAAATTCCGGTATGTTTTAACATCTTAACGTGCGCCAATGATCCAGTGATATCTTCAGCAGCTAATAATTGGTCAAAGCTGATCGATGCACCGAAATCATCCACGTACTTGGCGCCAGTTTCCGTAAACCGGCCGCCCCATAATTTACCCGTACTCATTAGGCATGTGCCTGCGTGGCTTTAGCGTCTGCTTGTGCTTTGGCTTGCACTTGCGCATTCACTTGAGTTGGGAGTCCCCATAACTTGATGAAGCCAACGGCAGCTTGTTGATCGAATTCATCCGCAGCCGTGTAAGTAGCTAAGTTCTTGTCATATAAGGAGTTTGGTGACTTCCGTCCTTCAGTGATGACATTGCCTTTGAAGAGTTGCACTCGAACCACACCGTTGACAACTTGTTGCGTTTGCTTCAAGAAGACGACCATTGCGTCCATCAATGGTGAGAACCAAAGGCCATTGTAAATGGTATCCGCTAATTTTTGTTCAATGATTGGTTTGAAATGCGCCAATTCACGTTCAAAGGTTAAATCTTCCAAGTCTTTATGCGTTTTGAGTAAGACCGTTGCTGCAGGTGCTTCATAAACTTCACGTGACTTGATACCGACTAACCGATTTTCAATATGGTCGATCCGGCCAATCCCATGTTCGCCAGCAATTTTGTCCAGCTTAATGATCAAATCAGCTAAATTCATGGTTTCACCATCCAATGCGACTGGTACCCCAGCTTCAAACGTGATTTCTAACGTCGTTGGCGTATCAGGCGTATCCGCTAATGCTTTAGTCCGGTCAAAGGCATCAGCTGGTGCCCCTTCCCAAGGATCTTCTAAGATGCCACATTCATTGGCCCGGCCCCAAAGGTTTTCATCAATGGAATAAGGACTGTCCAAATTGATTGGCACTGGAATGTTGTGTTCTTTAGCATAGTCAATTTCTTCTTCCCGTGACCAATGCCAGTCCCGGACCGGTGCTTCGATCTTAATATCTGGTGCTAACGCGTGAATAGCCACTTCAAACCGCACTTGGTCGTTACCTTTACCAGTACAGCCATGCGCAATGGCAACGGCATGTTCTTTTTTAGCCAAGGTCACTAATTTCTTGGCAATCAATGGCCGTGATAAGGCCGAAACTAATGGATATTCGCCTTCATAAAGCGTGTGGCCTTGTAAAGCAATCAAGGCATATTCTTCAGCGAATTCTTGCTTCGCATCAATCATGTATGACGCAACCGCACCTAACTTCAAGGCTTTTTCTTTGATGGCATCCATATCTTTGCCTTCACCAACATCGATACCACAAGCAACGACGTCATAGCCCTTATCTTTTAACCAGCTAATTGCGACTGACGTATCTAAACCACCAGAATAAGCGAGAATAATTTTATCATTTTGTTTGACCATTGATTTGTACCTCCAAAATATTAATGTCGTGTTTCTCAATGACAGTATCGTACCACCCGGTTTAACTTTATGCAATGATTTTTGCAAAATATTCGTTATTTTTCAAATATTCATCATTTAATTGGATTTTTATACATTTATACAGTTAATTTTGTATTTTAGGTCTCATTTTCAGCCAATAAAAAAGCGTCATACCTGGTTAGGTATGACGCTTCGTTTAGTCATTTCTCATTTTTAACTCAATGACCGGATATTATTCAACAACTTCCCGGACAAATGGATCTGAAGAGATTCCTTCAGATAAAATCAATTTAGCCCATTCTTTAGCAGAGAATAAGGAGTGGTCTTTGTAGTTCCCACAGCTATCGATCGTCGTGCCTTGAACGTCTTTCCATTCAGCAGGACCAGCGATAAATTCTAAAGAAGACTTTAAGGCCTTAGCAACTTCTTCAGTGCTATGTTCACCCCAAGTGATCAAATGAAAACCAGTCCGACAACCAAATGGTGAACAGTCAATGACGCCATCCATCCGGTCACGCAATAAACCAGCTAGCATATGTTCGATCGTATGCAATCCAGCTGTATCAATCGCTGACTTGTTGGGTTGGACTAACCGCAAATCAAAGTTGGTAATGGCATCCCCTTTAGGACCATGTTCGACCGTAATTTTACGGACGTAAGGTGCCAATACTTTCGTATGATCTAATGTAAAACTTTCTACTTTAGCCATTCAAAAACACTCCTCTATTGGATAATCTAATAACAATCTTAGTGTAGCACAATTAACCACTATTTGGTCTGAGCAGCCGCCATCCGGTCACGATCACGCGCCAAGACCGGCTTCAAGTATTGCCCAGTATAACTTTCTGGTACGGCCGCAATATCTTCTGGAGTCCCAGTTGCTAAGACGGTCCCACCACCGGCACCACCTTCTGGGCCTAAGTCGATCAAGTAATCAGCCGACTTCACCACGTCTAAGTTATGTTCGATGATCAACACCGTATTCCCGGCATCGACTAACCGTTCTAGTACCCCGATCAAGCGGCGAATATCTTCGGTGTGCAATCCAGTTGTGGGTTCATCCAAGATATAGAAGTTCTTCCCGGATTGTTGCTTGTGTAATTCAGAAGCTAACTTCATCCGTTGCGCTTCTCCACCAGATAACGTAGTTGCTGGTTGACCTAATTTCACATAGCCCAAGCCAACATCGACCAACGTTTGTAGTTTCCGGCGAATCTTAGGGATCGGTTCAAAGAACTTCACCGCTTCAGAAGCCGTCATCTTTAAGACATCGGCAATGTTTTTACCCTTGTATTCGACTTCCAATGTTTCAGAGTTATACTGTTGCCCATGACAAACTTCACAGGGCACGAAGACGTCTGGTAAGAAGTTCATTTCAATCTTCAAAATGCCATCACCATGGCACGCTTCACAACGACCACCCTTAATGTTGAAACTAAAGCGGCCTTTTTGATACCCGCGCAGTTTTGCTTCATTTGTTTGGGCAAATAAGTCTCGAATATTGTCAAAGACCCCGGTATACGTTGCCGGATTACTGCGTGGGGTTCGACCAATTGGACTCTGGTCGATATTAACCAAGCGCTCAATATTTTTGACACCACTGATGGACTTATACTTACCAGGCTTTTCAGAATTACGATTTAGTTTTTGGGCTAAAGCGCGTTTTAAAATATCGTTAACTAAAGTTGATTTACCAGAACCGGAAACCCCAGTGACTACCACAAATTCACCAAGTGGAAAATCAACATCGATTTGTTTCAAGTTATTTTCGGCTGCGCCGGTAATTCGAATCTTCTTGCCATTCCCCGTACGCCGACTAGTTGGGACTGGAATAAACCGTTTACCAGCCAAATATTGTCCGGTTAACGACTTCCGCGAGCGGGCAACTTGCTTCGGCGTCCCGGCGGCCATGACTTCACCACCGTTTTCCCCGGCACCTGGACCGATATCAATAATATAATCAGCGGCCCGCATCGTATCTTCATCATGTTCCACGACAATCAAGGTATTGCCTAAATCACGCATTTTCTTTAATGAACTAATCAACCGGTCATTATCACGTTGATGTAACCCGATTGATGGTTCGTCCAAAATATACAAGACTCCCGATAAGTTCGACCCGATTTGAGTCGCTAACCGAATCCGTTGCGCTTCCCCACCAGAAAGCGTCCGCGCTGCCCGACTGAGCGTCAAATAAGCCAAACCAACATTTTGCAAGAAGGTTAAGCGATCGCGAATTTCCTTTAAGATTGGTTGCGCGATGACTAAATCTTGATCAGATAATTGCAACTTCTCAAAGAAAGCCAGTTCATCGCCGATAGCTTCATCCGAAACCGTCCCAATATGTTCGCCAGCGATTTTAACCGCAAGGGCTTTCCGGTTTAACCGGAACCCATGACACGTTTGACAAGTTAGTTCGGTCATGTATTTCCGCATTACATCACGCGTGAAGTCACTGTTCGTTTCCCGATAACGCCGGTCAACGTTATTCATAACCCCTTCAAAAACGGCATCCACATCACGCACACCACCAAAGTCATTTTGGTAGTGGAAGTGGAACTGTTTGCCATCTGAGCCGTATAAAATCGTTTGTTGATCAGCTTTTGACAAGTCTTCAAACGGCACATCCATTGGAATATCGAGTTGTTCACACGCTTGTTTCAACATTTCTGGATAGTACTGTGAACTGATTGGATTCCAAGGTGCCAACGCGCCTTCAGCTAACGTCAGGCTTTTATCTGGAATCACCAAATCTTCATCGACTTCCAGCTTCATGCCGAGACCTTCACAGTCGGGACAAGCCCCTTGAGGTGCGTTAAATGAGAATAAACGTGGTTCTAATTCACCCACAGTGAACCCACATACTGGACAAGCATAGTGTTCAGAAAACAGAATTGGGTCGTCACCGATCACATCGGCAATCGCATAACCACCACTCAACCGTAATGCCGCTTCAAATGAATCGAATAATCGTGACCGGTCACCAGGTTTAACCACGATCCGGTCAATCACGATTTCAATCGTGTGTTGCTGGTTTTTATTCAACTCAAAAGTTTCACTAATATCATGAATCTCGCCATCAACGCGCACCCGAACAAAGCCTTCACGTTTAATCTTATCGAAGACTTTTTTGTGTTCGCCTTTCTTTTGCCGCACGATTGGTGACAGGATTTGCAACTTGGTCCGTTCAGGTAACTTTTGAATCCGATCAACCATTTGTTCAACGGTTTGACTGGCAATTGGTGTCCCATCATTAGGACAAATCGGTTTACCAACGCGGGCCCATAATAGGCGCAAATAGTCGTTAATTTCCGTGACCGTCCCAACCGTTGACCGGGGGTTTTTCGATGTTGTCTTTTGATCAATCGAAATTGCTGGGCTTAACCCATCGATCGAATCCACATCCGGCTTTTGCATTTGGCCTAAGAATTGGCGCGCATATGCGGATAAACTTTCAACATAGCGACGTTGGCCTTCGGCATACAACGTATCAAACGCTAAAGAACTTTTCCCAGAACCTGATAAACCAGTAATGACAACCAGTTTATTCCGCGGAATCGTCACATCAATATTTTTTAAGTTATGGGCGCGTGCGCCATGAATGACAATCTTATCGTTCGCCAAAAAGAAGCCTCCTAGCTAATTTGTGCTTTTAATTCCATTACCGTATCCCGCAACGTGGCCGCTTGTTCGAAGTCTAGCTTCTTAGCAGCCGTCTTCATTTGTTCTTCCAACTTGCTGATCATATCAAGTTGTTGTTCACGGGTCATATCATCAAAATCGTCTTCTAAGAAGTCATCTTTTTCACCCGTATCAGCCGTCGTCTTCGTTGACGCAATCAACTCTGGAATCGACTTTTTAATCGTATGTGGCGTGATATGATGGTCCTCATTATATTGCTCTTGAATTTGACGCCGCCGCGCCGTTTCATCAATCGCCGCTTGCATCGATGCAGTCGTCGTATCGGCATACATAATCACCGACCCATGTTCATTACGAGCTGCCCGACCAATCGTTTGAATCAAGGAACGTTCATTCCGCAAGAACCCTTCCTTATCGGCATCTAAGATGGCAACTAAGGAGACTTCTGGCACATCGATCCCTTCACGTAACAAATTGATACCGACTAAGACATCAAATTTACCCAATCGTAGGTCCCGGATAATCTTCGTCCGTTCCAACGTCTTGATATCGCTGTGCAAGTACCGGACTTTAATCCCTAAGTCTTTCATATAGTCGGTTAAATCTTCGGCCATCTTCTTAGTCAACGTGGTCACAAAGACCCGTTCATTTTGTTCAATCCGTTGATTGATCTCACCAACTAAATCATCGATTTGACCCATAATTGGCCGTACTTCAATCGTTGGATCTAACAAGCCTGTTGGCCGAATGATTTGTTGAACCACATGTTTGGTCCGATCCATTTCATATGGCCCGGGGGTCGCTGACATGTAGACCACCTGATTAATATGTTGTTCAACTTCGGCGAGCTTCAATGGCCGATTATCTAAAGCACTCGGTAAGCGGAAGCCATAATCAACTAACATTTGCTTTCGCGCCCGGTCCCCGTTATACATCCCGCGAACTTGAGGCATCGTCACATGCGATTCATCGACAACGAGTAAGAAATCTTTTGGAAAGAAGTCCAACAATGTATAGGGTGGTTCACCAGGTTTACGGCCATCCATAAAGCGTGAATAGTTTTCAATCCCGTTGGTATAGCCCATCTCACGTAACATTTCAACATCATATGTGGTCCGTTGCTTTAACCGTTGGGCTTCGAGTAACTTACCATCAGCGGTCAATTCTTTGAGGCGACCGTCTAATTCATCTTCAATCCCATCAATGGCATGATCCATAATGTCATCGTTAGTCATAAAGTGGGTCGCCGGGAAGATCGCCACATGGTCACGATCACCTACAACTTCACCCGTTAAGGCATCGATTTCGCGAATCCGGTCGATTTCATCACCAAAAAATTCCACACGCAATGCATGGTCATCCCGCGACGCTGGGAAGATTTCAACCACATCACCGTGGACGCGGAACCGCCCCCGTTGAAAGTCAATGTCGTTGCGATCGAATTGAATATCGACTAATTTACGCAATAAGTCGTTCCGTTCAATTTGCATACCGACCCGCAAGGACACCACGTGATCCTTATATTCGGTCGGATCACCTAACCCAAAAATACTCGAAACTGATGCCACAACAATGACATCATTGCGTTCAAGTAATGAACTCGTTGCGGAATGCCGCAGTTTGTCGATTTCGTCATTAATGGCGGAATCTTTTTCGATATACGTATCACTCGAAGGCACATACGCTTCCGGTTGATAATAATCGTAATAACTCACAAAGTATTCCACCGCATTATTGGGGAAAAACTTCTTAAATTCACCATATAATTGGCCCGCCAACGTTTTGTTATGTGACAAAATCAACGTTGGTTTATTGACTTGGGCAATGACATTGGAAATCGTAAAGGTTTTCCCAGTCCCAGTCGCCCCCATTAAGATCTGTTCTTTTTCACCCGCGTTGATGCCAGCCGTCAATTGTTGAATCGCGTCTGGTTGATCACCCGTTGGTTGGTAGTCTGAGACTAAGTCAAACCGATTATTATCCACCCGATCGATCAAGGTAACTCCTCCTTTGAGTGCTTGTTTAATCCTATTTTAGTAATACCGCTTAGCAGTCACTTTAACCGTGACCACCAGTCTGTTTCGCACAAAAAATAGGCAAGCTGCTGCTTCCCTATCAACTACAAAACCGCTATTTATTTTAGCACATCGAACATACTTTCGCCATTAAACGGATTGCGAATCCGATCCTAAGATTTGTTGCGTTAATGCCTGCAACTTATTTTGATTCGTGAACGATTCCGCCAACATTTCTGGCAAGACTTGCTTTAAGAAATATTGCACACTCGCCAGCTGTTTAAAGCCCACGATCGTCTTCAAACTTTCTTGATAAATGTCTGTAAAGACGGCTTCAGGATTGCCCTTTTGGATTTCACCAAAGGACTCGTATAATAAATCCACCTTATCCGCAACTGACAAGATTTGACCTTCAAGGGTGTCATCTTTGCCTTCTGATAAACGGCGTGAATAGGCCGCTTGAAATTCAGTCGGAATCTCATTTTGAACAAAGTTTTGCGACAACTTATGTTCGACATCGGCTAACATCGTTCGCAATGACGGTGTTGCATACTTGACTGGCGTCTTAATGTCACCGATAAAGCGTTCATTATAATCGTGGTTCAACGCTTTTTCATATAACGCCCGCCAATCGATCGTTTGACCAGCATTTTCTTCCACATCACCTAAAAACTGCGCGACTTCCGCCACTTTAAAAGAATGAGCGGCTACCGAGTGATTCTGATATTTGAAAAACCCTGGTGCGCGTTGAATCGTTTCTAAATTACTTAAGCTTTGTAAATATTGATGCATCCCCATGCGATCAACCTCCCATCTAATCAGTCTAAATTTGACCTATTCTAACAGAAGCCGCCAGCGCAACGCAAGCAAAACGCGACGACCCTAATTGGCATCGTCGCGTCCGATCGTTTATTTAGCTGTCGTCACTTGGTTGGGATGCCGTAATAAGAACGCCATCAAGTAAGACACGATCAAGAACCCAGCCACCACAATGTATGGATAATGGTAATTCATGTCTAGCAACATCCCCGACATGATTGGTCCCACAATATTCCCAACACTCGTTAGCGACATATTCAAGCCGTTGATCAACCCTTGATTCGACGCACTCGCTTTGGTCAGTAAGGTTGTAATCGCAGGCCGTAGCAAATCAAACGCTGAGAAAATCACTAACGTCGCCACAATGACTTCCCATTTCGTATGCGCTTGGGTAATCCAAATCGTACAAACAGCCGCGGACGCAAAACAAACCCGAATCACGCGCCGTTCACCCCACCGTTGGACCATCGTATCAAATAATGCCACTTGTAAGAATAATGAAATCAGCCCATTGAGCGTTAAAACTAACGCAATATTACTTAAGCTAAAGTGAAAGACTTCATTCACATAAATACTATAAATGCTTTCAAAGCCTTGCAGCCCAAATGATGATACTAAAATCATCGTGAATAAAATAATAATCGGCACAGTCCAAAAGGCCCGGGTCATCGGATGATGCGCCGGCGCATCCGTTGAATCTGGTTGTTCAAGATCACTAGCGGCCATCACATCCGCATCCCGTGGCAATAACACAATTAAGACGATAGCACTAATTAAGCCTAACGTCCCGGCAACCCAAAACGGCGTCTTATAGCTGATACCAGCTAAGATGCCCCCGATCCCCGGGCCCAAAATCAAGCCACCACTAAAGGCTGCGGACAGCCAACCGATCACTTTAGCCCGTTGACGTTTGGTTGTGATATCTGAAGCTAGTGCCATGGCCGTTGGCACCACCATCGCTGCTGATAAGCCCCCAACGAGGCGCGAAATATTAAAGACCCATAGTTGATTAGTCAATGCGAATAAGACTTCTGACACCATGTAGAGAAATAAGCCAGTTGCTAAGACCGGTTTACGACCGATTTTATCCGATAGCCGCCCGATGATTGGCGAAGCCACAAACTGCGCCAACGCAAACAAGGCATTCATAATCCCCATATCAGTTGCTGTTAAATGCAATTCATTTTTAATAAACGGCATGACTGGAATGACTAAACTAATCCCTAAACATACAAGAAACTCACTAAAAATCAAAATAAAAATGGCCCGTTTGGTTTGACGCGTCATTAGCTTCACCTTCTCTGAATTTTTTAAACCACAATGCTATTATCTTAACAAGTTGAACTAACTAATGTCTAGTTAAACGCACTTAATCATGACAACCCGTTATCCCAGACAAAACACGTTAAATTGCGTACAATAAAGCTAATGTTAACTTCAGAGGAGGTCGCTAATTATGTTATCACCTGCATTAACCGGGTTCACCAATGTTCAGACGTTGGACCCTGAAATACACGTCGATTTACGCTACGCCACCACTAATAATTTCACTAAGCAAGTTGTTTATGATTTTACAACTGCGATTGTGCGCACCGGGACGGCGCAAAAACTTGCTCAAGCCAGTGCCCTTGTTAAAGCCCAAGGTTATCGTTTAAAGATTTGGGATGCTTATCGCCCCGTCAGCGCCC
Source organism: Lactiplantibacillus daowaiensis (assembly GCF_005405085.1). Classification (GTDB taxonomy): domain Bacteria; phylum Bacillota; class Bacilli; order Lactobacillales; family Lactobacillaceae; genus Lactiplantibacillus; species Lactiplantibacillus daowaiensis. The sequence continues at coordinate 173,295 of NZ_BJDJ01000003.1, read as the reverse complement.
AAGAACGCTTATTTGAAGTTTATCCCGACCCGGAGTTTGTCGCCAAACCCAACCCTAACTTCAGCCATCAAAAAGGGGTTACGTTAGACTTAACGTTAACTGAAGCTGATGGGACTGAATGTCCAATGCCGACGCCGTTTGACGACTTTACCGCATTAGCTCATCGCGATGCCCCACGCACCGCAGTTCAAGACCACTATTATCAAATTCTCGACCAAGCGATGCATCAAGCTGGTTTTGTCGGTTACGAGAACGAATGGTGGGACTATCGCGACAGTCAAATGGATGACTACCAACCACTCAGTGCTGATCCTAATGATTATTAAGATGACTACAAAAGGCACGCCGAGTTGGCGTGCCTTTTTGTATGGGCCAGTTTTAGTCTTTGATAAACGCTTGTAACGCTTGTTCAAATTGATCAAGCTTGGTATTGGCTTGGTCTAAAGAATCACCTAACGTCCCAATGTAGAACTTAATCTTAGGTTCAGTCCCCGATGGGCGAATCGCAATCCAAGTGCCATCACTTAACTTGTACTTCAACACATTTGCTTGTGGTAAGGCAATCGCTGCCGTATGACCATCAGCAAAAGTTTCAACTTGTGATTGGAAATCTTCGGTTGAAACCACATCAAAGCCATTAAAGTCAGTTGGGGCTTCTTCACGGAACTTCGTCATCAAGGCCGCAATCTTATCACTACCACCGACACCATCGAATTCTTCTGACGTGGTCTTTTCACGGAAATACCCATATTCAGCAAACAATTCTTGTAAGCCGTCATATAAGTTCTTACCTTGGTGTTTGTAATAAGCCGCCACTTCAGCCAATAAGACCGTCGTTTGAATAGCGTCCTTATCGTGGACGAATGGCTTGATCAAGTAACCGTAGCTTTCTTCAAAGCCAAACATATAAGTATGTTCACCAGTTGCTTCAAAGTGTTCAATTTGTTCCGCAATGTACTTGAAACCGGTCAAGACATTGATCATATCAACATGATATGCGGCCGCGACCTTCGTTGCAAATTCACTAGACACGATGGATTTAACCGCCGCAGCATTGGCTGGCAACGTGCCGGCATCTTTATTAGCTTGTAAAATGTAATGTAATAAGACCGCCGCAATTTGATTCCCAGTTAACAATACATATTCGCCATCTGGTTGACGGACGGCAGTCCCCAAACGGTCAGCATCTGGATCGACCGCAATTAAGACATCCGCGTCTTCTTTTTTACCCAAGTCAATCGCCATCTTGAAGGCTTCTGGGAATTCAGGGTTCGGGAACTTGACCGTGGAGAATTCAGGATCGGCCACCGCTTGTTCTTTGACCACACTAAAGTGTTCAAAACCAGCATTCCGCAATGCTTTTTCACCCAGCATCCGACCAGTCCCATGTAATGGCGTGAAGACCAACTTCATGTCTTTACCCGTTTCGTCGATCAGTTTTTGGTTGATGGTAACATCCTTGACCTTAGCCAAGTATGCTTGATCGACATCATCACCGATGATTTGCATCGTTTTAGCTGCTAATAATTGAGCTTCATCAGCAACTTTAATGGCGAATAAATCCGTGACTTTGCGAATATATGACGTAATCATATCGGATTCCTTCGGTGGCATTTGACCGCCATCTTCACCATAGATCTTATAACCATTGTATTGCTTAGGGTTATGACTAGCCGTGATCATAATACCGGCATAAGTATGTAAATGCCGGACCGTAAATGAAAGTTCAGGTGTTGGCCGTAAACTTTCAAAGACGAAGGACTTGATGCCATGCTCACCTAAAACACGGGCTGATTCATGTGCAAAGTCTTCTGAATGGTGACGCGAATCAAAACTAATCGCGACCCCGCGTTGTTTAACTGCATCGTCTAATGTGTCCATAAACCGAGCTAAACCTTCAGTCGCTTGACGGACGGTATAAATGTTCATCCGATTGATGCCGGGCCCCAATACCCCGCGCATCCCAGCAGTCCCGAATTCCATCGGTTGATAAAACGCATCTTCCAAAGTCTCGTCGTCACCTGCTAAGGCAGTTAATTCTTTTTTTAAACTTGGTTCCAACGCAGCCTGTGCGTGCCAAGTATTGTAATTATCTTTCCAATTCAAAATAGGCCATCCCCATTCATATAATTGTTAGTGCTTACAATGACAGTATACAACATGTTGTTAGTTAACCAAGTAAAATTTACTGAAAAAATGCGGTTTATTAACGAATCCTTAGTAAAGTTTACGTTGATTAATTGATTGACCTAACCACCTTAAAGGGCAATTCGTTAACGAAACTGACAAACTTGATATAATTAATTTTATGGAGGGATTTTTGATGACTTTTTATACTTACGATTATTTGATCAATCAAAATAGCAATCATACCATTCTTCAACTAGCTGTCATTAGTATCATCATCCTAGTCATCGCACTATTGAGTTGGCTATGGTATCGGCACAAAACGGACCTAAAGTATCGTGACTTATTCATTATCATGGTACTCGTCTTGCTCTTACTCGTTGGCATTCAGGTCAATGAATGGCAGACCTTGCAATCCACTTTTTCGCAAAAATCACAAGTCACCCAAATTATGCAGCGAATCGCCAAAGAAAAAGGCGTCAAACCAAGTCAGGTCCAGTCAAATACGTCAACAGTCAGCAGTGGGATGCTCGTCTACGTACAAGGCCATATTTATAATGTCACGGTTAATACTGATGGCAATAGCTATACGTTAACGCCCGCTACCCCGATTAACCAACCAATTAAAACTGTTAGGAAGTGAAGCTAAATGTTCTCATATTGGGATGTCACCATTAAATTAGCACTAGGTCTATTAACGATTATTTTACAAATTAACTTGTCTGGAAAGAGCAATTTAGCACCCATCAGTGCTTTAGATCAAGTCCAAAACTATGTGCTCGGGGCAATCGTCGGTGGCATGATTTATAGTACTAGTGTCACGGTCTTGCAATATATTTTGGTCTTACTGATTTGGACGATTCTCGTTTTGGTCTTACGCTTTTTGACCCACCACAATCGTTACTTAAAACAACTGATCGACGGCAAGCCGCAACTTTTGATCAAAAACGGTGAACTCATGGTAGCGACTGCTTTAAAAAATGGGATGAGCGCTAACGATTTAACCTTTCGCTTACGTACCGAAGGCATTACCGACATTCGCTATGTCAAACGCGCCGTTCTGGAACAAAACGGTCAATTGACGATTACTCAAGTTGGCGACGATGCCATCAAGTACCCACTGATCGTCGACGGTCAGCTCAATGTCGATGCGTTAGCCACTAGTCAACATGACCGTGCTTGGTTGGACGCACAGTTAGCTGCCAAACACTACGAAATCAGTGATATTTATCTAGGGACTTATACCAACCAGCAGCTATTGCTGTTTCCTTATCAACATTAAGTATCCCCAACAAAAAAATGGCCGCCTGATGACAATCAATATGCCATCAGGCGGCCATTTGTATGCAGCACTAGTCCAGGCGCCATTAAACGCGCGCTTTGTCTCCTAATGCGGTAATGTAGTTATAAACTTGTTGACCAGCAGTCCCACCTTCACCAACAGCGGTCGCAACTTGACGGAGGTCCTTCTTACGAACATCGCCAATCGCAAAGATACCTGGGACTTTAGTTTCCATGTGATCGTTAGTTTCAATCCAGCCATTTTCATCGGTAATCCCGAGGTTAGTAAATGGCTTGGTGATTGGGTTGATGCCGACATAGATGAAGACGCCATCAACGGCAATCTCACTGTCTTCACCAGTCTTGTTATTGTTAACTTTAACGGCCGTGACCTTCTTATCGTCACCAACAATCTCAGTCACATTGCTGTTCCAGACAAATTCCATCTTATCATTGGCAAATGCCCGGTCTTGCAAAATCTTTTGAGCCCGTAATTGATCGCGCCGGTGAATAACCGTCACTTTTGCTGCTAATTGGGTTAAATAAGTGCCTTCTTCAATGGCAGAGTCACCACCACCAACGACAACGACGTGCTTGTTACGGAAGAACGCCCCATCACAAACCGCGCAGTATGAGACACCCCGGCCACCATAAGTATCTTCACCAGGAACCCCGAGTTTCCGATATTCAGAACCCGTCCCGATAATGATTGCTTTGGTTTCAAACGTGTCAGAATCCGTTTTAACGACCTTAATGTCACCTTGGTCTTCAACCGATTCAACACTGCCGTAAGCATATTCAGCCCCAAATTGGGTTGACGATTCATACATGTCCTTGGCTAAGTCAGGTCCTAAGACCGATTTGAACCCCGGATAATTTTCAATTGCGGCGGTGTTGTTCATCTGACCACCGTAAATACCGCGATCTAACAGTAACACTGATAAGTTGGCGCGTGATGCATATAAAGCTGCCGTCATCCCCGCGGGACCGGCACCAATGATAATCACGTCGTAACGCTTTGCCATGTCTAAAAGACCCCTTTCGCTAAATGCCTCAAATTCCTATGTGGCTTAATATACCCCCAAAATTTACGTTTGTCGACTAACTTGTTTGTACACAACTGAAAAAGTCACGGTTTAACCGGCGACATCATATTCAGTTTCTTTAATCCCGGTATTCATAAAGTCATATGGACTCTTCATCTTGTCGGGATCCCAACTGGCAATCCCCACGACCATCAAAATTTCCAGTGAACTTAAACTCACCGATTCTTTAAGTCGTTTATCAAAAGCCGCCTTAATTCGATCAGCGGCAATTTGGGCGCCCGGCGTATCGGAGAACAATAAGATCGCCCAAGTGGGATTCTCTTGATCTAGTGAATACGTAATATCATTATCCCGGGTCGTGGCCGCAATCGTATCCGACGTCAACCGTAATAAATCAGAAAACTGTTGCTCACTCATCATTCGTTTAATTTCATTGAAGTAGCGAATCCGAATGATCACGGTCGTTACGGGTAATTGAAAACGGCGGTTGGTTTCAATAAAGACTTGCGCATCTTGAATATATGCCACCGTCGTTCGCAAATCGGTTCGTTCATCAAAAGCCCCGCGCTTCATGATATCGGCCCGTAACTTAGCGTTGGCCGTTTGCAGTAAGGTCAACCGCCGCGTCATGCCATAAAAGGTTGCCGATAACAATAACGGCATAATTAGCCAAAAAACCATGATCATCGGGATTTCTGAATGATGTGTTGAATTGATATAAATCATCACAACGGCTTGGGCAAAAATAAAGATCAAGTTGGCTGTTAACCCGGTAATCGCGCCAAAAAAGTATGTCATCAAAATCATGACTAGTGTCAGCCCTAAATAAATCGTATTTAAGGTCAAGTCATTCGTCAACGTCATTAAGACCGCCGTGACACTAAACAGTGCTAAAAACAACAACAAGTAGATATCAGCCATTACAGCTGAGCGTTGATCGTCATTCATGTCGCCGCCCCTTTCGTGTCATTAAGCCATTTTTGCGTAGAATTAAGAAAGCTGCAAAAGCAATTAAGACCAGTACCGCTAATGCGATCACCAGATAAATCACCAACTTCGAATTTTTCGAAATCACAGTCTTCACACTCACTTGATCATCGACTGACTTACGCTTCTTAAACCGATAGTTGTAATGATTATTATCACGATCGACCACGATTGCATCGCCCTTATATTGGGCAATATTACGTTGGAAGTTAAGCTGCGTTGAGGCGCGATAGACATCGCTTGATTTCCCAGCCGTCACGACTAACAAGCCTGAACTGGCATTATATGGTGACCGCAGTAGCTGGGCCGTCCCAATATTTTGACCATATTGTTGTTCAATACTCAATTTTTCATTAGAAACAAAACCATGATCACCACTGCCAAACTTGAAGTATAACTTCGAATTCAAATCTTTGATGAACTGATTTTGTTGGGGTGTCCCAAACGCGATGACGTTGCTATTTTTTAACACGGATTTGCTTGGTTTTTGCGTATAAAACTGTACGTTACCGGTATTACTTTGCGCATAATTACCAATCAAATTGAAAATGTTAGTTAGCGTCTGATAGTCATAACTGGTCAGTGTCTTCGGTCGTACGACCGCAATATTATTGAATGTGTCATTTTTTAAGAACAAGTTCGGATAATTTGTAAATAATAAATCACTAACCGGCTTGGACTTGATATAAGCTTTGGAATCCGATTCAATCGTCGCCCATGGTGTTTGAGCATTGTCGGAACTACTTTGATCCTTCATTTCAAGATCGAATGCCACTTGGATCGTAAACGTGTGTCCCAGTGCTTGGCCTTTAGGCAAGGTGACCGTTAAACTATCATTATCGGCGTGAGCCGCCGTTAACTTTTTACTTCCTAAAGGACTGCCATTCAAATAAACCGTCGCTAATGCCCGCTTGAAATTCAGATTCTTGGCATACCGAAAATGAATGCGAATCTGGGAGCCATCGGCATTCGTCCGATCAACTGGTAAACTGACAAAATACGTACTTGATTGATGCTGAGACCCAGTTAATGTATCATCGCTACTTGTTAGCTGATAACTACCATCATATTGTAATTCCGACGTATAAGTCCGCGTCTGATCGCTCACATACTTGGTGCTAGCTTGCGTCTCTTGCATTAATTCCTGATTGGCAATAAAGCGACTGGCCTTCTTCAACAAGCTATCCGTCGGTGCGGTCACAATTAAGTAGTGCTTGTTACCTTGATAGACCGTTTTGATGGCAGCGCGCTGCTGAAGTTGCTTGCGACTGAGCAGTCGCTTAAAACGCGCCGGTAAGTGATCATAACGTGCAATCACCAGATTATACGCACTCTTTTTAGCAGCGGCATTATCAAAAGTCGTCACTTGGATTTGCGAATTTTCGGTCGTAATCGTTCGTGCTTCACCCGATAATGCATACATTGCTGCAGTCAGCTCACCATTACCAGCCTGCTTAGGTAACGTGATTACTGAATTTTCATAAGCAATCGTATCAGTCCCAGAAAAATGCGCGTAAAATGACTTGATAGCTTGCGTTGGTGGCTGCAAATAGTACTGGAAATTGACATTAGCCCCATCATAAATCGTTAACCAATTGGCTGGTGTTTGGGCTAATTGATATTGTTTATTGCCAGCCTTGTTTAAAATTTGACCACTAATTTTTAATTGATTTTCACCTTGAATCAACCGTAACGGTACCGAAATCGCTTTGGTCTGTAATCCCGTCCGTTTTTGTGGTCGAAATGAATAAAACTTAGTGCCATTCAGTGACAAGGTAATATCTGACGTTTGCCGATTCGCTAATTGCGAAATCTGAAAATTCAAGTTCAAGGTCACTTTTTTCACACGCCAATAATCCATTTTAATAAAATACATATTGGCTTCAACCGAGCGCCCCGATAAAGTCGTCGTCGCATTTTGAAAGGCTTGCGTGTACGACTTTAAGTTGGCTTTACTTTTGGCCTTTTTTTGTTGCTGCTTAGTGGTCGTTTTAGTCGTCGTTTCGGCAGTTGCTGTTTCGGTTGGTAGTGCTAATGAACTGAGACCCAAGGCTGCAACTAAGACAAACACCATCACGAGTTGACACCACTTATTGATACCGTTTTGTTTTGTACCATTTGGCTTGTTGATGAAAAACTTGTTCACGTATATACCCCACCATTCCATGTGCCGCAACGGCTAACCACATCTGACTATAAACTAAATACATAAAAATAATGATCATTAAATTGGCAAATGTCATCTCACCTTTTTCGGTCGTAATCGTCACAAATGTGCTGATAACGAAAGTTAACACGGCCATTAACCACAACGCGTTGCTAAACCCAATTAAATCCGAATGCGCTACCCCGGCAACTGATAAGACAAACATCGTGTCTGATAGAATCAACGATGTCATCAATAGAAAATAAATTGCTAAAAAGTACAGTAAATCAAACCGAATCGGGCGACCAGTCTTTGTGAAGACTAACCGCGCATTTTTCAAAATAACATAAATATTGCCTTTGACCCAACGAGTGCGTTGATGAAACCAAACATCAAGCGTTTGCGGCTCTTGTTCCCACGTCACTGCTAGTGGTTGGAATCGAATCCGATAGCCCATTCGATACACCCGAAAGCTAATTTCAGTATCCTCAGCTAGGGCCTTAACATCCCAGCCACCAATTTTCTCCAAAATATCCCGTCGAATCACATAATTGGTGCCGGGAATCGTACACAATTTAAACAACTTTTCTCGGCCAGCTTGGGCCATCCACTGAAAAGACAAGGTTTCAATATTAATAAACCGCGTTAATAACGACGCATTTTTATTACGCGTCCGAAACTTACCGATTACGGCAGCTAAATGGTCATCACTCATTAATTCGGCAACCAAATACCGTAATGCGCTAGCTTGTGGGGTATTATCCGCATCATAGATCGAAATCAAAGACCCCCGAGCCCTTTTTAGCCCGATGTTTAACGCATTTGATTTTCCCTTACCACCAGTCACTTTATCCGTATTGATAACTTCTAAATTTCGATGCGGATATAAGGTTTGCATGCGTGCTAACAATTCAGCGGAATTGTCATCCGAATTATCATTAATAACAATGATTTCATACCGATCATGCGGATAGTCAAAGTTAAGTAAGGATTGGAGGGTCTTCACAATCACGATACCTTCATTATATGCGGGTACCATGATCGAGACAAACGGGACTTCTGCTGGTAATTTAGGTTCTGGTTGCCGTGATTTCTGCAAGTAATTCACGTAACCGGCAATCGTCAAAATAACGTTTACCACCAAAATACCCCAAATTGCCAAAATCGCAACAAATAAAAAGCCATCTAAAATAGAGATTAAAACCCCTCCTAACCTTATTTACGTTTAAACATGTTCAAATAAACGCGCCGACCGACGAATATAAACAGGATAAAGACGGCAAACGTGACGACAAAAAATACTAATAACACGGTTCCTTGCGTTTTAAAGAAGCGATTGACCCATAATTCCGTCGGTTTCACTGGCGCAAGGGTCTTTGCTTTAGTCACCCCGGTTTTAATCGTCGTGGCTTGCCCATTTAAAAAGTAAGTGCCATGCTGAAACTCAAAAGTGGCCGTCCCACTCGTAATCTTTGTTGTCGTCCCTTGAGTGGCTGGATTGAACCATTGATAGTTCAACTTGGTAATCCGCCGCTCCATATTTTTTAAACTTTTCAGACTATTCGGCATGGTGAAAGTCACCGCTGTGGGCATTGGAAAGTCTAATGCCAATTGCCCTAACGATGACCCTTTGGCCACTGTTTCGAGTGAAGCAGCATCTAAACCATAGATACTTTGTTTAAAGACCATCGATTGGTTGTCTTGCTTGGCATACACCGGATTAGTCGGATTAGGCAACAACAAGACATGATCCGCTTTTTTTAACGCATAGTTGCGATAAATCCGATCCTGATTCCAATACGCCGAGGTACTAATACCGACCGGAAAAACTTGATTCTGTGCAAATTGAACGAGATAATCATCCATTAACGTTGCTAACCCGGGACCACTGCTAGCAGTGACCCCACCGACTGCGGGCGTCTTTAAGAAGATGACGCCCCCACGATTTTCAACTAGCCGTAATACTTTAGCAAAGCGCTGATAGGCTTTAAAGTGTCCATTGGCCCCCACCGTCGTCGTGCTGATGGCAAACGGAATCCCCCGTTGATACAAATCCCGGCTGAGTCGCTCTAACACCGCCATTTTAGAATAAGGGGTAACTTTTGTAATCGTTAAAAGCGGTTGGTAATGGCCGACTTGACCAAATAATTTAGCCAATGTTTGGGCGGCTAAGACTAAGCTATACCCGCCAGTTGAAAAATACGGTAAATACCCTTGCTGACCGACAATCGTGCCATACGGATATTGTCGCTGATCAACTGACTGGCTTTTTAAATAGCCAATCGTTTGGGCCTTAGCTGGCAGCTGCTTCAGCGTCAACATGGTTTCACTGAATGCTAATAATTGATGAATGCTACCAGCATGATTTTGTAACATTAGTTGCTGATGGTACAGCATTTGCCGTTTTGCTTGTAACCCTGCTGCTTCCGTCGCAGTCAAGTTTTGACCAATGTGCAACTTAATCCCTTTAAAGTGCTGTCGATCACGTTCAAAGGCAGCATTATTGAGCTTAGTCTGGGGCCAATTGATCAATGTGATCACACCAGTATATTTTTGCATATCGCCGGCCTGATAATCGGCTATTGCTTCAGTTTTGACCTGCACATTCAAGCTGGTTAAGATTCGTTGAATCGCCGCAATTTTATTCTGATCGTTATTGGCAACATTTTGGAAATCGTAAGCTAACAAAACCGTTGGCGTTGTTTGCGCATGTACCGGTAACTGCGTCGCAAATAACCAACCACACCAAACGATACTTATACTTAGCAACCAGCGGCACCACTTTAGTTTCATGATGTTTGATCCTCCTCATGATAAGCGTGCCATAATCGATGGTTTAAGATATCCGACACGAACAAAATAAATATCAAGTCGATACTGACTGGCACCATGAAGATGTGTTTTGCTAAATCAGCATCGCCATCGCCTACAATTGAAATGATTGGCACAAAAATAAACATCGTTAATAATCCTAGAACTAAGAAGAAGCGTAAGACACCTTCACTTTCATGGTTGCGCAAATCATTGTAGCAACCAACGGCATATACCATCGCTATTGCAACTGCTAACAAACAATCAAAGGCAAACTTTTGTGGGAAGAATGCACCTGCGAGCTGACTCCAGCCCGTAAAGAATGTGACTTGTTTTCCCGCCGGTTGCCCAGAAGCTTTCGTATAGTCCCCCACCGCTTTGACTTGCGTAATCATGACGTCAGCGGCGGTTAAATCCATTAAGCGACCGAACTGCTTTAAATGCGTCGCATAATACTTAACAATCCACGCAAAGTTGTAATTCGGCAACAAGTTCTTTTTCACATAAGATTGTGAGGGTTGAATGGTCGCAAACTGCTTGGCGTAATAATCTTGATCTTTCATGAGCGCATATTGTTCATCAATTCCGCCCTTCTTTAGGTCCTTGCTTGGATCACCGGTCTGTGTTAAGACCCCATGGGAAAACGCTTGATACTGATTAATATCAGTAAAACTCGACCCAATCAATTTATAAGTCAGGCCACCAGTGACTAATAACAACCCCATCCCCACAAAGATATAAAGTCGTTGCGCTTTAAAGTTCGGTAAAAACAACAAACCAAGCGTAACAACCACATAACTTAATGCTAACGGTGCGTTTTGTGATTTGCTAGAGATCAAAAGCATCGTGCTAATCGCATATAAGATAATTAACGGCCATCGATGACGATAACGTTGCCGTGCCAATAATAAAATTGCTGCAAAAGAATACAACGTCATGCTCAACATTTGTGGCTCTGCAAAAAACGAATTGAAATATAACGTAAATGACGAATCACCAAAGATAAAGACAACCAAACCAGCAATAACATAATTTCGTAAGCGTTTAGCTGGATAAGTAAAGGCATCGGTAATCATATAAATACTGCCTAAGTAGAACCCATAATTGACGAGTCCCATAAAGCGGATATCAAAGATGGATTTACTATAAAATAACTTATTCAACCAAATTGCTAACTTAACAAACAATGGTTGTGATGAAAAGTTCACCGATCGATATTCGTTATAATATTTCATCAACCCAAATTTCTGAGTGACGTAGCCGAAATAGTTATAATGCGTCCCCAACAATTTATAAATACCATTGCTGTACATCGCGCGGTAGTAATCCCCATTATCAGCCAGCCCATTGATGGGGGGCACAAACGTCAAATAACCGGCTAATAACGCACAAATCAGCACTGCCAGTAATGGTGGTGGCATTATTTTTTCAAATACCCGGATAGCACGCGCTACCCGTCGTTTTAATGTTGTCACCTGAATACCTCCAAATTACTGTAACGCCGCGTTTAAAGCCGTCAGATTACTATATAAATAGACTTGTCGTGACTTGGCATCCCCAATTGCGCCAAAAATGGTTGAACTAGGTTGTGTCACCTGCATTTTCCAAACTGCCCGCATCGCTTGTTGATAGTGTGGCCGGTCATGCACTACCTTAAAAATCATGGCAACTAAAGCATAATTAGCTGCCGATTGACCGGTCACGCTGACAGTCCCAGTCGTGGTATACCCATTTTGTAAGTTGTTTTGGGTTAGGCGCTGAATCAACCACCGTCGACTCGTCGACTTTAATTGGCCAATCTCGGCTAAATGTAGCAAAGTTTCTAAGGCTTCTGACGTGTTTAAATTCACACTACCATACTGACTAGTTGTCCATTGATAATTAGCCGCATACAACGGAAAGACATCGCCCAGATAGCCACCTTTAACGACCGTTAGTTGATCTCGATAAGCTTTGCGACCCTTTTTAGTCCCCTGCTCAAAATACTTCAGCGTCTTAAAGTCAAAATACGCCAAACTAGCCGTCGACGCGGCTTTTTTTGTCTGCATATCATAATAATCCACTAGGTGTCCATCTTTAATACTCGTGTTCACTAACGTCTGATACCGCGTCGTAGCCTCATGCCGATACGTATTCGTCTGATGCATTTGATCGTACGCCAATAGGGCGCGGATGATTCGCAAATCATCGAGCGTCGCATTGACTCGGTAGCGTTTTTTAGTTCGTGGATCATAACGATAGCTGAATTGACCATGATCATCGAACGTGGTTTTAGTTGCTTGATAAAACGTGCGGAACTTCGTCCACTGATGTGTTATCGCCAAATATTGTAACCACATCCCTGAAGATTCACTTAACATTTCATGACCAGTCGCAGTTGCCTTCGTCCGTTGCTTAGTATCCAAATAATTAGTATATAAGCCCTGGTTGGTGACCAACCCCGTTTGAATAAACTTGGCCAACTTATGCGCATGCCGCTGATCAGTCGCATTCGCATAAGTTGTCGTCGTAGCAAAGGTCGTCGGTGCTTGTTTTGGTGTTGTAACAGTCACCTTTTTTGCACACCCACTGACTAGTAGCATTGGTAAGATCAACCAAATTAACTTTGACCACCGCATGACATGACCCCTTTTCTACCCCTACTTTAAAGCTTGGTCGTTTTCTTTAGCCCAGTCGCCAACCGCAGTAATCCGTGGTTGATTACGACCATTTTGGCGTTCTTGTTCAACTGCCATTTGCGCCACTAAATTAAGATAATTAAATGGATCATCAAAATTTGGTGAGAATAACATATCCACAAATGCCAAATCATCGATCGTATTGCCATTTTGAATCGCAATCGATAGTGCATTCGCTGATTGTGCAACTTCATGAGGACTCCAGAATTGAGCGCCCAAAATTTTACGATTTTCTGGATTATACGTTAATTCAATCGTCAATGGATCGGTTGAATCCATGTAAGCTGGCCGCCAATTGCCTTCAAAAACCACCCGTTCAACCGGTAAATGACTTTGTTTGGCAATATCATAAGTTAATCCAGTCGTCGCCAACGTATGGTCGAATAATTGCATCGCTGAAGTGGCCTGGGTGCCCATGTAGCGTTGAATGTTTCCAAAAACATTCATCCCAGCCAAAGCGCCTTGCCGAACCGCATTCGTCGCTAATGGCGTATACGCCGATACCCCGGTTGGATTAAAGTTTTCCACACACGAATCCCCCGCAGCGTAAATATCTGGGTTAGAAGTTTGCACATAATCGTTGATAATAATCGCACCATGCTTGTCCATCTCGACTTGGCCACGTAATAATTCCGTTACCGGTACAAACCCAGTCCCCACGATTGCCAAGTCCGCCACAAAGTCACCTTGATTGGTTTCAATCACCAATTCACCATTATCATTACCTGTGAATGAAGTCACCCGATGGTTTAATTTGACGTCAACGCCATGTTGTTGTAATAACGTGACTGCGCGATTAGACATATCTTTACTAATATAATGATTTAAAATTTGATCATGTGATTGGAATAAGGTCACTTCGTGTTTGGTATTGGCATAACTTTCAGATAATTCAGTCCCAATATACCCAGCACCAACAATGGCAATCCGTTGATTATCTTTAGCCGTTTTGTAAATTTCACGTGCTTGGTCATAATTTTTGCAAAGCAACACCTTAGATTCATCGATACCAAAAATAGGCGGCACTTTAACTGAAGAACCAGTGGTCATGATTAATTTGTCATAAGTATCTTCAAAAACATCACCGTTATCCATATTTGCAACTTGCAACGTTTTCTTTTCTGAGTCAATTTTCAACACGTTATGTTTGGTATGGACAGTCGCCCCTAGTTTTTCAAGATCGGCTGGTGATGAATAAAACATATCTTCTAATCGATTGACCTTGCCACCAAGATATAAGTAAATCCCACACGATAAGAACGAAATATTATCATTACGTTCATAAATCGTCACGTCTGCTTCTGGATGATCCTTTAAAATTTGGGCAGCTGCTGATGTACCTGCATGCGTACAACCGACAATCACAATTTTCATTTAAGTAAACCTCCACTTTTTAATACGATTACCTTTCGCTCAACTAATGCCACCAATAGTTGTCTTGTTCCCGATTATATATAAATATAATAATGCCGTTTCAATTATACTTTAATTATCCGACTGGCGGGCTGTTTTCAAACAAAAAAGCCCACTTTTAACTGAGTAGCACAGTAATTAAAGCGAATGCTACTTGCGAGGAACCTGACACTAACTATACCAATAAAAGTGATTATCTTTAAGCCAATATTAATAATATTAATATTTAAAGAACTTTTAATCCTTACTTGCAGGGATATTAGTGGTAATTGATATAAAAAAATATTATACTAAGGCATTATTGTGATTGTGGCGTAACTCAAACTTATCAAATAATCCCACTAGCACCTTAAAAATTTGAAGGGTTAATTATTCCGCTCATGGGACAATTAGGTTATCATGATAAGTAGGGGATTTTTCGCACATCTATTTTAAATCATACAAGGGGCAAGTCTATGTATCGCTATTTTATTCAGCCACAATTAGATAAATTCAATAATTCTTTAATTGGTTATGAAATGCTCATTCGTTATCGGAAAACAGCGGACGACCGTTGGACTTTGCCAGATAATTTTGAAGCTATTCCAATTGATGTTCAAATTGAATTACTTAAGGCGACGGCCAGTGAGCTTTCGCTAAAAATCGGCTCAGTATCAATTAACTTTAATCGCAAGCAATTCTTAAATCCGGACATCGCGGCCGCCGTCATTGATGCTCAGGCCAAGTTATTCCCAGTTAAAGTGATCGTCGAAGTCACCGAAGAACCTGGTGAAGATAACTATTCGTTGTGTGATATGCAACAGCAAATTGAGCTAATCAAATCACATGGCTTACAATTCAGTCTCGACGATGTCGGTACTGGGATCAATGTTTACGATCACATCAAACCTTTGTTGGGCTATGCCGAAGAAATCAAATTTGCCATGCAAAACTTCCGTAACGAAGAGCGTGCCGATGAGATTCCTGATCAGCTTAAATTCTGGCACGACGTCGCCAATGAACATGATATGCGTTTGATTCTTGAAGGCGTTGAAAATGATGAAGAAGATCAATTGGCAGACGACCTTGAAATTCCGCTTCGCCAAGGGTATTACTACGGTAAACCCCATCTATTCAAACTTAAAGCAGACCATTAAAAAAATCACCTTGAATGTTAACCATTCAAGGTGATTTTTTTAATCCTATTTCTTAGGCGCTTTTTTAGCCGCCGCTTGATCTTCTTTAGTTAATTGTACCCCGAGATCCTTGATGTAAGTCCGTAAATCGGCCTTAACATCTGGATGGGTCAACCCGTATTCAATCGTTGTCTTTAAATAACCGAACTTATAGCCAACATCATGCCGAGTCCCTTTGAATTCATGTGCAAAGACGCGTTGCGTCTTATTCAATGTATCAATCGCATCAGTTAATTGCACTTCATTCCCTTTACCTGGTTTTTGATTTTCAAGCACATTGAAAATTTCAGGTGTCAGCAAGTAACGACCAATAATCGCTAAATCACTTGGGGCATCTTCAGGACTTGGCTTTTCAACAAAGTTGTTCACATTGTATAAGCCGGGTTCTTTTTCACTCTCAGGATTAATGACACCATATTTTGAAACGTCTTCGTGAGGCACCTTCATCACAGCCAAAGTTGAAGCATGGGTTTTGTCGTAGCTATTCATCAACTGTTTGGTCAACGGCACTTTATCTTCCATTAAGTCATCACCAAGCATCACAACGAATGGTTCGTCACCGACAAAGGCTTTGGCCGTTAAGACCGCGTCCCCTAAACCGCGTGGGTGTGATTGGCGAATAAAGTACAAGTTGATGTCCGTTGTTTCTTGAACAAGCTTCAACATTTCTTCTTTATGCTTAGCCCGGAGATTATCTTCCAGTTCTGGATTGGAATCGTAATAGTCTTCAATACTACGCTTGCTCTTCCCAGTAACAATGACAATGTCTTCGATACCCGATTTGCGGGCTTCATCAACAATGAATTGAATCGTTGGTTTATCAACGATTGGTAACATTTCTTTGGGCATCGCTTTAGTAGCAGGTAAAAAACGCGTTCCTAAACCGGCAGCTGGAATAACCGCCTTTCTAACTTTTGACATGTGCTGATCCTCCTAAGAATGTAAAATATTTAATTCAAGCCTACTGAATTTCTGGTTTACCTTCACGTTGCATCAATTGTGGAATCACTTGTTTAATATCGGCGGCATTATACAAGACATCATAAATGGCTTCTGTAATTGGCATTTCGATATCTTGTTGTTGCGCTAATTCATATGCAGCCTTGGTTGAAGGAATCCCTTCGATAACCATGCCCATCGTATCAACAACCGTCTTCAAGTCTTGGCCTTGACCTAATTCGTTCCCAGCTCGCCAGTTCCGTGAATGCACACTGGTAGCGGTCACGATTAAGTCCCCAACCCCAGACAACCCGATAAAGGTTAATGGTTGGGCCCCTAAAGCCACCCCTAAGCGACTAATTTCTGCTAAACCACGAGTCATTAACGCCGCCTTAGCGTCATCCCCATAGCCTAAACCGTGTAAAGCACCGGCTCCTAACGCAATGATGTTCTTTAATGCGGCCCCTAATTCAACCCCAATGACATCATTGTTCGTATAGATACGGAAGTAATCGTTCATAAATAATTTTTGGACAAATTTCGCAGCTGCATTATCAGCACTAGCTGCAGTAATCAAAGTAATATCGCGTTTAGCCACTTCTTCAGCATGGCTAGGTCCTGATAAGACCACGACAGCTTGCCGCAAGTCCGCTGGAATTTCTTCTGATAAGACTTGTGATAAACGTTTGTGGGTATTTAATTCCAACCCTTTACTTGCATGGATAATGATTGGTTGGTTGCCAGACTTTTGTAAACTAGCAGTAACTTGTTGGGCCACAATCCGAATCGCACCAGTTGGTACCACGAATAAAATGGCGGCAACGCCATCTAAAGCAGCATCCAAATCAGTGTATGCTTTTAAAGATTCGGAATAATGAAAATCATGAACATAGTGTTCGTTGGTATGCTTTTCATTTAATTCAGCTACTTGGTCAGGATTGTTCGACCAAAGTCGGACATCGTTTCCATTTTCATCTAGTAAATTTGCAAGGACACTGCCCCATGAGCCAGCTCCTAAAACGGCAATTTTTTCTGCCATACCAATAACCCTCTAATCTAATTTTTTTCTACGACATTTTTTGACCAGAACCGTCTAAATACCAACGATTAGCTGTCAAATGTCGCCGGCGCCAAATAATTAAGGCAATACTACCGATGAACAAGACAACTGATAATGCCTGTGAGATTCGAATCACGTTAAATAACATTAACGAATCAGTTCGCATTCCCTCGGTAAAGAACCGACCAAAAGAATACCACGCCACGTAGGTCAAGAAGACTTCGCCCTGTTTGTACAAGTGCGGCCGATGCCGCGTTGTCATTAACAAGATGAATCCTAAGATATCCCACACCGACTCATATAAAAACGTCGGCTGGCGGTAAGCACCATTAATATACATCTGCGAGATCAACCAGTCTGGTAAATGTAACCCTTGCAAGAAGCTTAAACTAGTTACCCGGCCAAAGGCTTCTTGATTCATAAAGTTACCCCAGCGACCAATCCCTTGGCCCATAATTACGGTTGGCGCTGCCACGTCCAACATCAACCATACTGGAATCAATCGTGATCGGCAGAATAGGATTACCACAATCGCAGCCCCAATTAGGCCACCATAGATGGCAATCCCACCATCCCAGATACGAACGATTTCGCCCGGATGCTGACTGTAATATGACCATTGAAATGCAACATAATACGTCCGCGCTGCAATCAATGTAAATGGCAACGCCCACAAAATCATGTCATAAATGTCGTCCGAACGAATGTGCCGATACGCACCCTCTCGAACAGCTAAGGCCACCGCAATAATAACGGCTGTCGCAATAAAGACCCCGTACCAATGTACTTCAATCGGCCCTAAACGTAACGCAATCGGGTTTAACGCCCCCAAGACGGTTTTCACGCTGTTGCCATCTCCTTAATGCTTGTGAGAATCGTGTGCCGAATTTTCTTTAATGAGGGAGTTCAAATTATCATCGAAAACCTTTGTCGCATCGTAACCCATGCTTTCAGCCCGGAAGTTCATCGCCGCAGCTTCAATAATAATTGCCAAGTTCCGACCAGTTTTAACTGGAATCGAAATTTCAGGTACTTCCACATCAAAGAACTTACGGGACTGTTCTCCATTCCCTAGTCTATCAAATTGCTTATCAGGCGTCCAATTCTCTAAGTGTACGATTAAATCGATATCCGTATCTTGCCGCACCGCACCAGCACCAAACAAGTTCATGACATCAATAATCCCAATCCCCCGAATCTCAAGTAAGTGATTCAAGATTCTAGGTGCTTCACCAACTAAAGTTTGTTCGTCTTGTTGATAAACATCCACACGATCATCAGCAATTAACCGATGGCCCCGCTTAACAAGTTCCAATGCCGTTTCACTTTTACCCACACCAGAGTCACCAGTGATCAAAACGCCTAAACCATAAATATCCACTAAGACGCCATGAACTGATTGGCGTTCTGCCAACTTACCTTCCAAGTAGTTGGTCATATTACTCAAAACACGTGAAGAAGTCATTTTGGTACCTAAAATTGGTACCCCGTTTTCTTCACCAGCCTGAACCAATTCTTCTGGTACTGGTAAACCAGTCGAAATCACAAAAGCCGGTGTCGTTAATTGACACATCTTCCGGAAAATCATCAGCCGTTCATCATGACTCATATTTTTCGAATAAGCGGTTTCAGTTTTTCCCAATAATTGCACCCGTTCACGCGGGTAGTAGTTAAAATAGCCCGTGAGCGCGAGCCCCGGACGTGAAATATCACTAGTCGTAATGACCTTATCATCTAATAGCTTGGCGCCATGATAAACATCCAAGCGGGTATTTTTCACTAAATCGGCAACGGTTACACTTCCAGCCAAGTTAATCCCTCCCAAATCGGTTCCGTTAATCAAAAAAAGCACCATCGGCATGTCCATGGTCGCTATTGCCACCAACTTTCAAGCCGACCGTGCTTCCTTGATCGAAACGGATCATTCCTATCTTCTAATCTTAGCACTTTAAAGCGCTTTATTCATCCTTGTTAAGCACTCTTAGCGAAAAAATTAGAAACAATCGCATTCGCAATAGACATCAAAATTGACACTAACATCGCCATCCCGAAACTTGAAAAGCCAAAGTTCGCATGACCCATAAAAAATGAGGTTAGTTGCAACATCAAGCCGTTAATCACAATACTGAACAACCCTAGCGTTAAAAACGTAATCGGTAAGGACAGTAGGACAAGAAAAGGTTTGACGCCGGCATTCAAAATGGCTAAGACAAAACTTGCAATCAACGCGACCCAAATATTAGCCACGTGAAAACTAGTCTGGAAAAAGCCTGCAATTGCGATGAATAACACTGTATTAATTAAAATTCGTTTCCAAAAACCCACTTCACTATCACTCCATTAATCTTGATGGCGCGGTTCATCTTCTTCATGTACATTATGAATTGCTTTACGCCCTTTAGGTTCACGTGCCGCCTGCGTCGAGCCGGTCTGGCCGGCCTGGCGCATTTGTTCAAAAAAGCCCGCCTTTTCAGGTCTGCTAGGCATAATGGTCATCAATAACAAGTAGATCAACAATCCCGCCCCGTGTGAAGCGATGGTTAAAAGGACAAATAAAACACGTAATACAGTAGGATTCCATTGTAGATATTCCGCGATACCACCTAAGACACCGGCAAAAACGCGATCATTTGATTTAGTTAATTTACGATTAGTTTTAGTTTTCATAAGATCGACTCCTCGAATTTATCTGGTCTAACTCTATCTTACCGATTAAAAATCCGACTTGCAAATTTGAGGAATCACCTTTAGACATTATTTATGATTGACTAAACTAAGTTCGAACTTTCGGGATTTAATTCGACAATCTTCCCGGTATTTAAATAGACAATCCATTCGCCGACATTAGTTACTAACGCCCCAATCCGCATTAGATAACTCGCAACGTTTAAATAATCCGTTGAACCGATAACGGTCTCAGGATGTCGTTCCATTTTGGAAATACCGTTGGCGTTAATTTTGTCATACATCTCGCCAACTTTAGCATCCTTAGCCGCCACTTTACGGGCAGCAACATCATCACTTTTAACATAGGCCGTTAACATTTCTTCGACCATTTTGCGGACCCGGTTACCCATTTCGGATAGTTGGGCTTCAATTTCAGGGACCCGGACATGGCCTTTCACACGAATCGTCGCATGCGCAATGTTTCGTGCATAATCCGCCATTCGTTCCAATTCGGAAACAGCCTTTAAAATTGTGACAATTTCGCGCAAATCGGAAGTCACTGGTTGGTATAACGCAATCATTTCAAATGATTTTTGTTCAAGCTCAACTTCACGTTGATTGATCTTCGCATCATTATCAATGATTTCTTGGGCCAATTCACGATCATGGTCAATAAAAGCCTTCACTGACTTTTCGATGGTTTCACTCACCATCATCCCCATTTCAGTGAAATTAGCATCAATATCATTTAACTCATCGTCAAATAGTCGTCGCATGGTTCATCCTCCTAACCAAATCGTCCTGAGATATAGTCATTGGTTTCTTGTTTAACCGGATTCATGAAAATCTGTTTGGTATCATTCGCCTCAATCAATTCACCATTTAAGAAAAAGGCGGTCCGATCAGAAATTCGTGAAGCCTGTTGCATATTATGCGTAACAGTTATGATAGTGTAATCATGCCGTAAATTCAATAGGGTCATTTCAATCATATGACTCGAAACCGGGTCTAAGGCACTGGTTGCTTCATCTAATAAAATAATATCAGGTTCTACAGCCAATACCCGGGCAATACAAACCCGCTGTTGTTGCCCACCAGATAGCGATAGCGCATTAACATGCAAGCGATCTTTAACTTCATCCCAAATGGCTGCTTGCTTCAAACTCTTTTCAACAGCCGCATCCAAACGTTCTTTATCACGAACGCCTGCCAATCGCAGACCGTAAACCACATTTTCATAAATCGAAAATGGAAATGGGTTGGGTTGTTGGAACACCATGCCGATTTCTTTTCGTAATTGTACGGTATCGGTGGTTGGGGCGTAGATATTGTTGCCATTAAACTTCACATCACCAGTGATCGTGACCCCTGGAATTAAGTCATTCATGCGATTTAGGCACCGTAAAAACGTTGACTTACCACACCCAGAAGGACCGATCAAAGCAGTGATTCCAGTCTTTTCGAAACTCATATTAATGCCTTTAAGGGCTTCTTTCTTACCATAAAATAATGATAAGTTTTCCGTCGTTAAAATCGTACTCATCAACAGTCCTCCTATCCAAAGTTCCCGGAAATATAGTCATTGGTGATATCGACTTTTGGATTCGTAAAGATATCCCCGGTTTCAGCATATTCCAAAACTTTACCCATATTGAAAAATGCCGTGTAATCACTGATCCGTGATGCTTGTTGCATATTATGTGTCACGATGATGATCGTGTAATTTTGTTTTAATTCTAATAACGTATCTTCAATTTGACTCGTTGAGACAGGGTCCAACGCACTGGCCGGTTCATCTAACAGTAAGATATCTGGCTTGACCGCAATCGCCCGGGCAATGCACAACCGTTGTTGCTGCCCACCAGAAAGTGCTAAAGCACTCTTATTGAGATCATCTTTAACCTGATCCCACATGGCTGCTTGCCGTAATGACGTCTCAACAATTTCATCTAATTCTTGTTTTTTATTCGTCCCACGTTGGCGTAACGCAAAAGCAATGTTCTCATAAATCGACTTTGCAAATGGGTTAGGCCGTTGAAACACCATACCAATATGGCGCCGCATTTCGTAAACGTCAATATCGTTACTATTGATATCAAGACCGCGATACATGATTTTACCCTTAACGGTTGCAATCCGGTCGTTCATTCGGTTCAACGAACGTAAGAACGTGGATTTACCCGAACCAGAAGGCCCAATTAATGAACTGATTTTATACCGTTCAAATTGCAAATCACCTTCTGAAATAGCTTCGCTTTGACCATAAAACACATGTAAATCTTCAGTTGATAACGCGATTTCATGCGCTTTTGGATCAAAGTGCATAATACTACGTTGACTCGTTTCCATATTGTCATTTTGCATTTAAAAGGACCCCCTATTCTGCCGTTAAGTGTTTATACAAGCGCTTGCCGAGCCAGCGCGCCAAGAAGTTAAACAATAAGACGGCGATAATCAAGACCGCTGATGCACCAGCTGAAACAGCCTTGGCATCAGGCATAATACCTTCAGAGTTAATCTTCCAAATGTGTACCGCCAACGTTTCAGCTGGCCGTAATGGGCTCAGTGGGCTACTAATATCAAATGGGTTCCAATTACTAAAATCTAGTGCCGGTGCACTTTGACCAGCCGTGTAAATCAAGGCCGCAGCTTCCCCAAAAATCCGACCGGCACTTAAGACTACCCCGGTAATAATACTTGGTAAGGCTGCTGGTACCACAATTTTAGTGACGGTTTCCCAACGTGACAACCCTAAAGCATAGCCAGCTTCACGTTGACTATCTGAGATATTCGCCAAAGCTTCTTCAATACTTCGAGTCAAGATCGGCAAGTTGAAAACCGTTAATGCAAACGCACCTGAGAGAATTGAGAATCCCAGTTTGAACTGGACTACGAAGAATAAGTAGCCAAATAACCCCACGACAACTGACGGTAGTGAACTTAAAATTTCAATCGTGGTACGAATTAAACCAGTAATGGTATTCTGACCAGCATATTCATTCAAGTAAATCCCAGCACCTAGCGAGATTGGTAATGAAATCAGCAACGCTAAAAGCAGGAGATAAAAGGAATTAAACAACTGAATGCCAATCCCCCCACCAGCTTCAAACGCCAGCGCTGGTGATGTTAAGAAGTGCCAGGAAATTTCAGGCACCCCTTGAACAAGAATATAGCCAAGCAAGGCAATCAAAATAATGACCACAAAACCGGCAATTGCATATAAAATGCCAGTTGCTACTTTATCGATTCGTTTAGCGTTCATGATTTAATTTCCCCTTTCGACCAATATACCGGATCACTAAGTTAAAGAAGAGTGACATTAAAAGCAAGATCATGGCTAAGGACCACAAAGCATTATTTTGTAGTGAGCCCATAACTGTATTCCCAATCCCCATCGTTAAAATACTCGTTAACGTTGACGCTGGGGAAACTAAGTTTTGTGGTAACAATGTCGCATTCCCAATGACCATTTGAACAGCTAAAGCTTCCCCAAAGGCACGGGCCATCCCGAACACAATCGCAGTTAGCATGCCAGGAATCGCAGCCCGCAAAACAACTTTATAAATCGTTTGCCAACGGGTTGCCCCTAAGGCTAATGAAGCTTCTCGATAATATCGTGGGACTGCATTTAACGCATCGGCACTCATTGACGTCACAGTTGGTAAGATCATGACAAACAAGACAAAGGTCCCAGACAAAATCCCATAACCACTACCACCAAAAGTACTCCGCACAAATGGGACCACGACTTGTAACCCGATAAACCCATAAACAACTGATGGGATACCCACTAGTAACTCCGTTACTGGTCGTAAGATTTTGGCCCCGCGACGTGGTGAAATTTCGGTCATGAAGACCGCCGTGCCAATTGCAAATGGGGTTGCTACAATCGCCGAAAAAATCGTAATTAAAAACGAGCCGACAATCATTGGTAACGCACCCACTGCTGGTTGACCATTAGTGCCAACCGTTCCTGGGTTCCACTGCGTACCGCTTAAAAAGGACCACAAGTTAATATGATTTGAAAAGAAGGTTGCTAACCCCCGGGACGCCACAAAGTAAAAAATCAAAAAGACGACCAGAATGATTAGTGCCAAGCAAGATAAGCTAATAATCTTACCCCGACGCTCAATTTTACTTGCGACCGACTTTTTTAATAAACTCGCTCGAATTTTATCCATACGATACCCCTCATTTCACTGCCGTGATTTTCCCGGTCGCACTCCGCTGTACTTGCATCGTATGCACCGAAATATAACCTAACTGTTTGACCAACTTTTCTTGAACAGCGGCCGATAAAATATAATTAATAAAGTTTTTTGTTAATTGATTTGGTTGTTGACTCGTATATAAATGTTCATATGACCAAATTTTCCACCGATTAGTCTGCACGTTGGTATCCGTTGGCCGAACACCATTGACCTTAACAGTCGTTACCGATGAATTTAAATATGAAAAGGCCACATAACTAATTGCGCCCGGTGTGCTGGCAACGATTGAACGTGCTAATCCCGATGAATCTTGTTCTTGTGAGTCAGCACTAGCATGCCCGTTTAACGCATAACTTTCAAACGTTTTCCGCGTCCCGGAACCTTGGGCCCGATTAATTAACACGATAGGCAGATTCTTGCCACCAACGTCGCGCCAATTTTTTACCTTACCCGTAAAAATCTGAATGAGTTGTTGCTTGGTTAAGTTGGTAACCCCAACTTTTTTGTTGACAATCGGGGCAATCCCGACAACGGCAACACGGTGATCTTTAAGTTTCTTAGCATTGATCCCACTTTGTTCTTCAGCAAAAATATCTGAATTACCGATAGCGACAGCGCCCGATTGAATTTGACTAAGGCCGGTCCCAGAACCGCCTCCTTGCACGTTGATGAACACCCCAGTGTGATTGGAACTGTATTGTTCACCCGCCGCTTCAACTAGTGGTTGCAAGGCGGTGGAACCAACTGCGGTGATTGACTCGCCAGCATTGGAATTAGTCCGGTGGGTGTAGCCGAAACCAAGTGCAATGCCAATCAAGATCAGTCCTACTAATTGGATGACCCGACTTTTTTTCATAACAAAATACCTCCTACCCATTGCTCAAAATATATATTACTAATTTTGTGTAAATGCTTAATATGCGTTTTGTAAAGATTGTGTAAATATCGTTAATTTTTAATCAATCGGTGCACAAAAAAACAGTTAGTGACAGCTGAATGCTGTGACTAACTGTTAATTAGTTGCTATCGTGGTCGGTGGCTTAATTGGTAAAACGACAGTCATGGTCGTCCCGACCCCACGTTGACTCGTGACGGTCACATGACCATGCAACGCATGAACGAGTTCTTGCACAATCGCTAACCCAAGGCCAGTCCCGCTCACCACTTGTTGTGACCGCGACGGACTTGCGCGATAAAAGCGTTCAAAAATCCGTTGCTGATCATCGGCACTGATTCCAATCCCAGTATCTTGTACTTTTAGTTGCCATTGATCAGTCGATACGGTAGCTGACAAAGTGACTTGTCCACCGGGACGATTATATTTAATGGCATTTGAAAGTAGGTTCTTTATAATTTGATTTAACTTCTGAACATCCACGGTAACCATCATATCTGACGCAATTTGATTTTGAATCGTCAAATCCTTACGACTGATCGCCTGCTGTAATAAGGACGTCTCATGCGCAACAATCGGTTGCAATGCGACCGTCTGCCACGCCAAACTCGTCGTACTCTGGGCTCGAATACGTGACAACGATAAAACATCTTGGATTAAATCAATCAAACGCTGACTCTCATCAGCAATAATTTGTAAGAATTGCGTTAACGTCTCGGGATCATCCTTGGCACCACTAAGTAAGGTTTCCGTAAAACCTGCAATCGCAGTAATCGGTGTCTTTAGCTCATGACTGGCATTGCTAACAAAGTCATCTTGCATCTGCTCAATCATATAAACTTCAGTAATATCATAGAGCATCAAAACAATCTGAAAATGTGAGCGACTATTTTGGATATAGACCGTTGTAGCCTCGACAACTTGCGTATTCGGTGCTGGCGTTAATGTTATCGTGGCCCGCTGATTTTGTTGGGTCGCAATCGTATCCTCAATCAGTTTTGTTAGCGCATAGAGTTGAATATCTTTCGTATATAAGTGCGCAACAGCATTGATTGACTGCTGCAATAGCTCAGCCATCGCCGGATTAGATAATTGTACTTGCCGATGATGATCGATCACCATCACACCAACTGGTAAATAGCGCATAATCATCATTAATTCTTTTTCTTGTAGCTGTGCACGTTGCGTTTGACTTCGTTGGTAGGTTTCCAGTTGATTAACAGCTTGTGACAGACTATATAATGGATCACTTTGTGGCAACAAAATATGCGGTGGAAATTGACGACTACTCATCTGCCGTAATTTAGCTTCCATGCGATCAATTGTTTTTTGCCGGGCCCGCTGTTGGAACCAAACGACACCCATCTCAATGGCTGCCAAACCAGCTATAACTAAAATTAGCCAACCGACTAATGCAGTTGACCAATGAATTTTCGTAAAATGCTGCAACACAACAATGCCAAGCACTAACGTTAAGATATTCTCTAGCGTTAATAGCCGTAACGTGCGTTGCCACTGATTAGGCATGCTCATCACCTACAAATTCATAACCAAAGCCACGCACTGTACGAATTAGCTTCGGCTTTTTAGGATCATGTTCAATTTTTTCACGCAAATGTGAAATGTGAATGTCAACTATCCGTGTTTCGCTAGCATAGTCATAGCCCCACACATGGTTCAAGATCGCATCACGACTCAAGACCCGACCTTCTCGTTCAATAAAGTAAACGAGCAACTCAAACTCTTTGGGCGTTAAACTAATTTTTTCCCCATTGCGAGTAACTCGATACTTGTTTTGATCAATCCGCAAATCACCGATCATGGTAATCGCCCGATTGGTCGGCTGTGGCGTTGGTTCTGGTGCTGGTGTCGCATCAGTTGGGACCGCCCGTCGAATCACCGCCTTAATCCGGGCCAAAACTTCACGTGGTGAAAACGGTTTGGTAATGTAGTCATCGGCGCCCAATTCTAAGCCAAACACTTTATCAAATTCATCATTTTTGGCTGTCACAATAATAATTGGCGTCCGTACTTTTTCTTGTCGTAACCGCTTTGTCACTTCCATCCCATCCAACTTTGGTAGCATGAGATCTAACAAGATACAAGTAAACGGCTGCGCTAACCCCAATTCTAACGCTTCTTCCCCATCAGTCGCCGTTACCACTTCATAGCCAGCCTGCTTTAAGTTATATGATAATAACGTTACGATGGCTGGTTCATCATCTACCACTAAAATCTTATCCATGGTCTTTAATCCTCCTGATCAGTGAATAATACTATCCCTAACTCGTGTGGTGCCCCATTGTAAATTGCTGTTTCTGTGATGATCAATTCTTGTTGCCGATTTCGAACCTTCAAATGAACATAGGTCGGACTCTTAAGCAACGCCGCATAAAATTGCGCTTCAGTATGTACTGGCTGACGATTACATTCTAAGATCACATCACCAATACTCAAATTTAACTTATCCGCTGGCGTTTTAGGCCGTAACCCAATGACCCGAACCCCTAGGTCAGTGTCTGAATACCAAAATTGTTGATGCGCATCATGATAGCGATGTTGGCCAAGTAATAACCAAGTCGCCACCATGACTAATCCCAGTAATCCTAATAACCATTGTGGCCCCCAAGTCGTAAAGCGTGCCACCACGGCCATCAACAAACTAACCCCGGCTAAAGCACTATAGCCCAAGGCTAACCGCCGCCAAGCATCTTGTGGTAATTGTTTATAAACTTGGGCACTGACCCCAACAAATAGTGGTAATAAAAGGATACTATAACTTTGTTGGCCAATTTGAAAGACGGGCCACCAGCTAAACATCCCTTGAAACCAATCGCCAGGAACTAAGACGCCCATTGGAACAACTAAAAGTTGTTGCCACCGGTAGCGAACGATTCGTTTGCCGCGTTGATCAGGTCGAATTTGTGGTGAATTCAACTGAGTATTGTGCCGCGTCAATAACCAAGCCGTGCTGAGTAAAACAACTGCTAAAATGACTAAGCCGTTTAAAACCAAGCCACTACTTAAACTAGTCGTGGTTACCCCATGTGTTTGCAGCTGGGCCGCAACACCACTTAGGCGCGGATTAAACGCCCAATAAATCAGCCAGCTGAAACCCAATACCGTCACTGGGATAAGGCCAAATGGGACCACTAGCAAGCTTAAACAAGCCAGCGCCTCATAAATCACGACCCAAACTGGCGAGACCGTTAATCCTAATAATAAACCAATCAGCGTTGCACCAATACCAAGTAGCAAGCCGTCCTTAAAAAAATTGCGAACTTCAACATAACGCGCTTCAATCGCACTTCTAAAATGTCGCCGTTCATAATTGACGCGTTGCCGCGCGGATAAGCCACTGCGAATTAGCCCTAGCCAGACCAATGGTTGTAACAAGAACAATTCCAATACTTTCAATACCTGCATGCGCGTTACTCCTAACGTTAAACTCTGAAGTTAGTATAGCATTTTTGTTGGTTCAGACCAATGCTGATTATCGCAACAAACCCTTGATATTAATGCATTAATACCATTTCATTATAATGCTGATAACTAAAAAAACACTAAATTGACTCACCGATTGCTAAGTCAACTTAGTATTTTTTGCTTTATTGCGGATTGCGTTGCGCTAATTTCCATTGTAAATACGCATCGATAAATGGATCTAAATCCCCATCCATCACGGCTTGACCGTCATGAGTCTCATAATTAGTCCGGTGATCTTTGACCATCGTATAAGGATGGAAGACGTATGACCGAATTTGAGAGCCCCAACCAATCTCTAACTGTTCACCTTGAATAGCTGCACGTTCTTTGGCCTTTTTAGCTTCTTCTAATTCGTACAACTTCGCCCGTAACATATTTAAGGCCGTTTGCCGGTTTTGCAATTGCGACCGTTGGGCTTGACTGGCAACAACGATGCCCGTCGGAATGTGCGTGATTCGAACTGCTGACGACGTTTTATTAACATGCTGACCACCAGCACCACTGGCCCGATAAACATCAACTTTCATGTCATCTGGCCGAATGTCGATATCGACATTATCATCTAACTCTGGCATCACATCAACACTGGCAAAGGATGTATGCCGGCGACCGGCCGCGTCAAATGGTGAAATGCGGACCAACCGATGGACCCCTTTTTCAGCGCGTAAGTAACCATACGCATTATGCCCACTAATTAATAAGGTCACACTCTTGATCCCGGCTTCATCACCAGCTTGGTAATCGACGGTTTCAACTTTAAACGCATGACTAGCGGCCCAGCGGGTATACATTCGCAACAACATTGCCCCCCAGTCTTGGGATTCAGTCCCACCAGCACCAGGATGGATTTCAACAATCGCATTATTACGATCATAAGGACCATCTAGCAACAAGTTTAACCGATATTGTTGTAAATCATGCTGTGCCTGTTCAAAGTCACGTTCAAAATCGGCCTGCATCTCAGCATCCGGTTCTTCGTTTAATAACTCATATGCAACGGCTAAGTCTTCAACTTCATTAGCGAGCGTCTGATAGGCATCGAATTTACCCTTTAACGCATTATTTTCATCAATTACTTTTTGGGCTGCGGCTTGATCATCCCAAAAACCAGGTTCCGCCATTCGGGCTTCATTTTCTTGGATACTTTCATTCAAAGCATCTAAGTCAAAGCGACCCCCTAAAGTCGACGACGGCGCTTTGCATTTCTTCGATTAAATGTTTGTATTCACTTAATTCCACAAAGGGACCTTCTTTCCACTTATTATTTAATTTATTTTTGCAAAAAACGTAGTCGGCCCCAGATTGAGTCCAACTACGTTTTTATGACGTTGTTTAATTAACGTTGGATATTTTGACGAATTTCGGACTTCATGAACAAACGGGTCGTATCGTAATCGATATCCGCGACCATTTCTTCAAACATTCGATAACCATCACGTTGATATTCAACCAATGGGTTCAACTGACCGTAGCCCCGTAACCCGATTGATTGCCGCAATTGATCCATCGCATCGATATGGTCAGTCCAATGTGAATCAACCACTCGCAGAACGACAACTTTTTCAAATTCGAGCATTTGATTTTCATCGTAAAGTTGCTTGGCTTTGGCGTCATAAATATCTTTAACGCGACCCATCAAGTAATCTTCAATCTCACTTTGCGATTTATTCTTTAAGTTATCGATGGTGATTGAATCTTCATTAACCATTGCAGCTTGTGCAAAGTCAACGATGGCTTCTAAGTCCCAATCCTTTTGATCGCCTTGCGTATGCAATTGCACGGTCCGTTCAACAGTCCGCTTAATCATCGGCATAATGACTGGCTTCAACGTCTTTTCTTCCATGATGACTTGTTGCCGTTCACCATAGATAACTTCACGTTGTGCCCGCATGACATCATCATATTGTAAGACGTTCTTCCGCGAATCGTAGTTATTCCCTTCGACCCGTTTTTGCGCCCCTTCAACTTGACGGGTAATCATCCGTGATTGGATCACCGCATCGTCATCTTCCACTTGCATCCGACTTAAGAAATTCTTGATGCGTTCAGAACCGAATCGTAACATCAAGTCATCTTCTAATGACAAGTAGAATTGTGACATACCAGGATCACCTTGACGCCCTGAACGGCCCCGTAACTGGTTATCGATCCGTCGTGATTCATGACGTTCCGTCCCAATAACCGCTAAACCGCCAAGTTCTTTGACACCAGGTCCTAATTTAATATCCGTCCCACGACCAGCCATGTTGGTGGCAATCGTGACAGCACCACGTTGACCAGCATTAGCAACGATATCAGCTTCTCTAGCATGGTTCTTGGCATTCAAGACCACGTGTGGAATATTGGCTTCTTCTAATCGTTGTGACAAATATTCAGAAGTTTCAACGGCCACGGTCCCAATCAACATCGGCTGGCCTTTTTTGTGTAATTCTGAAATTTCTTTGACAACCGCGTTAAACTTACTCCGCAATGTTGGGTAGAGTAAATCAGCGCGATCATCACGAACCATTGGCCGGTTAGTTGGCACCGTAATAACTTCCATGTTGTAAATTTCACGGAATTCTTCTTGTTCCGTTTTGGCCGTCCCAGTCATCCCAGATAACTTCTTATACATCCGGAATAAGTTTTGGTAAGTGATATTGGCCATGGTCTTGGTTTCTTCTTGGATTTCAACATGTTCCTTAGCTTCGATCGCTTGATGTAAGCCATCTGAGAAACGCCGACCATCCATGATCCGACCCGTAAAGGAATCAACGATCAATGCTTGACCGTCTTGAATCACGTAATCTTTATCTTTTAACATAATATAGTTGGCCCGCAATGCTTCATCCAAATAATGGTTCAAAGCGGTGTTATCCGTATCATACAAGTTGTCTAAGCCAAAGTATTTTTCAGCTTTACGAATCCCTTCATCCAATAAAGCAACCGTCTTAGATTCCAAATCAATCTTGTAATCTTCGTCTTTGGTCAACGTCTTAGCAAAGCGGTCCGCCCGTTTGTACATCCCAGTCGTCCCTTCGGATTGACCAGAAATAATTAACGGCGTCCGCGCTTCATCGATCAAAATCGAGTCAACTTCATCAATGATGGCAAAGTTTAATGGTCGTTGAACCATATCTTCACGATAAACCACCATGTTATCACGTAAGTAATCGAACCCAATTTCACCGTTAGTCGAATAAGTGATATCCGCGTTATAAGCTTCCCGTTTTTCTTCCGGTGACTTATTAGCGCCATTAATCCCGACACTCATCCCTAACCAATTGTAGAGTTCACCCATTTCAGTCGCATCACGCGCTGATAAGTATTCATTAACTGTAACGACGTGGACCCCTTTACCCGCAATCGCGTTTAAATAAACGGGCATCGTCGCCGTCAAAGTTTTCCCTTCACCAGTTTTCATTTCGGCAATATCGCCTTGATGTAACACGATCCCACCTAAAATTTGAACGTGGAAGGGGTATAAACCTAACACGCGCTTGGCGCCTTCCCGGGCGGTCGCGAATGCTTCGGGGAGCAAATCATCTAATGATTCGCCTTCTTTATATCGTTCACGAAATTCTGGGGTTTTGGCTTGCAAGTCGGCATCGCTTAGCTTGGCATATTCGTCAGCATAAGCTTCAACTTTATTCGCCGTCTTATCCAGACGCCGAATGATGCGCTTGTCGCTTTCAACCCAGCGTTTTAAAATGTTGGCCATTTACTTAATCCTCTCCAAATAATAATTCTTAAGTACCGATTCAATAGCATATTTTGAAATAAAATATCAACTGTCATTTTACCATTTTTTAGCGCTAATGAAAACCGCGCAATCCGAATGAAACCGATATCGCGCGGTTAATTAGTTAATAAAAAGGACTGGTCGTTGACCAGCCCTCCTAATTACTCGTTGATATTAATGATTGTCGCCAGTTTCAATCAAACCATAACGACCATCGTTACGACGATAAACGATGTTAATCGCATCCGTTTCTGCGTCTTCATAGATAAAGAAATCATGACCTAACATGTCCATTTGGAGAATGGCTTCTTCATTATCCATTGGTTTCAAAGAAACCCGCTTCGTACGTACAACATCTAACTTATCGTCCTGATCGTTATCAGCAGCAGCGACAGTTTCGTCAGTTGCTGCAAAGTCAATCGCCTTATAGCCTTTTTCACGAGACTTGCGGTTAACTTTAGTCTTATACTTGCGAATTTGGCGTTCGAGTTTGTCGGTTACCAAATCAACGCTGGCATACATATCAGGAGAAGTTTCTTCTGCCCGGAGAACTAAATAGGGAAGTGGAATCGTTACTTCGACTTTAGCAGTCTTGTCTGGGTGAATCTTTAAGTTTACGTGGGCAATTGAGTCAACGTTATTGTCAAAGAATTTTTGTAACTTACCCACCCGTTTTTGAACGTAGTCACGAATAGCCTGAGTCACTTCGATATTTTCACCGCGAATATTAAAATTAAGCATAGATCTTCTCTCCCTTCACACACATTACTGTGTACCCAAAGTAATGAAAGGACCACTCTCCCATTACTTTGCTTAAATTCATTATAATAGAAAGCGCTATAATAAACAATCCAAACGCCAACTTTCATCATAATTAACGCGCTAAAGTCAGCCATATAACAGCTTTGGCACCGTTTTCCAGCAATTCAGCCGCGGCATACCGAATCGTCCGCCCCGTCGTATAAACATCATCGACCAAGATCACGGTCTGCTCAGTCAACGCTGGTGTTGATGTAGCCAATTGAAACGGTTGCGTCGTTAACAAGCGGTCTTGTCGATTCTTGGCCGCTTGTCCCACTGCTTTATGACTGGCTTTGGTTTTTAGCAGACTAGTATTTTCACCATGACTCAACCAGCCGGTAACTTGATTAAAACCGCGGGTCTGCATCGTACTAGGATTAACGGGAATTGCCACCACCAAGTCGCCACTAAGTTGCGCCAGTCGTTGTTGGATGACATTTTGAAACACCGTTCGCAACCGGAAATCACCACCAAATTTATAAGCTTTAAAGTAAGCCTGCATCGCATCGTTATATGTAAATAACGCTTGATTATAAAAACGCGGCTCCGTCGGCCATTGACGGCAGTCTTGGCAAACTTGGCGTTGTGCTTGAGCGCGACCACAAGTTGGACAAGCCGTCGCTGACTCGATTGGCCGAAAACGATGCCAGCACGTGTCACACACAACGGGTCGTGGTAACGCCTGCCAGCTTAACACCCAAGCCAAGGTTAGTTTAGTCGTTAGTGGTTGCTGACAAAGTAGACATGTCATTTAATAAACGCCGTCCTTTCCGATTGACCAGTTTTATTTGTCGCTGTGCCTGTTTGAGTCGGCGACTATGACTGGCCCCAATCATTCGCACCGCTCCCGTTGGTCGTTGCTTGCTACGACCAACACGACCGGCAATTTGAACTAAGGCCGCCGTTGAAAAGACGGGATCATCCGCACCTAAGACAATGACATCAATGCCTGGAAATGTGACCCCACGTTCGAGAATCGTCGTCGTTACCAAATATTGCACTTGCGCTTGACGCATTTGCTGCACTTTCGTCAGTCGATCTGGATCAGCAGCATGCACTGTCAAACCGATTAGCGTCGGTTGTGCTTGTTGAATGGCAGCCTGTACCTTTGCCAATTGACTAATTCGGGGCACAAACACTAAAAATCGCTGTCCAGACGTCGCATACGCCGCTAACCACCGTTGTAGTGGCCTGATAAGTTGTCCACGTTGTAGTTTGGCTAACCATTTTGGTGCCAGAGTTACTTGAATCGTTGGTAATAAATGCCGATGAAAACGCAATGGCAGATAACTAATGGTCAACTTCTTTTGTCGAACCTGCTGTAATAACGCGGTACTAGGTGTTGCCGTCAAATATAACAACGCCCCGGTTGGTTTAAGGGCTTGTTCAACCGCATAGTATAAGCGCGGATTAGCAGCAAACGGGAATGCATCAACTTCATCAATGATCAAAACATCAAAGGCCGCTCGAAATCGAAGTAATTGGTGGGTCGTACAAACTGTCAGTTGTTGATATTGGTATGGTTCTGGTTGGCGCCCATGTAATACTGCAACAGTAGTTGTTGCAAAAGCTGCTTGCAAGCGGGGCGCTAATTCTAAACATACATCAACTCGTGGTGACGCCACTGCGACTCTTAAACCGTGTTGCAATGCCCAAGCTAAACCAGGAAAGAGCATCTCCGTTTTACCCGCACCGGTAACGGCCCATAGTAAATGACGATCATGCCGAATAAAGGCCTGTTTAATTTGAGTCGCACAAGCGGTCTGAGTTGCTGTTAATTGTCCCGTCCAAGTTAACTCAGGTCGTTTTGAAAAGTGGTTTGGCTCCGGAAGATGATACAATGAAGTTAACGTACTGACCCGACCTAAGGTTAAACATTGATAACAATAAAACTGCTGATGCGGCAATTGTGCTAACTGTCGATCAAGAACACTACCACATCGGCGACACTGCACCAGTTGCGGGGTCACCGTCATCGCTGGTAGCTGTTGTGTCCCGGGTGGTAGCGCCACTGCCTCTGTCGGTGTTAGTAATATTTGGCGCCCATATAATTCAGTTGCTTGCATAGTTGTCCCTCCTACGCAGCAACTCCGTAAAAACTAAAAAAAGATTTCAGGAGGTTTCACGTTTTGACAACTCCGTATTACACGATTACCAGTGATACAACCTTTGAACAAGTGATTAAAAAGTCCCGTTTTATCGCCCAACTCTTTCGAATTAGTGATGAAGCCGATGCGCAACAAAAAATTACAGCCATCAAAGCAGCGGCACCTAAGGCGACACATCATTGCTTTGCTTATGTGTTAGGTGACGACGATCACATTCAACGGATGAGTGATGATGGCGAGCCATCTGGAACCGCTGGTGTCCCAATCTTAGAAGCCTTAAAGCTAAATGAAGTTCACGATGTATTGGCAGTCGTTACCCGCTATTTTGGTGGTATCAAGCTCGGGGCTGGCGGCCTTATTCGGGCATACAACGGCATACCCGTTCAAGCAATTCAACAAATTGGTAAAGTCCAACGCGTTTTACAAACTAAGCTGGCGATTACCATTGATTATCGGCATGTTGACTCATTAAATTATTATTTGACCCAACATACGATTCCAACTTTAGCAACTGACTATGGTGTCGCCGTTACCGTAACCATCGCCGTTGATCAAGCAACGATCAGTGAAACTGAATCTGCACTCAACGACTTATTGAGCGGTCAAGTGACGTTTGCTGACCAGGGGCCTCAATTCAATGAAGTGCCAGTTCCACCAACAGCCTAAAAAAGCCGGTTACCCTGTTGAGGTAACCGACTTTTTGTATATTTACGAGTTAATTTATTTAAGTGTGGTAATCTTTCCTGACAAACCACGATCAACTTTCATTGACGTCAATGGAATATAGCCGAGTTTCTTAACTAGTGAACCTTGAACACCTTTAGATGTCATATAAGTTAAGAAGCTAGCCAATTCACCGGTTGGTTTGCCCTTAGTATACATATGTTCATAAGCCCAGATTTTCCACTTGTTATCAGCTACGTTAGCTTCAGTTGGCTTAACGTTATCAATTGAAAGGGCTTGGAGATCTTTTTTAACATAGGAGAAAGCTAAATAACTAATCGCCCCAGGCGTTGTCGAAACAATCTTTTGGACTGTCCCGTTTGAATCTTGTTCTTGGCTTGTCGCGACTTTGGCGTTGTTAAGGCCCCACTTTTCAAAGGTTGCTCGCGTCCCACTTCCCTGGGCCCGGTTAACAACAGTGATTTTTTCATTCTTACCACCGACGTCTTTCCAGTTCTTGATCTTCCCTTGGAAAATTTTAACGAGTTGTGCCTTCGAGATGTTGGTTACCCCAGCATCCTTGTTTACAACTGGTGCCATACCGACAACCGCTACTTTATGATCGACTAGCCCTTTTGTATCGAGTCCTGATTGTTCTTGGGCGAATAAGTCAGAGTTACCGATGTTAACAGAACCTTTGGCAACTTGGCTTAACCCAGCCCCAGAACCACCACCTTGGACGTTAATGGTGACATTGGCATGTTCATTTTGATATTGTTGGCCTGCTTGTTCAACTAATGGTTGTAACGCCGTTGAACCAGTTGCCACGATTTTAGTCGTTTTTGACTTGCTATCACTACTACTGCTACTACTCTTGGTACTCGTAGCAGAACTACTACCACAACCGGCTAATAAGACGGTCATCGTTACGGCCAGCGCCCCAAATGTCACTGCTTTTTTCATCATAAGAAACTCCCCTTCTCGATTTACTATCAAAATTAGAGCAATCAACATTGCGTCATCAAAGCCAGCAGGTCTGGGTAGGAAGTGCCTTATTGTGATACGAGCATGATCACCGTTTGATGGTCACGTAATATTGATTGCCGTTGGAACAGTTTTAATACTACGAGTCGTTTGTAAATTCAAAATGATGTTTATGTAAATCCCTTGTATAGTTTCTGTAAAGGCTATTTATGTGAACTCAACAAGGAACCCTATGCCAACAAAAAAGCCTGAGCACCGTTTACGGTGACCAGGCTGTAACAATCTAAAGTTAATGGCTGCTTTTAGACGTAAACCGTGCAACTGTTCGTTTAATCCAATTAAGTAGTGGCTGGCGATTATCACCAGCTAACCCAATCGCTTCCACGAAAAGTTCCAGACCGAATAGTAAGCCAATTGTCAGTAAAATCGACCCACCAATTGATGAAATCGGGTATAACAAGGAAATAAATGAGAAAATCAACGCAATCCCATAGATGACCATCACCGTTTGCCGATGCGTCAACCCAAGTTGCATTAATCGATGGTGGAGATGATGCTTGTCGGCTTGCGAAATCGGTTTTTTATTCAAAATCCGACGAATCATGGCGTAGACCGTATCAGTAATTGGTACGCCTAAAATCATGACCGGAATCCCGACTGAAATCAACGTAACGTTCTTTAAGCCAAACAACGAGAATACGGCTGTCATAAACCCAATGAACAACGACCCCGTATCACCTAAATAAATTCGCGCTGGGAAAAAATTATACGGTAAGAAACCCAACATCGCCGCCACCAATGTAAAAATCATCAAAGAAACAAACGTATTGGCATTTAAAAAGAACAACCCAATGACTCCAGAAGTGCTCAACGCAATAATCGAGACGCCCGTCGCTAGCCCATCCAAACCATCAATTAAGTTAATCGCATTGGTAATGGCTAAAATCCATAACAACGTAATCGGTAAACTTAACCAATGAAAATGAATCAGACCAACAAATGGGAAGGTAAAAGTCGTCATTTTAACGCCGCCAATAAAGTAAATTTCTAACGCGGCCAGTGTAATCCCCAGCATTTTTTGACGGGGTTTTAATTCGTAAACATCATCAATGACCCCAGTCGCTAAAATAATCAGCTCACTGCCGAGTAGCGCGAAAAACAATCGCGTTGGAAATTGATGCATCAAATACAGTAAGGTCGAACCAATCGTATAGGCCAAGAAAATGGCCAAGCCCCCCATGGTTGGCATTGGCACTTTATTGACCCGCCGTTGGTTCGGTTTATCAACTGCGCCAATTTTAAACGCAAGTTTTCGCACAAACGGCGTCAAGATCGCCGAGATCATCATGGTCGCCATTAAGCAGACTAAGATTTCAAATCTAATCATTTGCGCGTAACCCCTCTTTCGTTAATTACTGATAATTATACAAATCTAAACCAGCCTTGACAACTCGATTCACAGAAAGTTCAGATTTGAGCGTGCTTTTAACATAAAAAAGACGTTATTAACCCTGAATTTGGGCTAATAACGTCTTAAATTTAGGGTACTACTCTTTAAGATGATAGTTATACGTCGACACAATAATATTTTCACGTGAGTTTAAAACCGCCCGCAAGCGTAAACTCGTTTGGTTATGCAAAATATTTTGCCAAGGCTTCTTCGGCACAAACTGTGGGACCAAGACGGTCGTTGAGAAGTTACGTTCAGCCGCACGCTTCGCAATGACATCACAGAAACGTAAGGTTGGCGTTGCAATTGACCGATAAGATGAATGAATATCCACAAAGCGCACATCTGGGAAAGTCGATTTAAATTCGGCTGCCGTCTTATGCTCTTTTTCTGGGTTCTCATCAAACGATACATGCATCGCAATCACATAGTCCCCGATTGAACGGGCATAGTTAACCGCTGCAGCCGTAACTCGCGTCACATTAGACACTAACACGATTACCGTTGCACCATCATAATCATGCAACTCGGCTTTTTCTTTAGCCACGACCCGTAATTGGGCTGCCACACGCTTGTAGTGCATGTGAATCCGATAAAACATGTAGAGCAAGGCTGGCATCACGATCAAGTAAGGCCAGACATTGCCAAAACGTAACCAAAACAGGGCAACCACTAATCCTAACGACATTAGCGCACCAAGCAAGTTAACTGAAGCTTTCATCCACCACCAGCGACCGCGTTCACGGAACCAATGCACAATCATCCCAGATTGGGATAAGGTAAATGGCACGAAAACCCCGACCGCATATAGTGGAATCAATAGCGCTGTTTTCCCATGGAAAATAAAAATCAACGCAATGGCGCCTACCGCTAATGAAATAATCCCGTTGGAATAACCTAAGCGATCACCACGATCCATGTAAGCATGTGGTAAGAATTTATCTTTTGCTAAGTTATAGGCCAAAATTGGGAACGCTGAGAACCCAGTGTTGGCGGCAACGGCTAAAATTAACGCCGTTGCTAATTGTAACAAGTAGTAAAACAAGCCATGCCCAAAGACCGATGACGCGATTTGTGACAAGACTGTATTATCGGCTTGTGGTTTAATCCCTAAATAGTAACTTAAGTACGTAATTCCCCCGAAGAAGAATGCTAAGACCACTGACATAATTGCTAGCGTATTAGCAGCATTCTTACGTTTAGGCCGTTTAAAGTTCGGTACCGCATTACTGATAGCTTCGACCCCAGTTAATGAGGAAGACCCCGATGAAAAGGCCCGGATGAACAGAATCAACGTCATCCCCTGAACCGCACCGCCGACTGGCGCAGCCGCATGGTAAGTTAAGTTACCACTCGCAATATTCATAACGCCCCATAAAATCATCCCAATAATCATGATGATGAAGAAATACACTGGGAACGTTAAAAAGGACGCTGATTCCCGCATCCCCCGTAGATTCAATGCCATAATCGCAATAACAATCAATACCGCGATTAGGACCTGATAAGGACCTAATGCTGGTACTGCTGACGTAATAGCTTCAGTCCCTGAAGTTACCGAAACCGCCACCGTTAACATATAGTCAACTAACAAAGAACCCCCGGCAACTAGTCCGGCTGGTCGTCCCCAGTTGGTACTAGCAACGACATAAGCGCCCCCACCCGAGGGATAAGCCCGAATGATTTGACGATAAGACATCGTAATCGCAAACAATAGTACTAAAACTAACGCGGCAGCATATAGCTGATACATTAACGCGGCAGCTGATAGTGTAATTAACACCGTTGTAATTTGCTCAGTCCCATAAGCTACTGAAGACAGTGCGTCTGAAGAGAGCAGCGCCAACGCCTTGAACTTAGTGAGCGACTGCCCACCTTCGTCCATGGTCTTTAACGGTTTCCCGATAATCAACCGTTTTAAATAACGCCACATGTTAATAACTCCTTTATCCACAAAATAATTATTCCCAAGTAAGTGCTAAGTCAAAGATGATTTTACTACTTTAAATTCGTAAATACTACACGTTTCAACCGAACTTCTGATTTTTTTGTTGGCCGAACTCGCCTAAACCTAACAATCATCGGCCCAGGCGGTCATAATATTCTTTGCAATAACGCAAAAAAACACCCACTCATCAGAGAGTAGGTGTTTAAAGTCTTAATGGCTTACATCATACCGCCCATACCTGGGTTTGGTGCTGCCGGTGCCGCTGGTGCTTCTGGCGCTGGCTTTTCAGCAACAACTGCTTCAGTCGTTAATAATAAGGCTGAAACTGAAGCGGCGTTTTGTAATGCTGAACGCGTTACTTTGGTTGGATCAACGATCCCAGCTTCAATCATATCAACCCATTCATCAGTTGCCGCATTAAAACCGATACCTGGCTTTTGTTCCTTCATCTTTTCGACGATAACGGAACCTTCAAGCCCAGCATTTTCAGCGATTTGACGAACTGGTTCTTCCAAAGCACGTTTAACAATGTTGATCCCAGTTTGCACATCGCCAGTTTCCTTCAAAGCAGCAACGTCTTTGATCACATTGATCA
This sequence comes from Lactiplantibacillus daowaiensis, assembly GCF_005405085.1. Lineage (GTDB taxonomy): Bacteria > Bacillota > Bacilli > Lactobacillales > Lactobacillaceae > Lactiplantibacillus > Lactiplantibacillus daowaiensis. The sequence goes on along the minus strand of NZ_BJDJ01000003.1, from coordinate 132,103 downwards.
AGGCCGTACCACCACCAGCAACGAAGCCTTCTTCAACGGCTGCACGGGTCGCATTCAAAGCATCTTCAATCCGGTATTTACGTTCTTTAAGTTCAGTTTCAGTTGCCGCACCGACCCGCACAACGGCGACCCCGCCAGCTAACTTAGCCAAACGTTCTTGTAATTTTTCTTTATCGAAATCAGAAGTGGTTTCGCTGATTTGGTTACGGATAAAGTCAACGCGCTCACTGATCGTGTCTTTAGCGCCGGCACCTTCAACGATAGTGGTGTTGTCTTTAGTAACAGTAACCTTGTTGGCTTGCCCTAATTGATCGATCGTGGTGTCTTTTAATTCAAGACCCAAGTCATCAGTGATGACCGTCCCACCAGTTAAGATGGCAATATCTTGTAATTGTTCCTTACGACGATCGCCAAAGCCAGGGGCCTTAACAGCAACAACGTTAAACGTCCCACGCATCTTGTTCAAGACTAACGTTGGTAAAGCTTCACCAGAAATGTCATCAGCAATAATCAACAATGGTTTGCCTTGTTCAACGATTGATTGTAATAATGGCAAGATATCTTGAATGTTAGAGATCTTCTTGTCAGTGATCAAGATATATGGGCTGTCAAGATCAGCTTCCATCTTATCGTTGTCAGTCACCATGTATTGTGATAAGTAGCCACGGTCAAATTGCATCCCTTCGACCACGTCTAAACTCGTATCAACACCACGGGATTCTTCAATCGTGATGACACCATCATGACCAACTTTTTCCATGGCTTCAGCAATCAACTTACCAGTTTCTTGGCTTGCTGATGAAACTGATGCGATTTGCGCAATATCTTCTTGGGTCTTAACTTCATGGGCCATGGCATGCAATGAATCAACCGCCGTCTTAGTGGCTTCTTCAATCCCACGACGAATCCCAACTGGATTAGCACCAGCCGTAACGTTCTTCATACCTTCGTTAACGATTGATTGGGTTAAAACTGTCGCAGTAGTGGTCCCATCACCGGCGATGTCATTAGTTTTTGAAGCAACTTCAGAAACTAACTTAGCACCCATGTTTTCAAAATGATCGTCTAATTCGATCGCCTTAGCAATCGTCACCCCATCATTAGTGATGGTAGGCGAACCATATGATTGTTCCAAAACAACATTGCGACCCTTAGGACCTAAGGTTGATTTAACTGTGTCAGCCAATTGGTCGACACCTTTAAGCATAGCTGAACGTGCATCTTCAGAGAACTTTAATTCTTTAGCCATTATCTGTGTTCACCTCATAATTATATTTTTAATACGTCTAATGTTTTAAATGGAATTAGTCTTCAATTGCAACGATATCTTTTTCGTGCAAGACTAAATAGGTTGTACCTTCGTACTTAACTTCAGTACCGGCGTACTTGTCGAACAATACTTGATCGCCGACTTTCACGCTTGGGGCAACCTTAGTACCGTTGTCTAAAATCCGACCATCGGCTACGGCAACAACTTTCCCGCTTTGGGGCTTTTCCTTAGCATTGTTGGCAATAACGATGCCGCCAACAGTTTGTTCTTCTTCTGCTTGTTGTTGCAAGATAACGCGATCTCCTAATGGTTTTAACACGTGAATCCCTCCATTTATTTCTTTTTTAGCACTCCTAAAGGTTAAGTGCTAATCACAAAATCAACTATATCATTTTAAACTGAGAATGCAAGTAATTTGTCAATAATTAGTCAAAGAAAGTCAAATCGATTATAATAGGACTATTGAACCCCTTTTAAGGATGTGAGCCCATGGCAAATCGCCGTCAATCACTGACGATTTTAATCGTCTACTTTATTATTTATGCCTTACCTAGCTTACTAGTTGCCACTTTCAAGCACCTCGGCAGTCAAGTCTTTTTGATCCAAACATTAGACTACCTTGTCGGTGCCGTCGTGTTGGCTTGGTTAGCTTGGCGCGGGAAAACCGCCAACCCCATTGAACAACACCCTAAGTCATGGCTAACCACGACCTTTTGGGGAGTAGTTGGCGTTATCGTTGCGGTGGTCGGTCAAATGGTTATTTTGCAATTAACCCAACTACTTGGCCAATCGGCTGCTTCCGCTAATACATCGACTTTACTCACAGTAGGACAAAAGTATCCCTTCTTCTTCTTAGCCATTTTCGTGGGTGCACCAATCATGGAAGAAATCGTTTTTCGAAAGGTCATCTTTGGTAATCTCGCCCCACTGACTGGCACCATTGGGGCCGCTTTAATTGCCAGTGTACTCTTTAGCTTCGCACATGCGGACGGTCATCTGATCTTATATGCTTGCTTAGGACTTTGGTTCTGCTGGCTATATCAACATACCGGTCGTATCCAGACTTCAATGCTGGCACATATTTTAATGAACGCTTTCGTGATTGTGTCCACGTTTATCACACATTAAAAAAGGCCATCACCAATTTAATGGTGATGGTCTTTTGTTTAGAGTTGATCGTCATTATCGAGCTTTTTATCGCCCAATTGTTCACCGTAATGTTCGATGAAGTAAATCAACGTTTGCAATTCATTGGTCAAATCAACATTTTGGACCCGTACCGTTTCTGGTACCGAAATCCGTAATGGGGTAAAGTTCATAATACCCTTCACATTGGCATCAACCAAGTCATCGGTCACTGATTGCACCGCTGAAGTTGGCACCGTTAAAATCGCAATTTCAATCTGTTGTTCAATCAATTGCTTCTTTAACTCGGTCATTGGATAAACTGGAACCCCACTTTGAACGGTGTTCGCAATCGCCTCGTTAACATCGAATGCCGCGGAAATCCGGACATTACTATTTTTGTGAAAATTAAAATTAAGCAATGCATGGCCCAAGTTCCCGACCCCAATCAATGCTACATTGGTCAATGTATCTTGATTTAAGATTTTCTTGAAAAACGCCAATAGTTTTTCAACATCATACCCATAACCACGTTTGCCTAAAGCGCCAAAATATGAAAAGTCCCGCCGAATCGTTGCCGAATCAACTTTAACCGCCTCTGAGAGTTCCGTAGACGAAACTCGTTTTTTGTCAGCATCCAACAGAATGTTCAAATACCGATAATAGATTGGTAAGCGTTTGGCCGTTGCCCGGGGAATTTTTGTTTCTGCCATTTGACGACCCTCCTTATTAAAAGTTTGTGAATTTGCTGACACTATTCTAGCATAACCCGTCACTTTGTGAAATAATAATCGCTCATTATTCCGTTTCACTAGGGAGAATCGCGACAATATGCTACAATTATTTGACGAATCAAGCGTGAAAGGAGCTTAAAAAACGTGATTTTACTACAAGTACAGCAAGTCATGCGGCGTTTTGGCGCCGATGTCTTGTTCGATAACGTACAAATGGACATTCAAGACCATGCCCGCGTGGCCCTAGTTGGCCGTAACGGTGCTGGTAAGTCGACACTCTTAAAAATGATTGCCGGTGAGACCGTCCCTGATGAGGGGCAAATTTCCATGCGTAAAGGCTTAACTATTGGTTATTTAGCTCAAGATCAAGGTTTAAACAGCGATAATACGATTTGGGAAGAAATGAGTAGTGTCTTTGCCACTTTACATACGCTAGAAGCGCAAATGCATCGCTTAGAAGCTAAGCTTAGTGATCCCAACGTCATGGCCGATGACACCACCTATCAACAAACATTGAAAACTTATGATCAAGTTCAAACCGAATTTCAACAAAAAAACGGTTATGGCTATCAAGCCGAAATTCGTGGCGTGTTACATGGGTTTCAATTTGATGCTGATGTTTATGACAAGTCAGTCACCGAATTATCTGGTGGTCAAAAAACCCAATTAGCTTTAGCAAAACTATTATTAGAAAAACGTGATTTGTTAATTTTGGATGAACCGACCAACCATTTGGACGTTGAGACGTTAACTTGGTTAGAAGGCTATTTACAATCTTATAGTGGGGCCTTATTAATCGTCAGCCATGACCGGTATTTCTTAGACCGCGTTGTTAACGAAGTCTATGACTTATCCCATCATGAAATGGTCCATTACAATGGGAATTACGACCAGTATGTCCAACAGAAGGCGGCCCGCATTCAAGCGGAGTGGAAACATTATGAAAAACAACAAGCCGAAATTAGTAAGCTTGAAGATTTCGTTAATCGTAATATTGTCCGCGCTTCAACGACGAAGCGCGCCCAAGCACGCCGAAAACAACTTGCTCGAATGGACCGGCTTGAACGACCTGAAGGTGACGAAAAGACGGCTCATTTTGGGTTTCACGCGGCTAAACAAAGCGGTAACATTGTCTTAACGGTTAAAGATGCTGCAGTTGGCTATCAAGGACAGACTTTATCCGCGCCAGATAATTTAAATATCAAAAAGCATGAAGCCATTGCCATCGTTGGCCCAAACGGTATCGGTAAATCGACCTTATTAAAAAGTATTTTGGGCCAAATTCCGTTTATTAAAGGCCAAGCCATCTTCGGCACAAATGTTATCACCGGTTACTACGATCAGGAACAAAAAAATCTGCATGATAAAAAGACTGTGCTCAGTGAGTTATGGGACGAACATCCCACCACACCAGAAAAAGATATCCGCACCATTTTAGGTAGCTTTCTCTTCACTGGTGAAGATGTTGATAAGCCAATCAATGCCCTTTCTGGTGGCGAACGCGCCCGTCTATTATTAACCAAACTTGCCATGCAAAACGACAACTTTCTGATTCTGGATGAACCGACGAACCATTTAGATATTGATAGTCGTGAAGTCCTAGAAGTCGCGTTAAATGACTTTGACGGCACGTTGCTATTTGTTTCTCATGACCGGTATTTTATCAACCAAGTTGCCACTAGTGTCGTTGAAGTTTCACCAGAAGGCACTGAGTTGTTCTTGGGTGATTATGACTACTACCTAGAAAAGAAACAAGAACAAGCTGACTTGGCCGCTGCTGCAGCAAGTGCGGCGGCAGAAGACGCCGCTAGTGCTGCCCCGGCTGCTAGTTCAGTGCCAGCAGCCGATCCAACTCGTTCTAAGGGACATCAAGACTATCAAGCCAGCAAACAACAACAACGTGAACGCCGCAAACTTGAACGTTCCGTGGCCGCACTTGAAGAAAAAATGACTGACTTAGAAACTGAGGCAACTCATATTCAAGAACAAATGTCACAGCCAGATGCTTTCGCTGATTCTGGAAAACTCCAAGACTTTCAAAAGCAACTTGACGCTGTCAATGCCGAGCACGAACAAGCTGAGCTCGATTGGACCGAGCAAGCTGAAGCACTAGAAAATTTAGATTAACTTAAAAGCCACTTGTCAAAATCGACAAGTGGCTTTTTTAGTCTGTTGGCTATTTAATGAACCATATTAGGCATCCAGTCAAATTCCAAACTTGGATCCGCATTTAAGGCCGCATCGCCAAATTGTTGCTGTTGATACTGAATATAACCGGCGGCGCCAATCATCGCACCATTGTCACCACATAATTTCAATGGTGCTAACAGTAGCTCAGTTTGTGGAAATTTAGCTGGTAATAATTCAGCTAAACGTTCCCGTAGCCCATGATTAGCCGCAACGCCTCCAGCTAAAACTAATTGCTTAACCGGATAGTCTTGCAACACCCGCATCGTCTTTGTCGTTAATACATCGACAACACTAGCCTGAAAACTGGCCGCTAAATCATTCTTATCCAATGTTTCACCAATTTGATCCGCATGATGGACCGTGTTAATGAACGCACTCTTTAACCCACTAAAACTAAAATCAAAGTTATCTTCATCAATCATTGCCCGTGGGAACTTAAAGGTATCTTGGCCTTGATGGGCCATCTCATCAATCACTTTACCAGCTGGATATGGTACCCCCAAGACCCGACCGATTTTATCATAAGCTTCGCCGGCCGCATCATCACGGGTTTCACCAATAATTTCAAATTGGCCATCCGCTTGCATATAAACTAATTCAGTATGACCACCCGAAACTAATAGTGCCATTAACGGAAATTCAAAAGGCTTTACAAAACGAGCCGCATAAATATGCCCCGCCATGTGGTTCACTGGAATCAACGGCAAATTATGCGCATAGGCTACCGTCTTCGCAGCACTGACACCAACCAATAGCGCCCCCACTAATCCTGGGCCATAAGTCACTGCCACCGCATCTAAATCAGCATACGTGACATTGGCTTCCTTTAAAGCTTCATCAATGCAAATCGTAATTTGTTCAATATGATGACGGCTGGCCACTTCTGGCACGACCCCACCAAATCGTTTATGACTGTTAATTTGTGTCGCAATCACATTAGATAAGATTTCGTGACCATCAGCCACAACGGCCACACTAGTTTCATCACAACTAGATTCAAATGCTAAAATTAAATTTCGCTTCTCCACGAGTTACCATCCTTTAATTGATCATCTTGCGCATAATTAAGGCGTCTTCGCCGGTCGCTTGATAGTACCCACGCCGAATCGTTAACGTCGTAAAGCCACACTTGGTATATAAACGCTGTGCTGGCTGATTACTTTGGCGCACTTCTAAAAATACTTTTGCTGGCGGCGTCAATTGTTGACACACGGTCTGCAGTAATTTTGTCGCCAAGCCTTGCTGTTGATAAGCGGGATCAATTGCCACATTGGTAATTTCAGTCTCATCAAATAAAGTTGAACAACTGATAAATCCAACGGGCTGTTGCTTACTGACAATTAACCAATAATGCGTTGGTGCTAACGCAAAGTCAGCCGCAAACGTCGCCAACTGCCATGGCGCCCCAGTCGGGTAAGCGGCTTTGGCTAATGCGTAACAAACAGCTACCGGATCACTAGCGGTCCAAGTTGTGGCCTCAACAATTTGCCAATCAGCCTTCATTAGTCGCCTTTTCTGGTAAATGATAAGTCATATCAATCGCATCCTCATGATCACCAAAATAGTAGCGCTTTTTAATACCCGTTTTTTCAAATCCCAATGCAGTATAAAGTTGCTGCGCATGCACATTGCTATACCGGACTTCTAAAGTCACCGTCCGATAATTTAAATAGGCTGCCCGTTTGATCATCGTTTGCATCATAAAATGCCCCAGCCCCCGCTGTTGAAAGTCTGGATGAACCGCAATATTGGTAATGTGGGCATCTTGACGCCGATCATCAAAGGCACAACCACAAAACCCACATAATCGATCTTCATGCCGCATCACGATATAAAACCGCCCACTTTGACGACGTAGTTCCGTCTTAAAGGCGTTTTCGTCCCATGGTGTTTTCCCAGCATAAACGGCGCGTTCAATCGCTAACATTTCAGGCACATCTGTAATCAGTGCTCGTGACACATAATAAGTCTGGTCTCCCACTGGCACAATGTGTTTTTCAATCGTCATAATTTTCTGACGACGATGCTTATGTGTTTTATTTATTTTATGAAAGTACTGCTTAAATCTTCTCAACATATGGCGCGTGGTCCTCTTTCGGATGCTTGGCTAGCCATTCACTTTCAGCTTGCGTGAGCCGTAAGTAATTTGGCACAAAGGCATGCAACTGTTCAACTGGCGCGGCCGTCCGCCCCATTAAACCTAAGATTGCCGCTTGTGGTAAATCAAACTGCGGTAATCCCCGCACAAAATTAGTCGTTAAAGCCGCTTGCAAAACAGACTGATATTGATCAACTGCTTGACCAAGAAAAATAATCGGTTCTGAATAGCCAGCTAACTTCTGTGCCCAATCAGTCACACTAACATGTTGGTCAGCAATCACACTGACTGGTTGATGGTTTTCAATCCGATACAACCCGGCAAATAAATTATCCCGCCGCGCATCAAATAGTGGGGCCACTAGCTGACCTTCAGCAACAATATTACCGGCTAATGCCGCTAAGCTTGAAATGCCGACTAACGTTTTATCCAAGGTATACGCTAAAGTTTTTGCCGTAGTCACCCCGATTCGCAGTCCAGTATATGAACCAGGACCATCAGCAACTACCACGCGATCAAGCTCAGCTGGCGTTAGCCCAGCTTGCTTTAAAGATTGTTCGATTAACGGTAACAAGGTCACACTCGAATTGCGACCGACCGTGGTGGTTGTCGTGGCGAGAATTTTTGTATCATCTAAAACCGCCACACTTAATGGACGATTGGATGTATCAATTGCCAACAACTTCATAATTATAAAAAACTCCTCATTTTGAATTACTTCACATATCTTATCATAATTTACTAGCTTTGAAAGCTATCAAGCCGTTTACATCCGCTAAACTAGCGAATTGAAAGCCATGACACAAAAATCATGACGCACTTAACCTTACTTTTTGACAAACCTTTACGATGTATGCTGTACGTAAAGTTCCTTTACAAAACTTATACATATTATTCACGCATAATTGTAAGCACATTTACATTCACTTGATATGCTACGCTAGTAAATAAATTACTTGGAGGTAATTGGAAATTATGTCAAAACTCAGTAAGTCAATCTTAGGTGTGTCACTCATCTCAGTGTTAGGTTTAGCTGGCTGTACAAGCCTGGGAACAAGTGATAAGTCAAGTAGCAACAACACAGATAAAAGCAAGGCGATCACCGTGGTGTTTTATCCTAACGAATCCGCTAAGAGCTTTTCCGGTTCTCGGGATGCACTAAAGAAGAGCATCGAAAAAGTCACTGGTAAGACGGTTAAGCTACAAACAACTACTGACTATAATGTCGCGATTCAAGCGATTGCATCTGGTAAAGCACAAGTCGCTTATATGGGTGCTAACGGTTATATCCAAGCCAATCATATCAGCAAAGATGTTCAACCATTCGCCACTCAATCTGATGCTGAAGGTACTTTGAAGAAGGCCTCATACAACTCCTATTTCATGGTACAACAAAAAGATGCTAATAAGTATCAATCAAATGGTAAATATAGCATTAAGAATATCAAAGGCAAGAAGATGTCTTACGTCTCAAACAGTTCGACTTCTGGTTTCTTAGTGCCAACAACTGAAGTCGTACGTGAATTCAAGCTCAAGGACTCAGAATCATTGACTCAAAATGGCAAGTTCTTTAGTAAGGTACTCTACGGTGGGTCACATCAAGGTTCAGCCGTTAACTTATTGAAGGGTGACGTCGATGTTGCTGCTTTTGATGATACTGACTTATTCCCTTACTTGAAAGTTAGCAAAGGTTCTTGGAACAAACTTGGTTCTACTTTCGAAGTCAAATCTGATGCTGAAGCACCATTCGGTAATTTGAAGGGTAAGAAAGTGGTTAACATTGCTATGATGCCAGTTCAACAAGCACCTTGGGTTTACAACACCAAAGCATTAAGCAAGTCTGACCAAGAAAAGATCACGAAAGAATTTACATCACAATCATTTGCTGACAATAAGGAAATCTTCTCAGAACCAAATGCAAAGACGCCTAAACTCTTCCAAAAAGCATCATCAAAGAGCCAATTAGTCAAAGTTAATGACAAGTGGTATGCCCCAACCCACAAGTTGGTTGGTTACTAGAAACCACGCTAACTCTGCTTCATGAAAGGAACTGCTATGCTCAAGGTAATCCAACTCGATAAAACTTATGGTCAAAACAAACATTCACTAAAAGCGGTTAACTTCACTGCACAACCAGGTGAAGTGACTGCAATTATCGGCCCTTCCGGGGCTGGTAAAACCACAATTCTACGCAGTGTTAATCAATTAATTCGCGACGATGGTGGTCAAATCTTACTCGATGATCAAGACATTCGCCAAGCCAATAAAGCCGAATTACGCAAAATCCGTCACCATATTGGCATGATTTTCCAAAATTATAATTTAATCAGTCCGCTAACTGCTTTGGAAAATGTGTTGCATGGTCGTTTGGGCGCTAAATCGACTTTAGCTGGCGTCTTCGGTATGTATAGTGCCGCTGAAAAAGCTGAAGCACTCAGTCTTTTAAAAGAAGTTGGCCTCGGTGAATACGCCTACCAACGTTGTGACCAACTTAGTGGTGGTCAACAGCAACGGGTCGGCATTGCGCGCGCGCTGATGCAACATCCAAAAATGATTTTATGCGATGAACCGATTGCGTCATTAGATCCCAAGTCAACCAAAATTGTCATGGATATCTTACGCAAACTGGCGCAAGAAAAACAATTGATTATTTTAATCAACCTACATCAAATCGATATCGCCCTTGACTATGCTGACCACATCGTTGGTATCAATAGTGGTGAAATTGTCTTTGAAGGTGCTAGTGGTGACGTGGACGACCAAGTTTTACAACGGATTTATCGTCAAGCAGCACAACCAGAACAGGCGGTTACGGCTAATGAACAATAAATTTCAATCACCACAACAATTTTTTCGCCAACGACGTCTCCGACTTGGGGTAGTCTTGGCTGTCTTATTGGTCATTTACTTCGGTTCTGTTGCCATCGTTAACTTTCAAACGTTAACATCTTTGGCTCAAGTCCCTGCCGGCTTGATTTGGTTATTTAAGAATTTTGTTCCTACGGATCGTTCAATCACCTACTTGGGACCGATTCTTTATCAGCTCTGGCGAACTTTGATTGTCGCGGTTTCCTCGACTGTTTGTGCCAGCATATTAGGGTTAATTTTCGCCATTCTCGGCGCAAAAACAACTAGCCCAACACCCGCTTTACGTTGGATTATTCGTTTCGGGGCTTCCCTCTTACGAAATATTCCAGTTGTCGCTTGGGCAATGATTTTACTTTTTTCATTCAAGCAAAGTGATTTTACTGGTTTCTTAGCGCTTTTCTTCATGACACTTGGCTACCTTACCCGTGCTTTCACGGAGACCATTGAAGATCTAGATGGTGAAAAGTTACAAGCCTTACAAGCAGTTGGCGCAAACTATTTTCAATGCGTGTTCTGTGGCGTGTTACCAGAAGTTGCCAGCACATTAACCAGTTGGGTGTTATATATGATAGAAAACAACTTACGTGATGCCACCTTAGTCGGGATCTTAACCGGGACTGGCGTTGGCTTTCTCTTCAATCATTACTTCAAACAATTCCGTTATGACGCTGCTGGTTTAATCGTCTTATTGATTGCCATTTTGGTTATTCTATTGGAACTTACCTCAACTCAGATTCGGAGGGCCATTGCATGATTGAAAATAGTCAGCCAGGTTCAAAACCATTACAGCCAGCCCAACCAGCCAAACGGATCAGCTTGCTGACAAAACCCCGTTTAATTTTACGGGCTGTCCTATTAGCATTAGCGGTCATTACCGTTTATTCATTGGCCACTTTAGATACTGCTAATTTAAAGTTTGGCGAAGCCTTTCAAAGTCTAGGTGCTAACTTAAAGTCAATGTTCTTGCAACCAAGTGTCGGTCAAGATTCTTGGGGCTTGCTACTAAGAGCACTAGCAACCAGTGTCGGTCTTGCCATGTTGACCACCCTTTTGGGCGCTTTATTCGCTTTCTTCATTGCCGTTTTCTCAGCACGTAACTTGGCACCTAGTTGGTTAGCCACCAGTATAAAAGCCGTCATGGCCTTTATTCGTGCTATTCCAACGATTCTCTGGGTCTTAATCTATTCTGTTGTTATGGGCCTAGGTGCCAACGCAGCCGTCGTTGGACTGACGTTCCATAGTATTGCCTATCTAGTTAAAGCTTATTCAGAAAGCATCGAAGAAACTTCATCCGATACGATTGAAGCACTGAAAGCTAGTGGTGTTGGGTTTTGGCCAATTATTTTCCAGGCCATCTTACCATCAATTATTCCAGCCTTGCTTAGTTGGACTTTCATTCGTTTTGAAATCAACTTTGCTAACGCGGTTGCCGTTGGTGCTGCTGCCGGTGCCGACGACATTGGGTACTATCTCTTCATGGCCAGTGGGTTCTACTTTAACTTCCATGAAGTTGGTTTAATCGTTTACCTATTGTTAGGCGTTGCAATTGTCTTAGAAGTTGTTTCTATGAAATTACGCGGTCACTATTTAAAGAAAAACTAGTCTCACGATTTAAAGGAGTTTATACATGACGATTCAAGCAGTTATTTTTGATTGGGCTGGAACCACGATCGATTACGGTAGTCGAGCACCAATCGTCGCATTTCAAAAAGCCTTCGCTAACGTTGGCGTTCAAATCACTGAAGCCGAAATTCGCAAAGATATGGGTTTAGATAAATACACCCATATCCACAAGATCATTAACTTACCGGTTGTCCAAAACAATTGGCAAGCGCGTTTCCAAGTGCTACCAACTAACGATGATTGTGACCGAATTTATTTAGATTTTAAAGATATTTTATTAGCTTCATTAACTGACTTTGCGCAGTTAAAACCTGGCATGTCCGCTGTGATCGATTATCTAACGACTAATCACATTGCCTATGGGACAACTACTGGTTACGATGAAGAAATGCTTGCTATCGTGGCACCAATTGCAGCTAATCAAGGCTATCATCCAGCGATCAATGTCACATCTGAACAAACTAATGGGATTGGACGACCAGCACCTGCTATGTTAGAACTCGCTTGTGACAAGCTAGAAGTCACCGACTTTACTAAAGTCTTAAAAGTTGGCGACTCGATCAATGACATCTTAGAAGGGCAAAATGCTGATGCGATTACCGTTGGGATTGTCGAAGGTAGTAATTTAATGGGCTTATCGGCCACTGAATTTGACGCTTTATCTCGTCCACAACAAGCCTTATTGCGGGCCAAAGTAGCGTCACAATATGAAGCAGCTGGTGCCGACCATATTTTAATGTCTATGACTGAATTACCAGCGTTAATCGATTCAATCAATGCCCCAGTAAGCGATATTCAATAAGCTGTATAAAGGAGATTTTGTTAACCTATGAAGCAACCTTATTTATTGTTAACACCAGGTCCGTTAAGTACGACAGCCTCGGTTAAAGCAGCGATGCAAATTGATTACTGCACTTGGGATAGCGATTATCGTCAAGTTACGGAAACCATTCGCCGAGAGATCTTAGCGCTGGCTGAAGCTGACCCGACGACTTACACCACCGTTTTACTTCAAGGGAGTGGTAGTTACGGGGTTGAAGCGACAATTGGTTCTGCGGTTCCTCGTACTGATGCGGTTTTAATGATTGCCATCAATGGGGCTTATGGACGTCGAATTAGTGAAATCGCCGACTACTATGAGATTACTCATATCGATGTTGACTTTGCTGATGACGAAGTCGTTGATCCACAACGGATTGCACAAGCATTAGCTGATCATCCTGAAGTCACCCACTTTGCAACTGTTCACAGTGAAACAACAACCGGGGTATTAAATCCCATTGAACAGTTAATGCCGCTACTAAAGGATCGCGGTATCATCAGTATTATTGATGCCATGTCTAGTCTTGGTGGCGTTCCGATCAACGTTGATGAACTCGATTGCGACTACTTAATCAGTAGTGCTAACAAGTGTGTTCAGGGTGTCCCTGGTTTTGCCTTTATCATTGCTAAACAAGCTGAATTAGCAAAAACTGCTGGCAATGCCCGTTCATTGAGCCTCGACTTATTCGCACAATGGCAAACGATGACTCAACAACCTGGAAAATGGCGATTTACATCCCCAACCCACGTTGTTCACGCGTTTGCACAAGCGTTAACTGAACTGGCTGATGAAGGTGGCGTCAATGAACGCTATCAACGTTATGCCGCCAGTCAACGTGCTTTAAGTACTGGCATGCAAGCTTTAGGCTTTGAGTTAGTCATTGACCCTGCCTACCAAGGACCAATCATTACATCATTCAAGTATCCACACACTAATTTTGATTTTGATGATTTCTATCAATTTATCAAAACCCGTGGATTCGTTATCTATCCCGGAAAAGTATCCACTATTCCTAGTTTCCGAATTGGTACGATTGGTGATGTTGATACAACTGATATCAATCGTCTTTTAGCCATCATCGGCGATTATCAACAATTAAATCAATAAGTGAGACACAAAAGAACTGGTCCATCCGACTCAAACACGAGTCAGATGGACCAGTTCTTTTCATTTAATTAATGACGGTCATCATAACCGTTTGGATGTGCTTGTGTCCAAGCCCAAGCCGTTTTGATAATTTCTTTGACATCATCATATTGTGGTTGCCAGCCAAGCACGTCACGTGCTTTATCACTAGCCGCAACTAATGAATCTGGGTCACCAGGACGCCGAGCTGCTAGCGTTGCTGGAATCGGTTGTCCAGTGACTTCACGAGCTGCCATCAACATCTGCTTATTAGAAAAACCAGTTGATGAGCCTAAATTAAAGGCATTACTATCATGACCAGCTGCCAAATACTTCAACGCCAAGATATGCGCATCGGCTAAATCTAACACATGAACATAGTCTCGGACATTCGTGCCGTCTGGTGTTTGGTAGTCATCACCGAAAATTTTTAATTCATCCCGTTTTCCTTGTGCCACTTGTAAGATGATTGGCACTAAATGCGTTTCAGGACCATGATCTTCACCAATACTGCCATCTGGCTTAGCACCAGCCACATTAAAGTAACGTAAAGCGACAAATTTAACACCATAGGCAACATCAGCCCAATGCATGATTTGTTCCATCATCAACTTGCTAGCCCCATATGGGTTAATCGGTAATTGTGGATCAGTTTCTTTAATTGGAATCTGTTTGGGTGTCCCATACGTCGCTGCTGTTGATGAGAAGACAATTTGCTTAACATCATGTGCTTGCATCACTTCTAACAACGTAATCATACCACCCGTGTTGTTGTCGAAATACTTCAATGGTTTGGCCATTGATTCTGGTACGATTGAAAATGCCGCAAAATGAACAACTGCTTCAATTGATTCTTGATCAAAAACATGGTTTAAGAAGTCCGCATCGCGAACATCCCCCTGATAAAACTTGGCTTGCGAATTGATTGCTGCGCGATGCCCAGTCACCAGATTATCCACGACCACCGTATCGGTGCCGTTTTCAATCAATCGATCAACCATATGAGAACCGATATAACCGGCCCCACCTAAAACAAGAATTGACATAGTGTACCTCCCACAAAGAATAATCTTATCATAGCATACTCACCCTTATAATTTCAGTCAAAAAAAGCCGCCAGTTTTCACTGTCAGCTCGTTTGAATTAAGGGTTACGCAACTGTTGTCGGTTGCCATTGAATCGTCACTTCACAACATTTTTCATCCGCCACGCGAATCCGATGACTGGTCGTCACCGTGCCATCATCATTCGTTGGTAACACGTTGACTTCAGCAGTAACCGTATGTCCATATTGAACTTCATTTTCATACCGCACATCGACGTGAATCAAATCATGTTGCAACAAAAAGTCGGCTGGTAACGTATCTAATAACCAATCGAAATAGTGCGCATTGTTGACATGCCGATTTGGATCGATATCAAAGAAGCGCACTTGATATGGTTTACTAATCGTCGCATCAGTTGCTTCAAAACTAATGGGCCGTGGTAATCTTGGAATCCGCTTAACCATTTCGGAATGGTATGGTGTGACGAGATCTTCATCAAGCTTCACGATACGCCGCGTTGTTTGACTCATCGTTACCCAAATACTGGTAATGTAAGCCAACGTTTCACCATCAGCATCCCGAACCCAAAATTCCCGGAACGCAAAATATGGATTATAGGCTGACCCGCGTACGGCCAGTGTTACGGTTTCATCTAAGTGTGGCATTCTCGTAATGGCCATTGAATATTGGGTCACAACCCAACCAACACCGTGACCTTGTACGAATTCAGTGGTTAACCCGAGTGCATTACTTTGGTCTTGTGACGCCAAAATTACGATATTGATCAGCGTCGATAAAGTTGCCCGCCCGGTCCGATCACATTCGTAATAAGTGATCCGATGTTGTTCTGTGTATACACTTGCCTGTGCCCCTAAGGTTGCCATCTCATCGTCCCTCATCTCTAATTAATCCCGTGAAAATCATTGTAAACAACTTGTCGTTGCAATTGACGCCGTTTGGCAATTTCCTTGATCGCAGCATTAGGTTTACTACCTGCTGCAATCAAAGCTTCAACTTGGGCCTTCAAAGGTAATTCGGCCAGCTCATCAGTTGATGCGGTTGTTGGTTCAACCGGATTGCCACCAATCAACAAGACAAACTCACCTTTTAGCTGATGATCTTGCGACCAGGTCACCATTTCTGCTAACGACCCGCGTGCGAACTCTTCATAGCGTTTAGTCAATTCCCGACAGGCCACGATTGGACGCGTCGGCTCACAAACCGTTGCCAAATTCGTCAAGGTCTTTGCAACCCGGAATGGAGATTCATAAATGATCACCGTTTCCGAACGTTGAACCAGTTCGGCTAAAGCCGCTTTTTGTTCTTGTTTTTTCCGTGGTAAAAAACCATAGAAATAAAATGGTTGCGGCACTAATCCCGATGCAATCAGCGCCGTTAACCCCGCGTTAGCGCCCGGTAATGGGACAACCGGTAACCCTTGGGCAACACATGCTGCAACGAGCTCCGTTCCCGGATCACTAATCGATGGCATCCCCGCATCACTCACTTGTGCCAAATCTTGACCTTGCTGCAGTTTTTCAATTAATTGTGGGATGCGTTCTTGGGTATTATGTTCATGAAAACTAATTTGCTTCGTTGTAATCTCAAAATGATTAAGTAACTTCTGCGTATTGCGCGTATCCTCAGCGGCAATTAAATCCACTGCTTTTAACGTGGCGACTGCCCGATACGTCATATCTTGTAAATTACCAATCGGTGTCGGTACGAGATACAATGTGCCAACACCAGCATGGTCAGCAAAACTTTGTTGCGTTTGCAAATTTTTTCCTCCTACCTACGCCCGTTCACCATAAATGACTTCGAGACAAAATACACACGATTCATCATCATCTCGTCGTTTGCCATAAAATTGATTGCAGACATGGAACCCTTCGTCGTACAACTTCTCCAAGTTTTGACGCGATTTGGATAGCGTGGTGGTACTGGTGGTCTTTTTTGGCGCTTCATTTTCGATTTCAACCATCCGTTCTCGTAAGTGTTCATTTTCAATCACTAGTTCGGCGTTTTTTTCTAACACGGTTGTCATATCTGCCCGTAATTGCGCCATTTTATCGAGCATTTGTTGCATCTGTTGTTCCATGTCGCCAAAACTATCGTACAAATCACGCTTATCCACACGCTCACCCTCATCTTCCTATTTTTTAAGCGTTCGTTTTAAAAATCGGCCATAGTTGCAACGTTAGGCCTTCTAAGACGTTTTGAAAACTAATATTGCTAGCTAATTGGCGCTTCGCAGTCAACGCAAGTTCAGTTGCCGTTACCAATTGATCAGCCGTCAGATTAGTCGTTAACACGGTTAATTGACTTTGGTATTGGCCAAAGCTCAACTCACTTGCAGCATCCACTTGAAAGTGTAACTGCAATAAATCCTGAAATAGCGCCGCAATTAAGTCTAAGACCACTAATTGCTGATCGCGTTCTTTCGCTAAGCCCACCAAACGGGTCTGTACCGCGACGAAACTTCGGGGATCCCCTTTAACCGCTTGTTGGAACCATTGCCACAGTTGTGTGACCGCAGTTGGTAACCAATCATCGGTCAATAATTGCTGTGCTTGCGTCAAACTATTGGTTAAATGCCGCAGTGTTTGCGCATTTTGCGCCGAAATGCCAGCCGCTTCAAACGTTTGTTGTAGCACTGGTGCTGGCAATGGTGGAAACTCAATCACTTGTGTCCGTGAAATAATTGTCGGTAGCATCAGTTGCCGATTAGTCGTTAATAAAAAGGCGGTGACATTGCCACTTGGCTCTTCAATGAACTTCAACAAACTATTCGCTGCACTAGCCGTCATTTTTTCAGCGTCACTAATAATAAAGAGCTTGCGATTACCCTCAACGGCACTTTTTGAAAACTCTGATTTTAAATACCGCACTTGATCCACATGGATACTTTGCCCATCGGGTGCGACCATCACGATATCCGGATGTTGATGAGTCGCAATCCGCACACACTCTTCGCACGTGCCATCGGGCTCACCAGCTGTCACATGTAAACAAAATAGGCGTTGGGCAATCCAAGTCGCGAGTTCTGGTTGGCCAGCGCCTTCCATTCCAGCGAATAAATAGGCATGGGCCAAGTGATTTTGGTCAATAATATGTTTAAAAGCCGCCAGTAAATGCGGTTGTTTCGCCGCTAGTGTGGTGGCAATGGTCTCAGCTGTCATAAGCGCCACCTAACTTTTAAAATTGATGAAATTGTTCAATTGGTAAGACAAACACCGTTGCGCCACCGACTTGAACTTCCACCGGGTAAGCCGAAGCCCCATCCATGGTGACATCCAAGTTAACTGGTGGGGTCATAAATTGGTCCCGGGCATGGCTCGTTTCTTTGATCATTGCCAGCACTTCTTCAACACGATCATCATCGATACCAATCATAAAGGTTGTATTACCTGACCGCAAAAAGCCACCGGTTGTCGATAATTTTGTGGCCCGAACGTTAGCTTCAATGAATTGATTACTTAATCGATTACTATCTTTATCTTGGACAATCGCAATAATTAATTTCATATTTTCGACTTCCCTTCGGTGGTAAAGTATTGTGGCAATTGCGTTTGCATGATTGCCAAACTTTGGGTGACGACTTGTGCCAATGGTTGACTCGCATCGACCCGTTTAATCCGTTCAGGATGCTGTTTTAAAAGTGCCAAATAAGCCGCTTGAACTCGATGATGAAAACTCAAGGCTTCAACATCTAAGCGATTGATTTCATTTTGCCGATGGGTCTGAATCCGCTGCAGACCTACTGCCGCATCGACATCAAAGTACAACGTTAAATCCGGTGTTAGCCCTTCAGTGGCAAATTGGTTCATGTCATAGACGGCTTGTTCCCCGATACCCCGACCAGCGCCTTGATAGGCAATCGAGCTATCGATAAAGCGATCACACAAAACGAGTTGATCCGCTTGCAGGGCTGGCAAGATTTTTTGCACGATATGTTGGCGCCGCGCAGCCGCATATAATAACGCTTCGGTCCGATCATCCATCGCTGTGTTGTGACGATCCAAAATAATTTGGCGAATCGCCTCAGAAATTTGATTGCCGCCCGGTTCGCGTGTGACGACCAAGCGATCCCCTAGTTGTGGTTGAATCTCAGCCACAATTGCTTGTAAAGCGGACGTCTTGCCCGCACCATCTGGTCCTTCAAAGGTTATTAGTTTTCCAGTCACAATTCCCAATCCCATCTAAAAATTCGTATATGTAATAATTGTACTTGATTACTACCAAGGTGTCTAATCACGGTCCTACTAGTGAAGGTAGGTCGTGGTCTTATTTTACCGCATTTACCACTAGCAATTGTGGTTTTTATTTAATTGTAAAAAAAATCTGATGCCCACATGACATCAGATTTTGCTACGTTTATTTATCAATCACGGACTGTTGAATTTTCTGACCATGGACTTGCCGCCGCCGTGCTTCACGGTACAAATACAAGTACTTTGCGCGCGCTAATGCCGTTTGAGTCACTAATTCATTCGTATTGTTGTCATAGATTGCTTGTTCATTTTGCTTGGCCCGATCCCAATCTAACTTCGCTGCATCCAGTAACGTTAGCAATTGTTGATCATAGACCGCTTGCGCTTGTTTAATTTTCTTCCGTCGCTTAAAAATTATCCTCGCCACCTATTACATTTCCTGACGGCCTTCTACCGCCTTGAACAACGTCATTTCATCCGCATATTGAATATCGCTCCCCACTGATAGCCCATGCGCTAAGCGGGTCACTTTAATCCCAGCTGGTTTAACTAACCGTGAAATATACATCGCGGTTGCTTCCCCTTCTGGTGTCGCATTGGTCGCAATAATGACTTCCTTGATCGCATCATTTTGCTGAAGTCGCTTTAATAAGCTGGCAATATTAATATCTTCTGGTCCTTTACCATCAACTGGCGACAACACCCCATGTAAGACATGATAGAGACCTTGATATTCCTTGATTTTTTCCATGGCCATCACGTCTTTAGCCTCTTCAACGACCAAAACTGTGCTTTGATCGCGGGACTTATCTTTACAGATCACACATGGATCATCCTCGGTAATATTGCCACAAATGCTGCAAAAATGCAGATCCCGTTTGGCAGCGACGAGTGATTTCGCAAACTCGGTCACATCGTCACCCGCCATATCAATCGTATAAAATGCCAACCGTGTTGCTGTTTTACCACCAATCCCGGGGAGCTTCATATAACTGTCAATCAACTTGGCAATTGGTTCTGGATACTGCATGCTTTTACCTCACTACTATCTTTAACTTCGCTTAGTTTAATCCTTGGGTATACTTGCCCATCGTACTTTGCGTTTGGTCATCAACTTGAGCCAAGGCATCATTAACTGCCGCTACGACCAAGTCTTGTAACATATCCACGTCATCAGGATCAACGGCTGCTGGATTGATGGTGATATCTTGCATCTTTTTGTCACCGGTAAATGTGACCGTGACCATTTCGTCGGGGGCTTTCCCAGTAAAGGTCTTTTCATTTAAGGCCGCTTGTTCAGCCGTCATTTGTTGTTGCATTTTTTTCATTTGTTTCATCATGTTTTGCATATTACCCATACCACGCATCATATTTATCAGTTCCTTTCAATTTCAAAACATTAATCTGGTTTAACTTCAACTAAATCGCCAAATAACTGCTCAGCTTGATCGACGACCGCCGGCTTAGCGGGCGCCTGACTCGCTGCTGGACTATTCTCCGGTTGGTGCGTGGCTAAAAAGTCACGCCGAATTTGCGGCCATTGTTCTTTGGGCACGCACACTAACTTCGGTGCATGGCCCATTAAGCGATCCAACCCATTACCAAGTGCATCCATCAACGCTTGATCATCAATCGCCTTTTGATATAAGAATGGATAATCAAATGCCACGACGACGCCTTCATCACTTGCCGCAACTGGCTGGGCCACGTGCATTAACGCCCGTTGGGTGATGCTTAAAATGTTCATCAAGTCCGCCCAAACCTCACGCACCTGTACCAAATCATCTTTGGTGGCGGCACCTAAAATTGGATACACTTGGCTAACATTAACTTTCTTAATCACTGGCCCATTACTATTTTGTTTGACCCGTGCGGTTTTAGCTGGCGCGGCTTTAACCCCATTCGCTTTAAGGCCTTGTAATTCAGCCTGTAATTGATCCACTTTCGTCGTCAATTGTTGGACAGCGGCCGTATCTGGCACAGCTGCTGTTGCCGCTGTCGGTTTAGCACCGCTAACGGGGGCTTCTAGCTGTGCTAGTTTGACGGTCAATACTTCTAGATAAACATCCGGATGCGTTGTAAACCGCATTTGTTGTTGAATATCATTGAGCGTTTTGATCATTTGATACAAGACTTCAGCATCGATTGATTTCGCAAAATCCGCAAACCGTTGATCATTTTCCCCCATGGCGACACTGTCGACCATTTCGGGGGCTTGTTGATACAATAGCACATCCCGCGTATAACTGATTAAATCTTCGATAAATCGGTTAGCATCTTTACCTTCTTGTAAGATTTGCCGCATCGTCTCCAGCGCGGGTTTCGTCACATGCTGGGTGACTTCTTCCATATAATCAGCAATCAACTTCTTCGTCACACTACCAGTAACCATTAACGCATCGTCTAATGTCACCGTATTGTCGCCAAATGAAATAACCTGATCCAAGATGCTTAAGGCATCCCGCATCCCACCTTCTGCGGCTTGAGCAATGACGCGTAACGCTTTTTCGTCAAACTCAACTTGCTTTTGTTGCAAAATATAGACCATGCGATCATAACTATCTTTCGCACTGATCCGGCGAAAATCAAACCGCTGCGTCCGCGAAATAATCGTTAACGGAATCTTATGTGGCTCTGTCGTTGCTAAAATAAAAATCACATTAGCAGGCGGTTCTTCTAAAGTCTTTAATAAGGCATTAAATGCTCCCGTTGACAGCATGTGCACTTCATCAATGATATAAATCTTATAATCAGCTTCCGTAGGCGCGTACTTGGCCTTGTCACGGATATCCCGAATTTCTTCGACCCCGTTATTGGAAGCCGCATCAATTTCGATAACATCATTTAATTGACCGTTCGTAATGGCCTTACAAGTCGCACATTCGTTGCACGGTTCACCGTCAACTAAGTGATGACAGTTGATCGCCTTGGCAAAAATCTTAGCAGCCGACGTCTTCCCAGTGCCTCGTGGCCCCGTGAATAAATACGCATGACTCGTTTGATGGGTCATGATGGCATTTTTCAATGTCTGGGTAATCATTTGCTGGCCCACTAAGTCATCAAAACGTTGCGGCCGCCAAACCCGATATAGTGCCCGATACACGCGAATCTTCCTTTCTCACTAGCCTAAAAATAACCATATTTTTTTAAATAAAAAGCTCTCAACCAAACGGCTAAGAGCTGTTACATTTCATAAAAACTTAAGGCACAAGATGAAGCAAACTTAGTGCTGCTTCCTTCCGGACCTGACACGATTCGTAAATCCACCCTTGCCTTAAGGCCTTGCGGCAAATACTATAATACATGATTTAGACCTAGAATGCTAGCCATCAGCCTAATTTTTTTCGGTAGCTTGGCGGCGGGCTTTTTTAGCTGCTTTTTGCCGTTCACGAATCCCGCGGAAAAATCGTTGTAATAACTCACCAGCAGGTCGCGCCAAAAGCCGCTCATGTACCTCAACTTGATGATTCAAGCGCTCATCACCCAGCAGTTGATACAAACTATGCACGGCGCCTGCTTTAGGATCACGCGCCCCATAATAAACAACCGGAATCCGCGCATTGATGATGGCACCACTACACATAATGCAAGGTTCAAGTGTGACATACAGCTGGCAATCTTCTAGCCGCCAACTATGCAAATATTCACAGGCTTCTTGAATCGCCAAGACTTCAGCATGGAGCGTCGCATCTTGACCATGTTCACGTAAGTTGTGCCCCCGGCCAATGATCTCGCCATTATGGACCACGACGGCCCCAATTGGCACTTCGCCAATCAAATAAGCCAATTTAGCTTCTTGCAGTGCCTCGCGCATCCACTTTTCAGGTTCACTGTCAGTCACGCGATCGCCTCCTTAACACTTTGTAAGATGTAGTACCCCTTATCTTTCTTGATAATGGTACAATTACCAAACGTCGTGGTCATTAACTTTTTAGCAGAAGGTGCACCCTGCTTTTTTTGTAGGACGACTGTCAACGTGCCTTGTGTGGTCAAATGATCATAGGCGCCAGTCAGCATTGCTTCCACAACCGCTTTACCAGCGCGGACTGGTGGATTGGTCACAATCGCCGCATAATTGGTCGTCGTTACTTGGTCATAGCGGTCAGACGTGAAAATATGGACATTTTCAATCTGATTCAAAGCCACATTTTTACGCGCCAAACTTAAAGCTAGTTCGTTAACGTCAACCATATCAACCGTTCGCTCTGGTGACTGGTAAGCCAATGCCATGCCAATTGGCCCATAACCGGTCCCAAGATCTAACAGTGGTCCGGCCGGTAATTGCGTTGGATCAAATGCCGCGAGTAACGTCCGCGAACCGTAATCCACGGTCCGTTTCGAAAAGACGCCATTATCGGTCGTGAACGTAAATTGGTGATCAAAAATTTCAAAATTCCATTGTTTTTCGTCATGCACAACGTCTGGATTGTGTGTATAATAGTAATTAGTCATGAATAGTTTCCTCGAGTTTTTAGGCTATATCTATGATAACTGATTCATCGAACAAACGACAATTATTTTAAATAAAATTAATTTAGGGCTTATCGCTCGCCATAACACAACACCTAGTGGTTTTATGAATTTTAAACTACTAGATGTTGTGTTTTTTTAATTGTATTTTCCATATCTTGTTGTATACTAAATTTATCGATTAAACGAATTAAAGGTGGAACCAATTATGAAAAAAATTACTGTATTTACTAAAAACAACTGCATGCAATGCAAGATGACCAAGAAGTTTTTGACGGCGCACAACATTGCGTTTGAAGAAAAGAATATCAACGTTAACCCTGAATACGTGGACTACTTAAAAGACCAAGGTTTCCATGCGGTTCCCGTTGTTGAAATCAATGGCGAAAGCAGTATTGCTGGTTTCCGGCCAGATGCTTTGAAGCAATTAGCCGTTTAGTGGTCAACGCTTTTTTGTGTTGCTACATATTATTTGTTAATGAAGATGCCGACCCACAATCAATAGGAAGCTACTGATTGTGGGTCGTCCATTTTTGGCCTAATTTTATGAAGAAAGAGGAACTCGCATGACCCTAAAAAATTTATCCGACGTCACGTATTATGATTTGAACAACGAGATCAACATTCCGGTTGATAACCAAATTCCGTTGAACAAAGACCAAGAAGCTTTAGCCGCTTTCTTGGCACAAAACGTCCGTCCAAATACGAAGCAATTTGACAGTTTAAAAGCGCGGTTTGATTACTTAGAAACGCACGATTATCTAGAAACTGGCTTTTTGGCCAAGTATGACTTTAGTTTTATTGAAAAACTCTACGATTATTTACGGTCACAAGATTTCCACTTTAAGACCTTCATGGCCGCTTACAAGTTTTACGCCCAATATGCGTTAAAAACTAACAATGGCGACTACTATTTGGAAAACTACATCGATCGCGTGGCAATGAATGCGTTGTACTTTGCAGATGGTAACGAAACGTTAGCGATGGATTTAGCCGATGAAATCATTCATCAACGTTACCAACCAGCGACGCCTAGTTTCTTAAACGCTGGCCGGTCACGGCGTGGCGAACTGATTTCTTGTTTCTTGATTCAATCGACTGATGATATGAACTCAATCGGTCGGACGATCAACTCAGCGTTGCAACTCTCCCGAATTGGTGGTGGGGTTGGGATCAACCTCAGTAACTTACGGGGTGCTGGTGACCCCATCAAGCATATTGAAGGTGCGGCTAGTGGCGTGGTCCCCGTAATGAAGTTATTGGAAGATAGTTTTTCATATTCTAACCAATTAGGCCAACGTCAAGGCGCTGGGGTCGTTTATTTGAGCGTCTTCCATCCAGACATCATCGCCTTTTTATCTGCGAAAAAAGAAAACGCCGACGAAAAGGTTCGGTTAAAGACATTGTCACTTGGTGTCACCGTACCTGACAAGTTCTATGACTTGATTAAAGCCGATGCTGATATGTACCTCTTCAGCCCTTATGGTGTTGAACGCGAATACGGGGTGCCATTCTCTTACGTCGATATTACAAAAGAATACGACAACATGGTTAAGAACCCGAACATCAAGAAGACCAAGATCAAAGCCCGCGATTTGGAAAATGAAATCAGTAAATTGCAACAAGAATCCGGTTATCCATACGTGGTCAATGTCGATACCGCTAACCGTGACAATCCAATTGACGGTAAAATCGTGATGAGTAACTTGTGTTCTGAAGTGATGCAAGTCCAAACCCCATCGATGATCAACGACCAACAAGAATACGAAAAGTTAGGGACCGACATTAGCTGTAACTTGGGTTCAACTAACATCGTTAACTTAATGCAGTCTCCAGACTTTGGTCATTCCGTTGAAGCCATGGTGCGAGCATTGACCTTTGTAACTGATAATTCTAATGTTGACGTCGTGCCTTCGATTCAAAAAGGTAACCATCAAGCTCATACGATTGGTTTAGGTGCCATGGGTCTCCATGCCTATTTTGCCAAAAATCAAATGGCATATGGCTGTAAAGAAGCCGTTGATTTTACCAACATCTACTTCTTACTTTTGAACTACTGGACGTTAAAAGCTTCTAATGAAATTGCCCGTGAACGGCATGAAACTTTTGTAAACTTTGATAAGTCTAAATATGCTGATGGCTCATACTTCGATAAGTATACCGAACAAGATTGGCAACCTAAGTTTGATAAAACGGCCGCTTTGTTCAAGGGCATCTTTATTCCAACCCGTGATGATTGGGCAGCCTTAAAAGCTGATGTGATGCGTGATGGGTTGTACCACCAAAACCGGATGGCAGTCGCACCAAATGGGTCGATCTCATACATCAATGACACGACCGCTAGCTTGCATCCAATCATCAATCGGGTCGAAGAACGCCAAGAAAAGAAAATTGGTAAGATTTATTATCCCGCTCCTTACCTCTCTAATGATACAATTGATTATTATAAGTCGGCTTACGATACCGACATGCGGAAGGTCATTGACGTCTATGCTGCGGCCCAACAACATGTGGACCAAGGTATGAGTTTAACCTTGTTTATGCGTTCGACGATTCCCGCTGGCTTATACGAATGGAAAGATGGTCGCACAGATAAGATGACGACCCGGGACTTAAATATCTTACGAAACTATGCTTACCGTAAAGGCATTAAGTCGATCTATTATATTCGGACCTTTACTGATGACGATGGTGAAGTCGGCGTCAATGAATGTGAAAGTTGCGTCATTTAGGACATTAGATTTTTAGGAGGACACTCACTATGGCAACAGATTTGGCTTACTACCAAAAATTGCTCGACAACGGTAACTACAAAGCAATCAACTGGGACCGCGTTTCAGATGCAATTGATAAAAGTACTTGGGAAAAATTAACCGAACAATTCTGGTTAGATACTCGGATTCCGGTTTCTAATGATATGGCAGACTGGCGAGACTTAGATGACGACCATCGTTGGGTAGTTGGCCATGTCTTTGGTGGCTTGACCTTGTTAGACACCTTGCAATCCCAAGATGGCTTACAATCATTACGTCGGCATGTCTTAACCTCACATGAAACGGCCGTTTTGAACAACATCCAATTTATGGAATCCGTTCATGCAAAGAGTTACTCAACGATTTTTGAAACGTTGAATACGCCTGACGAAATTAACGAAATCTTCGACTGGAGCGACAGCGAAGAATACCTACAAAACAAAGCCCAATGGATTTACAAGCTTTACGATAACCTTGATGAAGATCCATTGAAGCAAAAAGTTGCGAACGTCTTTTTGGAAACTTTCTTATTCTACTCTGGTTTCTATACCCCACTTTACTACTTGGGGCATAACCAATTACCAAACGTGGCCGAAATCATCAAATTGATTCTACGGGATGAAAGTGTCCACGGCACGTATATTGGGTATAAATTCCAATTAGGCTTTAAGGAACGTTCTGAAAAACAACAAGCTGAATTTAAAGACTGGATGTTCGACTTCTTGTACAAGCTTTATGAAAATGAAGAAAATTATGTTCATTTAGTTTATGATCAAGTTGGTTGGTCTGATGAAGTCTTGACTTTCAGTCGTTACAATGCGAATAAAGCCTTGATGAACTTAGGTCAAGATACCCTCTTCCCAGATACCGCGGAAGATGTTAATCCGGTTGTAATGAACGGGATTTCTACTGGGACATCTAACCATGACTTCTTCTCACAAGTTGGTAATGGTTACCGCTTAGGTCAAGTTGAAGCCATGCAAGATACTGACTACGATATTGGCGAACCAGACGATTAAGCTCGTCACAGTAAACGCATGGTGCATCAAGCCCGTGCGTTTTTTTGACCCCGACGTTTAAATAGAAAGGTGTTCACACGATGGCAATTCATAATATTTGTGTTTTTTGTGGCTCTAACTCTGGCTTAGATCCTAAGTTCACCGCTAAAACGGTCGCCTTAGGACAATATTTGGCTGAAAATGATTATCAACTCGTTTATGGCGGTGGCGATCATGGTTTAATGGGCAAGCTGGCGACCGCAACCTTAGCCGCTGACGGTCGCGTCATTGGGATTATTCCCCGTTTTCTGGTAGAACGTGGACTAGCTTTAAAATCCGTGACGACCTTTATTGAAACCAAAACGATGACTGAACGTAAAGAAAAAATGCTCCACTTAGCGGATGCTTTTATTGTCTTACCAGGTGGTTTTGGGACCTTCGAAGAATTTTTGCAAATGCTATCATGGAGTCAAATGGATATTCACCAAAAACCAATCGCGCTTTATAATATCGATGGTTTTTACGATCCCATGGTCGACATGATGCAGATGAGTACTAAGATGGGCTTTGCACCTAAAGAAAACCTCAATTTGTTTATCAATGGTCGCACTTTGACCGATATCTTCGACGGCTTTCAAAACTTCAAGCATGTCTTACCCCCTAAATACACTAATTAAACGTCAAAATGCGCATCTCGAAAAAATCGAGATGCGCATTTTTTTAATGGTGCGGATTATTTTGTAACCACTTCGGCATTAAAATATTATGCCGACCATGGGGCTTTTTAACACGCGTGTTAACCACTTGCAATAGTTGCAGGATCGTAAAGATCAACGAGTTACGCTTACGATAAGCGATATATTTCGGGGCCCATTCAGTGACATACTTCTCCTTATAGGAGCGTAAGCCTTGGAACCCATATAACTGATACCCATATTCATAAATCAAGTGGGCAATCTTTTCTTGAATAAAGCTATACCGCGACACCCCAACGCCAGCTAATGGCGCCATCCCAAGATTGAAGTAAGTATAGCCGTCATCACGCGCTTGCTCAAACAGATGCACAAACACGGTATCCATAATCCCTGATGGCGCGGCTTGACTCGAGCGCATCAGATCAATTGACGTCACTTGATCATTACCTTGGGGCATCACATTGGCAAACGCCACAATCTCGTGTTCTGGATTATAGACGACCGCCACTGGCGCTTGATTCAAGTAAGTCTCGTCAAAGAACCCTAATGAGAAGCCTTTTTCAGTTTCACCATGCAGCCAACTATCCGAGACGGCCTTTAACGCCGTCATTGTAGCCGCACTAAATGGTGGTTGTAACACCGCAAACGTATAATTATCACGTTTGAACTTATTCATCAAGGCACGCTCACCACGTAGCCGCTTACCAGCTAGACTGAATTCACTTAATTTAACGTGACCTTCTTCACCCGTTTTAATGAAATCAAAGCCCATTTCATGTAACCGCATCGTTAAGGTTTCATTGATCTCATAAAAGACCAACGAATACCCATCGCTGTCAGCATCGTCCATTAGCTGTTCTAAGGCCGGCTGCAACAATGCCTGGTTACCAAACGGCTCACCCATTAAAATCAATTTGTCGGCCTTCTGTTGGTATAAAAAGACCAACTGGTCAACCCCATCAACTTGATAGTAATAGACCAACTTATCATTTAAAAAGGCCAGTTGTGAAATTTCGTTACCACCAAACTGCGTGATCACTTGTTTAACCCGCTCAGCATCAAGTTTTAACCCTAAGCGCGCATTATGACCACTCGCAAAGTAGCGCTCCATCGTGACTAAGATCAATGCCGCAATCACCAACCCAATGACCCCAAACAACCAGAGTTTTTGTGACGGGAAAAATAGCGCATCTGGTACCGTATGCCGATGGTGGATCTGCGGCGCGTTATAGATGCCGACAATCGTATAGAGCACAAAAGTCACCACATACACACAACTCACCCATAAGGTCCGGCCCCAAGAAAATGCCAGTCGTTCCCGATAATAAGCCCGTCGTGATAAGGCCACAAAACCTAGAATCAGTACTAAAAAGATAATAAACTTCATTGAAATGGCATCATAAACCACTAGCCACCGCACTATATTTAAAATGGCCACCAATAACACGATCACCGTCGGCCAGAATGCTTTCTTGACCCGACCAGCCGTCCCCATCGCGACCCCAATCAATAAGAAGGCCATCACAATACTGCTGGCCTGATTGATGAAGAAAAAGGTAAACGGATAGACCCGCAAAAACAACTTATTGTTGTAAGCAAAATTCGGCACAGTCGACATCAATAACATCAAGAACCCTGAGATATATAGAAACAAGGTTAGCACAATTTGGGCAAACCGCTGTAAAGCTGCTCGCGGAATGCCTTCCAAGTGCACATTGATGCGATGCCCGGTATCATGAATAAAGAGCCCTAGCCCAATCGCAAATGGAATAATGTAATAAAACAGACGATAAAATAACAGCCAAGCGACCGCATCTGGCCGTGACACCCCAACGGCGCCCAAGCCAAAGATCATGAAAACATCAAAAGGCCCGATGCCCCCAGGGACCATCGAAACTTCCCCAACGACTGACGCAATGACAAACAACGGCACGACCGCGGCAAAATCAATCGGTAAGTGCATAAAGTTCCCAATCAACAAGAAGAACAGGACACAGCCCGTCCATTCCCCAAATGAGCCACTGAGTAACCGCACCACATTGCCGAGCGTTAACCCATCAAAAAATTCTGAATCGTTTAAGCGCGTAAAGATAAAGATTGCTGGAAAATAAATCGCACCACCAACAAGCCAAATCCAATAACTATCGTAAACTTGTCCAATGCCAAAACCATAAACTAAAACCAATGAAATCATACAATATAGCGATAAACCAGAAACCAAGAACAGGGCAATTTTAGAGATTGCAAACACAATTTCTTTTTTAGAAGCCCCTTTATTATAAAAATTAGCCCGGAGTGAGGCCCCCAAGACGCCACCAAAGCCACCAATATTCGTGAACGTATTCGTGATCCACCCAGCCTTGGCGATATACCCTAATGAATAATGATTCGGTAAAAACTTGGTGATCATCACATCATACGTGAGCATTGGCGTGACGGCCACAATACCGACGACAACCATGCTTAATAAATGCCACCAACTTTGCGAGGCCAACGCCAAACCGAGCTGTTCACCAGACACTTCTTTGGCGATCTTTCCAACTTCAGTAATCACAAATAGTAAAACTGAAAAGACAAACAGTGCTTTGATCAAACCCATCCGTTTGTTGATGACGGCCCCTATTTTTCGTAACGCTGCCTTCAAAATCATTCCCCCAATAATTCTAATTGTTCCTATTATCGCAATCTTAGCGGATTTACACAACCGACTGAGAACGCTTTAATCAAAGCTTTAGGCGTTAATCACCCCGACTTCAAAAGTAAACTACGCAAAACTAAGGCAAATTCTTGGGCACTGACTTAAAACGAAGTAACGGAACGTTACGTGACATTCAGGCATTAAAAAAAATAGACAAAAAAAGCCCGCTTGAGCCATTTTGCAATGGTTCAAGCGGACTTCGGAATTGTAAGTTAAGTAATGAAATTACTTAAGGGTAACAATTCCGATTGTTGATACATAAGGCATTCGGGCACCATGTACCAAAAGCGTACCAAGTTCACGTAAAAAACCACCTCCCCGCGTAGTTAATCACGTAAGGAGGTGGTTTTATGTTTGAAGAACTCAATATCGATTCAAATGTGATCACTACGAATTTTGGGACTAGGATACAGATTTCAAACGTCATTTATTTTTTGGTGAATGGCGAGCTGGTAAGAGCACAACATTTTGGGTCTTATGAAGATGCTCTTTGCTTTATGCTCCAGGCAAAATAAAAAGGACGCTCCCCATGATTGGAACGCCCAAAGTTATAGCATAGTGCCACAACTGATACTCACACAGTATAACATAAAATTTTATCGGGTTATATTCAAACAAAAAAATCCCCGCACTAACCAGTTGAGGTCAGTACGGGGATTAAATTACATAATTTTCACATAGTCTTTGTTTGCCGTAAGATAATATCCGGATTCCGTTTTAAGAATCCAGACACACCCCCAACTAATGACGTTTGTGATGGTAAAAACCGTACCTTTTCCATATTTCCGGATCCGTGATGTTCGGTCTTTGTCCTTATATAGATAGGTAGCCTTGATAATCTTCACCGCTTTAGGATTATCCACATAGTACCAATTTTTGACGTTGACACGGTTGGCGGTAATATAAAAGCCGGAGTCCGTAAGTAGTCGCGGTGTTCCGGCTTTAGTCTTGACAACATTTTTAATTTTGAATTGTGTGCCCGCTTTAAAGTAGCGCACGCGGTGCTTAAATTCCACGTCCTTATAAATACCGATTTTCGTTAGCGTTTGGACTAGCTTCGGATTCCAATTATAATAGGTAGCGTTTTCTGGTTTAGTGGCGCTCACCGTACTGCTAGTAAACATCTTTTCATAGCCGTGGCTACCGTCAACGCCTAACCCTTTCCAGTTGTCCGTGTATTGCCATGCCTTGGCTGCCGCAATGTTTAGCTTGGCAATACCATAGCTAGCAATCCACCAATTTTTAGTAAGGCTAGCAGATAAACGACTGCCGAACCAGCTCCCCATCGTGTAAACCCAAACATTTTTATAGCCTTGGGATTCCACATAAGCCACAAACGCTTTAACGTCCTTAGTTGCATTACTCATCAACGAACTGTCTTCCACGTCCACGACAACCGGTGCAGTGACACTTACGCCATAGGCTACCAAGTGCTTAACGAACCACTTAGCTTCATTCACCGGATCAGCAGCACCATACTTGGCTGAATTGCATTGCAAGTAATGATAGGCACCCACGGCCAGCCCGGCCGCTTTGGCGTTGATAAGTTGTTCCTTAGCACTCGGATTCACGTAAGCCGATCCGCCGGCGCTCCCTTGCGTCAGCTTCACTAAGACGCCCTTACTGCCATAACTCTTTAGCTTTTGAAAGTAGGCCTTGGTCTTAGGCTGGAAGTTTGAAACATCATTAAAATCAGCCATACATAGCCCTCCTTATTCTTGTGTGGTCGTGTCAGTATCTTCCGTAGTTGGTGCAGTGGCCACCGTGTCCGTTGTCGGTTGAGTAGTCTTGAAAGCTTGATATGCCGCCTCTACTGCATTGCCAACATTTTCAATATCAATGTCAATTTTATGGTCGGCTAACTGCTTGTTGATGATCCGGATAGCTTCTTTCTTTTTGTCTGCACCGGTAACGTCTTGATAAACTGACAAGGCCGCTACGGCATTTTGTGCCCACTTTTCAAGCTGTTCATAACGTGACTTGGTTTTGGCGTCCTTAGAAGCCGCCTCCTTAGCATCAAGAATCGACTTAATGACCGGCCATGCTTTAATTAGCATAGAGGCTACGACAAAAGCGACCAGCGTTAAACCGCCGCCCGTGATCCAGTTGATAATATCAGTTGTTGTTTTCATATCTATTTAACTCCTTCTTTAATTCCAGATTTTCGGATTTTAATTTCATATTTTCCGATTCCGACTTTTTCCACTTGGTATAAGATTCATCACGTTCTTGCTTCATCCGGCCATAAAGCGCTTGCTGTTCTTCGTGATTTGACTTCTGTTGACTGAGAAAAAAAGTCCCGATAACAGTCACAACACTACCTAGCGCCGTGATAATCCCCGGTAGGCTAGACCAAAAGCTAGGCGTCATTGGCTGTCACTCCTTTTAGCAAGCAACATGATTTCTCCTAGCAAGCCCAAATTACTGATCCATGGCATAGGTAGCCCGACCATTGCCCAATGGAAAAACTGAAAAAGCACTAGCACCGTCATTAGCCATGAGGCAAAAATTAAAATAAGGTGATTAGCCCGCGCCGATTTTTTCTTATCCAGTGCCCACCAAATCATCGCAATTCCGACCAAAATAAAAAGACACCCGAAAGTGTCCGAATTTTCTATCTTGGCCATAACTGGCGGCCACGAAAAATAGTTTTGTTTTGTCATCAAAAAGAGGCCCACCCCCATAAGGACAGCTCCCAGTAAAATGTGATTTACATTTTGTTTCGCACGCTCAAACATGTTCTCACCCCCTTACTATTTAATTGCGATTCATTGGAACATCTTCTTAGTGTACGCGTAGTGCCGTGTATGAAATAGTGGTATCAACGTCAATTGTTCGCTTTTCCGATCCGGTCGGTACGTGAGCAATGACATTATTATTTTCATCAATTGTAATAGAAATTGTACTTTGACCAGCCGCAAAGCCCTGCAGGAAACGCCAGTCTGGTTGTAGCATATTCGTGGGGATAATCCCAATTGTGATATTACCAGCTGCCGGCACTGCAAATTGGGATTTAATATCTACATGATAATTTGTTTTTCGTACAATTAGATAATCGCCCAAGCCTGTAGCAGTTGTATTTGTCAAAGGTACATAAATCCAATCCGTATTGTAATTTACAAGGTTCAAGTTATCCATTAGCGGGGTAACCCAATCTGCTTGGCCCATATCAATATTCTTTAAGTTAGCCACGGATACCACCTCCGTCACTAGATAACAAAAGGGTTAGGAATGCTGTTAAATCAACATTCTGCCCCCCCCGACTTTTTCTAATCTGTTTTTAATTTTGCACATTTGTTGTTGCCTCCGCTTCATAGTCTTCGCCGGTGATCTCTTTAAACTGATCTTGTGTTAAACCAGCACCCACAAATGATTTATAAAAGTCAACGCTGGTTTGGCCCCACGACTTGAAAACTAAGCACTGTTGATAGATTGTCATTACTCTGCACTCCCTTTACTTAAAGTTGTGATTTGACTGGCTTGCGCCATAGCAAGCTGTTTCAATTGATTGATGTCAAGTGCCTGTTGCATCACCATTTGTTGCTCCTCTGTTGGCACTGGTGTTGGTGCCGGGTGAGCCGCCAGCCATTTTTCTTCGGTAATTCCGTTCCACGCTTCGCCATCCCAAGTAATGGGTTCAAACAAACCGTTTTTGGGTGCAACAAATGTTGATCTTTCTTGTATTGGCGCCTCGTCTTCAACCAGTTCTATATGGTCAAACTCTTTATTTTCGTCATAAAAATATAATGCTTTCATTTTTTCACCTCTACGCTTGTAAATACGTGATTTGTCCTAAATCAACATTTGATAATGATACCGTGTCATGCAAATAAAGTCCGGAGGCACTGACATGAAATGACACTGTTCCGCCTGTTGGCGTGATTGGTAGTTTTCCGTACACCCACCCCTGTGTAGGTGCAAATTCGGTTGGAAATGTAGCGATACGCACACCATTTGCCACATCTGGAACACTCGTTAAAGAAACACTAAGATTTCCCAACATTTGAACCCGTCCATTTATACAACAAATTTGTGGCTTAGTAGTTTCCGCAGAGCCAAAAGTAGCAGGGGCGATCAGAGTAAGCGCTACCCATCCTGTGTCTTGATTCAGTGCTTTAAAATTACCATTTAAAGGGTCAACCCAATCAGACTCACCTTTTTTAAAATCGTGTAAAATCACACTCATAATTGAACTTCCTTTCATAATCTAAAGTTGGTAGGCTATCCATAAAAGTCACCTACTTGCTTAAATGATAGAGTGGTTAGAAACGTTGGTATTACTAGGTTTCTACCCCCCCGTTTTCTAATCTTAATTTAATTTGTTTCATTTTATGCTACCTCCTTGAATTTTGCGTTAAGACATTGAATACCGATTGTTGCCGGTGCTGAAATTAAATACAGCCAACTTCCATCACTACCATAATTAACTTCAAAGTTTGCCGTATTAAAATCTGGTAGGTACTTCGATATTTCAGATAGCCAAAAACGTGGCAACATTACTTCACCATTCTTCTTTAAATTGACCCTCATACTTAACTGAAACATTTCAGGTACCCCGGCATACCCATCACCCGTCTGTGCAATACCGGCGCCATTGTAATAGCCATAGGCGATAAATCTCGGATAGTCGTTAATGCCAAGGCCGCTAGTATCAATCGTGTACTCAGTGTCATTAAGCTGTTCTACGGCTATATCAGCCTGCACAACGGCACCGGCCTGATCCACAGTGATACTTACCTCTTGGGTATCTGAAACCGTGGTTTTCATTACAAACGAATCGGACACGTTAGAATGACCGTCATACGCTGCTACATAGTCCGGATAAGAACTCGGCATGATCGCATAAAGAACTTCCGTGCCATCGCTGCCGTTGATCGGTTTGGCGTAAAAGCCTACCGTGTAAAGTTGATAAGCTGTTTTAACATCCTTAGATGGAAAATCTGCTTGTGCAGTAATCAATGTGCTGTTTGTCCGGATAACTCGCGTGTATGGTTCTTCTTGTTGAATGTCTTCGATCCCAGTAATCGTTTTAAAATCGTTTGGATCAGTTGCCGAATAGTCACGGTTAGACGCTACGGCCTTTGTAAATTGAATCTGGCACTCACCAGCATCAGCCATGGCCGTCAATTCTAGCCCCTTGTTGGTGTAATAAATCGTATCAAAGTGCAATTTCATCCCTCCTTTGCTGTCGCTACATGGGTGCGACCATGATTAGACACCAGTGCTGCATAGGTTGGCGCTACGGTCGCTTCATGCGAACGGCCTAAGTAGTAATCCATCATGCCGACATGTTGCCGGTAGCGGCTGCCAGCGCCTGCAATATAAATCGTAGCCGCCGCAATTCCTTGAAACTGGACGTCCGCCAGTAAGTAGCCAACTGGCAACATTTCTTGCAATGAGTCCGTTAAAATTTTGCGTTTAATTTCTCGCTTTGTTCCCGTGAAAGTAAACGGTAAATTAACGATTTTAATTTCAAGTGGGTTATCAGTTCCAACGATATCAAATGACGTTATATCCACACCTAAGACCGTTGAAATTAATTTTTTCAAGTCGTTAGTCGTCACGCCCATACGGCCTTTAAGCCACTGTAAGCGGACTTGAAACCGCAAAAAGTCATCGTCACTATCAATGCGTGTAATCCCATACTCGGCCGCTAACTCGGTCAGCGTTTGACCATAGCAGTGATCCAATAGCGAAACCTGCGAAATATCAAGCAGGTCTTTCTTAGCTGCTAAAATGATTGACGCAAAGACACTAAGAATCTTCTGATTATTTGACCCATCAGATTGATTCATATCAGCCGGTAGGCTACTAAGTATGTTTTGCTGCCAAGTCTCGTCATCCATTGGGGTTTCTGACTGAAACATCGCTACCCCTCCTCAACGTTGACCGTGATGTTATCAGCGGACGTAACGGCAAGCTGGAAGTCAGTAACCGCAATGTCCTGCTCTTTAGTCGCGTCCGTGGTTGTCCCAAGCGCTACAGTCACATCTTTAACGCCGGCTGGCGAATACGCGGGGCCAAACATTTTGGAGTACGGTACGCCATCGCCCATGGTCAGCGTGTCAAAATAACTCATGATGTTCTGCTTGATAGTATCTGGCCCCGCGTCTGTATCGAAACTAGTGCCGTCAACCTTAAGTCCAATTACAACAAAGACCGGCACCGTTTCGGCCCGGTCAAAGTTAATGACTACTTCTTTATTTCCAACATCAGTTACAGTTTCCGATACCTTGCCAACCGTGTCAGTAATCGGCGGCAAGTAATCAAAGTAGGTTTGTGCAATCGTCACATCATCGCCACCAATCACATATAAATGCACACTCTTGGCGGGGTTACCGTAGCTATCAACTGCCATAGTTTTGTTGTCAATCAATCGGGCATCCTTAACGCCGGCGATATTTTTAATTGCCGTTTGAATACCGTTATCGGTTGAATTGGGCTTACTGGTACGGTTTGCAATCACTCGTAACTGCAACTCTTGATCCGTTTCGGCTTCCGCCCCGCCGGTCGCACCATTGGGGTTAGTCACACCATAAAAGCCATCTAGTGATTCTTCACTATTGATGATAGTGCCGGGCATAACATTGCTATCTACGCCGGTTTCAAGGGCGTTAGCGCCTACCGTGATTTGTCCTAGCGGTTCTCCGTCATCATCGGTCAACGGCTCGGCAACACCATCAGTTGTGGTGCTAGCTTGGCTAGTAATCGTCACATCGGCATCAGTGGCAAAAATCTGGCCGGCTTCCGTTGAAAATTCGGTGCCGGCCGGGATTGACGCTTGCAAGTAGCCAGTGAGTTGTAGCTCAACGGCTGCATAAGTTTCCGGATTGCGGTTTATGCCTTCTTCGGCGGCCCGATCATCTAAGTTGCCACCCTTACACTTAAGGATAAAGAGAGCGTTAAAGACGCCTTGAGCCGTTGACTCAAACATATCCCAGAACTTAGACAAAACGCCGGCAAGTAAGCCGGTCGTTTGATTGTCCTGCATATCAATCCCATCACCATACTGGTCAATGAAAAATTGGTTTACCATTTCCCGCAAGTCGTCCATTTCATCGCGTTTAAAGCCTGTATCAGTCACTGGCATCTTCTTCGTCACTCCCTTCCATTTCAGCCTGACTTAAAGCCACATCGGTTTTATAGGTGTCACCGTCAATCGCCACTGTCCCAACTAGGGACGTCAAGCGATTAAGCTTATCTATCTTAAAATCAGTGATTTCAAAGCTATCAAAGGCTTCACCCAATTGGTCGCTTAAGTAGTCGTTAATAATGGCCTCAACAACGTCTTTATCATCACCATTAATAAGCACATCCATATGATTAAGCCCTAAATCGGGGTTCCAATCCAATTCACCTAGGTTGATTCCTAGCAGCAGCTCCAGTGCTTGGGCCACCTCATCATCGTCAGCGACCATAGAAAAAGTACCGGTGTTGGCATCAAATTCAATGTCACCGGTACTATCTAACTTAAGTGCAATCATTCTTCAATCACCGCCTCAACCACGGCATCTTGTATGCTGTGCATACGTTTAGTTTCAATTTTGTAGTTGTTGGCCCCAGTCCAATT
Source organism: Lactiplantibacillus daowaiensis (assembly GCF_005405085.1). GTDB lineage: Bacteria > Bacillota > Bacilli > Lactobacillales > Lactobacillaceae > Lactiplantibacillus > Lactiplantibacillus daowaiensis. The sequence goes on along the minus strand of NZ_BJDJ01000003.1, from coordinate 93,803 downwards.
ATCCATATCACGATCACAATAGCCGATCCACACAACCGAGTTGCGCTTAATCTTTAAGCCAGCAATCTTGTAAATTGACGCCGGCACAATTACTTCGGTAAGTGGTGCCCGTTTGTCGCCATCGGACTGTAGTGGCAACGGCTGAACCTCACAAGTATGTGAAGACTGGCTATAACTGATAATTCGGCCCATCATGTGGCAATTAATGCCGGCACTAATGTAGGGTACAAACTCCGTCATGAGAAATTGGTACAATTTGTTTTTAGGATCAACAACTTTACTCTTCTTCTTAGCCGTAAATAGTCACCTCCATCTTGTAATCAGCATCCGCTTTGCTGTGTGTCACGCTCGCAACGCGCTTTAGCCCTGTAATAGCTTCCGACTTAACATAGATTGCTGAACCGGCATAAACGCGAGGATCTTCGGCGGCTTCTAACGCGTATGTTTTCTTGCCGCTATCGTTATCATTAAGCGTTGGCTCGCTAAGCAACCCATTGGCACGATCAAAATAGATATGCTCGTTGTAAGGATTAGGCTTAGAACCGTCCTCAATAACCAAGTGATCGCCACGTACATAGCACTTACTGCCACACTCTTTAGCCAAGGCTTTGACCGCATTAAGCGGCTTAGCAGATAGTGTGTAGCCCTTTTTAAAAACCTTGTTATGCTTTAAATCAAGCGGCGTTATTTTCATGCCGGTATCACGCATGATCCGCCTAATTATTTGACTGGCGTGCGTGCCTTTTGCAAAGGTGATGTTAAGTTTCTTGGTCTTCTTGACCGTATAACTAACTGTTTTCCCATTACTTTCCTTGACGGTTTTCTTGACTAATTTTGACCCGTTAAAGCTACTGTAAATTTTTTTATCTTTAGAGTAGTCGCCACCCTCAGTAAATGTGATCTGAAAGCTATAATCGCCGTCATTGTTGGTTTCCGGGCTGATTTTTGTAATACTACCAGCCGTTAACTTCCCATAAAGCGTGGTTGGCCCAGTCTTAAGTACCAAGTGATCGTTTTTATGGATTTTCGCGCGGTGGCCTTTTGATATGTTATAAAAGGTCACAATACACGTACCGGGTTCACCGGTGTCCGTGCTTGTGACCTCATAGTCCATATCAACGTGATTAGCCGTGGCAAAAGTCAACGTTTCGTTATTATGGGTGATTGTGACAGAAGTTTTATATCCGAAATAATCGCCCTCAGTTTTAACTTTAAGTGTCACTTAAATCACCTTCCGACCCGTCAATTGCTAAGTTCATCGTGTCGCCAAAGTTGCCAAACGTAACTTCGGTTTCATTTCCAGATTCATCCATCGGGATAATTGTTTCAGCCGGCAAGCCCGGTTTGTTGACCGTCCATAGTGGTTGGCCTGCCATGACGACAATGCCCGTCTTGATGTCATTACCCTCAAGGTCTGCAATATCTATCGTGAATTGTTGGTCGATTTTGTTGTACTGGAAGGTAAAAAAATAGACCCCACTATCAAGTGTGATCTCTTGGCTATAAGGCATGTCATCCGGCACAACTTCAATCGTGTCCCGTAAAGCCATTTACTTGTACCTCACTTTCACACCAATTGGGATGGCCCGCGCCGGCCACTTGTTGTTTTTCTCAAGCCACGAAATTGAAACACCATACTTTTGAGAAATCCACCAGTAAGTCATGCCCGATTTGATAGTGACATATGCTTTCTTCGATTTAGTGCTGCCCCTTTTCTTGGACGCGCTAGCTTTAGTCTTCTTCTTAGACTTTTTGGCTGACTTAATGTGAGCACGCATTTCATAATCGAAAGTGATCGGAATGGCTAACACATTTTTCAAAGGCGCATCCATAGTTTTACCAATGGATGATATATAAGCGTGATTCCACCGCGAGAACCCACGGACTTCAAGCTCAATATTTTTTCGTTGCCAACCTTGAAAAATGTTATAAAGCTTATCCATTTCTCGGAATGATTTACCGTGTAAATAATAAGTTCCAGACAATTGCTTACTGCTACGGTTACCGTGTGTAATCCGTGTATCTTTAGCATCAACCGAATGGGTAACATGATTTTGTTCGACCGACTCAGACGGTGAAACCTCGCCCAAAAGAAAAACGCGCGACGTTTTCTTGTCTGCGCGATAAACTGCGGTTGTATAACCTTTATTCCAGCCCTTAGCTTTCTTAGAGGCTTTAATTTTCTTTTGGATGGCGGCGCTATTCTTTTTAACCAGCTTCTTATGAGCGGCCGCTTTTTTATCGTTAAGCGCCTTTTTGTACTTGGCCGCGGTATCTTTATCCTTAGCCTTTTTTGCTTGCTTAGCGATAAGAGTTTGCGCCGCCTGCTCACCTTTTAGCTTGGCCGCTTTACGCTTATTCCACTGGCTCTTATACTCAGCGGAATTAGAAATATTTTTGATTGTCGTTGCGATACTCGTTTGCTGTTTTTGAAGACTTTTGATCTTCGCATTGATGGATTTTTTATCCTTCGACTTGGCCTTTGCCAGCTTAGCCCGTTCAGCCTTGAGCTGTGTAGCTACGGCATCGTAGGCTTCCTTCTGGCTGTTGTAGCCATTAGTCTTCTTTAAGAAATCATCAGCAGTATCCATGATCTTTTTCTGGTTATTCATCGTGGTTCTAAGCTTAGCGATCTGCGTTGCGTCTTGCTCAACGATCGCCGCTTTCTTGCCACTCTCTTTGGATAACCAAGCCTCGCTGCGTCCCTTTAGTGAGACCACCTTTTTCTTGGTGGTGGTTTTTGCCATCTCATTGACCTTCTTCCCTTCTAAATTGCTAATCCGCCATCTTCGTTAGACCCCATTAATTCACGGATCTTATCGATTAAATTATCGTTCGATTCATTAAAGGCGTCCTGCATGTCCGCAATCGCTTTGTCGTCAACACTACCCTGAACGGTAATACTTACAGGCGATCCAGTAACCTTAATTGTGGTACTGCCGCCACCCTTGCCACTAAGAATCTTCTTAGAAGTCTTGTGGTCAAAAACGTGGCTACTTTGCTTAGGTGCGATCAGTTCCCAACCTTTTTCACCAACTACTGAAAGCTGGCCGGCGGGAACATCGCCACCCTTGGCATAACCGTGACCGTTACCAAGGAAAGATAAATCTGATCCATATCTATGCTTGGCGTAATTTAACCCGGCATAAATTGACGCGTTACCGTTATCCCACTTACCAAGGCTATTCTTGCCGTAAGCCGCAAACGTGCCAGGCTTGACTTGCATCAGCCCCATAGCGCGCCCATCGCTTAGCCCATCAGTACCACCAATAGCTTTAGGATTGCCACCGGATTCTGTATTAATTTGCCGCAAGACCTTGGCGATCATGCTGTCGGATGTTGATAGGTGTAAGGCTGCCAAGTTCTTCTTAACGTAAGGTTTCCACCGTTCGACCCCAGCACCGCCGGGGTTACCAGCAGCGGAAACTTTAGGCGCTAAGAATTTCTTGATCCATGCCATCATGCCGCCGGTTTCACGACTAATAAGCCCGCTAAGCCCCTTAGAGGCTTTACCGGACTTCTTGGAACTTTTATCCTTTTCAGTAACACCCGGAACACGTCCATAACGCGGCGTGCCTGGGAACGTTGAAACTGGTGACATACCTATATTAGGATGTGACTTGTCAGACATTGCGGAGTAATAATTTCCATTACCGGCATAGACACCGATATGCTCACCATTACCGATTAAGTCACCCGGCTTAGCATCACCGCGGCTAACGCTCTTAGCCTTGGAAATTTGTGCACCGGAATAATGTGGGTAGCTAATGCCAAACGCATGTTGTAAGGCGTATTGAACCAACCCGGAACAATCAAACGTGTCCGGGCCAGTGGCACCCCATACATACTTGTGACCTTCACCATATTTCTGCATTGCTGCCAGTAAACCGGAAGATGATCCGGAGTCATCAAGCGCACCGGACGCCATTGACCAAAGCTGACTCCACCAATCGGAAGCTTGGCCCTTCATCTTCTTATAGAATCCACTGGCAAATTGCTTCATGACATCGCTGTCACCAGTGGGCTTCTTTAGAAGTCCGGAAAGGAATCCGGACGGGTTAGCGATTACTTTTTTAATCGTCTTAAGCTTGCTGGTCACACTATTAAAGGCATTGCCAGCAAAACTAACAGCACCCTTAACGGCTTTGGAGACACCGGAAAACAACCCAGTACCTTTTTTAAAGTGGCCCATGGCAAACTTGGTTTCAGTCGCGCTTAAGACCTCAGCACCGGGTTCTAAGAACCGCTGCACGTTACGCCCACTAATCAACTCGCTTGCTCCGTTTGGATGAATCAGCATTTCACGATTACCCGTTTCGGGCGAGTCAAAACCGTCATTTAAAGTGGCAAGTGTTGGCTTAGTGATTGCCCGGCGCTGGTTACTAAAGACACCGGTACCAGTCGCAAAGTTGGCCTTTGGAATCTTTTCAATTGCTGACTTTGAGCCACCAAAAGAATGCACAACCGTGTTAATACCACCAATACCGGTGTTGATGACGCCTATAACATCGTTAAGGCCTTTAGAAGTATGTTTCTTAACCGAGTCCCAGATAGACCCGATTTTATCGCCCATGGCTTGCCAAGTTTTATCCCACTTGTCTTTAATGTCATCGACTTTATCGGAGATACCTTTCTTAAGGTCGCCCATAATGTCCGTTACCTTGTCATAAGCGTCCTTGATAGGATTAACGGTATATTTCTTGATAAGGTTCCATGCGGCTTTAGTGTCGCTTTTAATGTCATCCCACGCGTCTTTAACACGATCAACAACTTGTTTGACAATCCATTTATTAACTGCGGAATAAACATCTTTGACGGGATTAACAACGTATTTCTTGACTAAATTCCATGCGGCTTTAGTTCCACTCTTAACGTCATTCCATGCACCGGAAACAGTGCCAACAACCTTCTTGCCGATCCACTTGCCAACTGCCGAACCAACTTGTTGAACTGGATTAACAACGTTCTTCTTAAAGCCTTTCCAGACTGAGCTTGTTGTTTTAGTGACCCATTTCCAAACGCCACTAATCGTCTTTTTCATCGAATTAAATTCTTTTGAAATAAACTTGGTGACTGGTGATAAGGCTTTCTTAACTGGGCCACTAAACTTCTGCCATGCCTTAATTCCTAGCCAGACTACTAACGCAATCGGGACAACTAAGGCCGTAACTAAGCCTCTAGTGAACTTTTTAATGACGCCCTTAATAGTTTTAAAGACATCTTGAAATTTCTTAACCATCGGTGCAAAGAACTTGCTGACACTCTTAGTTGCACTGTTAATGGATTTACTTAGTGACTTCTCCCAGCCAAGCTTACCGGTAAAGAACTTACCGGTATTGCTAAACGCGCTACTTAAGGCTTTACCTATTGATTTTTCCCAACCGAACTTGCCAGTGAATAGCTTGCCCATTGACCTTTTAACGCCCGGCATCGCTTTTTGAATACCCTTGCCAAGTTTGCCACCTAGCTTAGTACCCAGCATTGTCCCGCCAATGCCACCTAAGATGGTACCAATTCCCGGAAGAATTGCCGTACCAATCGCGGCACCAGCAGCCCCACCGGCAAATGATCCACCGGCACGGCCAATCTTTGTACCGGCATTTTTTTTGTTCATGCCGATAAGTTCGGTTGCTGATAGCACAGCATCAAGTGGCGTAGCCGATAGCAGCCCACGTGCACCCGTTTTAAGTAGCCCTTTAGCACTATCACCCATAACGGCCTTTAAGCCGCCAGACTTAAATAGTGCCTTAGAACCGGCAAAAATATTTTTTGATCCGCCGCCTAGTAAGCTACGGTTATTCTTGATACCGGTAAAAATACCCTTGTCGGAGTTAAAGTTAAGTAGCTTTGATAAGCCACGTTTGCCGCCACCTTTGAGTGCTTTGAGTCCATCACCAAAAATAGTGGCGCTTTCTTTACCGGTCACTGCCTCAGTGGCGTCTGTTGCGACCTTTTCGCCTGCTTTGGCACCACCCTTACCAAATAGCAGTGCCTTAGCCTTGCGAACAACCGCTAAGCTTGTGACAATCCCAGCTATGGCGGTTGAGACAGCCACCAGCGACCCAACGAACGTTTTCACGCCGCTAGGCCACTTGCTGATAGCCTTAAGAACCTTGTTTACAATTCCTAGCAACTTAGTAACGGCCGGCATGATTTTAACGGCAAACTGCCGCCCAAACTGATCCAGATACTGCTTGGTAACTGCCAGTTGATTCTTCCAAGACTTCATATTTTTCTTAGACAGGTTGGCAATGTATCCGCCGCCTTTTTGATTCTCGGCACCGTCTACTTTTTTGCTAAGACTACGAATTTGCTTCGTATTCCCCATCAAGAAATTACCGGCTTCTTGCCCGGTAGCCCCGAAAAATTTGTTTTGGAATTTAAGTTTTTGCGAGTCCGATAAGCCTTTTGTTCGGCCGTTTAAATAATCTAGTAAGTCTGGTAAAGATTTAAGATTATGTTTCTTGTCGTAAAACTTTTTGGTATCAATGCCGTACTCTTTAATCGCTTGCCCTTGACGGGATTTAAGTGACGTATAAGGTGACGCAAAGGCGTTTAAAACCTTTCGCAATCCTGTACCTGCCAACGTCCCATCCAGCCCATTATTACTCATCACGCCAAGTTCTGAAACCGTATCAGATAGCGTTTGGTGGGTTGAGTGACTCGTTGCACCCGCCATATTCAGCGCGTTCCCCATCCCCGTGAAATCAGTGGCGGTGGCATCGGCACCATAGGCCATTTTGTTAAGTACACTGTTGGTATACTGACGCATTTTCTTAATGCTGTCGCCGGCCTTAGTCTTATAGCCAAACTTTTCTAAGGCACTCGCACCGTAATTAACAACAGAACCATAATCGTCTCCGGAAGCCCGTGCGGCTTGCAAGAATGACTTGTGTGAAGCCAGTTCTTGCTTACCGTTATAGCCACGCCGGATAAGTTCTTCGCCACCCTTAGACATGTCAATAGGCGAAACACCGTACTTTAATGCAAAGCCGTTGTTTTCCTTTTCCATGGCCTTAGTTTCGCGTTTAGACTCGGCTTCTGACTCACCACCAGTATTTAAAAGGTTCTTGATCGTGGTGTAGTTGTTTTGAAGTTCGGTTGCTTCATCAGCAGACTTTTTAAAAGCGGCTCCGATTGCAAGCACAGCCGGAACAGCGGCGGCTAACGAACTTTGAACGTTATTAAAAGTATCGCTTAGTTTTTTGCCACGGCTATTTAACCGGTCGCTCTTAGTAGCAGCTCGCGACATGGATCGTTCTGACTTACTAAGCTCAGCGTTGTTCTTGGCTATCTGAGTCCGTAGCTTGTTAACCCGTGTGGCCTGCTCATTGTAGGCGCTGGAACTCTTCCCGCTGGCGTTTTCAACCTGATTTAGATAGGCCTTTTCTTTCTTAAGTAGGTCAATCAGACCGCCATGACTACGCTTTAAGCCATCGACCTTAGCAGCAGTTAGCTGTTCCTGATTTCCCTCAGCCTTAAGCCGATCAACATAGGCTCGGTTAGAATCTGAAAGGCTCTTTACGTAGCGGCGGCTTTCATTTAGGGAATCTTGATACTTACGTTGCTCGCGTGTGACACCCTCGGTTGATTCTTGACTAGCACGCCGGAACGATTCAAAAGTATCTTTTGACGTACTTTTAAAGCTATTTGAAGATGTGGTTAAGCCCTTAATCGCGCGGTTAATGCCGTCTAGTGAATCCGAGACCGAGTTAACACGGGTAACCGTGCCTTGGTCAAATTCACTAAAAAGCGTTTTAAACTTTGGCCCCAGCGCGGTTATATCATCGCCACGTTTGATTAACTGATTGATCGACCGATTAAGCTGCTTAAACTTATCAATATCAGGAAGATTAAAACCAATCCCAATATCTGCCGCTCTAATTTCCGTCATTACTTATTACCCTCTTTCCCTCCTTCAAAAGCTTCATAAATGCCGGCGTGAACCGCATTTTTAATCAAATCAAAAAGCCCTTCTTTCTTCATGTTGGCAACTCTACTTGCTAGCATGAATTCATCACGGCTCATTTTTGCTAAGTCCTCTCGGTTACAAATCCCCCAGATTACCGGGGTCATCAAATCAAACATTTCTTTGCTAAGATTCTTTAGTGTCTCGTCATCAATCCCGCTTTCACTGTCAGCATCGTCAGTGTGAAAGTAAGACTTTATATGCTTATCGCTATAGCAAGTTCTGAAGAAATCGGTACCCTTCTAATAGGGCTTGGAAGTTACCTTTATAGCTAATAGCATCAGTTAAGAATTCAAGACCTTCTTTGATCGCTTCACCGCCCAAGCCATAGCCTTCGCCGCCAGCATTCCAATAGCTTTCACGAACAACCAACTTGTCAGTACCCTTCCGGAACACTTCTTTATCAAGCGTGGTAAGTGTTCCATAAATATTACTGGCACCGGATGGCCGGTTAGCATCCATCACAATGTCAATTGCGGTTTGGAAACCGGGGAATACTAATTGCAACTGTACGGTGTCGCCGCGTTTATTCTTCTTAGTGACCGTTTTTGACTTGTACTTATCTGGTAAGTCATCATTAAGCGTCTTATAGTCCATGACTGGGGCCGCGATCACATCAGACATGATACGTCCAAACAACTGACCATAGTTGGCTTCATCATTGCCCACATTGGCTAAATCCATGATTTCCATAGATGGGCCAATATCGGGATTGGTAACCGTGATTTTCCGTGTGGCGTCCTTATTGTTTTCATCCTTGTACTTCACTGTACGTTCGACTTGGGCGCCAGCCATTTCAGCAATTAGATTTGGCTTTGGTGCTGTTTCAGTATGTTTATTTTGTTCTTCACTCATAAGTTAGAACTCCTTTGAATTTTTTAGTAAAACAATGCGGCCTTACCCTTTGACAAGTAAGGTCGCTGCGCATTTTATTGAAGCAATGCAATTTCATCTGGTGTAGGACGGGTAACAAAACAGTTGCCTGAAAGAGCTTTCCATGCGAGTGTATTTGCACCGTCATTGTCCTGTTCTTGTGGCTGTCCAGAGAACAGACAATTTTCAGCATGAATAACTCGTCCGGTTAGTCGGTTGATACTCTTCAACATAAAAGTTGGGTCTTGTGAAGGATCTGAAATATCAGCGCTGTTCATAAAATCAAGCAAATACTGAAATAAGTTGTTGATATGGGAACTAGGCACTGTCGTTAAGTTGACGTTCCCAGTATGGTCATCGCTGATAAAGAACATCCCATCGCCTTCAAAAGTCTGTTGAACGGTGACAATATCCCCAGTTGGCGCCACGTTCAGTTTTTCCCCTTTTTGAAACCCGGTTAGCAAAAGTGATTGACTGTGAAAGGTCAAGTAAGTTTGCATATAGCGGGCCGCACTAAGGTCGAAAGTTTTCCCGTTTGAATCTACTGGCATTTAGTAAGCCTCCTTTTATAATGTGACGTTTAACTTGCCGTCAACTGTGTCAACGTCATCCGCCGTGGTGGTGTTAATCGTGATGTTTTTCAACTTCCGGTTAGCCACATCCGCATTTGATACGTTGGCACGCTTAGGCACGCTGATAATGGCACTAGTGCCGTCAGACTGTGCTTCTAAGACGCCCTGCGTTAAATAGCCATCGGTTACTGATAAGATGGTTTCTTTAAGCTCGTTGATCGTGTTATCGTCATAGTTTGGAAAATTATGATGATTTAAATACTTTTGAATTGCGGTTTCGATCGCATCACCAACAAGCATGGTGTGTACAAATTGGTCAATGTAGTTATTGCCCAACGCCATACCATTCAAAAGCATGTTGTCGCCGGACTTGTTAACTACCGTCATCCCGCGTAAAGCTTGAATATCAGCACTGTCGTCAATCGTCAAGCCACTGTTTGGATCGAATTCCGTCAACGTGGCGCCACCAATGTGTTGCCAGTCGGTAGGCACGTTAGACGCCGCATAAGCTGCCGCTTGGTCAAGTGAGTAATTGCCTACTTGTGGCACTACCATGGCCGCCGTATTGCTTAAAACATTGGTTGCGGCTTGATAAGCTGATACGTGAGCAGCTAACGGCTTTAATTCGTCAATGCTTGCAACCTTTACAATTAGCATTAAGCGTTGTTGGTCATACAAAAAATCCGACAAGGCAATAACCTCATCGGATGTAAAACTATCGTCCAAAAGAACGTATAGGGCACCATCATAGAGATGGTTCTTAGCCCCCGTCACGATTCCTAGTTCGATGGTGTCAGTCGCTGTTACAACACCATCCTTATCCACGCTCACCACTGGGGTGTGTCGTGAAGCTGTGGGAACGCTAACCACCTCAATTGGTGCGGTATAGCTGTCAAGTTCCCACATAGCGGCCGCCTTCTTGTATACCTCGGTCGTTTCGTCATAATCTTCGGCAAGTGTATCAGTATCGCCGTATACACCGGTTGGCTTGTCTCCCTTGGTGAAAATTTCAATCAAGGGCGTACCAAGGCTTGTATCCGGGCGCAAAATATTGATTGTCAAATTCACGTCAGATTCATGTTTAACCTTAATCGACATTAATTTATTCCTCCTTTGTGTCTTTAGTCATCAACACATCAACCGACCCAATTTGTCCCGGTTGCGTGTCATCAGTGAAGCCATCAATAATTTCAACTCGCAAGTCAACGCCGGAAGTAAAAATAAAGCCCGCTGTTAAATCGTCCGTGGTGGGCGGTAACATCGTGGCTTCTTGTATCACTATTCCGTTTTGCTCCAACTCATAGGCTGGCTGTTGTTCGCGATAAAGCTTAGACATCCAGTAGGCTATCTCTTTAGCTTCATTCTTGACATTAGATAAGGCTTTCAGTTGAATCCCGATTGTCACGGGATCATTTTCCATAGCCTCAAATGTTTCACTGATCGGGTCCATATATTGATCGTATTCAACATAAGGAAAGTCCGGTGCTTCACCAACAACGTCAGCATCAGACACGACCAAGCTAGGCCGGTACTTCTTGATTTGCGCAATCAAGTTTCGCTCAACGTCATTGAAAATGTTATCGCTAATTCTTCGCCGCCTCCTTAAGCTGGTAGTACGTCAGCTCTGCACCAAAGTCTTGCCCATGATCCGTGACGTGATACGTGCATCCATTAGCTACAACTCGTGTATCAACCGGCCAGCTATCTGTTTTTGAAACCCAGATAACCGTGCCGACCTCAATTGACCCGCCACCAACCATTTGAAAGTTGATATTTGGATTGTTGTTGTTGATAATTGGTTCCACAAGGTGCTGTACTGGCTGCGGTGCATCTATTGGTTGCCCTAACTCATCGCGTTGCTTGACACCCGTGGGCACCGTAACTTCGATCGGAACCGCGTTCATGTCAAAGCCATAGGCAAACTGGTCAAAATTATTGAACATAGGCTAACTACTTAGTTGCGTTGGGGTCAGCCGTCACATTTTCCCCATCAGGACTTGATGAAGTGGTAACTTTGGTTGGTGTTGAGCCACCTTCATAGGTGAACGCGCCTAGCTTGGTGTAATCGCCTAAGACTTCTTTGGTGGTGTCATCAAAGAAAAAGGCTTGGTAAGTACCCGCTGCCACTTCTGCACCGGTTTCTAAGCCGGTGATGGTAGCCGTATATTTGCCGTCATCCCCTACTACGCCTGTAAATTTGGCGTCATCCGCCGTTGGTTTAGTGATGGTACCGTCTGCAATTCCTAATTTCATAGTCATAATTAAATCTCTCCTTCTAAAAAGTAAGTTATAGAATTTAACAGCTTTTGGCTGTCAATCAGTGGATCATTGAAGCCCTTGGCCTCGGTAGTTAATGGAGCATTGCCCGGTTTGCTAAAGTAACGGATGGTGCTCTTCATATTTGTCACTATTCGTTTAGCCAGTAAGGTTTGCACCTCCGTAGCACTTAGGTCACCGGCAATCATTTTGCTTACTAAGATAGCGGCGTAATGGCCCCATAACTGTAGGTTTTGCTCATAAGTTAGACGTAAAAAAGGCCGTGCTGGAATCCGTACTTCTTTTCTCAAAATGAACATCACTTTAAGCCCGTTCTCGGCACCTTCATCCTTCATAGCAAGAATATTCTTACCTTTAGGTCTAAACATGCCGGGTACTTGGCTAGCGTGTGTGACGCCCATTTTGCGGGCATTTGAAGTAGGAATCACCAACCAATCGCCATGCACTGGGCGGATTGTCTTGCCATATTCCTGAACCAGTGCAATCATCGTTAACTGATTATCAGACCGCGGCACACCCACAACGATCCGTGCACTTTGCAATTGCTCCAGCTCACGTATGATACGCGGCATCGGATTAATTTCAGTCATTCCGTCCAAACATCTCCCCAGTTCGCACCACTGCCAAAGGCTTCCACAAGGTCGTTATATTCGATTAAAAAAGAGTCATTGCCACTTAGCTTGTCGAAATTCGTTTGCTGATTACCAAACGTTTCGGCTGACTGCACAGGGCCATAACTCATTGCGTGTTCAATAAATAGCAAGTGGCGGGCATAATCAACGGTGCCATCATCAAGAGCTGCATCAGTTAGCCCATCGTGCTCCGCCTTACGGTTAGCACGGTTGATCGCCTTAGTTACCTCTTCGTCTGTTAAACTTTGAAATATCTTTAAGGTGCCCTTTACGTCCTCATTAGTTGCCGCCAATCATGTCCCTCCTAGTTATTTAGTTGCTGTTGTGCCACTGGGTGTTGTGCCACTGGGTGTTGTAGTAGCGGTATCAGTTGTATTGACACCCGGCACAACGAACCCTTTATCAATTGTGAATCCGTATTTGATGATGCCAATTTTACGAACATCATCAGCGGCCTTATAAAGCGCCTTAGTGCCATCCTTTAAATCGGACTTCCACTTAGTCGGATCATCTTCAATCGTCATATCAGCAGCCGTCCCAGCAACGTGCATTGTAGTCACACGCTTATGGGTGATAGCCGAAATCCCACCTTGCTTTAAGTTATCCCGGTCAGTCGTTACACCGTTGATAGGCGTTGCAACACCATAGTTAACCGCACCGCTGCCATAGAGATAAGCACAAGTCTTACCATCCTTAGTCAATGGTACTTGGTCATCCTGAACGATCGTCAAACCGTTGTACGTGCCAATAGGCATAGCGCCTTCACTAGGTTGTAAGAAATCAATTAAGTTTTGAGCAACCAAGTAGTTATAAGTTCCGGAATTAACAGCCATTTGTGTAGGCTTACCAGACGCAACGTCACCCATGCGCGCCATAGCCTTTACAAAGTCTAGTGCTGCAAAGTCCTTTTCACTGCCAACGCCAAAAGACTTGGCTGTTGCAATATCAGTGTTTAAAAATGTCGCATTAAGCACTTGCAAAAGCCGTTGGGTATCAACAACAGACCAGTAATCCGTAAATTGACTAGTAATTTGAGCCAATGTTTTAGCGCCAGTTACCATATCGTCATAGTCCGAATTACCAAACGATTGTGCATCTGTCATCTTTACATCGTTTTCGGTGAAAGAGTCCATCCCGCTAGTCGTAATATCGTGCTTGTTATTCCAATCTTGTGGTTCAATTGTGGTATCAATATGAGCCGTGTGTGGAATGGTAACAAAAAGACCCCGACTAAGTAATTGATTACCTAGAATAGGGTCGTTGGCTAAAATGCCAGATCTAAAAAAGTTGTTTGTTTCTGTGATACGCTCGTAGACCCAATCAAGCCAAACTTCTGGAATGAAATTAGCTTCTAAGTCTGTGATCGTCCCGCTAATTGTAGACATTAATTATTACTTCCTTTCAATTTTTCATAAGTCGCCTTATCTTCTTTATAAAGGGCCATTCGTTGCTCCATACCCATGCGGTCAAATTCTTCTTGCGTAACCTTGGAATTGCCGCCGGCCGGTGCCCCAGTTTGTGGGTTAACCTTGCCCTTAGCACGATCAGAAATTTCTGAGTCCACTGCACTCTTGAAAGTCTTAGCAAACGCCGTAACGTTGCTCATGCGTGTAGGTTCATCGTCAGCAGTCAGTTGCGCGGCAAAGTTGGCTGGTAAGCCTTCGTTGACCAACAGCGTGCGCGTGGCGTTTAAAGCGGCTTCCCGTTTTTGTTCAGCGTCACGCTTATCAAGTTCGGCTTGCTTGTCATCCAAAGCCTTAAGCCGATCAGCTAATTCGGCCTTAGCCTTATCATCAGCCGACATTTTGGCACGCTCTTCGCCTTCACGCAGATACTTGGCCTTAAGGTCATCGGCCTGTTTGGACCATTTATCTTCATGAGCCTTAGCGACTTCGCTAGCTTTGGCTGCCATCATTTTGTTGACGTCTTCTTGCGTGTAAGCCTTGGCCTTGGGTTTCTTTTCCTCGCCCTTCTTGTCATCCGGATCAGCAAAGAATTGTAAGTTTAATTTCATGGGTATCCCTCCGTTTTAAGTCGCGTGGACTATATCGGTTTAAGTGCGAATCACTGAATCGGCCGTTCTTTAGCGCCAGCAACCGAAAAAATGGCATAAAAAAAACACCCTTAGCGAGTGTGTGGTATCTTACTGCATCTACAATTGGGGTGAGTATCACCGGGAATGCTTGGCACGTCATTTAAAGGATATGGGCCACCATCAGCAAGGGCTGCACACATTTCACACGCACCCGGCTCGTCTATCCAGTCAACCCAGATAACGCCTTGCATACTGTAGGTGGTCATGTTGACTTCATCAACTAGCCGCGCTGATTCCGTCCGCAAAATCCGCTCCGCTTGGTAATCCATTTGTGAAATGCGATCGGCAATCGACTTACCGGGCCTAAACTGTCTAGGATTGACGTGTTGTACTAGCATCCCTTTCAGGTCGTCTATACTCATGCCGTGCCGTAAGTGCAAGTTGACTAGTGATTGCACATCATTAGCCATGGACTCACTTTTGAGCCACAGGCTGTCACTCCACAGTGCTGTTGTTTCGTCCTGTGTGATGATGCTCACTGGCTTAGACTTAACTATCGGGCGAATGGGTGGGCCGTCTAGTAATCGTTTCAAATGCTCTTCTTGATCCACTGCATCCGTCTTAACGCGGTCAGTGATATGCTGTTGAACCTTTGACGTCATGCTAATCAGTGACATGCCAACCATGGCCCCCATCAAGTGGGTGCGGTCATAGCCAGCCTGATAAGCGTACTCACCAGCGAGATACTTAGCATTGTCATCCCAGTCAGTCATATCAAGCTGGTCAATGGCACGCTGCCACTGTGCAATATCCCAGCGACTAACGGCTTGACGGGTCTGTGCAAGTGACAATCCACTTTCATCCGCGTACTGCATATAGAAGCGTTGTAAATTGTCGCTAATCTCCGTTAAGGCTTGCTGCTGGTACATGGTAAATGTTTGGCTGCTAGCCTCATCTAGACGTAACAACTCATTAATCCGCGCTTTCTCCGCTGCTTGAGTCAGCATCGCCATCGCCTCCCTTTTGGAAGTCGGCTAAACTGCCCTTAAACATTTTGCCGGTATCGCCACCATCGCGCTTCTTTTGGTCGCCCATTCGTTGCTTTTCCATGGACGCAGGCACGCCAGTGACATCAGCAGCCATATCTTGACCAGTCTCATCAGAAATGGCCCCCGTACCAAGTAATTTACCAATTAATTCAACCTTCTTATCGTCATTCTTAGGCAAGTTTGGTGTAAAGCTAATGGTGACGTTTTGGTAGTCGGGCGGACTCACTAGCTTAGGGTCTTTATCCTTTTTGCCGGCCATTGCCCACTGCATCGCCAGTAGCTTTACGCGTTCCATTAGACCGCGCTTAAAGATGTCGTGCATTGACGCTTGTGCCTGATCGGTACCCCATAGCTTATATGCTAAAGCCTCGCCAGTCTGATCCTGCGCAAAGCTACTATCACTTAGGTCAGGCGTGTTTGTTCCCATGAGAATCTGTTGCTTAATTTCATCCGTGTAGGTCTTCCAGTCAGTCGTGTTGACTTCTTTAGTAAGATATTGTGCAGAAGTGCTGCTAAACATTTTGTTTCCGTTGGCATCATGATACATGTAAGGCTTAAGAAACATTGTGTTGGCTTGCGTATCAACAAGGCTCTGCACAGCCTGCTTATTATCCTTGCCGTTCTTGTCCTTAGCCTCATGAGTGAACCGACCGCTAGTATTATCAATAAAAACAAAGTCGCCATTGCCATCGGTCATGGGCTGTTTCTTGTGCTGGATCATCCCGCTAATGACTAACTTACTATTGCTAAAGTCTTCTTGACTGTTCGCCATTTCCGACTTAGCAATGTCATAAGCATCGATATTATCCATTTGAGTTTCAAAAATGCCAGAACGTTCGTCATTGATCGAATACTCAATCAGCGGCACGCTACCAAGTAAATGCTCGGCATTATCATCAAGCGTCCATCCACTTGCCGGATCTTCCCCGGCCTTGAAATAAAAGATGTGATCCTTGGTATACACTTCAATTCGATAGGAGGTTTCATCACGCACGTTAACCGCGTAGTAACGCACGGCAAACAATTCCACAGGCTTGACATCAGCCGACCACACTACAAAAGCCTGATTAGGGTCAATGGGAGCCATCTGTGGCTCGCTACTGCCTTCTGGGCAATAGATTAGCTCATAGGCTCGCCCAGTGTTACAGGCGTTCTTAAACATCACCATGTCGTGATAGGCCTCATCGTTACGCTGATTAAATAGCTTGATACGGTCAAGCAACGCCTCACCAGTATCCCCATCGTCTTCCGGATTAGAATAGCCAAAAGCTAACGGATTAGCTAACTCGTACCCTACGTGTATCGTGGTGATGTAACGCGGGTAGCCGCTTGTAATCCGCTCATCGGCTTGCTTAGGCCCCTTACCACTTCGCCAGTAATGAATATTTTCATCGCCGTCATAGTAGCGTTCAAGTTCCAGAATGCGCGGTAGTTGGTGTGCAAAGTGATCGCTAACGTACCACTGAATAAGTTCGATCATCTCTTTCTTTTTTCCATCGCTGTCGTATACGTCATCCCAGTCCTTCGCTGGAATTGAGTACACTTGATTGGAATCAAATGAGTATCGCCCGCCATAGCGGCGCCCGTCAAGCATGGTGATTGAATTATAAGTTGGCCGTAACGAACGCAAGTGCGCGTTACGGTCGTTTGTTTCTGCCATCTAAGTATCACCTCCTATATCCATGGATCGTCAGGATCAACAAGACCCTCATCGACCAAGTAGGTATTTTGTTCCTCGTAATCCGGTTCTGGATTAATTGCATCGTTACGTACGTTCATGACTTCCGTAGCCACGCCGTAACGGACGGTATCCATCACATCATCATTTAGCTTGACTGGTAACCCGGTGGCCTTATCCCACACGTATTGGTAAAGCTCATCTAAGAAATGGTTATCTGCATCGTCAGCAACACTCTTAAGCACTAAGTAGTGGCGTGCCTTAATCTTGCCTGCAATGATTTCAATACCGCTTAGGCGCCCTTTAAATGCGTTGTCAGCGTTAAATCCATCGTCTTGCAAGTGGGCAACGTGATCCGGACGTGCTGAATCACAATGAAATGCAATTCCACGCCCAAACTCTTTGCAGATTTGATTAGCTATTTCAGACCAATACTCTATCTGCTTAAATTGCTTGGTGACCACCTTGACTAAGTAAGTGTTGCCATCCTCATCGTCCGCATGAACGGCCATGACGCCTTTATGCTCAAAGCCAAAGTCAACGCTGGCATAGTAATGCAGTCGCTTATCCTTGGTGCGCTCATGAAAGGCTTCATCCGTGATGATATTTTTATTCTTGTCAAAGTCGCCATAAACTAAGCCTTCGCCGGCCGTCCACTCACCATTAATTGCACGCTCGTAAAACATGCCGCTAGGCGTAGTTTCTTTAAGTGAGGCCACATAATCCGGATCAAGCCGCGGGTTATCATCAATCGTAAAATGATTGCTAATGATCCGTGGTGAATCGTCATCGATATATTTAGTTTTCAGCCAGTGAGTCGGTATATCCGGATTGGTGTCACCAACCACACGGGCACCCGGCCGTGAACACCGGTGCCGTATTTCTACAAACACCTCTTCATTAGCCATTGAGATTTCATTAACGTACGCTCCCATGGCCGTCATACCACGTACAGAACCTAGCCCGGCAATTGAGCCGGTAAACGCTTGGACGACTGTAACGGGCGGTAAACCACTAAATTTAACAGCAAACGAATTATGCTTATCAAACTTGAACGTCAGCCCGAACGTGTTCCGCAATTCGACTAAGATGTTGTTATAAATCGACTTGCTAGACACACCCGCCAAAATGTAAAGTGGCTCAGCAATTTTAAGTCGCTTGGCTACTTCGGCCGCATGTCTCACTTCAAATAAAAATACAAAGTTATCCACGAAAGTCTTACCCGACCGGACAGCACCGTAATTTATCATCAGCTTCCATTCTTGGCTGGTGAGTTCCTGCTTGATAACCTGCATTTGCTTGGGATTAAATAGCTTGTCTAATTTAACTGCTATCCTTATCACCCTCATTCCCATCATCTTTAATGCCATCGGTAATGGTATTAAGCAAGCGATCCAGCGCATTCATTTGATCGTTCTGATTGTTAGTAACAAGAGCGGCCTTAGCTTCCGCAACCGTAGCCTCAGCATTAGCCTTACGCGTTTGCGCTTTGCCTAGTTCCGGATCAATGCCCTTACTCATGCCAAGCACACGCGTCAGAATGTCAGCGGCCTTCATAGCATCCGAATTCTTGGTAGGCACATCTACAATATCGTCAACATCTTCATAGGCAAACTTATCGTAGGTATCACCCTTTGCGTTCGTCATCTTAACCGTGGTAGGCTTCTTAAGCGTGACAACCACCTGCTCAATTTCTTGGCGGCGCATAATGCGCGTTAGAAACTCAAATACTTCTTGTTGGGTCGCAACCTTTTTGCTTTCCAACTCTTTAAGTCGTGCAGCAATGTATTCCTTTATGTCAGGTTTTGTCAGGTTCTCTTGACCGACTGAACGGGCCGTATGCTCACTGTAACCGGCCTTACGCGCGGCATCCGCGGCATTTCCAGATATAATATACTCATCAGCAAAATTCTGTTGCTTGAGCGTTAACTTACGTTTCATTACATACCACCACACCCCCTTAAACATGGCCTTAAGCTAATCTATTTCATTGCGAATACTTTGATGAAGCAAGTCGATGGCACCTAGTAACTCGAACGAATTATCTGAACTCGAAAGAAATTCGGCAGTCCCGTCACCCTTTATGACAACTGCACCAATCCCCGTCACGTTTTCACTGTTAACTTTTTCGCTAATTGCGGTGGCTACCATTTTCGGATTCCAAATACCACGTTCGTATTGGCGTTCTGTAAGTGTTTTTGCTTTTTGGGCCATGCTTACCAATCTCCTTCGATTTACTATGCTTCTTACGATCACACGGCCAATCACGCAAGTCATGGTTTACCTTGCGATCAATGGGCCACTGTAGTCCCTCGGATGTCCGTTTAATCATGCTAGCCACCATACAAACAATTTAATAATTCCAACTATTACCAATAAACAAGTTGAACTCGTAATTGACATGATCGAAATCGTCAATAGCCAGTCAACAAAATCAAATATCGGTTCATCGAAATTAGTCATGACTACAAATGCAATGACAAAAATTGCCATAAAAACATATATAGTAAAGCTGTAATTAGGCGGGCCTACAATATTATCAATTACTTTAAACGCGAGTCCCCAAAGGGCAATTGCACTACACAGTAACAGTGAAGTGCTGATAATTTTGAACTTAACTTTCATTTTGGCGCCTCCGTAAATTTGTTTAAATGTTTCTGGCCGGGATTGAACCGGCAACCTCTCACTTATAAGGTGGGCACTCTACCATTTAGTTACAGAAACAAATAACCCCACTAGCTACTGAACTAGTGGGGTTAAGACAGGCAACAATGTTATATAAGTTAGGAGGTGTTTATTTAGCAATCAAAAATTGTATCAATGTAGTTACCTGTCTAATGTGCTTGGTAGGGATTTGAACCCTACATGACTAGTTTGGAATTTTCTGGCCAGCTCCATACCTAATCTCTATTGTCTTTCTGCGTCTACCCATTCCGCCACAAGCACAGTTGGATTTTTATCAGCCTTTGAGCCACACGTCTGTGAACTCAGCTATCACAACGTAGGCAGTTTTGAAAGGTTCCGACACCTTTCTCACCAACGATCTGCCAGAGCTTCACGGCTGATAACGGAGTGAGCTGGACTTGAACCAGCAACGCCGGTCAGGCGTAACGGTTTAGTAAACCGCTGCAATGCCGTTATGCTTACCACTCCCTAATAGGTTTTCGGTCACTATTAGGACAAACGCTAGGTTTTATGTCACCCGCAGGACAACGTAGCTTGCTGGATTTGAACCAGCAACATCCGGTTTAACAGACCGGCGCTCTGCCATTGAGCTAAAGCCACATGAATGCTAGGTATCAGCCGGGGGTGGCTTACCTAACATTCGATAATACAAATATAACCCCCTAAAACGCTAATTTGGTACGAACTGTGTACGGATTTAGTACGAAAAGTGTACGAATAATGTACGGATTTATTTTCCATCCTTTTTAACTCGTAATTCACGCGGGTAAAATAAGGGAAACTTTAACAGTGCCTCTTTACGGTAGTCGTAAAAGGTTTGTCGTGGAAAATCTGGTAACTTGTACTTTTGCGAGAATTTATAGCAGCACACTTCAACTTTGTTAAATTCAAAGAACTGCAGCCGCAACACGTCCGCCAGTTGCTCGCTGTGATCGTCCACTTGCCCCATAAGCTTTAACGCATTGTTAAGCAACGTGATCTCCCATTCATTGGCTTCCTGTTTCTCCAGCCGTTTCATTTCCTTTTCTTCCTCATGATTTATATTGGTTGTACTGTGTGGCATACCATCATAGGCTTGCCCAGATAAGTGGTAAGCTTCTAACTGCTGCCGTTTGATGATTAGCCCTTTATATCCCCGTAAGGCGTGCAAAACGTTCTTACGTGTCGCATCATCATCGTATTCACTACTTCTAAAAATCGGTTCTATCAAAGCCGCCACCCCTTAAGCTATGCTATAATTAATTTATTCGGGATTAATCGTAGCGCGGCCATTAGTGGCGGCGTTTTTTTATTCTACATAATCGTCATAAATCGTAATGCATATAACGTCATCTTCTAATCGTGGCTTATTAATAATGACTTGTGCATGACTCTCATTGTAAGTTGGTGGCAAACGCTTAAAAGCAACCATTAATTCATTAAATTCACAGTGCTTTGTTTCTAAAAATTCACCGTCAAAAGCAAAATATTCCGATAATTCATTTTCTTCACCATAGCCCACTTTGTATCGCTCAATTAATTGTTTAAACGACTCTCTGTTAATATCACGTTTCTTATATTCATCCTCATCAAAAGCCCAGCCTTTATAAACTTTAATCATTTTATTCCTCCTAAGTCATAGACATAAAACAGTCATTAGGTATGTCATCAATTGATGACATTTTACGTTGCTTATAACAGTGAGTTTTCAAAACGTCTTTGTCAGTAAGTTCAGTTCCACGTGACCATAACGGCCGATTATTACCGTCATACCAGAATAAATCATTTCTAAGCTCTTTGCTTTTATCAAGTGGCACTAGCAAGACAATCTCAACATCGCCGCTGTCATTAAACCAGTGGTTCGCTACTTTCAAAGTTTTAATCACGCTATTACACCCAGCTTTCTACCGCATATTGGGCAATAATTAATGACTCGTGTATAGTCATAGTCATCATCATTCATATAGCTAACGCTAATCATTGGATAGTTAGGATCGCTAATATCTACATTTATTTGAAATCTGCTATTGGACGGATCATTTAAATCAGCCTTACCATGGCAAAATGGGCATTCCTCTTTAGTTAACATGGTTTTCACCTACTTTTTGATTACTTTGAAGTTTTTGCCGTCAACACTAATGTATTGACCCACTTTCACAGACTCATATTGACGCTTAGAAACTGATAAACGCTTATGCTTGCCGTTAATTGATACTGTCAAAACATAGCGTTCTGAATTATCATGACGAGTCATCGCCCCCGTGTACCAAAATGGGTAGTAAGAATGACTGTATAACGACTGGTGACTAGTGCTAAAACCTGATTTAGTTCCCGATTTAACACTTTTTACGGCCGGTGTTGATTTACCGGCACTAGTCGTATGCGTTCCTTCGGTTTCAGTTACGTGGGTCGTTGTATGTTCTGTAGTAACGTGGGTTGTCGTATGCGTTCCGCCGGTTGTATGACCAACAGAAACGTGGCCACCAGTTGAAACATGCCCTCCACTAACGTGTGCAAACACTGGCACCATCTTAGGGCTTGCCATGGTAATCTTCCGATTAAGGTGCTCCTTAGAAACGACCTTGCCTTGCATAGCACCCGTGCTACTAGAACACCCAGACACTAACAACCCGCATAACATCAGTACTGAAATCAACTTAATTTTTTTCATTTCTAGTCCTCTCTACCCACTGAAATTTTTAAAGCCACTAGCTCACCATTTAAATCATTTAGCCATGGTACCTCTTCGTTTTTTTAAAATTGGTAAGCATCAAATAAGTCGTTCGTTTTTCTATATCCAATAATTGCTTTAGACATCATGCCACCACTGTGAACCATTTCAGGTTTAGTTAGCAGATACTGCCCATCAGCAAACTGAAACACCTTAATTTTCATTTTTAGTCCTCCCAATCTCAATTAATTGTTCTTAAATCTTTGCCAATGTATACCGTTTCCATACCGTCATAGTCATCGATCTTATAGTCATAGCCGTCTGGCACCTCAACGATCTTAAGTTCAGACACTCGGGTATTAGCAGCATCACCATCCGCCAGAATAGTCGCAATCAAATCCTTATCAGTCCGGTTTTTATCAGGTTCCCACTTCCAAGGTTTAAATTTTTGTATATATCCATCCCAGTCGGTGGACATGTCTTTCAACACAAATTGATCAACTTGGGGGTCTTTTTGAAATAGTTCCAATTGATCAAATGCTTCTTCGGCGAGGCCGGTGTACTTTATATACGTTTTAGTCATGTCCATATAATCCGCCCTTGAAAATAGCTTTGAAATATATGGGTAAACTTTGATACCCTTACGTTCGGCCACATGAATTTGTGAAGCCATCGACAGTTGAAATCCACCAAATTGTCTATTAATAGCTAGTTTCATTTTTAGTCCTCCCCAAACAATTCAAACACTTGCCGCCGCAATTCATCGGTAGGTTCAACAACTCCAACGTTACTCATGTTGCCAATCCCTCCATTCACCTTTACAACCATCCGCTTCCCTTTGTAGTCATCGGCTAAGTGTTGTGTGAACCGAATACACATGCTTCGATATGCACGCTCAAATAATTCTCTTTGCTTTCGTTCATAATATAAATTTCCCGCTAATATCACGATCAACCCAATGGTCACTATTAACACGCTACTCATCGCATTCAACCTCACGTTTCCCCAATTCGGCTATCTTAGCTAGCACGTCACCATGTGGCTGCTTTTTTAAGGCACTAATCAGGTCTTTAAATTCTTTGTCTGTAAATTGACAACTTCTATCGCAAGTCAAATCACATTCTATAGCCGCAGCATCTACATTAAAATCGCCCTCATGTTCGCCTTTGCAATATACACTTATATAATCCGGATCGTCTGTATCAGCACCAATAACAACATTCCACTTTTTAACGCTGATAACACGTTGACTAATGGGGGTCGCCATGAATTCAATGATATTTCGGGCCAAAGATGGAAGTAAATTGGCTATCTCATAGTAAACGCCTTTTAACCTTAGCTTCGCATACGGATAACCGTCATGCATTGGATCACCAATAGTCAAGAACGTACCAGAATTGTCTATCGTCCATTGTAAAGAGCTTGCCGTAATTGCTGACTCTAATTCACTTAATTTCATTTCATCAATCCCCTATCTAAGCGTAAAAGTTGTTTCCGTCCGGTTTTGAACAGCCGCATATGGAATTACAAATACTAGCCGTTCTTCATCGTCAGGTTGATTGTTCCAAGCGGTATCACTAAATTCCTGAATTTCTAAGTTGTCGTTTTCAATCGGGAGCATGTTATAGGTTGGCAACGTGGTGTTAATTGGTTCCGCTGGTATAATGGCACCGAACTTTGAAAGAATTTCATCCATCGTATACAACTCGGCCTTTTGGTAGTCCGGTGTATAGCCACCAAACGACCGTGGTTCATCGCTTTTAGTCCGGTAACCCCAGAATAAGGGGTGTGTCTTTGAAGCGTGCTTAGCCGTCATCAGTAGGTAAATACGTTTATCCATCTTATTCACCCCGCCGCTTTTGTTCTGCATCAACCATCGTATTGTGCACAACCATTTCAACATAACCGTTAACAACATCACTCATCATGCCAATCATTGTAGCAACGCGTTCCTCATTAATCATGTTGCCTTTAATGTACGTTGAAATAAATTTATCTAGCATAAGCGGGAGTATCTCTTTATATTCCGGATCTTTAACGGTAAATCCATTTTCATCTAACGTAATGACTAGTTGTTGCTTACCTTTGGCTGAATAAAAGGCTTTGGCTGCCAAATCAGTGCCTGACAATTCCTTTGCACCTTCCCCAAACGTTTCATCGAAAATCTGACCTAATACATCTTTCAAATCTGGTTCTTTCATAATTAATACCCTCCTAAATTGTTGTAACTGTCGTCTTATTTGATACCGCGTTCCACTAGCTTTGGTCGAATAATTAAATGGCATCCACCACTATAAAGTGCATCAGCCACATTTCTCAAACTTCTATAATCAAAGCTAGATTGACAGCCAGTTTGTAAGCTCACTAGAGAAAACGCAGTTCCAGCTTCTGAATACATATTGCGTTTCATAACGAGATACACGTTATCGCCCCATCCAATCACATTGCCCACTTGAAACATGGTGTACTTTCTATCATCAAGTTCACTTGGATCTTTTAACTTAATCTTCATCGCTACTATCCTCCAAATCTAGTGACGTTTGGCCCGGCGTTACATCTTCCAACTGATACCGATACATAAGTGCTAGTATTACTTTCATTTGACGTATTGAACGGAATAACGTTTCATCTCGCCATGCTTCAAATTCTGGGGTAAGCTTTGGCATATCAATTGGTGCGCTGTCCCACCACTCGGGATCATCTTCTAACTTTTTATTAGTCGCGAGGTCGCGGACATCCACCCAGATTAGCGATCCCATCATTGTTAGCCCGTTTTCATATTCATCAACACATGGTTTCACACGATCAATAACAAATTGTGGTAATGAAACAACAACATTTCCGGTAGGCTCATATACTTCTTTTACGTCCCGCCAATATTCGTTCTCTGTTTGCTTATCCTTAAATGGGATCATTTAACGTCCTCCGTTCGATTTAGTTCCTTTTCAACAATCTCTAGCGCCTCTTCTGCCGACCGCGCTACGCCGTAAATAACAGGCTTGGACGCTATCTCACGGGCAAAGTAAACTTGTGCGGGGCTACGTTTGCCCTGCTTGGTTTTGACCTCAATGAAAAACATTTTGCCGTCACCCTTCCGAAAGCCACACAAGTCCGGGAATCCTTTTTGCACGCCAGAATGAAAGGTACGTCCATCTTCCATCTTGACCTGACCAACGTTGACCCGATAAACAGTGTGGCCGCGCATAGTTAATGCGATCCGGATGTTGTCTTGAATGACATGTTCTGGGCCGGGGCCACGTTTTTTCTTTTTAACAACACGTTCCTTGCCGCCTTCCTTAGTGGGTTTGTAGTACTTTCGAATTTGGTCACCGGGATATTTAATTGTCACCGCTATACCTCCATCCGCATTTGCTCAGCCGATTCATCTAGTTGCCGAATAATTTGCTTGGTTGCCGTTGACGGTTCCCAACTTTGTATAAACTCCTCAGTTTTATCAAAATCCTGTTGCCGTAGTTGTGATCGGGTTCTAACGCCAGTAACTTGCTTCACGCCGTTATTAATATCCTTGTAAAGCTCAGCACGTTGTTTTCGTGTTAATTTCAAACTGTGATCGTCAACGTAGCGTCTAACAGCGTAGTTAACGCTACGGCTAATCCGGTTATATTCGCCGGGATTAAGTGGCTGGTGATCGCGTAATTCAATCACTTGAGCCTGAATTTTATCTAGCCGCTGATTAGTTCTATCGCTATTTTGCAGTAGCAAGTGAATTTTCTCGGCTGGTGTCATCGGTAACTCTTTGGCTTGGCTTTCCATCGCAATAAAATACTGCCGTGCTTTCTTGCCCTCATCGGTTCGCTGGATCATTGAAATTTCTTTAGCCATATCCAAAGACATAGCATGATTTATCTGGGGACGGCCGCCCGTAGGTTTCGTACTTTTTTGTTCAAAACCCACGTAGTCAACGTTTTCAGTAAATCCGTACTCCAACATCCGTGGGAACCAAATTCGATACGGCGTTTCCACTTTTAAAAACTCGTGCAGTTCGCGACCATCAACGGCAATCTTGTCATCATTTTTACGGATCATATTCGCTAATTCCATGTCTATCCCTCGCTTTGATTTTCAGTTCGTTTAGCATCCAAACCAGCAAGCCGATCAGCTAACGCCTTACGGTCTACACTTGCATCGTTTTCCTCTGTTTTGGGTGCATCGTCATCCTTGAGCCAGCCCGGTACTAGTTCTTTACGTGGTGCGCGTCCTCCTTGGACTGATTTTTGCTTAGGCGGCGTCATATCGTAATTGCTCAACCACCCAGCGTTATCAAGCCAATTAGCTAGTTGCTGAATGAATTGGCCTTGTGTGCCCTTAACCTCTAAGTGCCGCTTATACTTTTCAATCCCGGCAATAATGGCCTCTTTTGTCGTCTTACCAGCGGGGTTATTACCCGTAATTGTGGCCCGATAGTACGCTTCCCAAGCCTCGCCAAACTTCTCTTGACGCGGATAGATACCCCAAACCTGTTCAGTAAATTCCTGACGGCGTTTGTCGCGAGGGTCTTCGGGTTCTTGTGGGCTTTCCGCAAGGAGTTTAGCAAACGGATCATTATTTTTTTTAGTTACAGTACCGTCAGGTAAGGTACTAGTAAGATCTTTATGAGCTTCCGGTTGAGCTTCCCCTTGGGGTACTGGTTGAGCTACTTTATCCGAACCAGTTGAGCTACTGTTACCGTTCTTGTTGGGATACTTTTCACCCTTTGAAGTAGCCCAACTGGTAGCCATACCCTGATTTAACTTGTAAAGCTGAATAATTTGATACTGTGGTGCTTGGGTATTCTTCTTACCCTTAACGTACTTAATCAATTTCATTTGTACCAATTCATTGCGAGCCTTTTTCATGCCAGCTTCTGATAGCCCCGTAAGACTAAGCAACGCCGAATTTTTCATAGAAAACAAGTCATCCAACTTGTACTCATCGTTCGCATAGTCTAATAACTCGCGATACAGATTATTTTGACCGTTACTGATACTCGCTTCATATAGTTTAAAATTGCGGTACGCTCGTCTTTGTTTGAAGTAATCCAAGCTGACACCCCCTAACCCGTTTTATTCTTGATTCTCATGTCTCTATTGCCAGTTGCCGAACGGATCGCCTGGGGCATTATTACCACCCTGATTGGACCCGTTGTTGTAATTGCCGTTATAACCCTGATTGTTTTGATTCTGGTTTTGACCACCGTAGCCGCCACCTTGGTTAGAACTACGTTGTTGCTGGTTATTTTGGTTACCGTAGCCGTTGCCATTTTGGCCGCCTTGGTTTTGTTGATTGCCTTGCTGCCCATTGCCCTTGGGTTCCAATAGTGAAAAGTTTTCAACGACAACCTCGGTCGTAAAGACCTTTTGGCCTTGTTGATTCTCATAAGTTCGTGTTTATAAACGGCCATCAATACCAATTAGTGAACCCTTATGGGTGAAATTAGCCAAACTTTCGGCCGCCTTACGCCAGATAACACAATTGATAAAATCCGCTTCACGTTCGCCGTTCTGGTTAGTAAAGCTCCGATTAACGGCTAAAGAAAACGTGGCTACCGCCGTATTATTTTGCGTGTACTTTAATTCTGAATCACGAGTTAAGCGGCCTACTAAAACTGATCGATTAATCATGCTGATTTACTTCCTTTCTGATTGTTAACCGCATTTAATTGTTGCGTTACGGTTTCAATTAAACTATTGGCTTGATCGTGGCTAAGATTGCCTAAGCTGTCATCAACGCCAAAGGTGCCAGCATAATAGCTTTTGATTGATTCAATTGGATTACCGGTAACTTTAGCTGTGGCTTTAAACAGCCCATCTAACGTTGTCCGCTGCTCATTTGTTGGTGGGTAAAATCCTTGTTGTTGGTTACCATTGCCACCCTGTCCGTTGCTTTGTGGCGGTTGATTACCTTGATAACCGCCTTGATTAACTGGTGGCTGACCATTCCAACCGCCTTGGCCGCCATTACTGTCGTCAGCGTCTGGGTCTTCATCCTTATCAGTGATATTAAATATTTGCTTGTAAAAATACTTTTGTGCGGTCGTGCAAGCTTTAACCATGGCTTTTTCACCAGTATCTTGACCACTACCGGGCATAGTCCCAACAATCTCAGCATCGCCGTCCGTTATCGTGAAAGTCCCCATCACATCAACAAAGTGGTTGTTACCACCCTTATTGGATTGGTGGTCATACTGATTAATCACCTCATATTTAGGAATGATCCTAATACCAACCTCACGGATCGCCTTTTCAACCGCGTATTTAACAGCCGTTTCAGACTGGAAGGCATAGTGTTGATATTTGTTATCGCCATCCTTACCGATAGGCCCAATCATCTTTGAAGCTTCATTCAATTTCTGAACTAGATTTAATTTTTCGGTCATCGTTTGCCCCTCCTAAAACTTAAAGCTAACTGATTCAGTAGCGGGCTTTTCAGTGACACCATCAATGACTTCACCATCATCAAGAACAAACTTACCGTTGATGATCTGGCCTTGCTTCTTAAGACTCTTCTTATCAAGCTCTTCTTTGACCCGAATAAAATCGGTAGCACCTTGTTTCTTAAGAGATTTAATTACAGTTACATCATCGTAATTAAGGCCAGCTGCATTCTTACGTGTACTTACCTTACCGTGCGGTGTGTCAATCTTAAATTTCTTATCATGCTTGCGTTCGCGATACAGGTAATCTTTAAGCAAGCCTTGGAAGTATTCCCGACTAGCTTGGTTTTCTGTCAATTTGCGATCGCGCCATGCAATCGTTTTGTCTAAATCAGCTTGGGCCGTGGCCGCGGTTTCCTTGTCTTGCTCATCAATTGCTTGCAACTTACGCATTGCCCAATCAGCAGTTTGAAGTGAGTTAATCTGAAAGCCCTCGTCCTCACGTTCGTTAACACTTTTTAATTCATCTTTTAGAATTGCATTAATCATTTAAATTACCTCCTCAATCGCGTCATAGTCCTTAAGCACGCCATCCAGCGCATAAAAACTAGGTTTATCACTACTTCTAAAGTCATCAATAATTGACTCAATGAAGTCCTTGGCGCCATTCTCAATGGTGATAGCTAGTAACAGGTCGTTGTAGGCTTCATCATCGTCATAGAGATAGAATTTACCGCCATACTCCCATACTTTTGTGCCGCTGTATAAATCCCGGCCTTGATAGTCATGGGCCACTACGCGCGGTTCTGGTGGCAACGGGGCACCGTTTAAGCTTCCTACCATTTCTTACGCCCCCTCCCTTGTAAATGCTTCCTACTAGGGATAAAATAAATACAGTTTGAAATTACTGCTAAGTGATTTTGATTGGTCTTGTGAGCATTTGCGGTGCTTACAAGGCTTTTTTTATACCTATGAATCGCGCTCACAGGTACTTTGCTAATCATCAAGATTATTTCCTCCAAACAGCTTGGCTATTGTGACGTCCCAACCTTTGTGGTCGATATAAATTAATGCCGCTAAAACTGGTAGTAGTTCCATCATCGTTAAACCTCCTACGCATAAACTTGGTTATCGTGTAACCATTTTTCGATCGCCTTACGTGAAAACATCATTTGACTATTCTTCATGTAATGCGGAAACCCCGGTTGACTTAGGTAATACTTAACGAAAGTTGTTCGATCACATCCCAACATTTTGGCCGCTGCTTTCTGATCCAGTCCCTGATCGGACTCGTGATAATGCTTAACCAACTCTTCAATTTGTGGCATGACTTTATTAACTAGCTTGTCGGCAACCATTGAAGCAAATTGTTCCTCGGTGATTTCACTTTGCATTTGCATCATTCTTATCACTCCCTTCTATTTTTTATAATGTCTTTCCGCACCCATAGCTGCATACGTTCGCTAAGCTCATCCTGCATTGAGAAATTAAAACCTCGGCATACATAAGCGATCAAGTTAAGCAGATAAAGCACCGCGTCAAAACATTCGCCAACCAACTTTGTAGGATCTTCAAAATCTTCTGGCCGTAAATCCTCTTTAGGGATCGTTAACTCATCAAGTGAGTCCTGAATTGCGGCCATCGCTTCCGAAAGTTCTGGCATGGTTTTGACGGCCATTGCTAGTGGCTCTTTCATGATCCGATCACCATCAATAACCGGCGTGGTTATGCCAACCAGTTTATTAGCCGCATCAATCGCGAAAAACTGGTTTTGTTCTGGCAACGCCTCTAAGTAATCGACCACCGCGGTAACTTGTAGCCTAGCCTTATCACGCTTAACCTTTGAAATATATGACGGCGTGAAGTGCAATCGCTCCGCTAGTTCTTGGGTTCCAATATTGTTGTGCTTCATAGCGTCTGACAACATCGGCCCGATAAATGCGGAAACTGACGGTTGAAATTTACCTTGCATAAAATCACCTTTCAATTTCCCACCTATAAATTGAATCGCAATACCG
Source organism: Lactiplantibacillus daowaiensis (assembly GCF_005405085.1). Classification (GTDB taxonomy): domain Bacteria; phylum Bacillota; class Bacilli; order Lactobacillales; family Lactobacillaceae; genus Lactiplantibacillus; species Lactiplantibacillus daowaiensis. The sequence continues at coordinate 62,992 of NZ_BJDJ01000003.1, read as the reverse complement.
CGATAATAAAATTAGGCGTTATGGAGATTTGACCAATCAAGTCGATAATTATTTTCATCGCCAGTTACTACAACGCCCGCGCCTTCCAATCGATCAACAATTGATGGAAACTTTTCTAACGGTTCGTGTAATGTCCCACTAGTGTGATTAAGCTTTGTATTGCTAACCATTAACTCGCGAACCTGTTCCCAAATACGATTCATGGCTGCTACTCGGACGCATTGGATCATATTTTCATTAGTCATACTGTTTCACCTCCGTTCTTTGAAAACTTAATAGCAATCACTTAGCGACCTCTTTTCGTTCACTCTCCGTGATTGAATTGGAGAAAAAAAGATAGTCTACTGATTTGTCATAAAAATTTGAAAACTTTTCCATGGTTTCTTTAGATGCGCCACGATAACCATTTTCAACTTTGGTTAAGGTTGAATAACTGATACCAATAGCTTTTGCAGCATCCTGCTGAGTCAAATTTTTACTATGACGTATCTTTTGTAGATTATTCATTTCATTACCTCCCTTCATCACTCTACGTGAATAATATACAACCACTAAGAGTGATTGTCAACACTTAGAGTGAAAATAGCTAAAAACAATTAACTTTCACTCTAAGTGATAGTATCATTGAAATAAATACTAGGAGTGATAATTGTGACAAAAGGTCAACGCATCGCTGAATTAAGAAAATCAAAAAATCTTAGCCAAGTTGCTTTGGCTAAAGCATTACATGTGAGTTCTAGTACCGTTGGCATGTGGGAAACCGACTCAAGAGCAATTAAGGATGAAGATATAATCAACATTTCAAATTTTTTCAATGTTTCAACTGACTATTTACTTGGAAAATATGAAGATATTAATACGGTTCCTTCATGGGCGTCTGAAAAAGATAAAATTGATTTGGATCAGTATTTACAGTCAAACATCCCGATGGGTTTTCAAGGAATTGACTTAGACAAAGAAACACGTCAAAAAGTCCGGGCATTTATAACGGGAATTTTCTGGGAAGAAAAACAAAAGATGAAAAATGAGGGTAAGAAGTAGGTGTTTCTATGAAAGGCAACACGAGTTACAAGACTTACCTTCGTAGTCATCAGCTAGCCAAACAATTTGGCACTTTCGACCCTTTTAAAATTGCAAGCGGACTAGGCTACCATGTTCGATATGCTGATATAGGTAAGTTACAGGGATTATGTACGACTAGCTATCTGGGTGACGTGTATATCGCGTTATCAGACAAAATTAGAGAATTACCAACACGCTATACTGTGCTGGCTCACGAATTGGATCATGGCTTAGATCATACGGATTGTGTAGCGCTATATACGGTAAGTAACCAGCTACAAAATAAAATGGAGTATCAGGCCAACGCATTTGCGTGCAGCGACTTGACCGCACTTTATCAAGAACAATATGGGGAACGTCCCGATAGCTTTAAAGATTTACAGTTGGCATACGGGGTGCCACAAGAATTTTTCGATTTGTTTTTTAACTAACTTATTTTGGAGGAATTTTTAGAATGGTTTCAAATATATTTATGCTTCTAACGGGGATTTCAATAATCGCACTATTTGTTTTTGCGATAGCTTGGATTATTAAAAAGGTGCTTCATAAACACTTTTGGCAATTTCTAACTGGTTGGATTGTCTTAGCATCCTTCATAGCTGTACCGGTACTTGCTTTTGCTACCGGTGCAACCATGACACCAGCACAACAAGCGGCCCAGGATAAACAAGATAAGGCGGACGCTGCATCCGAAAAGAGAGAAAAACTCGCATCGGAAAAACGTGCCAGTGCTAAAAAGGTATCTGAATCTAAAGTAGCATCAAGTCAACGTACCGTTTCAAGTGAAAAAGCCGCATCGGCTTCTAAGAAACGCGCCGCTAACAAAACAGCAAGTAGTAAGGCCAAAGTTGCCAGTGAGGCTAAAGCATCAAGTAAAGCCGCTGCTTCCAGCAAGGCTAAAGCTTCTAGTGAAAGAATCGCATCAAGTAAGGCTAAATCAGTATCTGAATCTAAGGCCAAAAAGGCCAGCGCTAAAAAGGAATCAAGTAAAAAGAGTGATACAAAACAAACCGGCTTAAATTACAAATACGTTAGCCTTTCGTCTATCACGGAAGACCCTTATAAATATGATTCAAAATTGATTAAAACATCCGGAACGGTTATGTATATTCAAAAGAATCCGGACGACAAAAATATGTACTATGTTGTCATCGCCCCTAAAGACAAGTATTCTTCATCGGGATATTCTGAGGGACACGGTAGCGTAACGGAAATTGATATTGACACTATGGAAGCCACCCCAATTCATGAAGGCGACCATATCACCGTGTACGGATCAGTGCTAGAAAACACCGTTACGCTTAATGGTAAGGATTTAAAAACTGATATTATCGTTGACCGTATCAGTAAATAAGATATTGTGGAGGCCCTGCTACTAAGGGCCTTTGATTTAATTGTAAAAAGAACACATGTTCATGAAAGGATGATTTATATGCGAGGCTGGAAGGCACTAAAGAAACACCCCGGATTATTTGAATATGAAACCAAAAAGGGTAAAAAATACGGAATCCGCCGCGGCTATACTAACGCGGATCACAAAACAGTTTACTGGTCTAAATCCGGCTTTACTAACTGGCGTGAGGCTGATATATCACTAAAGCAATTTGAGGCTAAGTTAAGTGCTGGCGAACTAACGGAGTCACTGACGGGTGATGTGACTTTAGAATCGTACTATCAGAAAATTAAAAAACGTAACGTTGAACTTGGAAAATGGCGGCCAAACACAGTGCTGCAAAAAGAAGCATACTGGAAAAATCATTTATCCCCTATCTTTGGCAAGAAACGGCTTAGCGATATTACACGGCAATCGTACCAGCACTTTATTGATGGCTTGATAAAAAAAGGCTATGCCAAAAATACAATAGTAACCACTAACTCTTTAATGCAGATCATCATGAATGACGCGGAACTAAATGACGTGATACCCAAAAACAAGCTTCGTAGTATTTCAATTGACGGTGGTGCCCAACCTGCTGACGTTTCTTTAAATGAAAAGGATTTTGATACGATCATGAAAAAAGCCAAAGAAATTTTCTCACCTTATAAATACGGAATGATTTTACTTCTAACTTTAGGTGAACGGCGTGAGGAACTCGTAGGACTGCGATACAGCTCTTTCAAATTCGATAAATGGAACGGTGAAGACATTTGCGCAATCACCTTTTCAACTGGGCGTACTCGTGGGGAAATTAACGGCGGTGCGCTTAAAAATGAAAGCAGTTATCGAACTATTTACGTCCGTGGGGAAATGGAAAAATTATGTAGGTATATGATAACGGCTAGCAAAAATATTTGTGCACGCGTCAATCGTCATATCACGGAGGATAGTTTCTTGCTGGTCAACGACAAAACGGGTATGCCCGTCTACCCCGCTTATCCCAATAAACTGCTTGAAAAAGTACAAAAAGAAACCGGCATTCACGTTCATCCCCATGTTTTCAGACACTACTTTGCAACCATGGCTATGACCAGTGGGCAAGTTGAAACTGACGTCATGCACTGGCTTGGCCACTCATCACTTAAGATGACTCAAAGCTATACTCGTGAAAATGTGCGCGGCGCGCTGAATGTGTTTGACGGTATGCAGCCTACTTTACTAGTCGATAACAAAATAGACAAAAACGCCTAAAATGTCTATTCTACTTGGTACCATTTTTTTGTACCAAGTTGGTACCATTTTTTCACCAGCGTGTATCAACTTCTATTCAAAAATTTATGTATAAAAAAAGCCCGCACAGGCCATTTTGCAATGGTTTGTGCGGGCTGATGTAGTTACCAAAAGTATTTGACTACTTAAGGGTTACAACGCCACCAACTTCTTCAAGCTTAGCCTTGATGTCGTTAGCTTCGTCTTCTGAAACGCCTTCTTTAACAAGTGAAGGTACGTTGTCAACAAGACCCTTAGCGTCTTTCAAGCCAAGACCAGTGATATCGCGGACAGCCTTGATAGCTTTAACCTTTTGGTCACCGGATTCAGTTAATTCAACATCGTATGAGTCCTTAGCAGCACCAGCATCGGCACCAGCAGCACCAGCAACAGCAACTGGAGCTGAAGCTGAGACATCGAATTCTTCTTCGATAGCCTTAACTAAGTCGTTTAAATCTGAGATTGATGCTTCTTTTAATGAAGCAATAATACTATCTTTATCAAAAGCCATTTTGTGTTCCTCCATTTAGGTGAAATTAATTTTTTTATTTTCGCACAACGTCAGCCTAAGCTGCGTCTTCGTCGCCCTTTTCAGCAACCGCCTTAACAGCGTATGCCACGTTACGAACAGGTGCTTGTAACATGTTAGCGATAGTAGCCAATAATTCTTCACGTGATGGCATCGTAGCGTATTCTTGAACTTCTTCAAGCGTTGCAACTTTACCTTCGATCATACCACCCTTTAATTGTAGGGCATCGGCAGTCTTTGCGAAGTTAGCTAAAATCTTAGCTGGTGCAACTGGGTCTTCTTCAGAGAAGGCAACGGCAGTAGGACCAGAGAAAACATCATTTAAGTCAGCATAACCAGCTTTTTCAGCTGCACGCACCATGATTTTGTTCTTGATAACGCGCATCTTAACACCAGCTTCACGTAATTGCTTACGTAAGTCAGTAACTTGTTCAACTGTTAAACCACGGTAATCTACAACGATAGCAGATACGGCGCTCTTCAATTGTTCTGTGACTTCTTCAACTTCTTTTGCTTTTAAAGCAACAGTTTCTTTACTCAACAGATTCACCTCCCAGAATTTTGGTTCAGGGATTTATAAAAAAATCCCTATGTCCACCAAGACATAGAGAAAAAACAATGTCCTCGGCAGGTATCAGATTAAGGCTTTTCAGCCGCCTGAGTCTTAGGTAGAGATATTACTTAACCTCTAGTAATCTATCACAGATCTACCAAGGGGTCAATTGTTTTCAGAAAATTTAATCCTTAAAATGTCGCTAAGTCAACCCGAACTGCTGGAGTGAAGGTTGAAGTTACAACTAAGTTTTGGATGAAAGTCCCACGTACTGAGGCTGGACGAGCTTTAACGATGACGTCTTCAATTGTCTTGAAGTTGCCAACTAACTTGTCAGTATCAAATGATACCTTGCCAACAGGAACGTGCACGTTACCATCACGGTCGGTCCGGTAAGTCACCTTACCAGCTTTTGAATCGCTAACCGCTTTAGCAACGTCCATCGTAACCGTACCAGTCTTAGGGTTAGGCATTAAACCTTTAGGTCCAAGTACCCGACCTAAACGACCAACTTGGGCCATCATGTCTGGGGTTGCGATTGCAACGTCGAAATCTAACCAACCGTCTTGGATACGGCTAACTAAGTCAGCTTCACCAACGACGTCAGCGCCAGCTGCTTCAGCTTCTTTAGCCTTGTCGCCTTTAGCAAAAACGATAACTGTTTGTTCTTTACCAGTACCGTTAGGTAAGACAACTGCACCACGAAGTTGTTGGTCAGCTTGCTTTGTATCAACGTTTAATTTGAAGGCAACTTCAACAGTTGCATCAAATTTTGCGAAATCCATTTTTTTAACCAAGTCTACCGCTTCGGTTACATCGTAAGCTTTGTCACGATCAACGAGCTTAGCGGCTTCTTGGTATTGTTTACTTTTCTTTGCCATCTAAGTGTTTTCCTCCTTGCAAATGTGGTTCAAACGGAGATTTCCTCCCACTTGACACATTCATTTTAGTGAAGTGTCCGACATACTCTCAGTACTGAATTAGCCTTCGACGGTGAATCCCATACTCCGAGCAGTACCTTCGATCATGCGCATAGCTGCTTCTACGTCAGCTGCGTTTAGATCTTGCATTTTAGTTTCGGCGATTTCCTTAACTTGCGCTTCGGTTACCGTAGCAACCTTCTTCGTGTTAGGTTCACCAGAACCATGTTCAACACCGGCAGCTTTCTTTAAAAGAACGGCAGCAGGTGGGGTCTTGGTAATAAAGTCGAATGAACGATCTTCATAAACCGTGATCACAACAGGGATGATCATACCAGCTTGGTCAGCGGTACGAGCATTGAAATCCTTTGTGAAACCCATGATATTGATACCTGCTTGACCTAATGCTGGGCCAACTGGTGGAGCAGGTGTTGCTTTGCCCGCAGGAATTTGTAATTTAACAACGTTAGCTACTTTTTTAGCCACGAGACATTCCTCCTTAGTCCGTGATGTGGTAAATGGAGCTGAGTTTTTGCTCCTCCCACGTAAACGTGCATACGTGACGCACAAACGCTATTGTATCATATTCATTTTTCATCGGCAACCGTTTTTGTTTTCTCAGGATATAAAAACTGGACGATTTGCCGATCAACTTCATAATTTTCATGGAGCCGTGAATGCCGCGCATTTTTACCATGCACAACGAATTCTTGGTACTGATCTACGACGGGCCGTAATAAAAAACGTAATGATAACGCGCTGTTTAAGGCCACAGCACCATCGCTTTGCGCATCGTCACCAATATTACCCGCAATATTCAAATACGAGATCGTATTGGGCAACCGTTGTAAGGTCCGCAAAAAGTAATTGTACACTGGCGTGGTTTTTGCCGGCCCGGTTGCCGTTAACGGATGATTTTCAATCGGGTAAGTATTTTGCCCGACTTCACTATCGTTAAATGGCGCGCCGATCGTTACGACTTTGCGTACTTCAGGTAAATTAACGAGCCGCGCGGCCGTCGTTAAATACTGAAACAACACCACACCACCCATTGAATGGGCCACGAGATTCATCGTCTGCACATGCTCATGTGCCAATAAGTATTTGACTACCGCTAGGACACCTTGGGCTTGTTGCCGCACGGAAACGCGTGGCGTCGCAAATACCAATTGTACCATCGGTCGATACTTATCTAACTGGCCCGTCACATGCGGATGATTATGCCGATCGATTAAAACGACTAACGACTTATTGGCAATCTCACCGGTCACAAACCGTTGGAGCATACCGCCAAATGAAAATCGATTACCCGCATACCCCGGGATAAATAAGGTGACGGCACTATCATCAGCCGTCTGAGGTAACGGGGCTTGGGGCAAATGTTGCGGACGCCCATATTGAATAAACTTGTAAGTAATCCGGCTAACGATCGCCACAATGATGACCGCCAGCAAGATTAAGATCACTTCTGCCACCGTTGACCACCAGCTTACTGTAAATTATTGGATTTGATCAACTTGGTCAAAGTCTAATTCGGTACTTGTTTCGCGACCGAACATGTTGATGTTAACTTTTAACTTCATCTTTTCGTTGTCAATTTCAGTGACTTCACCAGTCAACCCTGAAAAGGCACCATCAATGATAGTTACTTGTTCGCCAACTTCAACATTCAATTCAGTATGCCGGGCACTCATCCCTAATTGATGTAAGATGTTTTCGGCTTCTTCTGGTAAAAGTGGAGTTGGCTTACTCCCTTGACCATGTGACCCTAAGAACCCAGTAACGCCAGGTGTGTTCCGGACGATATACCAAGCTTGGTCGGTCATGACCATTTCAACTAACACATAGCCAGGGAAGACTTTCTTCATTTCAACTTTATCTTTCCCATTTTTGACTTCGTGTGCTTCTTCTTCGGGAACGACCACGCGGAAGATGTTATCTTCCATCCCCATTGATTGGGCCCGTGATTCCAAGTTGGAACTAACTTTATTTTCATAACCAGCATAAGTGTGTAAGACATACCACTTTTTTTCAACAGATTCGACCATGATTAAACTCCTTTGAAGTGTTTTTAAGTAAAATAAAAAAACCTCGCCGAGACGAAGTTTTTCTTCAATAACCATATTATAACAAATTTTTTGTTAAAAGACCATTAATGCCATGAGGTTAACATGTTCAATAATAATTGGATAATCCAATCAAACAAGGCAAAGAAAGCCGTAAAGAACAAGGATACCGAAATAACGGTCCAAGAATCCCGTCGATTTTCTTTCCAAGTTGGCCAGGTTACTTTTTTCATTTCTTGTCCTACTTGACCAAAAAATTTAACTAATCGCATTTAAAATCCCCCTACCGCGTTTCACGATGAAGTGTGTGTTGACCACAAAATTCACAAAATTTCTTTACTTCTAAGCGGTGAGTTCGATTCGGATTGGCATCAATCGTGTAGTTTCGTGAACCACAAACCGTACATGCCAATGCAACTTTCTTTTGTGCCATCGATACTGACCTCCATCATTAATCAGGTTTAACAGTATCATGGAATTTTTTGAATGTCAATCAACCCACTAACTTGCTAACTGTTGTCGTAACTTACGCCGACAGCGATCAATCGCATTGACCACCGGGGCGACTTCTACTGCCAACTTAACGGCAATATGTTCTGGCGTTGACCCAGCCACTAACTCCATAAAGACTTGGGCTTCAAACTCAGAACACGATGCCGGAAATGCCGCCACGACTTCACGCACATGCACCGTCGTATCTGGCTGTTGATGCGTGACCAATAACGCTTCAAGCACATCATCAGTTTCAACATCTAACGATAATAAATCACGTTCCGGGTGCCGTTTATGCGCACGCGATCGGCGAATCAAATCAATGACGCGATGACTAAGCAATAACCGATAAAATGTGCCAAAAGTCCCCAATTGGGCCGCATCATACCGGCGCGCAGCCCGATGAATCGTAATCAACGCTTCTTGTGACCAATCATCATGATCATAATTCTTAATAAAGTAGTCACTTTGCAACTTCAACATGACTGGCGCATATTGTTCAGCTAATAACCCAATACTATGGTTATCCCCTTGCGCCGCCAAATCAATTAACTGGTGTTCCTCCATGTAACTCTCCCCCTGTGTAAATTACAGAAACCGCACCCCAGTCGCATCTGTGAGTTTAATATACCGAGGCATTTAATTGTACACAAGCGAACGTACGTTTTACTTTTCACAGGGAAATCACACTATTAATTTCTTAAATTTCAATTGTTAACTGGCTTTATTAAAAAACAACTTTTGGCCCGTTGTTATCATTTATGACGTGGTTTAGTTGACTGCTCTAACTGTTGTCGAAACCGGTCTAATTCTGAGAGTTGGCGATCGTTCCAAGGTGACTTGCGAACCGAGCCCAAATCTTGTGACTTGATGGCTGTATGCCGAACTTCTTGTAAGGCTTCTTTAACACGTTTCCGTAATTCTAATGCTGGAATCCGCAAGGCACCTTCTGAAAAGATCACCCATTGCTCGGCTTGATCACTAGTCGCCACCGTCACTTGTAACACGCGGGACTGTTTATCACCCGCTAATTTTTCAATATAACTATCCGCCGTTTGATCTTTACTCGTCCAAACGATCTCTAAATCAGCTTGCCGATAACTTTTAGAATTGCCTGGCACATACATCGCATCAAAAACCACAGTTATATTTAAGCCGGTGATTTTTTTATATTCACTGAGCGCTGCCAATAACTCATCGCGGGCTTCCGGCAACCGTTCAGTTTGTTTGAGATGATTCAATTCTGGCCAGTTACCAATCATATTATATGCATCCACAATCAGTAGTTGTTGTTTCATAATTAATTTCCGAGGGGATGCCGTGACGTATAGCCTTGATAAATCAAAAGACTGGCTGCCACACTAGCATTCAAACTTTGCACATGACCAATCATCGGAATCGTCAACATTTCATCGACGCTCTTCTTTAGCAATGGTGAAATGCCTTTGCCCTCGTTACCGATAATTAAACCGACGGCCCCGCTCGCATCCCAACGACGATAGTCAGTCCCATTCATATCAGTCCCAAAGATCCATAACCCTTGTTCTTGTAGTTGTTTGACTGTTTGAACCAGGTTCGTTACTCGCGCCACTTTGACATGTTCAATCGCACCAGTTGACGTTTTTGCGACGGTACTCGTTAAGCCAACAGCGCGGCGCTTAGGAATGATAATCCCGTGAGCACCAGCGGCATCGGCGGTCCGCATGATTGACCCTAAGTTATGCGGATCTTCAATATTATCTAAGATCAAGAAAAACGGGGGTTCATTTTTCGCTTTCGCCACCGCAAATAACTCATCGATTGTGGCATATTCAAATGCTGCAACCCCAACAGCCACCCCTTGATGGTTGGCATCATTGGTTAAACGATCGAGTTTTTGTTTAGGCACATATTGCACGATTAAATGCCGTTTCTTCGCAATTTTGGCAATATCATTTAACACATCGGCTTGGAGGCCACTTTGAATAAAGACCTTATTAATTTGTTGATCGCTTTTAATGGCAGCCATCGCTGGATGACGACCAATCACGAAATCAGCGGATTCCGTTTCGTTAGCTTGTGTTTGACGTTCATTAGTTGACATTAGAAACCCTCCCTTCATCGACTTGTTCAATACACCAGTGGGCGAGTGCCGCAATCCGGTCTGATTGATCCGTCAATTGTAAATAACCAAAAACTGCTTCAAACCCCGTTGAAATCCGATAGGTCAAGACATCGGTATGTTTGGCTGACGTATGACTCTTTGCATTACGACCACGCTTGAAAACGTCCACTTCCGTATCCGTTAAGACATCTTCAGCTTGCATCCGTTCAATTAACGCTGCTTGAGCTTTCGCTGAAACGTAATGTGTCGCATGGTGGTGCAGCTTGGTCGGCTTGGTATAGCCTAATTCAATCATATGCTGTCTAATAAATGGTTCGTAAACGGCATCGCCTAAATAAGCCAAGGCAATCCCGTTTAGTTGTTGATAATCAACTGTCATGTTATTCCTTTCTGAATCGAACCCCTTGTGGCGTATCTTCTAAGATAATCCCTTGGGCTTTTAAGTCATCACGAATTTGGTCAGCTTTAGCAAAGTCTTTGGCTTGCCGCGCTGCTTGGCGATCATCGATCAACGCTTGAATATCTGCATCGGCTAGTGCCGCGGGTGCCGCTTTAAACGTGACGCCAAAGACACTGGCAAGGTCAGTTAACGCCGTCACTAACGCCTGGACTGTCACCGTCTTTACGGTAGTTTGGGCGGCATAAACATTGGCTAACTTCGCCAATTCGTATACCGCAGCAATCCCATTTTGCACGTTAAAGTCATCATCCATGGCTTGGACAAAGTTCCCCTTCAACGTTAACAATTGCTTGGCAATTTCATTATCACTACCAGTTACCGCGTCGTTCAACCGATACGTTAAGTTCGTGTAAGCATTTTGCAACTTATTCAAGTTATTGGCCGCTTCATCCAGATTCTTTTGGCTATATTGAATTGGTCGCCGATACTGTGTCGTCGCCATGAAAAAGCGCAATACTTGTGGATCGATTTGTTTAATAATATCATGGACCGTCACAAAGTTACCTAAAGACTTACTCATCTTTTCATTGTCATCGCCAACGGTGACAAACCCGTTATGCAACCAGTAATGGGCAAACGTCTGCCCCGTCTTAGCTTCGCTTTGGGCGATTTCATTTTCATGATGTGGGAATTCCAAATCTTGGCCCCCACCATGAATATCAAACGTATCGCCCAAATACTTGGTCGACATTACTGAACATTCGATATGCCAGCCCGGACGACCGGCACCCCACGGTGACTCCCATGAGATTTCGTCAGCTTTGGCTGCCTTCCACAAGGCAAAGTCGATAGGATCTTCTTTGCGGTCGGTTTCCTCATCAGTTGTATGTTGACTCGCCCCGACTTCCAAATCATCAATCCGTTGATCTGATAATTGACCGTAATGTTTGAATTTCCGCGCGCGATAATACACATCGCCAGCAGACTCATACGCATAGCCCTTATCAATCAACACTTTGATGAAATCAATGATTTCTGGAATATTTTCTGAAGCGCGGGGATGGGCCGTTGCCGGTTCGATATTGACCGCAGCCGTATCGGCCATAAATGCTTTGATAAACCGATCAGCAATCGCAGGCACCGTCGTATGATCTTGCTTAGCTCGCTTAATCATCTTATCGTCCACATCAGTAAAGTTAGAAACGTAATCGACCTGGTAACCACGATATTCAAAGTACCGCCGAATCGTATCAAAGGCAATTGCCGACCGCGCATTACCAATATGGATATAGTTATACACCGTGGGGCCACAGACGTACATCTTGACCTGTCCCGGAGTAATCGGTTTGAAGGGTTCCTTTTGCCGCGTTAACGTATTAAAAACTGAAATCATGTTGCCAGCTCCTCTCAAAAAAGTGAATGCATTAAGTTTAACATGTTTAGGGTCGCACGTTTTAACAAAAAAGCGTCTTTTATACCAGTACCCATTTGTACTGATACAAAAGACGCTTTTAGCGTGCTTCCACTCTTGTTTCACCGGTTGACCGGCCTCATTACTGGGATAACGGCCACCCGGCTGTTTTCGTGATAATCGCACGTTCGACTCGGTCGTCACGATGGTTCCACTGATCATCGCTCCCTGTTGACGACTACGACTCTACTCTTATTATCAAACAGTTATTTGGCGAGTTCAGCGATCATGGCATCAAGATGCTTGATCGTGGTTTCCCGTCCTAAAAGTTCAATCGTTTCTGGTAATTCAGGCCCGTGCATTTCATGCGATACCGCAATTCGGATTGGCATGTATAATTGCCGCCCTTTGATCTTAGTATCCTTTTGAATTGACTTAATGGTCTTTTGAATTTCAGTTGCTTCAAAGACATCCACGTCTTCAATCCGTTGCCGGAATTCTTTTAAGACCGTTGGCGCCGTTTCAGCAGCCAATTCAGCCTTTGCTTCATCATTAATATCAGCCGGACCATTAAAGAATAAGTCAGCCAAGTCAACGATTTGACCAGTATAACTCATTTGGTTCTTAAACAGTGACACTAACGTCCGCGTCCATTCGATTTGATCCATCGTTGGCCGTTTTGGTAAGCGCCCAGCCTTGATCAATTGACGAATTGACATGGCAAAGACTTCATTTTCGTCTGCCTTTTTAATGTATTGGTTGTTAACCCATTCGAGTTTCTTACCATCAAAGGAAGCTGGTGATTTGCTCAAACGCGTTTCATCGTACATCTTAATGAAATCTCGTTTGCTGAACAATTCATTTTCACCAACTGGTGACCAACCGAGTAAGATGATGAAGTTCAACATGGCTTCTGGCAAGTAGCCTAATTCACGATATTGTTCGATGAATTGTAAGACCGTTTCGTCACGTTTACTTAACTTCTTACCGGTTTCGGTATTGATGATCAAACTCATATGGCCGAACTTTGGTGGGTTCCAGCCAAAGGCTTCATAAATCATCAATTGTTTTGGTGTGTTGGCAACATGGTCATCCCCACGGAAAACGTGGCTGATTTGCATCAAATGATCATCGACAACCACGGCAAAGTTATAAGTTGGCATCCCGTCACGTTTTTGAATGACGAAGTCGCCACCAACGGTCTTGGATTCAAATGAAACCGTCCCTTTAACCATGTCGTCCCAAGCATAAGTTTGACCTTCTGGGACGTGGAAACGAATCACTGGCGTAATCCCAGCTGCTTTTGCAGCGGCAATCTTAGCTTGTTTTTCGTCTTCAGTCATGCCAGCAAATTCATAAACGTAATGGGGCATTTCTTTGCGTGCTTTTTGGGCTTCCCGTTGCGCTTGTAATTCATCTTCGGTCATGTAAGATTCATACGCTTTACCCTCATCGATCAATTGTTGGATGAGTGGTTGGTAGATATCTTTCCGTTCGGATTGACGGTAAGGGCCAAATTTACCACCCTTATCAGGACCTTCGTCCCAATCAATTCCTAACCAAGCCAAATTATCCATTTGACTCTTTTCACCGTCAGCGACATTTCGCTTTAAGTCGGTGTCTTCGATCCGAAGAATGAACTTTCCTTTATTATGCCGGGCAAATAAATAGTTGAATAACGCTGTCCGGGCATTACCAATGTGTAAATGGCCAGTTGGACTTGGTGCGTAACGCACACGAATCTTGCTCTTTGCCAATGTGATTAACGCCTCTTTCATTTTTTTGTCAAACTTACTACAAATTGGAGCTGACTGAACTCCCGGTTTTCGGGTTCAACCGAACCGTGCGCCCTAGTTAACCTAAGTTTTCCAGGACGCACTCTGCTAGTTCAGTTTACAATGTTTACGCTTAAAAATAAAGTTCTGCCTACGATTTCGCTGACTTATTGCGATTATTCGGGCGGTTGCCTTTATTATTATGCTGATTATGGGCTTGGCCTTGATGTTTAGTCGGTGCCTTTTCGCTGTCTGGCTTGTCCGTAATCCCGCGATTAGCATGCGCCAAACGTGCAAAAATCATCCGTCCAGCATCGGTCTGTAAGGCACTGGTAACCACGACGTCGACTTTTTCGTTGATGTAAAACTTCCCATCTTCCACAACGACCATCGTCCCGTCATCCAAGTAACCGACCCCTTGTTGCCGTTCACTCCCGTTTTTAACGACCATCACGTTCATTTCTTCACCAGGAATCACGCGTGGTTTAAGTGATTTAGCCAATTGATTGATATTTAACACTTGAACATTTTGGAATTCGATGACTTTGTTTAAGTTGTAATCGTTAGTCACAATGACCCCGTTGACCTTTTTAGCCAACTGAATCAGCTTGCTATCAACTTCCGGAATATCCTCAAAGTCACCTTCATACATTTCAACGGGAATGATTTTTTCACTTTGGAGCTTGTTCAAAATATCCAACCCGCGACGACCCCGGACCCGTTTAATACTGTCCGCTGAATCCGCAATGTATTGTAATTCATACAACACGAAGTTTGGCACTAACAAGGTGCCTTCCAAGAAGCCGGTCTTGATCAAATCATAGATTCGGCCATCAATTAAAATGTTGGTATCCAAGATTTTATAATGATGGTAATTTTGATCCGGCTGCGCATCCGTAATATCTGGTTGCGGTTCTTTTTCCCGCCGCCGGAAATTAAAGACCTTCCGCCATTCGTCGATTCGCGTGGTCCCAACGCGGGCACCAATGTAACCAAAGAACAGCATTAAAATAATTGGGACGACCGTGTTCAATAAGAATAGTGGACTGCGATTGAATAATTGCGAAATCAGAACCGCGATCAGTAACCCAATAATAAACCCGACACTCCCAAACAGTAACGTCATCGGGTTTTGTTTTGACAAGTTCTTTTCGACCCGATCGACTAACCGCATCGTCGCGTTAGCTAAGAACAAGGATACGACCCATAAGATGAACGCCCCAAGTAGGAAGTTGGTAAAGATATTATCTAATAATGCATTTGGTTGCGACCAGAGGTTTTCCCATAAATATGGTAAATAAGTTAACCCTAAGGTCCCACCTACCACAATGAAAACTAGCCGCACCGTTAATTTTTTCATAGCTTCAGCCCCTTTTTAATTAATTTTGTTGTAATGCTAACTGTAACGCTTCTTTTAACGTACTGACCCCAATGACGTCAATGCCTTTAGGAATATCCCAACCTTGCAAATTGTTTTTCGGGATAAAGATCCGTTGAAACCCTAATTTTTGGGCCTCACCGACCCGTTGTTCAATGCGGTTGACGCGTCGAATTTCGCCGGTCAAGCCGACTTCCCCGACAAAGCAATCACTGGGACGAGTTTGTTGGTCACGATAACTAGATGCCACACTCATCGCAATCGCTAAATCAATCGCCGGTTCATCTAGTTTCACGCCACCAGCAGCTTTTAGATACGCATCTTGGTTTTGTAACATTAAGTTAGCCCGCTTTTCCAGCACCGCCATGATTAAGGAAACCCGGTTATGATCTAAACCACTAGCCGTGCGCTTCGCATTGCCAAAGACGGTCGGGGTAACCAAAGCTTGCACTTCGACCAAGATTGGCCGGGTCCCTTCCATCGACACAACAATCGCTGAACCAGTGGCGTCTTTTAAGCGCTCTTCCAAGAAAATCTCTGACGGATTGGCAACTTCAAATAAACCAGCAGTCCGCATCTCAAAGATGCCCAGTTCATTTGTTGAGCCAAATCGGTTTTTGACCGCCCGCAAGATCCGGTACGTGTGATGCAAGTCCCCTTCAAAATACAAGACAGTATCCACCATATGTTCCAAAATCTTCGGCCCGGCAATCGCCCCGCCCTTAGTCACATGACCGACGATAAAAATCGTGATGCCATTAGTCTTGGCAATTTGTAACAATTCAGCGGTAATTTCACGAATTTGTGAAACCGAACCAATCGCGGATTGCACATCTGGTTCTTGCATCGTTTGCACTGAATCAATCACCACAAATTGGGGATGCATGGATTCAATCGTGGCCCGAATATTACTCATATCAGTTTCGGGATATAAGTAAAAATCTTCACTATCGACGTTCAACCGATCCGCGCGCATCTTCACTTGAGACGCACTTTCTTCACCGGTCACATAAAGCACCGAGCCACCAGTTTCGGCCAATTGTCCCGACACTTGCAACAGCAAGGTTGACTTCCCGATTCCAGGATCACCACCGATTAAAACTAGCGACCCGGGTACCACACCGCCACCTAAAACCCGGTTAAATTCCCGTAATTTCGTGGTAACGCGAGGGGTTTTGGTCAGTGAGACTTCCTTTAGTCGTTGCGGCTTGGCTGCTTTACCAGCAAAGCTAACCCGTGACTTGCGGTCGGGTTTAGTGTCGAAATGTTCTTCAGCTAACGTGTTCCACTCGCCACAGTTTGGACACCGCCCTAAATAACGGGGCGTGGCATAACCACAGTTGGAACAAACAAATTGTGTTTTCGCTTTTGCCACGACTTAGGCCTCCCTTGCCAATGATTAGTGTGATTAATTAAACACAACTATGTTTTATTCTACCATTAATCGGTTTTAAAGCCGGTAAAAACGCCGCTTTTAACCATTTTTTAGTTATTTACCGCTCGACCCAAACCCACCAGTTCTAGTCGTGGTCACTTGAGCTTCATTATCCGCCGTTAAATAAGGCGTAAAGATGCCTTGACCTAAGCGTTCGCCCTTTTTAATGTGGACATCGCGAATCCCCAAATTAACCAGTTGAATAAAGATTTCACCTTCATTATTTGGATTGTCGTAGTAGTCGGCATCAATGACCCCGACCCCATTTGGCAAGATCAAGCCTCGCTTTAAGGGGTTGCTTGACCGGTTGGCGATCATTAAATATTCCCCATCATTCATATACGCTTTGATTCCAGTTGGCACTAAATACGGTTTCAATGTCTTCGCAGCTGCGTCTAGATCCGCTTCGCTACTCGTTTCACCATGCCGTAATTGCCACAAGATCTTCACAAAATTCAATTTCCAGATTGACGGTAATGTGAAGTCCGTTGCGGCCTCAAAATCATACCCCGCCGCTTGTTTCGTGGTGCGATATGGCAAATGCAAGCCTTGGTCTGCATATTTACTAACAATTTCAAATCCACGTGCCATTGATAAGCCCTACTTTCTATCATCGTTATATTGTTCACATTTTACCATACTTAAGCCGATATTTTGTTGCCCAAACGGGCCGGTTTTTAGTGCCCGCTTTGCCCTTTCAATCGTTGAATATTCAGAATACCATAAAAACAGCATCAAGAACATACGTTTGTGTGCACTTAATTTTCATGAACATCGGCTTGTAGACGCTCGAGCTTGATGGGATAATGTGAGTAGTAACAATTAAAACCCTTTCAAGGTGGTGACAACGATGGACTTTATCCGCGAACCCAATCGCATTTATTTCAATGATGACACTGGCCGTTTAGCTGGCGAGATCACCTTTCCGGCAATCAATGACGATCAAACTTGGGTGATTGAACACACCTTTGTGCGCGAAGATTTCGGTCACCAAGGTTTAGCGGCCCAGCTTGTCTTGGCGGTGATCACGGCGGCAAAAGCCGAGCATCATCAGCTGCAACCACTCTGTACGTATGCCAAGGCATATTTTGATAACCATCCAGAATATGCTGATTTATTAGTTCACTAAATCTCTTTAAGGAGCTTACTTATTATGAATCAAGATCAGTTAAAGCAACTCGTTGGTCAAAAGGCCGTTGAATACATTAAAGACGGCATGCAAGTTGGCCTTGGCACCGGTTCGACCGTTAAATTTATGGTCGATGCCCTTGGCGAACGTGTCAAAAATGAACATTTAAACATCGTCGGCGTCTCCACTTCTGACCGGACCGCCGCCCAAGCTAAAAGCTTAGGGATTCCAATGAAATCTGTCGATGAAGTTGACCATCTCGATTTGACGATCGATGGGGCCGATGAAATTTCGACCGACTTCCAAGGCGTCAAAGGCGGCGGTGCAGCCCTCTTATTTGAAAAAATCGTGGCCATCAACTCGGACAAAGTCATGTGGATCGTTGATGAAAGCAAAATGGTTGATCAACTCGGCGCTTTTGGTTTACCCGTTGAAGTCATTCCTTATGGGAGCCAACATATCTTTGAAAAGATGGCTGCTAAAGGCTATCAACCTGAATTCCGCAAAGTGAATGGTGAATTCGTGCGGACCGATTCTAACAACATCATCATCGATTTGCATTTAAATCCCATCACTGATCCCCACGCCCTAGCTGAAGACTTGATTCACATGGTTGGCGTCGTGGAACACGGCTTATTCTTAGATATGGTCAACACCGTCATCGTCGGCCACGAAGATGGCCCTGAAGTCATTGAAACCCGGCCATAATCAAAGCACTTGCCGTCTTGCTTTGAAACCGATACAATTAAAATTAGATTAAAGGAGCGTGATTTTTTGAGTAAAGCAATTAGTATGGATCAAATCGCTAATTTCCAAGCTGATTTAGATTCACGACCAGCTGCCAAAGTGATCGAACGAGCAGTAACCAAGAACGGTATTTTAGCTAGTAGCCAAGATACCCAAGCCATGAGCCAAACCACCCCAGTATTCTCCATTGATTTGGACACTGGTGAAGTTGCCAACCAAAAACAAAGTGGGCGTTGCTGGATGTTTGCCGCATTGAACACGATGCGTCATTCACTAGCCGACCGGTTTAACTTGAAACATTTTGAATTATCACAAAACTATACGTTCTTCTGGGATAAATTCGAAAAGGCGAACTACTTCTACGAAAACGTCTTGGCAACGGCGGACCAACCAACCAGCAGTCGTAAAGTTGCCTGGTTAATGGCCACACCACAACAAGATGGTGGTCAATGGGATATGTTAGTTGCGATCATTCAAAAATATGGGATCGTGCCTAAGAGCGTTATGCCTGAAACTTATAACAGTTCAAAGTCTGCTGAAATCAACAGCACTTTAAACTTAAAGTTACGTAAAGACGCTGTTGAATTACGGGAATTAGTTGCCGCTAAGACGAGTGCTGACGACATCCAAGCCCGTAAAGAAAAAATGTTGAACGAAGTTTATCGGATGCTTGCCTTTGCCTTTGGCGAACCAGTTACGCAATTTGATTGGGAATACCGCGATGATGATAAGAATTATCATATCGATCAAGGCCTGACGCCCCAAAGCTTCTTCGACAAATATATCGGCTGGAACTTAGACGATTATGTCTCAATCATCAATGCCCCAACTGATGACAAGCCTTATAACCATACCTACACGATCGAAATGTTAGGTAACGTGTTAGGCGGCCGTGAAGTGAAGCACTTGAATGTCTCAATGGCAGACTTCAAACAATTAGCCATCAAGCAACTTCAAGCCGGCCAAAGTGTTTGGTTCGGTTGTGATGTTGGCAAGTCTTCTGATCGTCAAAAAGGGGTCATGGCAACGGATGTCTATGGCACTGACGAATTATTTGACGTTGATTTAGCAATGTCAAAAGCTGAACGCCTAGACTACGGTCAAAGCTTGATGACCCATGCGATGGTCATCACCGGGGTCGACTTAGTTGATGGTCAACCAACCAAATGGAAGGTTGAAAACAGCTGGGGCGACAAAGTCGGGACGAAAGGCTTCTTCGTCATGAGCGACGCTTGGATGGATGAATACTGCTACCAAGTTGTTGTGAACAAAGAATTCCTCCCCGATGAACTCAAACAAGCGCAAGCTGAAACACCAACTGTTTTAGCGCCTTGGGATCCAATGGGTGCCTTGGCTTAATTACTCACACTTAAAAAACGATCGATCATCTTTACCCGATGATCGACCGTTTTTTTGCTAGCTGACTTTAATTTGTCCCATCATCCCATTTTCCTCATGTTCGAGATTATGGCAATGATACATATAAATACCTTTATCTTTAAACGTAAACGCAATTTTGACCTCACCATCTGGCGGCAACGCAACGGTATCTTTCCACCCACGTTGATTGGCGGGTGGTGTGGCGCCGTTGATACTCAAAATCCGGAACTGAACCCCATGCAAATGAAACGGATGAATCATGCCGCCCATCATGCCACTCGTATTGCGGATCGTCCAAACTTGAGGCCGCTTAACTTGGGCCGTTAAGTTGATCCGGTTACGTTGGTACGTCTGGTGATTAATGGCAACCATGTGCCCCATACCACTAAACGTTAAACTTTGGTGTTGTGCATTGGCCGTTGAGACTTTCGGTAATGTGGTCAACGTGGCAGGCAAACGCCCATCAGTTTTTAGATGCTTGGCCGTACGCAATGCCAAGACTTGCTGGTGGCCATTTTGTAAGGTCACTGACTGGCCTGTTTTAAATCGAGCAGTATCGATCACGACTTCCGCGCGTTCTCCCGGCGATAAGCGCACTGTTTTCACTGCCACCGGGTGCGGTAATAACCCACCATCCGTAGCGATTTGCTGCATCGCTTGACCATTGCTTAGTGTTAATCGGTAATTTCGGGCATTCGACCCATTGACTAGCCGCAGGCGCACTAATTTAGTCGTCACATTGAGATAGGGATTCACAGTGCCGTTGACTAACAACGTTGATCCCGTCGTGCCATCAGCTTGATACGCCTGTTCATAGTCTAATTGATGGTCAGCGGTAAATTGACGGTCTTGAATAATAACTGGAAAATCATTAACGCCGTAAGTTTGCGGTAAATGTCGCTTTTGACTCGCCGCATCCCGCACATAAATCAGACCAGCCAACCCTTGATAGACTTGTTTGGCCGTGCTACCCATGGCATGCGGATGAAACCACAGTGTGGCGGCTGGTTGCTTGATTTTAAACTGGACGGTCTTCGTTTGCCCAGCAGCGACCGTTTGATTGGGGCCACCATCGTCAACGCCTGGCAAGACCAAGCCATGCCAATGAAAGCTAGTCGTCGTCGTTAAATGATTTTGCGTTTTGATTTTTAACGTTTGGCCCCGGTTAACCTGGAGCACCGGCCCTAAATAATTGCCGTTATAACCTAACGTGTTGGTTTTTTGTCCTTGATAAAAAGCCATCTTGCCCCGTTGCGCAGTGACCGTGTAAGCGACCTGTTGCGTGGTTTGCCGGGTCGGCTTTAACAACGGTGGCAATGCCATCTGATGCGCTGTCGTCGATGTCGCAGTCGACTTAGTGCTAGTTGTCCGTCCCATCATCATGCCATGTGCCCCATTAGTCCCCATCATCGTGGTTGGCCGTTGGTGAACATAATAAGTCGTCCCCATGCCAATCAAGCCCACCGCCACTAATCCCCATAAACCCCAATTTTTTAATTGCATCTTCGTTGCCCCCCGCGCGTCAATTATTTTGTTTACAATTGTAAATGATTCAGCCTTTATTTACAACTGTAAACAATTGGCAAATAAAAAAAGATACCCTTACCGGATACCTCTCTAAAGTTCAGCTTTACTAATAATATTTAACTGATTATCAAACTCGTATCGAATCGGCACCCCATTAGCCACTTCGACACCATCGATGCCGGTATCACTAATATGTTCCAAATACTTGATCAGTGCTCGTAACGTACTGCCATGGGCGACGACCAGTTGATTTTTTCCTTGTAACAATTGTGGTGCGATCACATCGATCCAATACGGCATGATGCGGTCATACGCCATTTTTAAGCTTTCACCGCGCGGTTCGACCGCGGGACCATACTTCGTGTAGCGCCGATCGTTACTCAATTCAGTTGGCGTCAATAATGGTGGCACGGTATAAAAACTCCGGCGCCATTGCTGTACTTGCGCTTTCCCGTAAATCCGGCGCGTTTCATCTTTATTCTGCCCGCGTAAGGCGCCATAATGCCGCTCATTGAGCCGCCACGTCTTGTACTCCGGCAACCATAATTGGTCAATCTCATCTAAAATGATATTTGCAGTCACAATGGCCCGTTTCAGCACCGAAGTATGCACGGCATCAAATTGAATGCCAGCTTCATTAAGCCGTTTGCCCGCGTGACGGGCTTGGTCAACACCGACCGTTGTTAACGGCACATCGCTCCATCCCGTGTACGTATTATCACGATTAGCGGTACTTTCACCATGTCGGACAATTACCAATTCTGTCATAATTTCTCTCTCCACCTGTTACCTTCAATAGCTCTATCATAATCGATTAGGGGTTCGTGACGCAACCCACGCGATGAAAAAAGGATTGCGGCCACTGTGGCGCAATCCTGGTTGGTTTTTGTTTTTTTGAAACGTGTTCGCTCGAACTGCCAACTCCGCTTGCTACGCTAATCTTCTTGCTCAATTGCATTGGAATGACTCGCCATCTTCGCATGCACCCCAGCGGTATTGTTGGCTTGGGCCATCTTGCCCATCGTACTGTCGCGTTCCTTGAATCGGTTCCCCACAAAGGTTACCACTGATCCAATCAAAATGACGACAATCCCGACAATTGTTGCTGGGACGATCTTTTCATGTAAAATCAAAGCGGCTAAAATTGGCGCTAACCCTGGTTTGATGAAGAAGACCAATGATGCCGTTGAAACGTCTGTTTTCTCCATCGCCAAAAAGTAAAAGCCAAAGCCCCCACCAGTCACACAAACCCCGATGAAGAATAAGAGCCAGAAATAATTCATGTTAACGTTGACTAAAATTGGGATCGCTGCAAATTGGCGCATGCCAATGGACGTCAAACCGTTCGCCACGGCTGGAATCTTACTGATCCATGCGAGGATCAATAATTCAAAGGCCCCAGCAAAAAACGTGAAACACGTCATCGTTAAGCCGTTGAGCCCGCGCTTGACCGACCCATACCGCGAAATAATGCTGTATAACCCAAACGTAATTGCTGAACCAATAGCTAAGATTAATCCTAATCCGTTCGTCAGATGCGTTGGATTTACAATGATCAATAACCCAATCACTGAAATAATGACCGAAATCAAGTTAGAACGACCCAGCCGTTCGTGAAGAATCAAATAGGAAAAGATTAAGGCAAAGACCGGGTTACTACTGAATAACACCGCCACTGTTGAAGCCTGATCGACGGTAATGGCCAATTGGTATAATGACATACTGACGATCACACAAGCCAAACCAGTAATGGCAAATAGTCGCCAATCAGCCGCGACTAACTTCCGACCAGTTTGTTTCAAAGCCCGCAAGGCAAATGGCAATAATACCACCGCCCCAATCATGAACCGAATCAAATTTAATTGAATCGGATTAAAGGCACTACCGGCCATCTTTAGCGCAATTTCCATTGAGCTAAACATCAAGGTGGAAATTGCAATGTAAAGATATGCTTTCTTCACGAAACGTTCGCTTCCTTTTAAGAAAAATTTAAACAGTCAACGCTTTTTAGTATAGCACCATTTTCAAGTGCTTTTCAAATTAATGAATAAGATTGGTCTGCACGATCATCATTAAAATCGGAATCACGATCAGACTGAGTAAGGTGGTTTCCGTCACCATCACCGCGGCGTAGTCCGCATCGGCGCCGTATAATTTCGAAACCACTGGCGCATTGGTCATGACGGGCATCGCTGATTGTAAAATGAAAACTTGTTTCATTTCAATCGGCATCGACATTGGCATCAACATCAACGTCATCAAGACTGGCGCAAAAACAAACCGACCGAGCAAGATCCCAATGCTATCTCGGTCAAAGCGCATGCTTTTAAGTCCAGCATTCGACATTGAAATCCCGATAAAAATCATCGACAGTGGCACCGTTAAGCCACCGATGTACGAAAAGTCTTTCATTAAAAATGTGGGGAGTTGAATCTTCAACAAAACCAACACGACCCCAATCATAAAACCAAGTAATGGTGGCGAAAAAATCTTACCAAGGGTCTTTTTCCAATTAAAAGTCGCGGCCCCAACGCCATCGCGCTGAATCAAATAAACCCCCAGCGTCCAAAAAATCGTCGTGTTCGCCATGTAATACACTAAGACGTACGGTAAGGCACTCACGCCAAATAATGCCTCGTTAACCGGCAACCCGATAAAAACCGTATTGGAATTTAAGAACATCGATGAAAATAACCCGCGATGATCCTTGCGAATATTTAGCGCGCGCATGACCCCAAACGAGAGGCCAAATAAAATGGCCATATTCAGGACCGGAAAGCGTAGTCCTGGTAACGTCGCTAATAATTTTTGGGCGGTAAAATGCTCGGTGATCGTTACGATCATATAAGCTGGTAACGCAATTTGCGTCACCAAACGGGCAATTAATTTGGTTGAGTCTTCACTAAACCAACCCCATTCGGCTAATAAATAACCCAGCGCAATCATCACAATGATGATGACGACCCCTTGAATACTATGTACAAAGATTCCCAATGGCTGTGACGCCCCTTTCCAAATTAATAAAAATTTAATGAGAATTGTTTAAGTATACCACTGTTTTCCGAGCGCTTGAAGCCAGTTAATACTTGTAAACGTTTGACTCCAGCCATAATTTTACTTATAGTGTTCTTTGATTATGTTGAGATTAGGTTGATAAGCTACCACTAATCCGGCCACAAGAGTTTAAAATCTTCTTAAATCAACCGTAAATTAGAACGAAATGCTCGTAAACGGCATAAAATGGACTAGTGGAAATATGAAATAACGAGGAACGGATATGTCACAAAATAATAATGAACCAATGGGCCCACGTGAGCGACGTCGGCGACAACAGAACCCACACTTGCGACCGAAACGACATCGGCCGTGGTTGATCACCCTATTGATTTTATTGGCGTTTGGGATTGCAGCAGCTGCAGCTTGGGGTTATAAGACCTGGAACACAGCTAAAACAACCATGAATACGACTTATCAATCAACGGGGACCTCTAAGGAACGTAACGTTGATGCGGTTATCAAGAAAAACAAGCCATTTTCGATCTTACTGTTAGGGACCGATACTGGGGCGTTAGGTCGGAGTTCTAAGACCAACTTCTCAGCCCGAACAGATACGATGATCGTCTGCACGGTCAACCCGAAGAAAGAAACCATGTCCTTAACAAGTATTCCACGGGATACGTTAGTGACGATCGATGGTCAATCTGAAAAGATTAACGCGGCATACACGATTGGTGGCGCTAGTGGCGCGGTCAAGTCAGTTGAAAAGCTGTTGAATGTGCCAATTGACTTCTACGTCTTAATTAACATGGGTGGCTTGAAACAAATCGTTAACGCCATGGGCGGGGTCACCGTCACACCAAAGATGACGTTCAAGTATGGTCATGCCAATGTTAAAAAGGGCGTCAAAATCAAGTTGAGCGGTGCCGCTGCCTTAGATTACTCACGGATGCGCTACGATGATCCATTAGGCGATTACGGGCGTCAAAAACGCCAACGGCAAATTATTATGGCAATGGTTAGTCAATCTAATTCGTTAGGTTCAATTGCTAACATCGAAAAGATCACCAAGCAACTTTCCAATAACATGCGGACTGATTTAACTTGGAATGACATGGTGGCGTTAGATACAAAGTACAAAAATGCGACCCATCATGCGAAATCCTACACGTTACAAGGTGACGATGCCACGATTGATGGCTTATCTTACCAAGTTGCTTCGGCAAAAGAACGCTTGAAGATTTCGAAGAAAGTTCGAGCACAACTTCAATTAACCACTAGTGATCTAACCGTCAGTGATTATTCTGAAACCGCCTCGATTTCAACTGGTAGCAGTTCAAGTTCATCGTCTTCTAGTGATAGTACCACGACAACAACGACGACTGATACCACACAAACTTCAGATGCCACGCAAACACAAACAACTAATGGGCAACAATAATTGTTAACTGCCCTTTCAAACTAAAAACTCATAAAGGCTCGGTTATTCAGATTTGAATAACCGAGCCTTTTTCATTTAGTTATGTGGTTTAGTTAAGCGGCCACTGTGCCAAGAATTGTTGAAACTTGGCTTCCCGTTGGGCAATCAAGTCAGTTGGTGTCATTGTTTGTAAAGGTTGCAACAACAATTGTAGCTGTTGTATTAACGCCGCAATCAAGTCAGGCTGTTGATGCGCTAACACGCGATCAACCAACCCTCGTTGGTGTAATTCAGCCGCCGTCATTGGTAATAAATCAATCGCATCGCTAACGGTCTGTTGGCCATGTAAAATAGCCGCCACTGCTTCTGGTGACGCGACGTTAAACAACGCGTCATCTAACATGATCAATCGATTGGCATTCGCAAATGCCAAAGCGCCACCACTATGGCCTTCGCCTAAGAAAACGACGATATTAGGGACCGTTAATTGCCCCATCGCCGCAATCAAATCCGCAATAGCTTGGCTTTGCCCATGCGCTTCTGAAGCTGGACTGGCGTCGGCGCCAGGCATATTGAGCAAACTAACGACCGGCATCCCAAACTTTTCGGCATGATCAACCACCCGCAAAGCCGTGCGATAACCGGGCACCGTTAAGGCCCCGCCATTTTTTTGACGCCGTGACGTCGTATCTGATCCGCGATCGATACCTAAAACCGTGATGGCTTGGTCAGTGCTCGTCCGACCAAAACCGGCCGTCAATGCTGGGGCGTCACCTAAAACCCGATCACCGTGTAACGGGACAAAAGTCGGCAATAACGCTTGGATCACCAGCGGGGCACTCAAGCGATCAGCGGCCCGTAACTGCTGCAGTCGTTTATCCATGTTGCACCCCTTCTCGATAGCCATAGCTAGCTAAAATCGTGACTAACCGTGCTCGTAACTGTGGTCGGTCAATCACCGCATCGACCGCCCCAGCCGCATATAAGTTTGCGGCCGATTGAAAGTCGGCCGGTAAGGGATGTGGCTGAGTCTGTTGAATCACGCGCGGCCCGGCAAACCCAATTGTCGCACCAGTTTCAGCTAAAACAACATCCCCTTTAAACGCAAAACTGGCTGAAACCCCACCCATTGTCGGGTCAGTCAGCACCGTAATCAATGGGACTGGCACCGCGGCCAGGCGCGCCACTGCGGCTAAAATCAAGTTCATGCCAACTAATGCGTATAACCCTTCTTGCATGCGGGCCCCGCCAGAAGATGTGACGATAATCACCGGTAAATGCCGCTGCTCACCAACTTTTAACGCTTGTATGATCCGCCGTGCCACCGCTGTATTCAACGTTCCCATCATAAAATGGCTGTCCATCACGACCATGACTGCCGGCCAACTATCAAGCGTTGCCGTCCCAATTACGACGGCCTCAGTTAGCCCCGAACTTTGGGTCGCACGGGTCAATTTTTCTGAGTAACCGGGAAAGTCGAGTTGATTTTGTGGCCGTTCGGGCATCGGTAGTGGCTTAAAGCTATCAGCATCAACAAGTTGAGCTAATCGCTGCGCAGCCGTTAGTCGCTGCCAAGTGTGACAGTATGGACACTGCCGCCACTGGCCCCACTGACTGGCATGCACATGCCGGCCACAAGTTGAGCAGGTCGTCCAACGACCCGCTGTTGGATAATGACTCATATCGCTGCCCCCCATTTTGCCAAACTGTGAATGGTATATTGGTCTTTAACATAAGCTGGACGCGCAACGGTTTGTTGTAGAAAAGCCAAGTTCGTCGTTGGCCCCGTCAATTGCACTGCTGCTAACGCCGTTTGTAGGCGCTGGACAGCTTGTTTTCGGGTCGTACCGGTCACCATTAATTTGGCAATCAACCCGTCATACATCGTACTTAACTGGTCGCCTGGGCGATACCCCGTATCAACCCGCACTTGCGCCGGCCAGCTAAACTGTTCAATCAGCGTTTTTTCAATTGGCAGACTAGCAGTCAAGCGCGCTTCAATGGCCGTACATTTAGGGGTTAGATCCGCCGTGCTCAACGCTAATGGTGTGCCAGCCGCTTGCTGCAACTGGGCGACCACGATATCCACGCCGGTCGTCAACTCGGTCACGCCGTGTTCGACTTGTAGCCGAGTGTTCATTTCCATAAAGTAAAATTGCCCATCGGCAAATAAGAATTCAATCGTGCCCAAACTTTGGTAGCCAAGTTGGGCTAACAATTGACGTGACCAGTGATACAAAGTGGTGCGTTGTGCAGCGGTCAAAATACTAGCCGGACTTTCTTCTAGTACTTTTTGTTTATGTAACTGCAAACTACAATCACGATCACCTAAAATATACAATTGTTGACCAGTGCCTAAGACTTGGACTTCAATATGCCGGGCGGTTGGTAGAAAATGTTCCAAATACATGGCATCATTTAAAAATGACGCTGCCGCTTCAGCTCGCGCAACGCGGAGTTGTTGATGCAACATGTGGACATCATCGATCACGCGAATGCCCTTGCCACCACCACCATGACTGGCTTTCAAGACTAACGGGAACCCCATCTTCAAGGCCACCTGCTTAATTTGCGGCCAAGCCAATCCTTGAATCGATTGGCCAGTTAAGACCGGTACCCCTTGTTGGCGCGCATAGTCTTTGGCTAATGATTTGTCGCCCATTAACTGAATTTGTGTCGCAGTTGGTCCAATCCAAGTAATGCCGCATTCCGCACACATCGCCGCAAAATCTGCATTTTCTGCTAAAAAGCCATAACCCGGGTGAATCGCATCGGCATGGGTATTAATGGCCGCCATTAATATCGCTTCAGCATTTAAATATGACGCCGTCGCGGCAGCTGGACCAATGCAGACCACTTCATCAGCTAATTGGGTATACCAAGCCTGACGGTCCGCCGTTGAGCACACCGCCACCGTTTGAATATGCAATTGCCGACAGGCTTTAATAATCCGGACAGCAATCTCACCACGATTGGCAATTAGCAGCTTGTGAAACATCCCTACCGATCCTTTCGTAACTTAAATAATGGCTGTTGATATTCAACGGCCGCTTGATCCGCAACTAAAATGGCAGCCACGACCCCGGCGTGTGGTGCCAGCAACGGATTAAAGAGCTTCATACTTTCAATCTGTCCTAATTCTTGGCCTTGTTGCACCGCTTGGCCAACCACCAATTCAGGCGCCAAGTGGACAACCCCGACCATTGGACTGGTCATCACCGTCTCATCGACAGTTGCTGATGCGTTAGTCACCGCCACTGGTGCGTCAGCTTTAGTGGCGTCAGCATGACTCACTTCAATTTCAAGGTCACCAGCTTTGACCCGAATGTGTTGATACCCCGCTTGCGCATACTTGGCAACTAAGCGATCTAAATCTTTTAAGTCCATTCTTACTCACCTATTTCTTAATCACGATCGACCCATATGCTAACCCACCACCAAAGGCGGTCAACAACACCGGGCCAGTCAAGTCATCAAAAACGCTAGCTAAAGCCATGGCCACCCCGGCAGAAGATGTATTCCCAAATGTCTCAACATTATGTGGGAACATCGTCATTGGCAATTGTAGGCTTGCCGCAATCGTTTCAATGATCCGTAAGTTGGCTTGGTGACAAATCACGTATTGCAAATCCACTGGTTTGATTTCAGCGGTCGCTAATAGGCCTTGCATCTGTTTCGGCACAACGGTCGTGGCAAATTGGAAGACATCCCGACCAGCTTGATAAAACGCATCGGTTTTGGGGTAATTCGTACCCGCAACGGCGGTAATCGGTTGCACCCGGCCAGAATGAATCACGGTCGCATTACCTTGTGTTTGTAATTTTTCAGCTAAAATACTATTTTCATCAGGATTGGTCGTGGCTTGGAGTAACGCGCCCCCGGCCCCATCGCCAAAGAACACGGCCGCTGTTCGATCTTGAAAATCCATCATTTTAGAATTAGCTTCGGCACTGATGACCATCACATGTTGATACTGACCACTACGAATAAACTTGTCTGCCGTCGCTAAGCCAAACGTAAAGCCGGCACAAGCCGCACTCATGTCAAAAGCAAACGCATTATCGGCCCCAATGTTGGCCTGCACTAAACAAGCGGTTGCTGGTGTTAACCCATCAGGGGTAATCGTGGTCACAATAATCAAATCGATGTCACTTGCCGCAACCCCACTTTTCGCCAATAATTGTTGAGCGACTTGAGTGGCTAAGTCCGACGTATTCTCTTCACCCATGGCATAATGCCGAGTCTTAATTCCCGTATGCGACTGAATCCAAGCATCATTGGTGTCCATAATCGCGGCTAACTCATCATTGGTCACGACCCGGTCTGGCACATATTGACCAGTCGCAATCAACTTACTATATACTGGCATTTCCGATTCCTCCTGCCTGCGATAAACGCGCTCCGAATATAAATATACTAATTGTCCTAATTTTATCAATAAAATGCGTCCGGTCAAAGTTTCACGGTCAATTTTAGTCAAATCCTAACGAAAACTCGTGACGACTAAGTAGCCATCACGAGTTTTCGTTAATCATCTGATTCAGTTGTGGCTTGAAAGCCGTTTTTAGCTAGTAGTGGCATGACATCAACTTTTTTATCCGTTGGCACTTTTTGGGCATAAATCTTCAGCCCAGCCGCTTGCAGTTGATATAGCGCGCGGGCTTCACTAGGACCAACTGCAATCGCATTGGTCACCATGATCATCCCACCAGAATACGCCAGACTACCGATATTGATCCCAACAGCTTTAAAATCTAGGCCACCGGCAACTAAGCGCGCCATATTTTGCGGCGTATCCGTCAAAATCAATGGCTTCACCCCGTCAAATAAGGGATCGTGATAGATTTCAATCATCTTATCAACGGTGATCACATTGGCTTTTACTTCTGGGGGTGCCGCTTGGATAATCAATAACTTACATAACGCATCTTGGGCGACGGTATCTGAGACCACCAGAATTCGCGTGGGCGCAACCGTTTTAGTCCACACCGTGGCGACTTGTCCGTGTAACAAACGACTATCAATACGGGCTAAGCGGACATCCATCGTCATAGCAATTCCGCTTCCTCACCATCTTGGAGTAATTCCAGGTGTTTGATCCCAATCTTCCCAGTTTCTTCCAAATGGGCAATAACCTCATTGATTGGTTTATCCCGGACAGTGTAAGCTTCAATTAGCATTGGTAAGTTTAGTCCCGTAATTAATCCCATCCGGTCGGCGTGTTCCGCCACGATCCGACTGGCCGCATTAAACGGTGAGCCGCCCCATAAATCAACCAAGAATAAGACTTCATCATTATCATCAAACGTCGCCAAGGCGGCATCTAATTTCTTCGCTAAATCTTCCGGTCCTTCATCGAGTTCAAAAGTAACCGTTTGGACTTTTTGTTGCTGACCAAAAATCATATATGACGAGTTCACGACGCCTTTTGCAAATTCGCCGTGACTCACAACGATAAACGCTAGCATTTTTGCTGCCCCTTCCCTAATAAAGACACTCTACTAAGATTGATGCAAGAAACGTGCCAATTAGTGTATCACTTTAAGTCGGCCTGGTGTGTTTCCAATAATTGCACAATATAATATGTTTCCGCCGTTGAAAAGTGTAATTGTAATTGGTCGGTGATTTCTTGATTGGCTTTAGCAACGATCGGATACCACGGTGAATCCGTCAGCGTCGGCAGTTCTTCGGCAGGTGCGGTAATCTCATCTTTAATCGCCGTTCGTTCCAACGCCCCAGCTAAGTGCATGATGAGGTCGATGCGAAAGGCATTCGGCATCGCTTGAGCCAATGCTTGATTAATCGTTTCACTATACTGCCATAAAATTGTCGTTAGCTTGCGCGGATTTAAGAAGGTAAAGTAATCGCCTAAATACCGTTCGCATAACTCTGGTGTCAGTTCGCGTAAGTCCGTGAGCTTGCTTTGCGGCGCATTTAGCCCCGTTGCTAACTGGTCGATGAACTTCTCGCCACCGCCTTGCAACAACTCTTCTAACGAGATAAACGGTACAGCTAAGTCGGGCTTAGCAATCCCAGTTGCCGCAATGATTTGATACGACTGGCCAATTTGAGCCAAACGCTCTTGCATATTGACGACTGAAACCGGGAAGACCGTAATGCCTTCAATGAAGTTTTGCGCGAGCAAACTATCCAAAATCGTCTTAATCCGTTCGGCCGTGCCAACGCCAGTTGAGCAGATTGCAATGATGGCCCGATGGTCCGCATCAGCGGTCGCTGGTACTGGCGTTGGGGTTTCCTCAGTTTCCGTCGGTAAATTACGTGAAATCCGTGAATACCCTTTAAAACCGACTAACTCATGATAAATCGTCTCCAAATTACTATCAATCAAACTGGCTTTCCGCACCGCTTCTAAAACAACCGGTGTCGTCACCATATCGATCGTGCGAATCTTGACTTTGGTTTCTGCTTCGATCCGTTTGCCAAACGTCGTTAACGACCCCATATCGACTAACATCAAGACCCCGTTACCAGCATCTAGTTTGACGACTTGATCTTTAATATGAGTATAGGCAATGTTCGGGTCCATATCCAATGGCATATCAAACGCCCCAACATCGTAGTCATCAAGTAATTGCCCCACGACTTGAGCCATTGAAGATGCCGTGCTCATCCCATGCGCAGCGACTAACACGCCGACCTTACCATCCAGTTGCATCGATTTTAATGAAATCAATAAAATGGCTAAATAATAAACTTCCGATTGCGGGATTGGTAAGTGATAGCGTTCATCAAGTGATTGTTTCAAATACTCCGCTGCTTTGATTTCAGCGGGATAATCTTTGACCATCGCCAACATATCTTCACTCATTTGCCGCATTGGCTTACCAGCCTGAATCCGCTTAATAAAGGAACTGATATGCAAGCTGACGGCGTAAATAAAGTTGTCCTTAAAGTTATATCCCAGCATCTCTTGAATCGTGGCTTGGGCCATCTTGGTAAAATCAATCACATCTTGATCAACGATTTCAGCCAATTTATTTTCCGGCGACACATTCATTTGCGTCTGCTTATAAAATGACTTCAGATGTAAGTTGATATCCGTCGTAATAAACCGATTGATGTGTTCTTTGTCGAGCCCTTCTCGCCGCAATAATGACGCTTTATCACCAATAATTTCATATAAATTATAAGGTAACTCGTAGTTGTCATTCTTATTGCGAATCGGCGTCGGCCCGTCATTTGGTTTCACAATCAAAAATGGATCGAGTAATTCTGAAATTGCCCCGAGTTCATGTCGGTTAGAAGCGACCGTGACGAGCCCACCGCGAATGTTTTCCGGGAGGTCATCCATGGTAATATCGATTTCACTGTCATTTTCCAGACTATTCACAAAGCCTTGGGCACAGACCAACTGAATGTTGGACTTTAATTGCCCGACGTTCCCAAACGTCACTGAGCCCAGTAACGCTTGCACCACGTCTTCGGTCAAGCGAATTTGCTTGTTGATCCGGTTGGCTTCCAGTGATAAGAGCGCTTTTAAAAGTTCCAGCCGTTCTTTAGCGGAACGTTCGTTAAAAGCTGGGAGCTGAATCGTAATTGGAATCCGCCGCACGAAGGTTTGCAGCAATGAACTCTTCGGGTCTTCGGTCGTCGCACAAACTAACCGCACATTGGCATGATGATTCTTGGCTGTTTCACCCAAACGTGAATACGTCCCATGATCCATAAAGTAGAAGATCATTTCTTGCCCTTCTGGTGGCAGGCGGTGCACTTCATCTAAGAACAACATCCCGCCATCAGCTTCTTGGATCAGCCCATCTTTATCCTCATTGGCCCCAGTAAAGGATCCTTTGATATACCCGAATAAATGTGACATCAAAAGTTCTGGATTATGGGCGTAATCCGCACAGTTAAAGGTAATCAACCCTTGTGCATTCGTCAGCACTTGTTGGGATTCAGCAAACTGGTACATGGTGTTGGCAAAGTAGGTTTTACCAGAACCAGTCGGGCCAATAATCAAGGTGTTCAACCCGCGCGGTGGGTATAAGATCGCCGCTTTGGCTTGTTCAACTTGATTCTTTTCACTTTCTTGAGCCCCAATCATACTGTCAAAAATATCATGAGTCGTATCATAATTTGGCGTCGCCACCGCAGCTGGACGCGGCTTCACCTTCGTCACCGTGGTGGTCGCACTGGTCGTACTTGGGCTGTCGGTATCAGGCATGGCTGTCGTCATCGCGGTCCCATCAGTTAATGGCACATACCGGACTGGGCGACCAGTTAACTTTTGCAAGTCGCCATCTCGGACGAGTGTATTCAATTCTTTACTCACATTTGAGCGCGCTAAATCCAAGGCTTCCGCCACCGTTTTGGTGGTCATCCCATTAGCGTCCCCATGCTGACACAGATACTCATAAATACGTGCTTTTCGAGTCAATGACGTCCGCTCCTTTTTGTAACCGTTTTACAGTATCAGTGTATCGAGATACACTTTAATATGGTCTAGTTTAACACACCGGTGGCTGACACACTATTGCTAGTCTCGAAAGCGGTTTATTTCGCTAGCTAATTGCACTTCACCGCATTATCCCTAAAAACAGTGTATTAAAAAAGCCATCAGCTTTCACTGACGACTTTGTCGCGCTAACCTAACCAACTCAAACCAGCAATCATTAACATGAATCCGCCAATCAAGAAAATAATCGCGAATGTTAACCCAGTCCACAGCCCATAAGCAATAAAGGTTGAAGTCGCCGCATTACCATGATGCTTAACGTCCAAAAATGCCTGGCGGACTGCATATAACTGCCAAATGCTAACTGCAATACAGATTAATCCAATCATTCGAACTAACATCTGATCACCCTACTTTTTTACTGATTCTCTCTTAAGGTTAATTATACGCGCTTTTCAAGTTCAAATGACACCAACAAAAAAAGTTTGTCGCTTTATCACGGCAAACTTTTCAAGGTATTACTTCAAATAACTATCGCGATCTTTACCTTTAAAGGCCCGCTTCAACACATCGAAAAATGATAACGAGCGAACAATATGATCCGGTTTAACATATTTTCGAATAGCTCGCAACACTTTCTTAGGATTCTTGGAAGAAAACGCATAAGTCCCATTTTTCTTCGTCTTTAACGCATACCGTGGAATCCACTTACCTTTAAACATCACGGAAACGATAACACTATCGACTTCATCCCAAGGAATTTGGATATAATTTTTAACATTGCGATCATCATAAAATTCAAACCCTTTATCACCGATCATAATCTTGCCATAATCGGTTAACCCCAAGTGAGAATTGCCGGCGATTACTAAGTCGACTTTCGTATTAATAGATTGAACCATTTGACTTACTCCATTTCTTTCTCGTGATAACACCGATTATACGGCGCCGGCAGCTTTTTCGCAAAGGCGCCGTTTAACAAAAAGAGATGAACCCCAAGGAGTCCATCCCTACGACCTAAGTCAGTGACTCAGATTGAATTAATTGCTTTTTACATAACACCAAGAACGTGCATGATAACACCAAAGGCGAATAAGCCGAAGATGATCCAGATTGGAGAAACTTTCTTCTTCAATAACCACATGCAGAGGAAGGTAATCAATAAGGCAGCTAAACCTGGAATCAATTGATTCAAGTTATCTTGCAAGGTCGTAACCTTGTACTTGTCCAATGATAAACCAGCTTTTTGTTCCGTCAAAGCTTCCTTGATACCCTTAGCACCGGCTGGCAATTTGTCCCAGTCAATGTAAGCACCAGAAGCTTGTTTGATCGTTGAAACTTTAACCGGGCTGAAGTCAACCGTGACCCAACGTTCGATTAAGGCAGGTAAGATGAACATCCCTAAGATAGAAGCACCTTTGGTAATGTCTTGTAAGATACCACCAGATAAGTCATCAGTAATTGCAGAACCAGCTTTGTAGCCAAGTTCTTGAGTATACCACATGAAGGCCATCCGCATAACGTTCCAAACAACGAAGTACAAGATAGGACCCATGATACTACCACCCAATGCAAGGGAAGCAGCTAAGGCACCAATGATAGGCTTAGCAGTGAACCAGAACACAGGATCACCAACACCAGCCAAAGGACCCATCATCCCAACTTTAACCCCTTGAATGGTAACGTCGTCAATAGGAGCCCCATTTGAACGTTCTTCTTCAAGTGCCATGGTAACACCAACGATTGGTGAAGCCACGTAAGGATGAGTGTTAAAGAATTCCAAGTGACGCTTCAAAGCAGCGGCACGGTCTTCTTTAGTTGTATATAACTTTTTCAAAGCTGGGATTAAGGTATAAGCCCAACCACCGTTTTGCATACGTTCATAGTTCCATGAACCTTGGAGGAACTGCGAACGCCACCAAACATGAATACGATCTGATTTGCTTAATTTAATTTGATCAGCCATTTTAGTTTTCCTCCTTCACTAATACTTGTCGATGATATCGCCAACAGGGTCACCGGTATTTGAACCGCCACCGCCGTTACCAGAACCACCCATCTTGGATAAGTTCAAGTAGATTAAGGCCATAGCAACACCGATACCACCTAAAGCGATAAGCGTTAATTCAGAAATAGCAGCAAGGACGAAACCTAAAACGAAGAATGGCCATACTTCACGAGTAGCCATCATGTTGATAACCATGGCATACCCAACGGCAACAACCATCCCACCACCGATTGACAAACCATCAGTCAACCAAGTAGGCATTGAGTTCAACATTGCTTTAACAGGACCAGCACCAACGGCTAAGATTAAAGCAGCTGGGATAGCGATACGTAACCCTTGCATACAGATACCAGCAATTTGCCACATTTCAATCTTACCAAAGCTACCTTCTTCAGCAGCACGGTCCATTGCATGAACCATTAAGGTTGCTAAAGTACGAGCGATGATGGTAAGTAATAAACCAGCAACAGCTAAAGGTACGGCAATGGCAATAGCTGAGGAAACCCCGGCACGGCCTTGACCACCAAGAACTAAAATAATTGCAGATGCGATTGATGCTAATGCGGCATCGGGCGCAACAGCGGCACCAACGTTTGACCAACCTAAGGCGATCATTTGAAGACTACCACCTAAAATAATACATGGGACTAATTGTCCGGTTACTAAGCCGATAAGCGTGCAGGCAACAACTGGTTGATGGAAATGGAATTCATCCAAAATACCTTCCATACCAGCTAAAAATGCGACGAATACGACTAAAATCATTTGAATCGCGTTCAAATTCATGATTTAATCCTCCATTTTTCTCCGATAGTTTAATTATTTAGCTTGTTCTTGTAACATCTTTTCAGCTTTATCCATGATGTGATCAAGGTTTTCTTGACCATCGGTAGGAACTTTACGAACATCCATCTTGATGCCCATCTTTTCAAGTTCTTTGTACGTATCGATATCATCTTGGCTAAATGCTAAAACTTTGTTTGGTTGTGCTTTACCAGCTGAATGGGCCATTGAACCAACGTTCAAGGTATCCAACGGTACACCACCCTTGATTGCTCTCAAAGCATCTTGAGGGGTTTCAAATAATAACAAGGCTTTTTGACCACCGAAATGTTTGTCATCCTTAGCTAACTTGATCATTTGATCAATTGGCACAACGTGTGCTTTAACACCGTTTGGCGCCGCTTGGATAATCATTTGTGTCCGTAAGTTGTCTTTGGCAACGTTATCAGAAACAACGATGATCCGAGTTGGGTTAACTGTCTTGCTCCAGGCAGTCGCAACTTGACCATGAAGTAAACGTGAGTCGATCCGTGCAAGCACGTATTCGAACTTCCCAGGACGACCTGCGTTAGCTGAAGTATCAGCTGCCGCAGCTTTGGTTTCTTTAGGTGCCAATGCTTCTGGACGAACCTTAACACCGTCTTTTGCTGTTTCAATAATATGAGTAGCAATTTCGTGTGCTGAGTTCATTGAAAGCCGTGACGCATATGCTTCAATTAACATTGGTAAGTTCAAACCAGCAACAATCGCCCATTTG
This sequence comes from Lactiplantibacillus daowaiensis, assembly GCF_005405085.1. Lineage (GTDB taxonomy): Bacteria > Bacillota > Bacilli > Lactobacillales > Lactobacillaceae > Lactiplantibacillus > Lactiplantibacillus daowaiensis. The sequence goes on along the minus strand of NZ_BJDJ01000003.1, from coordinate 25,056 downwards.
TCCTTATGTGCTTCAAACAAGCCGTTGACTTGGTTGAAAGGTGTGCCGCCCCAAAGGTCGACTAAGAATAAGACTTGGTCTTGGTCATCGAAAGAAGCAATTGCTTTTTCCAATTTGGCCTTGATGTCATCAGGTCCTTCGCTTGGCATCAACGTAACCGGTTGAACGTTTTCTTGTTCCCCGAAAATCATTGATCCGGATTGATAAATACCTTTGGCGAATTCACCGTGACTAGCAATGATAATGCCTACCATCTTTGTACCTCCTATTTTTTGTTACAGTCATAGGAAAATGAATAAATAATGTCTAAATAGCCTGTAACTAAATTTATTGTGATACTGTAAGCGCAATCTTTTTTGCACTCACTAATATATATGCAACTTCCGTGCCAAAATACACTAATTGGTAAATACCGCTATGAAAGGGTTTATATTGATACACAAAAAGTGATACAGAAGACTGTATCACTTTTTGTGTATCAAATTAGCGTATTTTTTATGTTTTTTTATAAAACGCGGCTGTTTTTTAGGGGTTGCTTTAGAAATTCTTAAGTAATTTGATGATTTATAGGATGTCTTAAGATTTGATAATGATTCTTCGATGCTTTTTCATATTCACCCCTAGCCATCGTTTATTTAGCCATTGTACAACCTATGCGTCGTATCAATCCAAAAAAGATAAAAGGTTTGGTCAATCATTTGACCAACGATTCGACCACTCCGGCTAAAGCGAATTATACAATATTTATCTCCTGCCAATTGCTGACGTAATTTGCCAAATTCCATTGGTATCATTTTTCGTTTTAATGGCCCATTAACTTTGCGGCATTCAATTCGCTCAATACCTGCCGATTTAGGCAGATTTAACATTGCAACAACGCTAACAGCATTAAGCTCCTGCATTTTTTTCAGGAGTGTTGCCAACACTAGTTCTTGATTTAGAAAATTAAATTGAGGCTCTTTTGATAAGAAAGAAAAATTCCACGCAACTCGTTTATCTCCCGAAATCTGTTGTAACCAATGACGATCAGTTGTAGATTGGTGCCGACTTTTTAATCCCATTCAACCACATTCTTTTTAAAGAACTGGCCAATCGTTTGATCAGACATCTTAATCCATTTTTCATCACGCCGATACACACTCGCCCAAGGTCCATTCGGAATATGGCTTAGGTTTCTCAACTTCGCCGCAGTATAGCCACTATATTCTTGCCATACAAAACTTAAAACTTCGGTCACAGCTTCATTTTTTGAAACTTCATCATAGTTATTAGCCAGTGCATATTCGCGTTGCTCAGTAACCTTAGCTGAAAATTCTGGTAAATCTTTTCCCGTATATCGTTGCTGAATTTCACGAGTTATCGGTCCATGTGCAAAAGCATAAAAGTCACTATCAAATAAACGTTGGTTGTGTATCGCTAAATTAATCCCTTGCGCAAAATAGAGTAATTTTTGTAGTTTCATTTTAGTCAATGGCTCGGCTAAGTCATCTAATCGCAACTCAGCACGGCTACTTGCAATAAACCAATCCGCAATTTGTTGCACTGTATAAGTCATATTTACGCCCCATATGATTGTTCAACACTTTATTTTATTGTCTGATTCCTTTGTATCTTAGCATATCATTTGAAACGTATGTTCGCATTTACTGAAACAATACATTTATTTACTTAAATAATACAAAAAAACGACATTGATAGTTTGACTACCAACATCGTCTTTATCTTAGTGCGGCCAAGAAGATTCGAACTTCCACCGGGTTAACCCCGACAAGATCCTTAATCTTGCGCGTCTGCCAATTCCGCCATGGCCGCATCAACTCACAAAAACCATTTTAACAAAATGTTGTGAGTCTGACAAGCTTAAATTAAGATTTATGAACTTTTACGCCAGCAGCATCGATCGGCAATAAGTGATATTGCCCCGTTAATGCTGGATTTTGCTGTAATTTTTGTTGCAATTTGACCAGGTCAGCTTGCGCGCCCAGCGTCACAATCGTTGGCCCAGCACCACTTAGATAAGTACCAACTAGCCCTAACGCATGCGCCGTCTGACGAATCGTGCCCAAAGCTGGCACTAGATTCCAGCGATACGTTTCATGGAAACGATCTTGTTCCAACAGTGGTTTGACTAAGTCCCACTTTTTAGTGGCTAACGCAGCCACTAACGTATTGGCAATACTGCTAGCAGCAATCGCTTCACCATAAGCTAACTGACTAGGCAACGCCTCACGACTCGCTGACGTTAATAGCTCTTCATTCGGGACATAGACACTGGCAGACCAAGTTGGCGTTGGCAATTGCACCGCTTGAACTTGTTTGTCGGCATAAGTCGCCACAACTAAGCCACCTAAAATCGCTGGTGCCACATTATCGGGATGCCCTTCGGATTCAGTTGCTTTTAAGAGCAATTCTTGCTTCGTAAACGGTGCTCCAGCAAGTTCATTGGCTAGCACTAAGCCGGCCACGATGGCTGTGGAACTACTCCCTAGCCCGCGGGCCAAGGGAATCTCGGATGTCACTTGCACATGTTGTGGCGTTAAATTAGGCACTAACGATAGCGCCGTTTTGATCATTAAGTTCCGAGCATCATGCGGGACATGACTACCATAAGGATGATCCACTTGCCAAGTCGCACTAGGGCCTAAGACGGTTAGCGTTAATTGCATGTCTAACGCCAGCCCGATCGAATCAAAGCCGGGACCTAAGTTCGCAGAAGTGGCCGGTACTGAAATTGTTAACATTGCCGTCACCTACGCGTTCTTCAAAACTTTGTAACTTGCTAACAGTTGCATATTTGCTTGACCCGCAATCGCCGCTGTAATATCGGCCAATTGTTGATCGTTCATTTCATGGGTAATAATCACGACCCGCGCATTGCCATCGCCTAGTTGGTTTTGAATGATCCGACTAAAGGAAACTTGCGCCTTCGTCATGATTTCAGTTAATCGCATCATCATCCCAGGCACATCACGCATCTTCAAAGCAATAAAGTGCGGGTAAATCACATCTTCAGGTGCGGCTAACACCGTGTCTTGCCGGTAGGAGTTAAACGTATTCCCAGTCGTATTCAACGCAATATTCTTCGTGACCGTGGTAATATCGCTCAACACACTGTTGGCCGTTGGTAATTCCCCAGCACCCGGACCATAAAACATCGTATCGCCCACGGCAGTCCCCGTAACCATGACGGCATTATTTTCATTTTGCACCGTGGCTAATGGGTGTTGATCAGAAACTAAGACGGGGCCGACTGAGACCGCAATCCGATCATCGACTTCTTCGGCAATGCCTAACAACTTGATGGTATAACCGAGTTGGTGCGCTTCGGCAATATCTTCGGGGCTAATATGGGTAATGCCTTGGACTTTAACGTGGTCCATCGACAAGCTCATCCCAAAGGCGAATTGCGTCAAAATAATCATCTTGTAAGCAGCATCGAGTCCTTCAACATCATTAGTTGGATCGCTCTCCGCAAAGCCTAAGTCTTGTGCGGAACTCAAGGCTTGGTCATAAGACCACTGTTTCGTTAACATTTGCGTCATGATGTAATTAGTCGTCCCATTGACGATCCCCATCACCCGTTGAATCTTGTCAGCGGCAAAACTGTTATCAATCGTCCGTAAGATTGGAATCCCACCAGCCACACTGGCTTCATAGAACAAGTCGCGATGGTTTTCCCGGGCGATTTGGACTAATTCACGGCCGTATTGGGCAATTAAATCTTTATTCGCCGTAACCACGTGCTTGCCTGCTTGCAACGCCCGGGTGATATATTCCTTGGCGGGATGAATCGACCCCATCACTTCGACCATAATTTGAATTTCGGGGTCATCGATCAAGGTGTCGATTTGGTCGGTCAAACGCACATCCCCTAAATCAGCTGTTTGGTGTTTCTTTAAATTATGAACCACCACACAAGCGAGTTCGAGATTCCGTCCGGTAATCTCAGAAATCTTCGCTTGATGGGCTTGTAACATTTTGACCACGCCGGTGCCGACTGTCCCCAGACCGACGATCCCAATCTTGATAGTTTCCATTGATGATAACCTCCAAATTTCTAAATAGTTAAGCTAATTCTATCGAATCCCCATCAGATAAGCAAACCTTTTCAAACCAACTTAATGGGTCCGCGGCAACGGCCACACGTATAGCGACTCGTATCCATCCGGCGTTTGCGCGGATACTGCTGACCACAGCGTTGACATTGATACAGATAGCGATACGGTTGGCCTTTAGAACTAGCCTTGGGCGTTGGCGCATACCGTGACCCACCGACATGGGCTAACAGGTTTTTAAAGGCCGCATCGCGGTGTTGGTACCCGCGGCCAGCTAAGTGCAAATGATAGTGACACAGTTCATGTTTAATGACCCCGACTAACACTGATTCATCAAAGTCCGTCAACATTTTGGGGTTAATATCGATATTGTGACTTTCTAACTGATAGCGCCCACCCGTCGTCCGCAAGCGAGCATTAAAAGTCGCTTGATGTTTGAACGGCCGTTTAAACGCTGTTAGCGAAATCTGCATTACTAATTGTTGCAGGTCATCATTCGTCATGTGCGACGTCCTGCGGGTCAATCATCGTTAAGGCGATCCGTTGGCGTTGCTCATCAACTTGTTCGACCCAGACCGTCACAATATCACCGACCGCAACAGCTTGGCGTGGATCTTTCAAATATTTATTGGTTAACTTCGAGACGTGCACTAAGCCATCTTGTTTAACACCGATATCGACAAACGCGCCGAAATCGACAACATTGCGTACGGTCCCTTGGAGTTGCATTCCAGGCTTTAAGTCACTCATCTTCAAGACATCTTGCCGTAACAATGGTGCGGACATCGTGTCACGAACATCACGGCCCGGCTTTTGTAAGCTGGCAATAATATCTTTTAAGGTCAATTCGCCAACACCGGTGGCCGCTGCAACCGCATTTAAATCAACTTGCGTTAACTTTTGGGCTGCCGGGGTGCCGACATCGGTCAAGGCCAAGTTTGCCGCAGTTAATAATGCTTTAGCTGCAGGATAACTTTCAGGATGAATGTCGGTGTTATCAAAGACATTGCGGCCATGAATGATCCGCAAGAACCCGACCGCTTGTTCATAAGCCTTAGGGCCTAAGCGGGGCACCTTTTTCAACTGTGGTCGACTACTAAATTCGCCATTATCATTACGGTAAGCAACGACATTTTGTGCGATCGTCTTTGATAACCCTGAAATATGCGTTAATAATTCAGGACTCGCCGTATTCAAATTAACCCCAACTTGGTTGACCGCCGTTTCAATGACCACATCGAGTTGTTCATTGAGGGCTTTTTGCGGGACATCATGCTGATATTGACCGACCCCAACGGCTTGCGGATCGATTTTGATCAGTTCCGCTAATGGATCTTGCAAGCGGCGGCCGATACTGATAGCGCTGCGTTGTTCCACATGTAAATCAGGAAATTCAGCGCGGGCATTCTCACTGGCAGAATACACAGAAGCACCAGCTTCATTGACGATGACGTAATAGACTGGGCGATCCAAAGTCTTCAAGATGTTCGCCACGAATTCTTCGGATTCACGTGACGCGGTCCCGTTACCGATTGCAATCATTTCAACGTTGTATTTCGCTAAAAAGGCTTTGAACTCACCAGCGGCCGCTTCGCGTTTAGCCGTCGGTGCAGGTTTATGTGGATAAATCACGAGTTTATCTAAAAACTTCCCGTTAGCATCCATCACCGCTAACTTGCATCCCGTCCGATAAGCAGGATCAAAGCCCAAGACCACCCGCCCCTTTAATGGCGCTTGCATCAATAAGTGATACAGATTATCACCAAAAACATTAATCGCTTGGTCATCAGCCGCATCGGTCAATTCATTCCGCAATTCGCGTTCAATGGCAGGCGCAATAAAGCGTTTATACGCATCTTGATACGCCGCCTCAATCACCGCAACTGTGGGACCTTGATGCTGTCCCACAAAACGGAAATGTAAGTACCGGTCAATACCCGCTTGGTCCACGGTTAAGCTCACACGCAACACTTTTTCTTTTTCACCACGATTAATGGCTAGCACTCGGTACGATACTAATTGCTTCAAGGGACTCGTAAAGTCGTAATATTGTTGATACACGCCTTGTTCATCCAACGCTTTGCCTTTAGGCTTCACCTTAACCACTAGTTCACCCTTAGTACGGGTATAGTTACGGACCCAGTTACGCAATTGGGCGTTATCCCCAAACGCTTCGGCTAAAATTTCGTGAGCACCGGCTAAAGCGGCCTCAGCATCCGAGACGTCGTTAGCCGCATTGATATATTGCTGGGCCTGCGCCAACACATCACTTTGCGGAAAGCGCAATAACCACGCTGCCAAAGGTTCTAACCCCGCATCTTTTGCAATCGTCGCCTTGGTGCGCCGTTTTTGTTTGTATGGTAAATACAGATCTTCGACATCTTGTAATTTTTCAGCTTTTAAAATAGCCTGCTTTAAAGCGGGCGTTAAGTGTTGTTGTTCATCGATTAATTTAATGACATCGGCTTTGCGGCCTTCCAACGTCGCTAAGCGGTCATAGTTAGCTTTGATATCTCGAATGGCGACTTCATCTAAGTCACCAGTACGTTCTTTTCGATAACGGGCAATAAATGGCACAGTATTGCCTTCATCCATCAAACTCAAGACGGCTTTGATTTGTTGCGGCTTCAAGGTCGTCATGGTTTGTTCGACTAATTTTAAAATTTGATTATCCATAAATTTCACCCAATCTTTTAGCTTATCTACTATATTATACGCGCTTGAATTGATTTTTTTGCGAAAGAAAAGCGCAACTGGGATTAACCAGCTACGCTTAACTTGTGATTACATGACCATTGCCATAATGCGTTGGACATCGGTAGAAACATGATCCATGGCCGTTTCTTGATCTTTTTCAGCTTGGTTGAAGGCCGCGACGTCAACCGTCGTGTCTTCAATGTTCAAGCTAGCCGTCATGGCTGCACAAGCTTCAACATAAGTTTCATAAGCGGCAATCAAGTTCCGGTGTTTCCCAATCAGACGAGCTGGTACTGGGGCTTTTTTCAAGTTCGCCAAGTTAGTTTGGTACTGTTCCGTGCCATCCGTGAATTCCATTTGAATATCATTGAACTCAGCGGGTACCATCTTAGCGACCGCATCGTCATCGATAGCTTGACGAATCTTTTCAAAAGAAGGATTCATTTGTTCGCCCATCTTTTCAGTGGTTTCAATCACTTTAGTTAATACTGGCATATAGGTTGCCATACTTGCTTTTTTCATGTTTTGAACTCTTTTCTATTTAAAATCGACTACGATAAAACTTAGTCTTATTTTAGCACACGCCGTTGGCAGAATTTAACGATTTCCACAATCACGACCATCGAGATGGAAGCCGCAAACACGATACCCCATTGGTACGCATCTAAGTTCGTCACGTGGAAAATACTGTTAAAGCCTGGCACGACGACCGTCATGGCTAACAAGGCAAAGGCAATCAGAATCGCCCAGTTGAAGAACTTGTTACGGAACAAGCCAACGGTAAATAACGACTGATGAATCGACTTCGAGTTAAAGGCATGGAACAACTGAATCAAGCCTAAGGTCACAAAGGCCATTGTCAACGCATCGGCATGCGCTTGGGTCACGTTAGCATGTACTGGGTACGTTAATGCCAACCAGTAGACCAGTAAGGTAATTCCACCTTCAAGCAAGCCTTGATAAATGATACTTGAGAAGACCCCACCGGAGAAGAAGTTCGAGGTCCGCCCCCGTGGTTTTTGTTGCATAATATTCTTTTCAGTCGGTTCGACACCTAACGCAATCGCTGGCAAGGTATCCGTCACTAAGTTAATCCACAAGATATGCACCGGTGCTAAGATTTGCCAGCCTAACATCGTCATCATAAATAACGTCAACACTTCACCCAAGTTCGCGGATAACAAGTATTGAATCGCTTTTTGAATATTGGCGAACACTTTCCGCCCTTCTTCAACCGCGACCACGATCGTGGCAAAGTTATCATCGGCCAAGACCATATCACTAGCCCCTTTGGAGACTTCGGTCCCGGTGATGCCCATCCCGATACCAATATCAGCGGCCTTTAAAGCTGGGGCATCGTTGACCCCATCACCGGTCATGGCCACGACTTTACCACGCTTTTGCCAAGCGTTCACGATCCGTACCTTATGTTCAGGGGCAACCCGGGCATAAACTGAATAATCGCCAACTTTTTTACCGAATTCCGCATCACTCATGGCATCAAGTTCTGCCCCCGTGATCACAGCGGCATCATCGCCAGCTTCAATAATTCCAAGTCGAGCCGCAATCGCTTCAGCCGTATCCCGGTGGTCCCCAGTGATCATTAATGGTCGAATCCCAGCTGACTTGGCTTCAACAACCGCTTGGGCGACTTCTGGCCGTTCAGGGTCAATCATCCCGACCATTCCCGCAAAGACCAAGTCATTTTCGATGGTTTCAGAATTGACGGTCGTTGGTACCACGTCGATCACTTTATAGGCAAATGCTAAAACCCGTAAGGCTTGCGTTGCCAACTCATGGTTAGTCGCCAAGATTTGGTCACGTAATGGTTTCGTGATCGGTTGGGCTTGATCGTCAACTTCAACTTGGGTCACCCGCTTGAGTAATTCATCAGGTGCGCCTTTGACGGCGACTAAAAACTGCCCATTAGTCAATGGATGGACCGTTGACATTAATTTTCGTTCTGAATCAAATGGCACTTCATTGACCCGCGGACGGTCAGTTAACAACTGGTCAACTGGATACTGTTGATCCAAGTTATATTGGACTAAAGCCGTTTCAGTTGGATCACCAGCTAAGCCATCTGCCATGATTTTTGTATCATTACTTAAAATCATGACTTGGGCTAACCGACTGTCATCGGCTAACTTGGTCGTATGGGCATCCACTAATTGTTGGTTGACGTAAAGCTTTTCAACCGTCATTTTATTTTGCGTTAACGTCCCGGTCTTATCCGATGCGATAATATCAGTACTACCCAATGTTTCAACCGCGGGTAGCTTCCGTACTAAAGCATGCCGCTTGGCCATCCGTTGCGTGCCTAACGCCAATGTGATCGTCACGATTGCTGGCAACCCTTCTGGAATCGCCGCAACGGCTAACGAAATGGCCGTTAGTAACATGTTGATCAAGCTTTCGCTACCACGTAGCATCCCAATCCCAAAGACCACGGCGGCAATGACTAAAATCAAGATCGTCAATGATTTTCCTAATTGGGTCAAGTTAGCCTGTAATGGCGTTGTGGTTTCGTCGGCCGCTTCGATCATACCGGCGATGCGACCAACTTCCGTTTGCATCCCGGTCGCCACGACCATCCCAGTGGCACGTCCATAAGTGACATTACTGTTCATGTAGGCCATGTTTAAACGGTCACCAATCGCTAATTCGGTATCGCCGACTAAGGTGGCATCCTTTTCAACAGGCACCGATTCACCTGTTAAGGCCGATTCTTCAACTTTTAGTGACGCACTCTCAATTAGACGCACATCGGCAGGGACAATATCGCCGGCTTCTAACGTGATGACGTCGCCTGGAACGAGCTCATCACTCTTGACCGTCTGGAGCTTACCATCCCGCAAAACAGTCGCATCCGGGGCGGCCATTTTTTTTAACGCATTAATCGCTTCTTCAGCTTTAGATTCTTGAAAGACCCCAAAGATAGCATTTAAGACAACCACCAATAAAATAATGATGGCGTCGACAACTTCACCTGTAAACGCCGCAATCAAGGCGGCCGCCAACAAGACAATGATCATAAAGTCTTTGAACTGTGCCATAAACTTTTGCAGCATCGTGGTCGACTTTTGTTGATTCAAGGCATTGTGCCCATACTTCGTCAGCCGCTGCTGAGCCTCAGTTTGACTTAAACCGTGTTCATCCGTCTCTAAATCTTGATAAATCACGGTCATCGGTTGTTGATAATTTGGTACTAATTTTGACATGTAAATCTCCTCCCCGCATCTGAGTCTCATCTTCTAGATATAGAAAATGAGACTCATGTATGCACGCAAAAATGTGAACATACATAAGTCTCACTATTTAAGACAACACCGGATTGGCTTCTTGCTGACGACATTGCCGCAGGTTTACCTGCTAGTTACTCCCTTATGATTGTACCGTTAGTATAACGGATAACCCTAATCCTGTCTACTCATATCGACCTAGATTTAGTTGATATCAATCTGTTAACTACCTAATCAATCGCCATCTAAAAAACGACTGGTCACTTAAATATGACCAGTCGCCCATGTAATTTATTTCCAAAAATCATCAAAGACACTGATGGCGGCATGCCGTTTATGCGCCGTCTTCAAATACCATGCTTCGATTTTTTCAGCGGCATCATCAGCAATCGTTTTACCTTCGAGGTAATCATCGATATCATCATAATGCACGCCTAACGCCACTTCATCAGGTAAAGCTGGCCGATCTTCTTCCAAGTCAGCGGTTGGGACCTTCTTGTAAAGGTGTTCTGGTGCATTTAGTTCAGCTAACATCGCCCGACCTTGACGTTTATCTAACCGATACAATGGCACGATATCGGCACCACCATCACCGTACTTCGTGTAAAAACCGGTCACGGCTTCGGCCGCATGGTCGGTCCCAACAACCGCACCATGGCGTTCACCAGCGATCCCATATTGGACGATCATCCGTTGCCGGGCCTTAATATTACCCTTATTGAAGTCATGGACCGTTAAGTCATTGGCTTCTAAAGCAGCAACCATCGCGTCAGTGGCGCCCTTAATATCGACACGGTCAACGACATCCGCTTGCATGAACTTAATCGCGTCCATGGCATCGGCTTCGTCAGCCTGGTCACCATAAGGCAAACGCACGGCGATAAATTGATACTCAGCATCGCCGGTTTCTTGGCGCACTTCAGCAATCGCCATTTGGGTCAATTTACCAGCTAAGGTTGAATCTTGGCCACCCGAAATGCCTAAGACATAGGTCTTTAAAAAGGTATTCTTCTTAAGATAGGCTTTTAAAAAGTCGATACTGCGCCGAATCTCAGTTTGAGGATCGATCGATGGCGCAACGTGTAACGCATTAATAATTTCAGTTTGTAGTGGCCGCATACGGCAAATTCCTCCTAATAATCCTTCTTGCTTACCCAATCGCGTACAGAATGAATGATATTCATCTTGTGATCGTAGAGTTTTTGTGACAAATCAACCGGGTAATCTTGTGGATTTAAGTCCCGTTTGTATTCATCCCATAGTGAATCTAAACTCTCATAGGCATATTGCTTAATCTCATCTAATGCTGGTAAGTCATAAACTTGCTGCCCGTGGTCATAAATTGGGGTTAAGACCGGTCGGGCATCAAAGTCACTGACCGTTTTGTTGATATACATGTAACTTGGGTGGAACATGTAGATTGATTCTTCATTGCGTGGATCTTCATCATACAAGGTGACGTAATCCCCTTCTGATTTTGCATCCGCGCGTTTAGTAATCCGCCAAACTTGCTTACGACCTGGCGTTGAGACCTTTTCAGCATTATTGGACAATTTAATGGTATCGACCATTTTACCGTGATCATCTTCAATCGAGACCATCTTATAAACTGCCCCTAGTGCCGGTTGGTCAAAAGCTGTAATCAGCTTAGTCCCAACACCCCAAACACTGATTTTGGCCCCTTGCATCTTCAAGTTTTGAATCGTTTTTTCGTCTAAATCATTGGAAGCGTAAATCTTGGCATCAGGGAAGCCCGCTTCATCCAGTTGTTCACGCACCCGCTTAGACAAGTAAGCCATGTCACCACTATCAATGCGGACTCCTTGGAAATTGATTTTGTCGCCCATTTCTTTAGCCACTTTAATGGCACTCGGTACCCCACTACGCAACGTGTCATACGTATCTACTAAGAAGACACAGTCATGATGCGTTTCGGCATACGCTTTAAAGGCATCATAATCATTACGGTAAGTTTGAACTAACGCATGCGCATGGGTCCCACTGATGGGAATTCCAAAAATTTTACCGGCACGCACATTACTGGTCGCATCAAAGCCTCCAATATAGGCCGCCCGGGTGCCCCAAATCGCGGCATCAAATTCTTGCGCCCGCCGCGTCCCAAATTCAAGTAGCCCGTCTTCACCGACCACTGACTTGATCCGCGCAGCCTTAGTGGCAATCAAAGTTTGATAATTAATAATATTTAAGATCGCCGTTTCAATCAACTGGCAAGTCGCTAGTGACCCTTCCACTTGCATCAAGGGCTCATTATTGAAGACCAAGTCCCCTTCACGCGCCGAGCGAATGGTGGCATCAAATTTAAAGTTTTTGAGATAATCTAAAAAGCCGTCCGAATAAGCTTGCGATTCACGTAAATACGCGATATCACTATCCGTGAAGTGCAAATTATTGATATAATTAACTACTCGCTCGAGACCAGCAAAAATGGCATAGCCATTTTGGAACGGCATCTTCCGAAAGAAGACTTCAAAAACCGCGTGGCGGTTGTGAATGCCTTGTTCCCAATAAGTTTGCATCATGTTGATCTGATAAGCATCCGTATGCAAGGTAAAACTATCATCCGGATAGATTTGAGTCATGAGTTTAATTCTCCATTTCGTAAGTTCTGAACATTACGTTCAATAAAGTTAAGCCTATTCTATCATTTTTCACCAAGTGAGTGAGTGTAAGCACTTGAAAAAGTTGTAAAAAACCTAATTTAACTGCATTTTACGATAAAAAACGAAAGTGAGACCGCCTATGTCAGCCCCTTTTACTACTGTGTCAATCTTAAACGTCCCGTTTATTAACACCACTAACACTGCGTTCGTACAACAATTACAAGCCGATATTTTAGCGCATCGCAACCGCTTTGTCGTCACGGCAAACCCGGAAATCTTAATGTACGCCCGCGAACATCCTGAGTATCAAGAAGTATTGCAACAAGCTGATTACATCACCCCCGATGGCATCGGCGTGATCCAAGGCGCCCAAATTCTGGGCACGCCGTTACCGGAACGGATCACCGGTTATGATACGTTATTAAGCTTGCTGACTTGGGGCGCTGAACACCAACAGCGCGTCTTTCTACTCGGGGCGAAACCAGCTGTTTTAAAACAAGTCGTGGCAACAGTCAAACAGTCGTATCCCAACCTCGTCATTGCGGGCGCCTTAGATGGCTACTTTCAAGATGAAGCCGCCGTCGTCGATCAAATTGCGGCTGCGAAACCCGATATGATCTTTATTGCCACCGGCTTTCCGAAGCAAGAATTCTTCATTGCGAAATATCGCCACCGCGTTGATGGCCTTTGGATGGGCGTTGGTGGTAGCTTTGACGTCTTAGCTGGCGCCGTTAAACGGGCCCCACGGTTTTGGCAGCAGCACCATATCGAATGGTTATATCGTTTGATTCAAGAACCGAGTCGCTTCAAGCGCATGCTCGTCTTACCGCGTTACCTACATTTGGTTAAAAAGATTGCCAAACACCAAGCTTGATTGCTGGCCGACGCCACTGACATCGGCTTTTTTGATTGTTTTTTCGACCAACTCCCATACGAACCTTCCGATTACCCGGTCTTTAGTGGTCCGCCGTAAACTAGCGGCAAGCAGAGAGGAGTTGGTCACAATGACCACATTTGTTATCTTAGCAAGTTTGTTGTTGGTGTTGCCAAATCACTGGCAGGATCAGCTCATGCAGCGCTTTGGTTACGAGCGTTATTGGATCATGACCCCGATCTTCTTAGGCATGCTTGGTCTCGTCTGGCATGCTGCTCCCCCAGTAGCCCCCTTAATGGCAATCTTGCTGATCACCGCGCTTTGGTTAGATGTCCGACGCCTTAGCAAGTTGCGTCATCATTAAACACAAAAGGTCCTGCTCAATTGACAACTACGCCATTGAACAGGACCTTCGTGTTTAAAATTTATTTTTCTAAATAAAATTCAAAGCGATTGCCGACATATTGGGTCCGAACATATTCGAACGGATCCCCCGTTTGTAGATATGAAATCTGCCGTAACCGCAAGAGCGCATCGCCCCGCCGAACGGACAAATATTCCGCAATTCGTTCCGAAGCTGACATCGCCGAGACCGTTTGTTGGGCTTTGCCCGGGATTAACCCGGCTTTTTCTTCCAACGTCCGATACAACGAACTCGTCACTTCATCTTTGGTAAATTGCTTAACTAACCGTTCTGGGACCGTGGCGACTTCAAAACAAATCGGCACATCGTCCCCATAACGAATCCGTTCCATCCGTAAAACTTGTTCGTTAGGCTTTAAGGCCAACTTTTCGCTTTCAGATAGTGATGGACTCGTCACGTGGTAAGAAATCGTTTTGCTAGATGGGACTTTACCTTGGGCCAGCATTAAATCGGTAAAACTGGTGACCCCAGACATCTTTTCCTGCACTTTTTGATTGGCAACAAAGGTGCCGGCGCCGACTCGCCGTTCTAGTATCCCTTCATCAACCAACGTTTGAATCGCTTGGCGTAATGTCATTCGACTCACATCAAATTGACCAGCTAGTTCCCGTTCGGAAGGAATCCGATCACCGACCGTCCAGCGACCAGCTTCAATGGCTTGTTTAATTTGGTTGTGAATTTGAATATAAATTGGCGAACTCATTGGTACTCATCCCTTACTTCTAATTATTTAGCTGTGGCTTTTTTACCATAACTGTAAGTTGCAACCAAGTCTTGGTTACCATCTAAAATGTTGATGTCAGCATCTTTGCCGGCTTCAAGTGTCCCTTTGCTAGTCAACCCAAATTCGCGGGCTTGGTTAACAGCGGACATCTTAACGGCTTCAAAAATCCCACAGCCAGTGAATTTCTGAATATTCTTAAAGGCGTTGATATAAGTTAAAACAGAACCAGCTAAGTTACCTTCTTCAAGACGGGCTTGGCCATCTTTGACGATCACTTTTTGGCCACCTAATTCACTAATACCATCAGGTTCACCTTTGGCACGCATTGAGTCGGTCACTAATTCGATCCGATCAACACCTTTTTGTTCATAAGCTAATTTGATCATGTCAGGTACGATATGGAACCCGTCACAAATCAATTCACAGTACATGTTGTTTTCAAGCATGGCATGCCCAGTCACCCCTGGTTCACGGTGCTTGAATTCACGTTGTGCATTGTATAAATGGGTCACGTGAGTCGCTTTACTTGCTAAGAGTTGTTCCCGGGTCGCATTACTGTGACCAACTGAAGGCACGATGTCGTTTTCTAAGCAATACTTTTCGAATTCACGCGAACCAGGATCTTCAGGAGCATAGGTAATTAATCTAACGCGGCCGCCCGAAAGTTTGTTCCAGTTATCAAGTAAGTCAACATTAGGGTTCTTGATGTACTTTTCAGGTTGAGCCCCTTTAAAGGTTGCTGAGATAAATGGGCCTTCCAAATGGACCCCTTGAATTACTGGGTTTTCTTGTGCAGCTTTGTTAATCCCTTCCATGGAATGATCCAAGTTTTCGTTGGATTGGGTCATGGTTGTACAGAAGTATGATGTAATCCCTTCACGGGCCACCATGTCGTTGACCATTTCATTAATTTCGGCTGGATTACCATCCATTGAATCAAAACTATAACCACCGTGGCTATGCACATCGATAAAACCAGGAACGATCGTCTTACCACTGACGAATTCGATATCATCGTCTGGTTGGGCGACATATTCGTCCATTGGACCAACCGCTTCAATTTCCTTACCGAAACGGATATAGCCGTCATCGATCTTTTCTAGACCAGTATAGATGATGGCATGTTTTAACACTTTGCTCATGAATAATTCCTCCTTGGATTTACTGGTTATATTATAATCGGTATAGACCAACTTTGCAACCATAAAAACAAGCGTGCGCAGCCAATCAAGTT
The DNA here is from genome assembly GCF_005405085.1 of Lactiplantibacillus daowaiensis. GTDB lineage: Bacteria > Bacillota > Bacilli > Lactobacillales > Lactobacillaceae > Lactiplantibacillus > Lactiplantibacillus daowaiensis. The sequence goes on along the minus strand of NZ_BJDJ01000003.1, from coordinate 9,185 downwards.
ACGTTTGGCCGCACCCGTTTCAACTATTCAGTCATTCTAGCCGTTTAATTATTCGCCCAGTTCCTTGGTAATCGTCGCATCGATGCCTTTAACGACTGCTGTCATAAAGCCAGCTTCTTCCATGGCTAATAACCCAGCCACCGTGGTCCCACCTGGTGACGAAACTTGATCAATCAGGTCAAATGGGATCTTATCTGAAGCTAAGACCATTTTGGCACTCCCCAAAGTCGCTTGGGCCGCAATCTTCGTCGCGGTCGCTTTATCTAACCCATGTTTCACACCAGCGCGCGCCATCGCATCAATGAAAAAGTACACGTAGGCTGGTGAACTCCCAGCTAATGCCGAAAAGGTACTGAAATCTTTTTCGGCTACTTCACTAGTTTCACCGATTGCATCGAATAAGTGTTGCCCCGCAGCATATTGGTCAGCCGTCAATTCGTCGTTGCCGACTAAGGCCGTCATCCCAGCGCCAATGGCCACGTTCACATTTGGCATGATCCGTAAGATTGGCATCGCCCCAACCACCGTTTCGTAATCAGCCAAGTCAATCCCTGACACCATCGTGATGACCCATTTTCCCGCAGTCATTGCTGGTTGGACACTCTTAAGCACATGTAACGCAATGTTCGGCTTAACGGCTAACACAATCACATCAGCGGCTTCCGCGACCGCAATATTTGAGTCAACGGCATTTAGCCCATTGGCTTGCGCATAAGGTTCATAGCTCGCCGCATGGGCACTATGAATGTACAAATCTGCTGGGGCAACGGTTTTGGTTTTTAACCAACCGTCGATAATTGCCCGCCCCATGTTTCCGGCACCAATAAATCCAATTTTCATTAATAAATCGCTCCTTTAATCTAACCAATTAATTATGGTGAGTTAATTTAGGTCATTCAATCGCAAAGGGTTGCCCCTCATGATTTAAGCTACCCCTACTATACCAATAGTTTCGATAAATTTCACAAAATTAAAATTATTTTGCGGCCGATTCATGCCCATGCCAGCTGTTTATTTTACTAATCGGCGTTAGTTAGGCTAGAATTAAGAGGTGACATCCTTTCAAACTTAAGAATTCGAGGTTTTATCATGACAATGACTTTTGCCCCCGCACAAGCAGCGGACTTAACTGAAATTATGGCGATTGAGCAAGCTGGCTTCACGCCTGACGAAGCCGCTAGTGAAACGAGCATGGCCCAACGGATCGCAACCATTAGTGACACCTTTATCGTGGCTAAAGACGATCAAGGTCATGTTGCTGGCTATATCGTTGGTCCAGCCAGTGACGCCCGCTACATCACCGACGATCTATTTGCGGCCGTGACCCCAAATGTCGCCACGGCTAACTACCAAACCGTCCTCAGCTTAGCGGTCGCCCCCAACACCCAAGGTAGTGGGCTGGGCAGTCAATTATTAGCTGAATTGGCACGGGTTGCCAAGGCGCAACATCGCGCTGGTATCACGTTAACTTGTTTGCAACGACTCGTCCCATTTTATGAAAAGAATGGCTATACGAACGAAGGCCAGGCCGATTCTGATCATGCTGGTGAAGTTTGGTATAACTTAGTTAAATTGTTTTAATTAAATAGGCAGTCCCAATCACGATTAGTGGTCAGGGCTGCCTGTTTATTTGACTTTAATCTACTTTCATCTGAAAGTGAGTCGCAATCTTTTTATTGGGGTAATAGTAAACATAATAGCGTGGTTTTGTTAGGTCTATTGCACATTCTAGCACCCGAATTGATTTACCTTTATATCGCTTGCTTATAACTTTATAGTAACCACCAAGTTCCAACGTCACCGTATTATTCCACCAGCCTACTTTTGTAAAACCCTGTTTCTTCACAGCGTATAACCAAAGGTGCTTACTCGTTTTGCTACCTGAAAATGGGGCCTTGTGTGCATGTAATGGTGCCAAACCGCCTAGTTTAGTCGCGACATTAGCTTGCCATGCAAATCCCTTCTTGGTAAACCGTACTGCATGATAATGATGCTTCTTTCCATACTGTGTTCGGTTATACCAAGTCCCCCGAATCGACTTCGGAAAAGTCGCCAAAGTCGTCTTTGCTTGTGCTTGCATTGTAGTGGCCGGCGTTATCGTCAACCCAACCGTCCCGACCGTGGTCACAACAATGACCGCACCCACTAATTTTGTCACTTTCATCTTTACCCCTCCAAATAAGTTAAGACCTAATTTTTTAAATCCGTCGCCGGTACTGGATAAAACCGTAAGGCGCGCGTCAGTTCTTGACGGACGGTCTCGACCAGTCGTGGCGGTGTCAGGACTTGCACTTGCGAGCCTTGACTGAGTAGCCACAATAACGTGCCTTGTTCAAACGAGTCCGCCCGAATCGCCACGCTGCCATCCGCATAACGTTTAACGATTTTTGAATGTGGCAAGCGATCGAGGGCCGTTTGTGGGTGGGCCCAGTAGCGGAACGTATACGTCAACTCATCGCCACCACTCAATAAATAAGTCTTATTGGTAAACTCGCCGGCATCTAATTTACGGTCATAACGTAGCTTCAACTTTTTAGTGGTCGTTGGCGCGACCGTTTCAAAGCGATCGACCCGATAGACCACGTGCACATCTTGCGCTGTATAGATGACCGCATAAAAATAGAAATCCGCAAAATAAAGGCTCACTGGCAAGCCCTGACCAGTTTTCAACTTGCCAGCAACGCTATTTCGATAAGTAAAACTTAACGTCGTTTTGGCATCGATCCATTGGGCCATTTGTTTTAGCCGTGGCAACAAAGCCGTCCCAGTCCCAACTGGTAAATACTTCACCAAGCTTGGCGTCAGCATTTTTTGCACTAAGCTTTGTTCTGTCGGTGACAACAAAGCCAACTGTTGGGTGATGATCAATTGCAGTTCCGTCGCGTTCAACGAGCGCGTCCCGACTAAAATCTTCAACAAGGCCAAGACTGTATCGACTTGAACCTGACTCGGATGGGTCAACGTATACTGTTTAGTTGAACGCTGATAGTCGAGACTGTAACCTAGGTCGCTAGCCGCTAGTAAATCGCGAATACTAGCTAAGTCACGTTGCATCGTCCGCGCCGTCACTTGATATTCCGTCGCCAAAGCGGTCATCCCGACAGCTTTTCCCCGCAATAATCGAATAAAAGTTTTGATAATGCGTTCATTACTGTTCATTTTGGCCCCTCACTTATTCATAATTTGGTTTGATCAACCTAATTGGTCCTATGTAGTCGCCCAGCATTTGGGCGTTAACTTACTTGGTCATCGCTAAGGTCGTCACTAAGGTATTAAATGACAATTCCATCGCTGCTTTACTCGTTGGCTGTTGGATTTTAAAGACCGTTTCTAGTGGTGTCGCCGTCGTTTGTGGCGTTGGTAGGCGGCGAAACCCTTGTAACTGTCCCCGATTAAACCGTAGCCGGTCAGCAGTCCCACAGCCGACAAGTTGGCGGGTCCGGCGCTGAATCGTCCATGAACGCTGATAAGCTTGTTTTAATAGCGCCGCTGAAAAGGCTCGCGCGGTAGCTTGTACGACAACTTGTGGCTCATAATACACACCCGTTAAAACTGGCAAGACGACTGCCGCTGGAATCACTGCTGAAACTGGTCGGGTCATCGCTGGTTGCCAATAGCGATATTGGCCAAGCTGCGTCGTTGTCATTGGTAATACCGGGCCAGTCATTAAGTTTGTTAAATCAGCGACCGTTTGCATCGTCTGGGGGACACTCGTCTGCCATTGCTCATAACACAATTGCGCTTGTGTTAGCGTCGCTGCTGGCAGCAAGGGGTGCCCGAGTAAAATCGTCACTAACGCTGCCGGGTCTAATCCGAGCTGAAGTCCGACTAAAGCTGCGCCTAAATCAGCTAATGACAAACCGGTCAATAATAATTGGCCTTGGTCATTATGAATCGCAAATTGCACTACCGGCAAACTTAGCTGCGGTTCAAAATTGGCTTGCCGGCGTAACACGATCTGACGATGGTCGTCAATCACCATCGAAGCTTGCTGATTATCGTATGGCCCTAGTTGCATCACATCTGGTACTAGTTGGGCCGCCAAATCAGCAAGTAGGGTCTGCTCGTGTGTAACGGTCCAACATGCCGTTGGTACCACTTGAACACCCGTAACCGTTAGTCCCCGTCGTTGCGCTTGCTGGATGATGGTAGCAGTTGTAGCCAGCGTCACGGCAGTTACCCGCGTTGGCGTCTGTAGCCAGGCCATTAATTGCGCACCAAACATGGGCTCTGCAACATTAGTTAAACAAACTTGGGCTTGCGCATCGTGAACTTGTAGCCGATTGATCGTTTGCGTCAATCGCCGCGGCGCCGGTGACAATAGCGTCATCGGGCCACTAGGATCAATGAGCTCGGCGTCACTATATCGATACCGCTGATAAGTTACCGTTAACTGCTGAGTTGCCAGTGCCTGATTAATTGCTGCTGCTTTCATCGACCGGGACCTGCCTTTCCTGAACTGATGCCATATTCTAGCATAGTGATGCGACACCTGATGTCGTTTTAGCGACCGAGTTGAAAAAAGTTTAAAAAAATTTCAAGCCGCCGCATTTAACGCTAATCAGGGCATCAAATGTGCAGACTAGCGACCGGCAACTACCACCAGTCGTCCCTTTATTTTTCAGCGCAACGAAAAAAGCCAGTGATTTCAAAATTGAAATCACTGGCTTTTATTGATAGCGCGCAAGGGCGGCTGTATAGGTCTCTTTGACACGGTCAATGAGCGATGGTGGCGAAATGATCTGTAAAGATGGCCCCTGGCTTAAAATCCACAACAACGCCCCTTGTTCAAAGGACTCTGCTTCAATTAAAACACTGCCATCCGCATAGGCCTTAATGAGGCGCGAATGTGGGAGCTTATCTAAAGCCGTCTGTGGATGGGCCCAGTAGCGGAACCGATAAACCACATCGTTACCACCATGCGTCAGATATGTTTTGTTATTAAAGACCCCTTCATCTAATTTACGTTGATAATCTAAATGGATTTTATCCGTATCAGCAAGTTTAATCGTGACAAATCGGTCTAACCGATAGACTCGATGCGGATTAGTCGTATTGTACATCACGATATAAAAGTAAAACGTATCAAAATATAAACTAATCGGGAGGCCAGTTTCTTGTCGCATGCCCGTATCAGCATGTTGATATTGAAACGTTAACGTGGTTTTCGTCTCAATCCAGTCCGCAAACTGTTGTAATTTTGGTAGCAAGGCTTGTTTACCAGCATCAACAGCCACATATTGATTAATCGTTGTCGCACAGAGTTTTTTGGTCTGACTGCGCTCAGCGGGAGCTAACAAACTTAGTAATTGAGTCAACAACTGATCGATTTCAGTTGATCCGAGGGCCCGCGTCCCCAACACCATCTTCAAAATCGCTAATACCATCACTGGTTGCACTTGATTGGTCGCGGTCAACGCGTAAGAATGGCCGCTACGCTGATAAGTATAAGGTAACTCATTTTTCGCTAACAAATCACGCAAACTACGTAAATCACGTTGAACCGTTCGCGCCGTCACCTGATACTTCAGCGCCAAGTCTTCTGCAGTTAACGCTTCACCGCGCAATAAATCAAGTAAGACATTAATCACACGCTCCGTATTGGTCATCGCCACACCTCCTCACAATTTGGGTTGATTATGCTAATATCATAGCACTTATCTGACAAATTATGTCGGGTAACTCCGGGGCCGGATAAATCCCTGAGATTAATATAAATTCAAAATTTGCGCATGAAAACACAAAAAAACAGCCACCGTAGTGACTGTTCGTTAGTTGGGCTAGCTGGGTTCGAACCAGCGCATGACAGGATCAAAACCTGTTGCCTTACCACTTGGCTATAGCCCAATAATAAAAATGGAGGGGAGTGGATTCGAACCACCGAACCCGAAGGAGCGGATTTACAGTCCGCCGCGTTTAGCCAGACTTCGCTACCCCTCCATGAATCATTCAACTATATTAGAATACATAATTTTGAATAAAAAATCAAGCCTTTTTTCAAACTTTTTTGATTTTTTTTGGCAAATCCAGTAAAAACGTTTCCAATTGCCATTCAGCCATGAAGTTATCAGTCTGCCATTCATTGAGTCGTTGGCGGCCATAGCCCACTGCTTGATCATAATACGTCGTGACCCCAATGGTTCGTGGTGCGGGATGCAAATGAAGATGACCATACAAGACCTGTGCAACCTGATACTGATCAATCAAAGTTCCCAGTCGTGGCGTCCCCATTAAGGCGCGTGCCATCTCCCAGAAATGATGGCCATGCCCTAATGGGACGAAGTCCGCGCGGGGAACAAAATGCGTCATCAAGATCACTTGCTTGTGAGCTGCCTGTGCAGCGGCCAGTTGTGTCTCAATTTGTGTGAGGGCTAAAGTGGCTCGTTCAGGGTCGCTTAAAGGCTGCTTAATCGCCCGATCGATCCAAAATGCATATTTCCATTGTGCATAGTCCCGCGCGGTTTCTTTTCCTTGGCCTAGTGCAAATTGATAGTCATACCAACCATTGTTGCCAATGATACGCCAGTCCGTATTGGGAATATCCATAAACCGGTTGTGCAAGTAGCCATCAAAGGCCCCTTTTTCCAGCTCGTCAAAGCTAACCCCGTGGACCATGTCATGATTACCAGCCACCCATAAAACACGCGTCTGTGGCCCTAATAACGCTTGTAAATCAACAACGTACTGTTGACTACGTTGAAAGTCATTAAACAGATCACCCGCAATTAAGTACCATTGGACCTGATGGGCTAACAAGTACGCCGCTTGTTGCTGCATCATCACTGAAGCATCCACTCGATTAACATCAAAATGATTATCACTACTAAATGCGATCCGTACCATTGCTCGCCACTCCTTATTTTGCCCAAATAAAAAAGGTACATTATCATTACGATAACATACCTTTAAAATAATTACTGTTAACGAACCCCTTGCATAGCTTTCTTAATCCAAGGCACCATCAAGAAGAGGACAATCCCTAAAATAATACTTACGATCCCAATCGTTGCAAAGTATGGGACTTCGGTCTTCGTTGAGTAGAAACGCACGATTTGCGCGTTCAAGGCACTCCCAGCAGAGTCTGCTAAGAACCACATACTCATCATTTGTGACGCGAAGGCTTTTGGTGCTAATTTAGTCGTTACTGATAACCCAATTGGGGAAATCAACATTTCAGCAATTTCGACAACGGCCCAGCTCCCCACTAACCAAAGTGGACTAACCTTACCACCAGTACCAAAGAAGAAGCCTGGTGCAGCCATCACTAAGTAAGAAGCCCCAGCAAAGACTAACCCAACTGCAAACTTAGCAGGTGAACTAGGTTGCTTTTTACCCCATTTCGTCCATAACCAAACAAATGGTGTGGTATAGATCATGATGAATAATGGGTTTAAAACTTGGAAATCAGAAGCAGCTAAGTTCATGCCTAAGAAATGTAAGTTCGTCCGATCAGCGGCAAACAATGCCAAGACAGCTGAACCTTGTTCTTCAATCGCCCAGAATAAAGCAGCGGCGATAAATAATGGAATATAAGCGCGAACTCGTGAACGTTCTTGTGCGTTGGTCTTTTCAGACGTTAACATCAAGGTAAAGTAGGCAATTGGCGTCAAGATAACCAAGATACTGATCAACGTAATAATGTTAGCTAACGTCAACGCGTTCATTAATTTCATTAAGAGCAAGATCAAGCCTAAACCAACGACCCCAATCGCAACTCGGCGAAGGACTTTACTTAAGTCACCTGGTTCCAATGGATCAGTTGGGTAAAGACTAGCCGTACTCAAATTCTTTTTACCATCAAAGTAATATTGTAATAACCCGAAGAACATCCCAATCGCAGCTAAGGAGAAGCCTAAGTGGAAGTTAACGCCTAAACCAATCCGACCAACTAAGACCGGTGCGACTAAGGAACCTAAGTTAATCCCAAAGACGAAAATACTAAAGCCGGCATCACGACGCGTATCTTCAGCGGTGTAAAGTTGACCAACCATGTCTGAGACGTTAGGCTTCAACAACCCAGTCCCAATCACAATCAAGGCAATCGAAACGAATAAGGCACTGACGCCAAATGGTGTCGATAACACGATGTGACCAACCATGATCAAGATCCCACCAATAAAGACCGTCTTACGACTCCCCCAGACCCGGTCAGCTAAGAACCCACCAAGTACACTAGAGACGTAAACTAATGCTGAGTAAATCGACATAATTGATGCGGCAGTTCCTTGGTCAAAACCAAGTCCGCCTTTGGCCACGCTGTAATACATATAGAAAATTAACAGCGCACGCATCCCATAGTAACTGAATCGTTCCCACATTTCAGTGAAGAACAGGGTCCGTAACCCACGGGGTTGACCGAAGAACGATCGATCCAGTTTTTGTTCTTTATCCAATTGAATTTCCTCCAGACTGCATCAAACAGATCATACTTTTCGTTTAAAAGTAACAATATTTGTTTCTTAATTAAACATAATAACCATTATACTAGCCTTAATCTTATTCAACAATATCTTTAATTAATTTCTAATTTACAAGCCATAATACTTTTTTTATCTCATTTAATTAAATTAAATAAAAAGAGCTAAAAAACGCGAAAAATCAATCATCATAAGTAATGGGACCAACTTTATTAAGATACTTATGCCATGAACTTCTAATTTTAAATAAGAACTTAAAGTCAGGGTAATGGTTGCCTAAGATAATTATTAAGAGTCTGCCTAGACATTTCAGTAATCAAAATCGTCATAGTACCCAAACTTTTCCTTGTTATCACTGGCTAGTTTGGCTTGGTCATAAAGTATCAAAAAGCCCGTATACTCGATGACCATGTCCTGAGTATACGGGCTTTATTAAATTTAAAAGTTAATTACGTGTAAATAAAAAGGTGAGATTACATCTCACCTCACAAGTGCCGGCTACCAGAGTCGAACTGATGACCCTCGGTTTACGATACCGATGCTCTACCAACTGAGCTAAGCCGGCATATGATATAAAAAAGATGTCAACACCATGGGGGCTAACATCTGTCACTCCGACAGGCGGGCTCGAACCGTCGACATCTTGATTAACAGTCAAGCGCTCTACCAACTGAGCTATGTCGGAATATTCGCATGGCAACGTCCTACCCTCGCAGGGAGCGATCCCCCAACTACTATCGGCGCTAAGAAGCTTGACTTCTGTGTTCG